>NZ_JBIRAX010000030.1:0-4243 GCF_044326375.1 Actinomadura sp. 3N508
GATCCCCGTGGGTTCACGAATTCTGAAGGGTCATCTGGCGCGAACCCAAGGGGGGTGACCCCTGGTGGGTGAGCTTAAGCCCTCAGGTTCGGGAACCGAAGGCGCCGGCAGGGTCGGCGTAGGCAGACAACGGGTTCTGGTTGCGATTCCCGGCAGTGGCCTCGGTGTCGGCCCCGTACAGAGCCAGATGCGGGTGGAGGTACAGCGCTTTGGGGGTGCATTTCTCAGTTCAACACGCGAGTTGTTCTTGCCAGGGGTGCGAGCCGAAGCAGTGCGACAGGGCTTGGCTCAGCCAGCGTCGTTGTGCCGTGGTCAGGACGGGCAGGATCGTGAGGAAATCAGTCTGGTCCTTCTGCCGGGGCTCCTTGGCCTTGTAGAACAGCTGGATCTCGGGCGCAAGGTAGGGGATGCCCTCTGGGCTGGTTTTCCCGATCCCGGTCAGGGGACGGCGGATACCGGGATCTCGTCGAGATACCCATTCTTCGCCGTTCGCTTCATCCAGCATCACCTGGATACGCCATGGTTCGTCGGGCTGTGGGCGGCACCAGATGTCGTGGACGGTCGAGGGCAGGACCTCCGCGGGCTCCCAGGGACGCAGGACGCCCGGTGGATCGGCTGCCCAGCACTCCCAGCCGCGCAGGGCATCGTGAACGTGGAGCTGGTCTGGGCGCAGCATCGTGACGTCGATGTCGCCGTGGTCGCGGACGTGATGGCCAACGGCGAGTTCGATGGCGTATCCGCCGGCGATCCACCACTGGCATGGCAGCACCGAGAACAGCGAAGCGACCTGGGCGGGCGTCGCGGGTTCCCAGCGCCCGTACGGCGCGACGATCGATCTCATCGGCTCGTTCTCCCTCGCGAGCTAAGGAATGGGTTGTTCGGCGGGTGGCTGAGGGGTGTCCGGTGCTTCGAGCTTGTCGAGGTCGGCTGGGTCGAGGGTGGCGGCGTAGCGCATGGCGCCGGCGACGGTGAGGCCGAACAGGTCGCACACGCGGCGGACGTCGCCGCCGGTGGCGTGGATTTCGTGCAGGATGCGGTCTTCGCGGATGATGCGGACCGGGACGGGGAGCAGCAGGCCGAGCCAGCGTCCGCCGAAGGGCCGGGTGCTGCCGGCGATGGTCTGGTGGATGAACAGGTGCGGGTTGGCGCTGTGGGGCCAGCGGCGGGCGCGTTCGTCCAGGTAGGCGGCCAGCCGGACACGGACCGGGTCGGCCAGTGGGATGAGGCGTCCGTTCAGGTGCAGCCGCCCGTCGACGATGTCGGTGACCTTGAGGTGGCGCAGCTCGCCGGTGCGCAACCCGTGGAAGGCGACCAGTGCGGTGATGAGCGCACATGCCGGGTTGGGCGAGGCCAGGCCCTCGCGGATCGCGGACAGCTTGGCCGGCAGCGGGTAGCGCATCTCGTGGCCGCCGGTCGGTATGCCGGCGATCGGGTTGCTGAAGATCACCTTTTCGGACTTGAGGACGGTGAAGATCGACCGCAGTCCCTGGCCGAGGGTCGAGCGCGGGTTGCCAGATGGCGGGAGAGCGAGCTGGACGTCGTTGCGGGAGATCTCTCGCAACGAGGTGTGCCCTGCTGCTGCCCAGACCCGCAGGGTGGGCATGACCCAGCGCACCTGAACGCGGATGGTGACCTCGGCGCGGGGTCGGCGCCGCGGTGGGTTGAGACTTCCGCAGGTCATCACGCGGAACCAGGCGAGCAGTTCGGCTGTCATCGGTTCGGGCAGGCCGGATATTTGTTCGCCGAACCAGCCGGTGAGTGCGGGGGTGCGGTCGTTTTCGACGACGCCCGCCTCCTCACAGGCATCCAAGAGCGGTCGGACCGGTACTTCTTTGAGCTGCCGCAACGCGTAGATGTCGGTGGCCTTGAGCGGTGCACCCGGGGTGTCTTGGGTGGCGAGCAGGATCTTCAGACCCTGGTGGGCGCGGCCAAGGGTCCTACGCGACCAGCCGTGCCGGGCGGCGTAGTCGTCAAGGGCCGCTGCCCAGGCGGCTGCGGTGAGGGGGTCTGCTGGTGGCGGAAATCCGCGATCTCGCCCGGCTCGCAGATCACGCGGCATGTCGAACAGCACGGTCTGCCGGTGCGTCACCGGGCCTTTCCAGGCGTTCACGTTTGGAGCCGGGGTGGGTGGTGGGCGTTGCAGGTCCTGGCGGTATCGGACGCCGATGCCGTATTGGGTGAACAGGTTGGCCAAGTACAGCTGCTGCCCGTGTTGGTTCGCGGCGATCAGATCGATTGCTTTGCGGCGTCCGGGCAGTTGCCTGGCCTGGGCGCGGATCATCGCCGATTGCCGCCAGCACAGTCGGCAGGCGCCGCTCTCGTCGACGGGGACTATCCGGCGGCAGGCGATACATTCGCCCTCGGCGCACCGGTTCCGCCACGACATGCATCCCCAGCACCGCCATTTGTGCTTGCGTTCCACGCCCCAGGCGTAACAGTCCCGGCAGGAGTCTCGCTTCTGCGGCGCGTAGTGGTGGCAGCGGGCGCACAGTGCCGCCGAGTAGTACTCGATCCTCGATCCGCACCGGCGGCACGGCGGCGGGGTGAACGGGCCGCCGGGCAGGCAGTCGTAGCAGAAGTCGACTCGCGGTTTGGACCACGCCGCTGGTTTGACGCCGCAGCCGGCGCACGACCGCGGTGGCCCGCTTTTCATGCCGGTGGGACCGATCGGTTCCGGCCCAGGCGAGGCGTCACCGCCAGGCCCGAGGTCGGGCTGGCCTCGGCGGGTTGGGCGGGTTTGCGCGCGGCGACCTTGTCCGGCTCACAGATCAGCAGCTCGTCCGGGCTGCACTCCAGCACGGCGCAGATCACGTCGAGGTCGTCCAGGCGAATGGTGGTCGGAGTGCCGGTCCATAGCGCCGACATCTTCCCGGCACTGATCTCCAACCCGGCATCGGCCAGTCGGCGGCGCATCTCCGCTGACTTCCAAATCCCGCATTCGGCCGCTTTCATCCGCAGATTCCACCGCATCGGCCTGCCACCTTTCTCCGGCTCATCTCTCGGCCGACAGCCGGGCGGCGACCCGGTCGTTCGCGCTCGCCCAGGCGCGTTCGATGTGGCCGTCGTGAACGTGGATATATTGCGTCGTGGTCGAAAGCCACGAATGCCCCAGAATGTCTTGGATTGCTTTGAGGTTCAGACCGCGGGAATACAGCGACGAGGCGCAGAAGTGCCGCATTCCATGCGGCGTGAGTCGTCCTTTCCACGATGGCAGCCAGCGTTCCACGGCCTCGGCCAGCCCCGAACGCAGCGCGTCGTCTCCGGCCCGGCGGGGGCGGCCGGTGTGCGGGTCGCGGCGTTCGCTGGGGAACATGGGGGCGTCCGGGTCGGACCAGTCCTCGCCGAACTGGTGCCGGACGTCGGTCAGCCACCAGGTCAGCAACGCGTCCGCGGAGTTGATCGCCGGGACCAGCCGTGGTTTAGGACCGCGTCCCCGGCTTCCCTTGCCGAACCGGACGTGGATCTTGCCGTGCTCGCCCAGGTCCGGCCGCCAGTCCCGGATATCGAGCATCACCGTCTCACCGATGCGCAGCCCCACTCGGCGCCACAGCGACGCGGCCACGTAGTCCCGCGCGGCCGGAAGGTACTTTCGCTCGGCCGGCAGCGAGTCCCGCCACGCCTCGAACAACGCCGTGACCTCATCCTCTGGCGGCGGGATCCGCGGTGTTCCGTACTCGGCCTTGGCCGGCCGGTTGAACTCATCGATCGGCTGAATCAGCACGCAGCCGGTCAATGCGTGGATGTCACCTTGATAGCGGGCCACCAAGAAGTTGAAGAACCGAGCCAAGGTGCCCGCCTTCTTCTCCACCGTCTGCCTCGCCTGGCCACGATCCTTGCGCAGGTGCGCGAGGTATCGGTCCGCGTCCTCCGACCCGGTCATCCACACCGGACGGCACAAGAACTTACGGAACTCAAAGATCACGCCTCGCTCAGAGGAGACGTACCCATCGGTCGCACCGGATGCAGCCACCGCCAACGCGAACTGATCAACGAGCTCCTGCTCGAAGTCCTCGGCGTCCTGGCCCGTCACCAGCCGACGTGGAGAGGCCAGGTTGTGCACCACTGCCAGAGCCACGGCCGCTCCAGTTCAAGGAATCCGATCATGGATCGTGAATGCCGTAGATCCTTCAGGAATCCCGACGAAACGTCAATCTTTTCACGACGGACGCAGCAACCCCACTGGCCTCGTCAGCAACTCAAGAACCAAACCCAGGGTGATCATGAACCCACGGGACTCCCGGTA
>NZ_JBIRAX010000031.1:0-3504 GCF_044326375.1 Actinomadura sp. 3N508
CCCGCGGCCGACCCTCCCGCGGCCGACCGCCCAGCGGCCGACCGCAGCGTCACCGTCCGCCACACGGCCGAGCCACCCCCTCCGGCCGAACCCCCTGTGCCGGACGGCCGCGCTGCGGGACGCCCCGCGGTGAAGCGCGGTGTCGTGAAGTACGGTGCGCTGGCGCTCCTCGCCGCGTGCGTTCTCCTGGTGTTCGCCCAGTGCGGGGCCGCCGGCGGTTCACCGTCCGGCGGCTCCGCCCCCGCCTCCCGGGGCGGCGACGGCTTCAACAGCACCGACGTGATGTTCCTGCAGATGATGCTTCCCCATCAGGAACAGGGCGTGAAGCTGGTACGGCTCGCCAAGCGGCATGCCGTCCGCCCCGAGGTGAAGCTCCTGGCCGCGGCGATCGAGACCACCCAGGTCGCCGAGGCGAAGGAGATGCAGCAGCGGCTCCGCGGATGGCGGCGGCCGCTGCGCGCGGAGTCGTCCGAGCATGCCTCGCACGGCGGCATGCCGGAGACCACCGACGCCGAACTGGCGGCGTTGGAGCGGACCCCGCCGGACCGTTTCGAGCGCGAGTTCCTCAACCTGCTGATCGGCCATCAGGACGACGCGGTCCAGATGGCCCGGCTTGAGACCGGCAGCGGCGAGGACGGCTGGACGAAGCGGCTGGCGGCGCGCGTCGACCGGTCCCGGTCGGCGCAGATCGAACAGATGCTGGCGATTCTCCGTCCCCCGTCCACCGAGAAGCCCCGATCCACGGCGAAACCCCGATCCACGCAGGCACACCGATCCCCGAAGTCCCTCCGATACGCGGAAGGAACCCGCCCCCCGGAAGACTCCCACCGGAAGTAGGTGTTCGGCATGCGCCGAATAATCGGAATCCTGACCACTTTCATTGTGCTGGCCTCGCTCGCCGTCGCTCCCGCTCATGCGGCGGACAGGCTGACGGCGGCCTTCAGTTTGTCCGGGACCACCGGAAAGTACGTGGTCTCCAATCCAGGAACGAATGCCGTCAGCAACTGGACGCTGACGTTCGAGCTCCCCTCGGGTGTGACCGCGCGCAACCCGCAGAACGCCACCTTGTCGCAGAACGGGACGAAGGTGACGCTCCGTCCGCTGTTCTATATCAACACCGTCCGCGCGGGCGGGAACACCGAGCCCTACAGCCCGACGTTCACGTTGAGCTCCGCCACCGAGCAGCCGACGAACTGTCTGCTGAACGGCGCGGCTTGCGACGGCTCGGGTGAGGGCCCAGGGGAGAAGGCCGGCGTCACCGCCGAATACTCCATTGAAGGGTCGCGCGCCAAGTTCATCGTCGCGAACAACTCCGGCGCGACGATCTCGAACTGGTCGATCGTGTTCACCCTGCCGGCCGGCGTGACCGCCAGCAGCGCCGACAACGGCTCGATCGCCCAGACGGGCAGCACGTTCACCCTGTCTCCCGCCCACTACAACGCCACGATCCAGTCGGGCCGCACGACCGAGCCCTACAGCCCGACGTTCACGGTCAGCAGGGCGGGCGCGGAGCCGGTGACCTGCCGGGTCAACGACGTCAACTGCGACGGGTCCGGCGACGTGCTGCCGAGCGCGCCCGGCAACCTGACCTCCCCGGTGAAGACGACGAAGACCGTCTCGCTGAAGTGGGACGCGGCGACCCCCGGCAGCCTGCCGATCACCGCGTACGAGGTCTACAACGGCTCGGCGCTCGCCACCACGGTGGCCGAGACGAACGCCACGGTCACCGGCCTCACGCCGAACACCGAGTACACCTTCACCGTCAAGGCGCGGGACCGCAAGGGCGGCCTGTCGCCCGCCAGCACGCCGGTCACCGTCAAGACGAACAACCCGGCCGATGACACGACGGCGCCGTCGACCCCGGGCGGCCTGCGCAGCACCGGCAAGGACGCCGGCAGCGTGTCGCTCTCGTGGAGCGCCTCGTCCGACGCCAGCGGCGTGGCGAACTACGACGTCCTGGTCGACGGCAAGGCCGCGACGACGGTGATCGGCACGACGGCGAAGGTCGGCGGCCTGTCCCCGTCCACCGAGTACACGTTCACCGTCAAGGCCCGCGACACCTACGACAACGTGTCCGGTGCCAGCGAGGCCATCAAGGTGAAGACGTCCGACATCGTCGGCGAGGGCTACGCCAGGATCGGCTACTTCGTCCAGTGGGGCATCTACGGCCGCCAGTACTTCGTGAAGAACCTGGACACCACCGGGAACGCGCGGCGGCTCACCCACATCAACTACGCGTTCGGCAACATCGACCCGGTCAACCTGACCTGCCTGCACGGTGTCACCAAGGGCACCACGCAGAACCCGCAGGACCCGAACCAGGGCGACGGCGCGGGTGACGCCGAGGCCGACTACGGGCGCCCGTTCAGCGCCGCGCAGTCGGTGGACGGCGTCGCCGACACCGGCTGGGAGAAGCTCCAGGGCAACTACAACCAGCTGCTGAAGCTCAAGAAGAAGTACCCGCACCTGAAGGTGCTGATCTCGCTCGGCGGCTGGACGTACTCGAAGTACTTCTCCGACGTGGCCAAGACGGACGCGTCCCGCAAGAAGTTCGTGCAGTCCTGCCTCGACATCTACATCAAGGGCAACCTGCCCGTGTACGCCGGCAAGGGCGGCCCGGGCACCGGTGCCGGGATCTTCGACGGCATCGACCTCGACTGGGAGTGGCCGGGCGCCGAGGGGCACCCGGGCAACCACGTCAGCCCGGACGACAAGCGCAACAACACGCTGCTCATCCACGAGTTCCGCCGCCAGCTCGACGAGATGACGAAGGAGACCGGCAAGCGCTACGAGCTCACCGCGTTCACCCCGGCGGACCCGGCGAAGATCGAGGCCGGCTGGGAGCTGGCCGAGGTCGCGAAGTCCATGGACATCTTCAACATCCAGGGCTACGACTTCCACGGCGCGGGCAGCGACAACTCCTGGGAGCCCAAGCGGACGGGTCACCAGGGCAACCTGTACACCGACACCGATGACCCGTACCCGTTCCACTTCAGCGTCGAGAACGCGGTGAAGCCGTACCTCGACGCGGGCATCAACCCGCGCAAGCTGACCATCGGCCTGGCCTACTACGGCCGGGGCTGGCAGCAGGTCAAGGACGGCGGCAAGAGCGGCGAATGGCAGGACGCCAACGGCGCGGCCCCCGGCCAGTTCGCGGAAGAGGCCGGGACGCGCGGTTACAGCAACCTGCTCGCCAGCGTGCCGAACTGCAAGATCGTGCACGACGAACAGGCGGTGGCGACGTCCTGCTTCACCGGCGACAACGGCCAGTGGTGGACGTTCGACGACCCCTGGGCGATCCAGAAGAAGGTCGCCTGGCTGAAGAGCAAGAACCTGCTCGGCGCGATGATCTGGGAGATGTCCGGCGATCCGGGGATCCTCACCCAGACTCTGGATCAGAGTCTGGGGAGCTGATCCCTGATCCTGGATCCCTGATCCCGTAAGACCCAGGGCCGGTGCCGCCTTGCGCCAGCACGGCACCGGCCCTGACCCATTTCCGGACGG
>NZ_JBIRAX010000032.1:0-3433 GCF_044326375.1 Actinomadura sp. 3N508
TTATCTGCGATTTGTTTTGATCGTTTTGTGTGTTCAAGTTTTTTAGGGCATACGGTGGATGCCTTGGCATCAGGAGCCGATGAAGGACGTGGGAGCCTGCGATATGCCTCGGGGAGTCGGCAACCAGACTTTGATCCGGGGATTTCCGAATGGGGAAACCTGGCACTCGTCATGGGGTGTCGCCGCCGTCTGAATGTATAGGGCGGTTGGTGGGAACGCGGGGAAGTGAAACATCTCAGTACCCGCAGGAAGAGAAAACAATTGTGATTCCGTGAGTAGTGGTGAGCGAAAGCGGAGGAGCCTAAACCGTGCGCGTGTGATAGCCGGCAGGCGTTGCGTGTGCGGGGTTGTGGGACCATCCTGGTCCAGCTGCCGCTGGGTCGAGAAGTTACAAAACATCGTGATAGTCGAATGGCATGGGAAGGCCGACCGTAGACGGTGAGAGTCCGGTAGGCGAAATTGCGATGTCTTCTGGGTGTGTTCCCGAGTAGCACGGGGCCCGTGAAATCCCGTGTGAATCTGCCACGACCACGTGGTAAGGCTGAATACTTCCTGATGACCGATAGCGGACAAGTACCGTGAGGGAAAGGTGAAAAGTGCCCCGGTGAGGGGTCGTGAAAGAGTACCTGAAACCGTGTGCCTACAAGCCGTCAGAGCCTCCTCAGAGGAGACTTGTCTCTTTTGTTGGTGATGGCGTGCCTTTTGAAGAATGAGCCTGCGAGTTATGGTGTGTGGCGAGGTTAACCGGTGTCGGGTAGCCGTAGCGAAAGCGAGTCTGAATAGGGCGATGATAGTCGCATGCTGTAGACCCGAAGCGGGGTGATCTAGCCATGGGCAGGGTGAAGCGCCGGTAAGACGGTGTGGAGGCCCGAACCCACCAGGGTTGAAAACCTGGGGGATGACCTGTGGTTAGGGGTGAAAGGCCAATCAAACTCCGTGATAGCTGGTTCTCCCCGAAATGCATTTAGGTGCAGCGTTGCGTGGTGCTTGCCGGAGGTAGAGCTACTGGATGGCTGATGGGCCCGACAAGGTTACTGACGTCAGCCAAACTCCGAATGCCGGTAAGTTAGCGTGGCAGTGAGACTGCGGGGGATAAGCTTCGTAGTCGAGAGGGAAACAGCCCAGATCATCGGCTAAGGCCCCTAAGCGTGTGCTAAGTGGGAAAGGATGTGGAGTTGCCGTGACAACCAGGAGGTTGGCTTAGAAGCAGCCATCCTTGAAAGAGTGCGTAATAGCTCACTGGTCAAGTGATTCCGCGCCGACAATGTAGCGGGGCTCAAGCACACCGCCGAAGCCGTGGCACCCGTACCGCAAGGTGTGGGTGGGTAGGGGAGCGTCCTGCAGCCGGTGAAGCCTCCGAGTGATCGAGGGGTGGAGGCTGTGGGAGTGAGAATGCAGGCATGAGTAGCGAGTCACACGTGAGAAACGTGTGCGCCGGATGACCAAGGGTTCCTGGGGCAGGCTAATCCGCCCAGGGTAAGTCGGGACCTAAGGCGAGGCCGACAGGCGTAGTCGATGGACAACGGGTTGATATTCCCGTACCCGCTGGTATGCGCCAACGCTGAACCCTCTGATGCTAACCACCCGATCCGGGTTGTGGGCCTTCGGGCCTGCTGTCCCGGGGAGCGTGGGACCCGAGGGGGTAGTAGGTGAGTGATGGGGTGACGCAGGAGGGTAGCTCAGCCCGGGCGATGGTCGACCCGGGGTAAGGCTGTAGGGAGAGAGACAGGTAAATCCGTCTCTCACGTATCCTGAGAGCTGATGCCGAGCCGTTTTAGGTGAAGTGAGTGATCCCATGCTGCCGAGAAAAGCCTCTAGCGAGTGTACCGGCGGCCCGTACCCCAAACCGACTCAGGTGGTCAGGTAGAGAATACCAAGGCGATCGGGTGAACTGTGGTTAAGGAACTCGGCAAATTGCCCCCGTAACTTTGGGAGAAGGGGGACCACGCCCGGTGAACGTCCTTGCGGCGGGAGCTGGGTGGGGTCGCAGAGGCCAGGGGGAAGCGACTGTTTACTAAAAACACAGGTCCGTGCGAAGTCGTAAGACGCGGTATACGGACTGACGCCTGCCCGGTGCCGGAACGTTAAGAGGACCGGTTACATCCCTTTTGGGGGGTGGACGCTGAGAATCTAAGCGCCGGTAAACGGCGGTGGTAACTATAACCATCCTAAGGTAGCGAAATTCCTTGTCGGGTAAGTTCCGACCTGCACGAATGGCGTAACGACTTCCCCGCTGTCTCAACCACAGGCCCGGCGAAATTGCAGTACGAGTAAAGATGCTCGTTTCGCGCAGCAGGACGGAAAGACCCCGGGACCTTCACTATAGCTTGGCATTGGCGTTTGGAGCGTCTTGTGTAGGATAGGTGGGAGACTGTGAAGCCGGCACGCCAGTGTCGGTGGAGTCGTTGGTGAAATACCACTCTGGTCGTTTTGAGCGTCTAACCCGCACCCCTGGATCGGGGTGGGGGACAGTGCCTGGTGGGTAGTTTAACTGGGGCGGTTGCCTCCCAAAGAGTAACGGAGGCGCCCAAAGGTTCCCTCAGCCTGGTTGGCAATCAGGTGGCGAGTGTAAGGGCACAAGGGAGCTTGACTGTGAGACGGACGTGTCGAGCAGGTGCGAAAGCAGGGCCTAGTGATCCGGCACCGGCGTGTGGAAGCGGTGTCGCTCAACGGCTAAAAGGTACCCCGGGGATAACAGGCTGATCTTCCCCAAGAGTCCATATCGACGGGATGGTTTGGCACCTCGATGTCGGCTCGTCGCATCCTGGGGCTGGAGTAGGTCCCAAGGGTTGGGCTGTTCGCCCATTAAAGCGGCACGCGAGCTGGGTTTAGAACGTCGCGAGACAGTTCGGTCCCTATCCGCTGCGCGCGTAGGAGAATTGAGAGGGTCTGTCCCTAGTACGAGAGGACCGGGACGGACGGACCTCTGGTGTGCCAGTTGTCCCGCCAGGGGCACGGCTGGTTGGCTACGTTCGGTCGGGATAACCGCTGAAAGCATCTAAGCGGGAAGCCTTCCTCGAGATGAGTTCTCCCACCCCCTTTGTGGGTGTAAGGCCCCCAAGAGACGATTGGGTTGATAGGCCGGGGATGGAAGCGCCGTGAGGCGTGGAGTCGACCGGTACTAATAGGCCGAGTGGCTTGAACACACAACTCGTTCAATCCAAATCGCTGCAAGAATGAGTGTTCGCGTCCCTGTGTGGTTCCCAGAAAACAACCGGAACCCGCATGTTATAAGTGAAGATTGATGTGCCGGACCTGGTTCGGACACCCTAAGGTTTGCCCACCCCGGTGTAGGGGTGGTGCGTTGGGCGTTCGGTGGTTTTGGCGAAGGGGAAACACCCGGTCCCATCCCGAACCCGGAAGTTAAGCCCTTCAGCGCCGATGGTACTGCATGGGAGACTGTGTGGGAGAGTAGGACACCGCCGGACATTTC
>NZ_JBIRAX010000033.1:0-2573 GCF_044326375.1 Actinomadura sp. 3N508
GCGAAGCCACCCTGCACCTCGACCTACCCGCCCTCGGCCTGCCCGACGACCCCACCCGCACCTTCACCGTCACCGACCAACTCGACGGCACCACCTACACCTGGACCCGCTCCAACTACATCCGCCTGGACCCCCACACCCAACCCGCACACATCCTCACCTTCGAGAAGCCAGATGCAGGACGTGTGCGGGCCGATGAGAGCCGCGCGCCGAGGAGGAGACGAGCCGCGAAGAGAACGAGCGGCGGCAGTTGAGTCAGACCGCGGGCTCGGCGGCGGGCAGGCGATCCTCGATGGAGCGGCATCCGGTGAAGACCGAGCCGAGCCCCTCGCGGTCGATGATCTCGCGGAGCCTGGCGGGCAGCGCCGGGAGCGCGAGGCAGCCGCCGTCGGCGGCGACGCGCCAGCGGATGCCGAGCAGGATCGGCAGCGGGTCGCAGCGGATGCCGAGCCGGTCGTGCATCCGCACCATGAGGTGGCGCAGGTTCCCCTCCACGAGCTTGGTGAGCGTGTCCCCGAGCCGTGGCACCGTGATCTCGTCCAGCACCCCGGACAGGTGGACGACCGTGTGGTCGCCGTCCCCGGCCGCCGTCGTGGTGATCATGAGTTCGGACGGGGCGGGCGGGTTCGGCGCGAGCCCGGCGTCGCCCGGGTGCAGGGCCCGGATGGCGTCCAGCACGTGGGTGGTGTCGACGTCCGTCCCGCCGCCGTCCGGGACGGGCGTGGCCGTGGCCGACGCGACGTCCGGGAACATCGGGACGAGCCGCGCCAGGCCGGTGAGCTGCAACGCCCGTCGCACATGGGCGGACGGTTCTGGCACGACGGCCCGCAGCGTGCAGCCGAGCAGCTGCGCCCGTGTCTCGGCGCGGGCCAGCAGGACGAGCCCGGCCGCGTCCAGCAGCACCGCGTCACCGAAGTCGACGACGACTCCGCCGCGGAGGCCGCCGCGCCGCCGTCCCCGCGGCGGGGCCGCGCCGGCGGCGAGGGACAGCGCCTTGCTCACCCCTTCCCTGATCCCCGCGTAGTTCTGCCAGCTGATCTGCGCGGGCAGGCTCAGCACGATGAACCCTCGCCGGGTCTCGGTGCTCAGGCCCGGCACGGTCGTGTCCTTCATGTGTCACATCCCGATCGGGGTTCTCGTGGCCGCGCGGGCGGGCCGGGGCGGAGCGGTCGTGGTGGCCGGAGTGGGAGCGCCGGCGCGGAGGCCGGGCGGGCGCGATCTCGGACGGCCGTCGGGATACGGAGGGCGGCCGCCCCGCACGACGCCCGTCAGCCGGGACGCCGCGAGGCGTTCGATGATCCGCTCCTCGGGCCGCACCCCGAGATGGGCGCAGCAACACCACAGGTCGTCCACGCAGCGGCGCACGTTCTCCGCCGGAACATCGGCGAAGCGAACGCGCAGCCGCGCCACGAGCTCATCGCGCGTCGGTACGACCGATGGCGACATCTCCCAGCGCTCCACTGTCCCTCCGATCGCTTGTGGACGGGCGTATTCCGTCCGAACTGAACAGAACCCGCCGGTCAGGCGGGTTCTGGGCTTGGAAGCGACCTACCCGGGGCACTCGCCGGAAAAAGCGACGAACCTAAAAACACGGACATGACACAACCGTCGCGCGGCAAGCATTCGCGGCCGTTCGCGCCAGTGACCGGGCCGCAGATCAACATGTCTTTGCGCTACTTTCCACCGGCATACCCAACTGCAACCGGCCGATTACCCTCGGTCACCATCACATCGCCACGCGGACGGGCCGGACGCGCCGAGATCTACCCCTGACATGGGCGCGGACCGCCCGGCACGCCAGGCGTCTCCGGCTCCGAAACCGTCCCGACAACTACAGAGCGTACTGAATCTTTTACGGATGGTTGCCTGTCGCGAACGTCCTCGGAGCGGACTGCGGGCATTGCTGATCTAGATGTCTCCAACACACCCGGGGTGCCCCATGCACGGACAGCCGAAGAACGCCACCTGCACCACGTCCGACCAGGTCACCGCGCCGGGGACGGAGACAGAGCCGCCGAAGACCGAGGCGCGGCCGGAGACGGGCGGCGCGCCGGGGGTGCGGCCCGTCCCGGACGCTTTCACCCCCGAGACACCCCGCACACCGCACTGGTTCAAGACGGCCGTCTTCTACGAAGTCTCAGTACGCGGATTCGCCGACTCCGACGGCGACGGTTACGGCGATCTGCGCGGCCTGATCTCCAAGCTCGACCATCTCCAATGGCTCGGCATCGACTGCCTGTGGCTGCTGCCCATCTACCAATCGCCGCTGAAGGACGGCGGCTACGACATCTCCAACTACACCCAGATCCTGCCGGAATTCGGGGAGCTCGGGCATTTCGTGGAGTTGATCGAGCAGGCGCACGCCCGCGGCATCCGGGTCATCGCCGACCTGGTCATGAACCACACCTCCGACCAGCACCCCTGGTTCCAAGCCTCCCGCACCGATCCCGACGGCCCCTACGGCGACTTCTACATGTGGAGCGACACCGACACCAAATACCCCGACGCCCGCATCATCTTCATCGACACCGAAACCTCCAACTGGACCTACGACCCCATCCGCGGCCAGTACT
>NZ_JBIRAX010000034.1:0-1916 GCF_044326375.1 Actinomadura sp. 3N508
AGGCGGATGTAGTTGGAGCGGGTCCAGGTGTAGGTGGTGCCGTCGAGTTGGTCGGTGACGGTGAAGGTGCGGGTGGGGTCGTCGGGCAGGCCGAGGGCGGGTAGGTCGAGGTGCAGGGTGGCTTCGCGGGGTTGGTGGGGGTTGAGGTTGATGACGGTGAGGACGGTGTCGTGGAGGTGGCGTTTGGAGAAGGCGAGGAGTTCGGGTTGGTCGATGTGGTGGAAGTGCAGGTTGCGGAGTTGTTGCAGGGCGGGGTGGGTGTTGCGGAGGGTGTTGAGGCGGGTGATGAGGGGGGCGATCGAGGTGCCGGTGCGGGTTGCGGTGTCCCAGTCGCGGGGGCGGTACTGGTATTTCTCGGAGTCGCGGTATTCCTCGCTGCCGGGCCGGACGGGGGTGTTCTCGCACAGTTCGTAGCCGGTGTAGATGCCCCAGGTGGGGGAGAGCAGCGCGGCGAGGATGGCGCGGATCTCGAAGGCGGGGCGCCCGCCGTGCTGGAGGTATTGGTTGAGGATGTCGGGGGTGTTGGTGAAGCAGTTGGGGCGCATGTAGTCGGCGGCGGGCCCGGCGAGTTCTTGGAAGTAGGTGCGGAGTTCTTGGGCGGTGTTGCGCCAGGTGAAGTAGGTGTAGGACTGGTGGAAGCCGATTTTGGCGAGGGTGTGCATCATGGCGGGGCGGGTGAAGGCTTCGGCGAGGAAGAGGACGTCGGGGTCGGTGGCGGCGATGTCGGCCAGGAGGCGTTCCCAGAAGGCGACGGGTTTGGTGTGGGGGTTGTCGACGCGGAAGATGCGGACGCCGTGGTTCATCCAGTGCCGCACGATCCGCCGGACCTCCTCATACAGGCCGTCGGGGTCGTGGTCGAAGTTGAGGGGGTAGATGTCCTGGTATTTCTTGGGTGGGTTTTCGGCGTAGGCGATCGTGCCGTCGGCGCGGGTGGTGAACCAGTCGGGGTGGGTCTGGACCCAGGGGTGGTCGGGGGAGCATTGCAACGCCAGGTCCAATGCCACCTCCAGGCCGCAGGTGTTGGCGTGGTCGACGAAGGTGTCGAAGTCGGTGAGGGTGCCCAGGTCGGGGTGGATGGTGTCGTGGCCGCCGTCGGGTGAGCCGATGGCCCAGGGGGAGCCGGGGTCATACGGGCCGGCGTCGAGGGTGTTGTTGGGGCCTTTGCGGTGGGTGGTGCCGATGGGGTGGATGGGTGGGAGGTAGATGACGTCGAAGCCCATGTCGGCGATGGCGGGTAGGCGTTTGGTGGCGGTGCGGAGGGTGCCGGAGGTGGGGCCGCGGCGGCCGAGGGGGTCCAGGGTGGCGCCTTCGGAGCGGGGGAAGAATTCGTACCAGGCGCCGAACAGGGCGCGCTGGCGGTGCACGACCAGTGGGTACCAGTCGCTGAGGGTCAGCAGGTCCCGCAACGGATGACGCTCCAGAACATCCAGCACGGTCGGGTCGTCCACGGCGGCCATCCGGTCGGTGACCGGGACGGTCTCGTCCGCGAGACACCTGGCGAGCCGCTCCACGGTCGGCCGGTCCTTGCCCGGCACGGCCTCGGCCGCCCGCGCGAACAGCAACGCGCCCTCGGCGAGCATGAGTTCGACGTCCTGCCCCCGCGGCACCTTGATCTGCGCGTCATGCCACCAATGCGCGACCGGATCCCCCCACGCCTCCACCCGGAACGACCACGACCCCATCCGCGTCGGCGTCACCCGCGCCGACCACCGGTCCAACCCCGCACCCACCTCACCCATCCGCACCCCCGGCAGCTCCTCGCCCTCCGGAGTCCGCAACACCACCGCCGCACCCAGCCGCTCATGCCCCTCACGGAACACCGTCGCCGACACCTCGACCGTCTCACCCACCACCGCCTTGGCCGGCCACCGCCCGCACCCCACCACCGGCGCCACCTCAAGGATCGGAATGCGGCC
>NZ_JBIRAX010000036.1:0-1421 GCF_044326375.1 Actinomadura sp. 3N508
CGGTCACGTCCAGCGGAGTGGTGTAAGAGTCGCCTCCGCGTGATCCTGTTTCTGCAGGTTAAGCGGTGAGTTCTCGCTTGTCGATCTTGGGGTCGGGTGTGGTGTCTTCGATCACCCGCAAGCGTGCTTTGGCCAGGAATTCCAGGCCCATGTAGCGGCGGGCTTCAGTCCACTCATCGGTCTGTTCCATCAGCACCGCGCCGACCAGCCGGACGATCGCGGCCCGGTCGGGGAAGATCCCGACCACGTCAGTGCGCCGCCGGATCTCCTTGTTGAGGCGTTCCTGGGGATTGTTGGACCAGATCTGTCGCCACAGCTGCCGCGGGAAAGCGGTGAAGGCCAGCAGATCGTCGCGGGCGACATCCAGGTGCTCGGCGGCGTCAGGGTGCTTGGTCTCCAGCGAGGCGACCACGCGGGCGTGCTGGGCATGGACCTCCTCGGCAGCGGGCTGGTCGAAGATGGTCCGCACCAGCGTCGCCACCCACGGCTGCGCCGCCTTGGGCACCCTGGTCAGCAGATTGCGCAGGTAGTGCGTCCGGCACCGCTGCCAGCCCGCGCCGGGCAGGGTCGATCCGATGGCCTCGACCAGGCCGGCGTGGGCGTCGGAGATGACCAGTTGGACACCGGTCAGGCCGCGGGCGACCAGCCCGCGCAGGAACGCCAGCCACCCGGCGCCGTCCTCGGCCGAGGTCACCTCGATGCCGAGGATCTCGCGGTGCCCGTCGGCGTTGACGCCGGTGGCCACCAGCACGTGCACGTTGACGATGCGGCCGCCCTCACGGACCTTCTGGGTCAAGGCGTCCACCCACACGAACGCATACGGCCCGCCCTCCAAAGGGCGGTTGCGGAACGCCGCCACCTGCGCGTCCAGCACCTTCGACATCTCCGAGACCTGGCTTTTGGAGATGCCCTTGATGCCCATCTGTTCCACCAGCTTGTCCACCCGCCGCGTCGAGACGCCCAGCAGATAACTGGTGGCCACCACGCTGACCAGGGCCTGCTCGGCCCGCCGACGCCGCTCCAGCAGCCACTCGGGGAAGTAGGACCCCGACCGCAGCTTGGGGATGGCCAGCTCCACTGTTCCGGCGCGGGTGTCCCAATCGCGGGACCGGTAGCCGTTGCGGCGATTGACCCGCCCGTCGGAGCGTTCGCCGTAACCGGCACCGCAGACGACGTCGGCCTCGGCCGACATCAACGCCTCGGCCATCGCCTTGACCATCGACCGCAACAGATCCGGCTCACACGCCCCGATCTGCTCGGCAATCCACTCGGCAGGGTCCACACTGTTGTCCACGGCCACCGCGTTCCTCTCCTTCGTTCTTGATCATCCATCTCGAAGGATCTACGCGGTGGCCGTCTCACGTCACGACGCCACGCTCTTCACCTGCGGAAACTCGTACACCACCTCCGTGGACGCAACC
>NZ_JBIRAX010000037.1:0-1096 GCF_044326375.1 Actinomadura sp. 3N508
CCCGACGGCCCCTACGGCGACTTCTACATGTGGAGCGACACCGACACCAAATACCCCGACGCCCGCATCATCTTCATCGACACCGAAACCTCCAACTGGACCTACGACCCCATCCGCGGCCAGTACTACTGGCACCGCTTCTTCTCCCACCAACCCGACCTCAACTACGACAACCCCCACGTCCAAGACGCCATGCTCGAAAACCTCCGCTTCTGGCTCGACCTCGGCATCGACGGCTTCCGCCTCGACGCCGTCCCCTACCTCTACGCCCGCGAAGGCACCAACTGCGAAAACCTCCCCGAAACCCACACCTACCTCAAACGCGTCCGCGCCGAAATCGACCGCCTCTACCCCGACCGCGTCCTCCTCGCCGAAGCCAACCAATGGCCCGCCGACGTCGTCGAATACTTCGGCGACCCCGCAGCCGGCGGCGACGAATGCCACATGGCCTTCCACTTCCCCGTCATGCCCCGCATCTTCATGGCCGTCCGCCGCGAACAACGCTACCCCATCTCCGAAATCATGGCCCAAACCCCCAAAATCCCCGACAACTGCCAATGGGGCATCTTCCTCCGCAACCACGACGAACTCACACTGGAGATGGTCACCGACGAAGAACGCGACTACATGTACACCGAATACGCCAAAGACCCCCGCATGAAAGCCAACATCGGCATCCGCCGCCGCCTGGCACCCCTGTTGGACAACGACCGCAACCAACTCGAACTCTTCACCGCCCTCCTCCTGTCCCTCCCCGGCTCACCCGTCCTGTACTACGGCGACGAAATCGGCATGGGCGACAACATCTGGCTCGGCGACCGCGACGCCGTCCGCACCCCCATGCAATGGACCCCCGACCGCAACGCCGGCTTCTCCCACTGCGACCCCGCCCGCCTCTACCTCCCCCTCATCATGGACCCCATCTACGGCTACCAAGCCGTCAACGTCGAAGCCCAGGCCAACAACCCAGGCTCCCTCCTGCACTGGACCCGCAAAATGATCGAAATCCGCCAACGCCACCCCGTCTTCGGCGTCGGCACCTACGTCGAACTCTCCGCCTCCAACCCCTCCGTCCTCGCCTTCACCCGCGAAATCA
>NZ_JBIRAX010000038.1:0-1045 GCF_044326375.1 Actinomadura sp. 3N508
TGGAACCGCAGTAGCAAGACCGTCCGGGTGTACTTCAACAGCAACTACGGCGGCTCGTACCAGGACTTCAAGGCCGGGGCCAAGGGCAACCTGAACTCCACCCTGAAGAACCAGAACGCCTCGCACCAGTTCTCGCCGTCGTCGCGCACGAACATGTCTTACGGGCTGTACAAGGCCAGCGGCGGCCGGATCACCTGCGGCTTCGACGGCTACACCACCACCCCCGGCCGGCATGAGGGCATCGACATCGCCCGCGGCATCGGCTCGGACGTCCGCGCCCTGGTGGCGGGCAAGGTCATCTACGTCGCCCGCGGCAGCAACGGCAGCGGGGGCCTGTCCACCATCTCCATCTACAACTCCGCGGCGAACAAGACGGTGATCTACCTGCACTCGGCGCCGCGGTCGTTCGTGAGCGTGGGGGACAACATCAGCCGCGGCCAGATCATCGCGGACGAGGCGTGGCGCGGTATCGGGTCCAGCTCGGCCGCGCACACCCACGTCGAGATGCGCCTCGGACGGCAGACGCACGCCGCCAAGAGCGTCGGCGACCCGCACCTGGACAACCCGAACCCGACCTCGTTCTGGCGTTCGCAGGGCTACAACGTCCGCTGATCAGGGAGAGGGACGACCGTGTCCACACGAATTGCACGGCTGATCTCGCGGCTCACCGCGATCACCGTCACGGTGGTTCTCGGCGGGGCGGCGTTGGCCGCCATCGCCGCGCCCGCCTCGGCGGCGGCCCGCGACGGCAAATGCGACAGCGGCGAGTTCTGCTACTACTACAACAGCGGCAACGCCGGGTCGATCTCGGACTTCACCAGTTCGGTCGCCGACTACGGCACCGAACAGCCCTCCTGCTACGACTTCAAGGGCGCGGGCAGCGGCAAGGGCAAATGCGTCAAGAATGCCGCCGCCTCCGTCTGGAACCGCAGTAGCAAGACCGTCCGGGTGTACTTCAACAGCAACTACGGCGGCTCGTACCAGGACTTCAAGGCCGGGGCCAAGGGCAACCTGAACTCCACCCTGAAGAACCAGAACGCCTCGC
>NZ_JBIRAX010000039.1:0-821 GCF_044326375.1 Actinomadura sp. 3N508
GCGAAGCCACCCTGCACCTCGACCTACCCGCCCTCGGCCTGCCCGACGACCCCACCCGCACCTTCACCGTCACCGACCAACTCGACGGCACCACCTACACCTGGACCCGCTCCAACTACATCCGCCTAGACCCCCACACCCAACCCGCACACATCCTCACCTTCGGGAATGGTGAAACGTGAGCGGCCCTCAGGAGCCTCGCCACCCGGACGCGCCGCCGCAGGACCCTCCGCTGGAGACGCCGGGGGCGGTGCCGCGGGACGAGCCCGGCACCGAGATCCCGCCGGACGCGATCCCGGCCTCCGCCGAGCCCGTCCCGGACGCGTTCAGCCCCCAGACGCCCCGCGACCCGCACTGGTTCAAGACGGCCGTCTTCTACGAAGTCTCGGTGCGCGGATTCGCCGATTCCAATCGCGACGGTTACGGCGATCTGCGCGGCCTGATCTCCAAGCTCGACCATCTCCAATGGCTCGGCATCGACTGCCTGTGGCTGCTGCCCATCTACGAATCACCGCTGAAGGACGGCGGCTACGACATCGCGGAATACACGAAAATCCTGCCCGATTTCGGGGATCTGGGAGATTTCGTGGAGTTGATCGAGCAGGCGCACGCCCGCGGCATCCGGGTCATCGCCGACCTGGTCATGAACCACACCTCCGACCAGCACCCCTGGTTCCAAGCCTCCCGCACCGACCCCGACGGCCCCTACGGCGACTTCTACATGTGGAGCGACACCGACACCAAATACCCCGACGCCCGCATCATCTTCATCGACACCGAAACCTCCAACTGGACCTACGACCCCATCCGCGGCCAGTACT
>NZ_JBIRAX010000004.1:0-731624 GCF_044326375.1 Actinomadura sp. 3N508
GGCTCCCTCCTGCACTGGACCCGCAAAATGATCGAAATCCGCCAACGCCACCCCGTCTTCGGCGTCGGCACCTACGTCGAACTCTCCGCCTCCAACCCCTCCGTCCTCGCCTTCACCCGCGAAATCACCGAGGACGAGAGCCCGTGGGGCGAGATGGACACCGTCCTGTGCATCAGCAACCTTTCCCGCTTCCCGCAGCCCGTCGAACTCGACCTTCGCCGATTCGAGGGCTACTCCCCCGTCGAATGCATGGGCGGCGTCCAATTCCCCGCCATCGGCGAACTCCCCTACCTGATGACGCTTCCCGGACACGGCTTCTTCTGGTTCCAGCTGAACCCACCAGACGACGACACGGAACCGTCCCCCCGCACGGAAAGGACCCCCTGACCGTGCTGCCACCCCATCCGACCCTCACACGTGCCCTCGCGGAATGGCTCCCGAGACAACGCTGGTTCGGCGGCAAAGACGGCCCCATCGACGACCTCACCATCGGCACCGCCACCGAACTCCGCACCGGCGACCCCGCCATGCACCACCTCATCCTCGACGTCCACCAGAACGGCACCGTCGACCATTACCAGCTGCTTCTCGGCGTCCGCCACGACCTGCCCGACCGGCTCAGGCACGTCGAGATAGGCGCGTCCACCCACAACGCCCGGAAGGCACACCTCTACGACGCCGCCCACGACCCCGACCTCACCCGCACACTGCTGGACGAGCTCGCCGCCGGCGCGTCCATCGGCCCGCTCCGATTCCGCCACGCCGACGGCGCCCGCATCCGCACGGACCTGACGAGCCTTCCCATCACAGCCGAGCAGAGCAACACCTCCCTCCTCTTCGGCGACGCCTACATCTGCAAGCTCTTCCGCCGCCTCTCCCCCGGCCTCAACCCCGACCTGGAGGTCAACCTCGCACTGACCCAAGGCGGCTGCGCACACGTCCCAGCCGTCCTCGGCTGGCTGGAACTGGAGCCCGCCCCGCACAGAGAACCGGTCACGCTCGGCCTCTTGTCCGACTACCTGCACACAGGCGCGGACGGCTGGAGCCTCGCGATCGCGAGCGTCCGGGACTGGTTCGCGCACACCCCGCCGCCGTGCGACACCGGCTGGGAGGGCGAGTGGGCCGAGCTGGACGCGAGCGCCGCCGGCGGCGACTTCGCGGCCGAGGCCGAGCGGCTCGGCGCGGCGACCGCCGAGGTGCACCGGGCGCTCGCGGACGCGTTCGGCGTGACGATGCTGCCCGCCGCCGAGGTCCGCGCGATGGCCGCCCGCATGAACGCCGAACTGACCGGGACGTGCCGCGCCGTGCCCCGCCTGGCGCCGCACGCCAAGTCGCTCACCGGAGCGTTTCTCGACCTCGCGGCGCAGGCGGAGCCGCTGCCGGTCCAGCGCGTCCACGGCGACTACCACCTCGGCCAGGTCCTGCGCACCGAAAGCGGCTGGACGCTGCTCGACTTCGAGGGCGAGCCCGCCCGCACCCAACACGAGCGCCGCGCCCTCGCGCATCCGCTCCGGGACGTCGCCGGGATGCTGCGCTCCTTCGAGTACGCGGCCCGCTTCCTCATCGCCAAGCCCGGGACGATTCCGCCCGAACCCGGCGGCCGGCTGGAGACGCGGGCGCACGCGTGGGCGGCGCGGAACAGGGCCGCGTTCTGCCGCGGCTACGCGGCGGCGGGCGGCCCCGACCCGGCGGCGCATTCGGTGCTCATTCGCGCCTTCGAATTCGAGAAGGCCGTCTACGAGGTGCGGTACGAGGCACAGAACCGCCCGGCCTGGCTGCCCGTCCCGCTGAAATCGCTCGCCCATCTGACCGCATGATCAAAGACACCAAAGGCCGCCGCTAATTCCAGTTCATGATCATGTAAAATCAGCACGCTCGGAAAAATCACGGCGCGATCAACGGGTACCCGAACCTTCGGCAGGGAGATCACCTGCCCCGGCGGAAAGGCCGGACGACGAGGGAACGGGAGAGCACCCGAATGTCCACCGCAGGACACGCACACGGAAACGGAACAGCCGTCGGCCATACCGGCCGTGCCCGGGCGGGCGTCCGAAAACAGAGAATGCTCCGGACGGCCGTCACCGTATCGGTGGCCGGGCTCGCGCTGGTGGTCCCGACGGGCTCGCAGGCGCTGGCCGCGCTCAATCCCACGGTGCTGAAGAGCCTGCACCTCGACTCCGCCACGCTGAAGAAGGTCCGGGCGTACGACCGGTACCGCACACGCGAGGCGTCGCAGCGCGAGGGCGCGAGCAAGGCCCTGGCGTTCGCGCGCAAGCAGATCGGCAAGCCGTACCGGTGGGGCGCGGAAGGCCCTGGCGGCTACGACTGCTCCGGCCTCGCGATGGCAGCGTGGCGAAAGGCGGGCGTCGATCTCCCCCGCGTCACCCACGCGCAGTACCGCCAAGTGAAGCGGAAGGTGGCTCTGAAGGACCTCAAGCCCGGGGACCTGGTCTTCTTCCGCAACCGAAACCACGTCGGGCTCTACGTCGGCAAGAACCGCTACCTGCACGCCCCGTACACCGGCGCGCGAGTGAGAATCGACAAGCTCAACGCACGCCGAAAGCAGCAATTCGCGGGCGCGGTACGCCCGGGCGCTCCCGCCTACAAGGAGTGGTCGCCGTCGGTGAAGGAGCTCGTCGAGAAAATCGACCGGATGGGCTCCGACGAACGCGTGGCCAACAAGCCCCCAGATAAGCAGCGGACCCCCGACATTCCGCCACCATCCGATACATCACCCACCCTCCCCGACGACTCCCCACCAACAGAGACCAAGCCAGAACCCCGCCCGAGATACAAGGCAAAACCCGACAACCCGGACGCCTGGGAAAAATACGTAGGCCCGCTAGAAGAACTAACAGCACCAGGCCACGAACCCCACTAACCACCAGGCCCACCGCCATGGACGTCCTCGACGCCCATGGCGGTGGCGAACCCCCGGTGCGCCTCCCACGAGAGATCGAGCCACGCACAGCTAGCGCGGAAGAAGCGGCCTGGAGCCGGTCCCGGCCGAGTGGCTCCATATGACCTCCGACGACGAGGCCGGCGTGATGACTGCGGGGTCATGCTCGGCATCAGGTCGCCGCGAGCTCTCGACCCGGTCCGCGCGACCCATCCGTGAGGCGGTGGCCGCCGCCGTGCGCGCCCGTCAGCTCGACGACCAGCCTGGGTGGACGCCGCACATCTCCGCTGCTTAGCAACACCGATGCTGACGCTACGCCTGTCATCGACGCGCTCGCGCCCCGTCCCGAGGGCGCGTTGCTGTGGGGCGCGCGGGTCCATCTGGTGGCTCAGCAGAGGGTCGGGCATCTGTACTGCTGGGAGTCCCGCGCCCTGGCCCGGCTCGGGGAGTAGGTCCCGTCCAACGGGCGGGGATTGACACCGTCTCTACATGATCTCTTGGTGGCTGGGCGGTACTGGTGGGCGGTTTGGTGTGCGGGGGTGGGTGGCGTTCCGGGTATTTCGGGTGCTTGATCGCTAGGACGTTGCCATTCGCTTACTCCGGCGTGGGCATCGGGACCGGGCGCACGGGCATCATCAGGGCTCTTGCGACTTTCGGGGCGATTGGGAGGGAACGCGATGTGGGACTTCGCGGGCCGGGACACCGCTATCGACCTGGGCAGCGCCACCGTGCGGATGCATGTCCGAGACCGCGGCGTCGTCTGCCGGGAACCGTCGCTGCTCGCCCGATGCCGGCGGACCGGGCGCATCCTCGCGCTCGGGGGGTCGGCGCAGGAGATGGCGGGACGCAATCCCGACGTGACCCTCGTCCGGCCGATTCGGAGGGGCGCGCCGACCGAAACCGATGAGGCCGAGTACCTGATGCGCCACCTCGTGCGCAAGCATCACCGGCGCCATTACACGGCGCGGCCGCGGCTGGTGATGACGGTGCCGAGCGGGCTGAGTTCGGTGCACTACCGGGCGCTGCAGTTCTCCGCGTACCAGGCGGGCGCGCGGCGGCTCACGCTGGTGCCGACGCCGATCGCCGCCGCCATCGGGATGGGCATGACGTCGTCGGCGCGGCCCGAGGTCGCGGTCATCGCCGACATCGGCGCGGACGTCACCGATGTCGGCGTGATCGCGTTCGGCGGGCTCGTCACGTCCCATACCGCGCATGTCGGCGGGGCCGCGTTGGACCGTGCCATCGTGGCGCTGGTGCGGCGGGAGCAGAACGTGGCGCTGTCGGTGTCGGCGGCGGAGGCCGCGAAGCTGGCGGTCGGGGCGGTGCCGCCGCTCGGGCGGCGGCCGGTGCGGCAGACGGTGGTGCACGGGCGCGATGTCGCTACGGGGATGCCGCGCGAGGTGGTTCTCACGACCGTGGACGTCGGGCGGGCGATCGCCGGGCCGGTGGCCGAGATCGTCGAGGCGATCGGTGAAGGGCTCGCGGGGTGCTCTCCGGAGATCTCTGGTGATCTGCTGAGTGTCGGGATCACGCTGACGGGGGGCTCTGCGCGGCTGCCGGGGCTGGAGCGGCTGATCCGTGAGCGGACCGGACTGGCCGCCCGGATCGGGGACGAGACGGGCGACGCGGCCGTGCTCGGCGCCGGGGAGGTGCTGCGGTCGGCGCATTCGCAGGAGCCGTCCGCCAGGGAGAGCTCCCCGCGGCCGCATGTCGTGACGACCGTGCCCGAGTTCGAGTACTGACCTAGACTCCGGGTCCCATGAGCGACGCACCCGGCGAGGGTCCCGGAAGCCCGCGGTTGCAGGAGGTCTCGGACGGGGTGTTCGCCTACGTCCAGCCGGACGGCACCTGGTGGATCAACAACACCGGCTTCCTCGCCGGGGCGCGGGGCGTGATCAGTGTCGATTCCTGTTCCACCGAGCGCAGGACCCGTGCCTATCTGGAGGCCATCCGGTCGGTCACGGGGGCGCCTGTCCGGACGCTGGTCAACACGCATCATCATGGCGATCACACGTTCGGCAACTACCTGTTCTCCGGCGCGACCGTCGTCGGGCACGAGGAGACGCGGGCGGGCGCGATCGCGTGGGGCAAGCCGTTCGACGAGCCGTTCTGGACGAAGGTCGACTGGGGCGCGGTCGAGCTTGAGCCGCCGTTCCTTACCTACCGCGATGGCGTGACCCTTTGGGTGGACGATCTGCGGTGCGAGGTCCGGCATGTCGGGATGCCCGCGCATACGACGAATGACTCGATCGTCTGGATTCCCGATCGGCGGGTCCTGTTCTGCGGGGATCTTCTGTTCAACGGCGGGACGCCGTTCCTGATGCAGGGGTCGGTGGCCGGTGCGATCAAGGTGCTGGAGGAGGTCGTCGCGCCGTTGGACGCGGAGGTGATCGTCCCGGGGCACGGGCCGGTGGCGGGGCCGGAGCTGATCGATCGGGTTGTCGCGTATGCCCGGTTCGTCCAGGCGACGGCGCGGGCGGGGAAGGCGGCCGGGCTGGCGCCGCTGGAGGCCGCGCGGGAGGCCGATCTCGGGCCGTTCGCGGAGCTGACCGACGCCGAGCGGCTCGTCGGCAACCTGCACCGCGCCTACGCCGAGCTGGACGGTCTCGAACCCGGCGCGCCGATCGACCTGGTCGCCGCGCTCGACGACATGATCGAGTTCAACGGCGGGCGCCCGCTGACCTGCCGCGCCTAGAAAATGTCGTGAATCTCGGCAAGTGCCGGTTGTAGCGTGGCCGCTCATGAGCGAAGCGCGGGCACTTCTCGACAACGGGGACATCGCCGGACTCATCCGGCATCTGCGGTTCAACGCGGACGACATGGACCTGGCCGAGGTGGCGGGGCTCATGGAGGGCGCGGCGGCACGGTCCGGGTTCGACGACATGCGGGAGGCGGCGGCCGCGATGGTCCGCGCGCGGGGGCCGCAGGAGCTGTACGACTTCGGGTACGCGTGCATCGAGCGCGGCGTGCCGTTCCTGGCGATCCCGGCGCTGCGGCGGGCGCTGGAGCTGATGCCCGACGAGCCGGCGCTGCTGATGGAGCTGGTCTCGGCGCTGGAGCGGGAGAACCGGCACGCCGAGGCCGTCGCCGCGCTGGAGCCGCGCGTGGTGTCGCTGGAGCCCTGGCCCGCCCGGTACCTGCTCGCCTACAACGCGCTGCTGGCCGGGGATCTCGTCCGGGCGGACCGGGAGGCGACGGCGCTGCCCGTCCCGGACGACGCCGACTGGGCGCCCGCCCGTGACCGGCTCGCGCGGATGCTCGCCAGGGCGCGCGCGGCGCGGGACGCCGGCCCGCTGGACTCCAAGGCTCTGCGGGGCTGGCACTTCGCGCTCGGCGGCAGCATCCTGGCGACGGTCTCTCCGTACGGGTTCGACCAGGGGATGACGGGGCGCTTCGCGTACATGTCCGACAGCTTCGCGACATGCCGCCGGGTCCTCGACCGGCTGCGGGTGATCCTGGACGCGGCCGGACGGCGGCCCGCGTCGGTCGGGCTCCTGCCGGACCGGTCGAGCCGGATCCTCGGGCTGGCGGCGGCGGAGGTGCTCGGGCTCCCGGCGGAGCCGTACGCCCCCGGGCGCCCCGACGTCCTGGTGGTCGCCTACGACCTGAACGAGACCGAGGCGGACTGGCTGCGGGAGCGCGCCGAGGGGCAGATCCTGTTCGAGCGCGCCACCTGCTGGACGGATCCGCCCGCCGTCAGCGCCGACGTCACCGGCCTCCTGCACCAGATCGTCGTCGCGCCGTGGGGCGAGCAGCTTCGGGTGACGCCCGAGGGCGAGACCGAGACCGTCCCGGCGGACGAGCGGCCCGCGGAGGAGCTGGCGGACGAGATCGTCCGGGCCGTCCCGGAGGACGACGAGGGCGACGGTGCCACACCGCCCGACCCCGACGAGGCCCTCGCCGAATTCACGCGGGCGGTCTCCGGGCGGTGGCTCACCGGCCCCCGGGACGCGGTCCGCTCCCCCGGCCCGGTCCCGAGCAGCCGTTTCGCCTAGCCGCCGGGTAGGCCGCCGACTAGCCGGTCATGTCGCGTTCGACGGCCTCGGCGGCCTTGCGGGCGGCGATGAGGACCGGGTCCCAGACGGGCGAGAACGGCGGCGCGTAGCCGAGGTCGAGGCCCGTCATCTGCTCCACGGTCATGCCGTTCCACAGCGCGATCGCGAGGCCGTCGACGCGCTTGGCGGCGTTCTCCTCGCCGACGATCTGCGCGCCGAGCAGCCGTCCCGAGCGGCGCTCGGCGATCAGCTTGGTCCGCATCATGGTGGCGCCCGGGTGGTAGCCCGCGCGGGTGGTGGACTCGACGGCCGCGCTCAGCGTGGCGAACCCGGCGGCGGCGGCCTCGCGCTCGTTCAGCCCGGTCCGCGCGACCTCGATCCGGCAGATCTTCGACACGGCGGTGCCGACGACGCCGGGGAACGTGGCGTAGCCGCCGCCGAGGTTGATCCCGGCGACGCGGCCCTGCTTGTTGGCGTGCGTGCCGAGCGCGATCGCGACGGGGGCGCCGGAGACGAGGTGCCGGGTCTCGACGCAGTCGCCCGCGGCCCAGACCCGGTCGGTGCGGGTGCGCATCCGGCGGTCGGTGACGATGCCGCCGGTCGGGCCGGTCTCGATCCCGGCGGCGCGGGCCAGGTCGGACGCCGGGCGCACGCCGAGCCCGAGGACGACGATGTCGGCGGGGTGCGTCCCGTTCGCGGTGCGGACGGCGGTGACGTGCCCGTCGGGGGAGGTGTCGAAGGCCTCGACCGGCTCCCCGAGGTGCAGTTCCACGCCGATGTCGCGGATCGCGTCGGCGATGACGGCGCCCATGTCGGGGTCGAGGGTCCGCATGGGCTGGTCGGCGGCGTCCACGATGGACACCTCCAGGCCGCGCATCACCATCGCCTCGGCCATCTCCAGGCCGATGTAGCCGCCGCCGACCACGACCGCGCGCCGCGGCCTGTCCCGTTCGAGGACGCGGCGGATGCCGATGCCGTCGTCGAGGATCTGGACGCCGTGGATGCCGCGCGCGTCCGCACCGGGCAGGCGCGGCCGTGCGGGGACGGCGCCGGTCGCGACCATGAGGTGGTCGTAGGGCTCCCAGCGCTCGCCGCCGCTCTCGTGGTCGCGTACCCGGACCCGTCCGCCGGACACGTCGATCTCGACGGCCTCGGTGCGCAGCCGCACGTCGATGTCGCGGTCGCGGAACTGGGCGGGCGTGCGGGCGATGAGGTCGTCGAGCTCCTCGACCACGCCGCCGACGTAGTACGGGATGCCGCACGCCGAATAGGACACGTGATGCCCGCGTTCGACGACGAGGATCTCCAGGTCGTCGGCGCCCCGGAGCCTGCGGGCCTGGGACGCGGTGCTCATCCCCGCCGCGTCGCCCCCGATGACGAGCAGCCGTTCCCGTGCTGCCATGACGCATCCCCCTCGGGTTCTCAGATCCCGTACACGCGGCGGGCGTTGCCGGACGCGATCAGGCCCGCGACGCGTTCGGCGTCCCGGGCCGTCCAGGCGCCGTCCTCCACTCCCCCGGCGAGGAAGCCCGCGAGGCCGCGCCGGAACAGCAGCGCGCCCAGGTGGAAAAGCTCGGCCAGCCCGAACGCGTCCGACGAGTAAAGCACCTTCCCGAACGGCGCGAGCTCCAGCAACTCGGCGATCAGCACGGGCGAGCGGTGCCCGAGGTTGTGGGTCGCGAGGCCCGCGTCGACGTACACGTTCGGGAGCACCTGGGCGAGGTAGCCCGCGTTCCGGTGGAACGGATAGTTGTGCAGGAGCATCGCGGGCACGGGGTCCATCGCGCGCAGCAGCTCGACGAGCAGCAGCGGGTCGCCGCGGCGCAGGTCGGCGTCGACGTCGCCGAGCCCGACGTGGAACTGCACCGGCAGCCCGGCGTCGACCGCGCACCAGACGAGGAAGCGGTGCAGGACCTCGTCGTGCACGCGCGGTGCGTCCGACCTCATGAGGCGTCCGGCCGCCGCCGTGACCTCCGCCGGGGACGGGCGGTCGCCCGACAGCTCCAGCCCGGCCCGGTACGCGGCGATCGACTTCGCGCCGACCGCGTCGTGCCGCTGGACGCGGGCGCGGACCTCGTCGGCGAAGCGCGCGGCGTCGACGCCGGACGCCGCGGCCTGCTCTGCGACGCTCTCCAGCCGGACGATCTCGTGCGCCGACGCGCCCGCGAGACGTCCGAGTTCGGGCGGGTCCAGGAGCGACTGCGGCGTGTACCCGGTGTCCACGCACAGGGCGTCCAGCCCGGCGGCGTCCAGGAATCGGCGGTTCACCTCGGCGGCGCCCAGCTCGGCGCGGCGGGCGAGGTAGGCGTCCGGTTCCGCGTGCGCGTCCAGGCCCAGGACGGGCGGGCACCAGCGCCGCAGCGCGAACCCGACCTGCGTGTCGAACATGCTGACGCCCGGCGGGCCCGCGGAGTCCGCCTCTGTCAGCAGCTCCTCGAACCCGGCGCGGTCCAGGTCGCGGTCGAGGACGCCGTGGCAGTGGTGGTCGGCCAGCGGCAGCGACTCCAGGAATTCCAGCACGGCCCGTCTCCTCCCTGAGAGGGGATGATCTCCCTACGATGCCTGTGCGGGACGTCACTCGTCGCCCCGTCACGCCGACGCCACTCCGATCGGGAGCCAGCACCGTGGAACAGACCCCTGAGATCGTCACCGCCGGGCAGAGCCTGGACGCGCACGCCCGTGCCCGGCTCGGCAGGCGGGCGGCCGAGACCGCCCGGCGGCTGGCCGGGCAGGACATCGTGGCCGTCGCGCTCACCTGGGTGGACGTCAGCGGGATCACGCGGACCAAGACCGTCCCGGTGGAGCGGCTGGAGCACGCGGCGACCTGGGGCGTCGGGATGTCGCCGGTGTTCGACGTGTTCCTGCTGGACGACTCGATCACGTCCGGGAAGCACATCGGCGGCCCGGCCGGTGACCTGCGGCTCCACCCGGACCTCGGCCGCCTCCGCATCATGTCGGCGCTGCCGGGCTGGGCGCACGCGCCCGCGCTCCGGTACGCGCAGGACGGCGGCGTCCACCCGCTGGACACGCGGGCGCTGCTGCGCCGCGAGACCGAGCGGCTCGCGGAGGGCGGCTGGTCGGTGAAGGCCGCCGTCGAGATCGAATGGGCGGTGTCTTTGCGGGACGGGCCGAAGGGCGGCGGGGACGGCTTCGTCCCGGCGTGCCGCGGCCCGGCGTACGGGATGACGCGGGTCACGGAGCTGGCCGGATACCTGCGGGACGTCCTGTCCGCGCTGAAGGAGACCGGGGTCGCCGTCGCGCAGCTGCACCCCGAGTACGCGGCCGGGCAGTACGAGGTGTCGGTCACGGCGGAGGACCCGGTCGGCGCGGCCGACACCGCCGTGCTGGTGCGGGAGACGATCCGGGCGGTGTCGATGGCGCACGGCCTGGCCGCCACGTTCTCCCCGAAGGTCGAGGCGGACTCGGTCGGCAACGGCGCGCACGTTCACCTGAGCCTGTGGAAGGAGAACGGGTCGTCCGGGGCGGTGAACGCGATGGCGGGCGGCGACGGGCCGTACGGGATGACGGCCGCCGGTGAGGCGTTCGCCGCCGGGATCCTGCGCCGGCTGCCCGCGCTGCTGGCGGTCGGGGCGCCGGCGGTGGCGAGCTACCTGCGGCTCGTCCCGTCGCACTGGGCGGGCGCGTTCGCGTGCTGGGGGCTGGAGAACCGGGAGGCGGCGCTGCGGTTCGTCACCGGCGCGGACGGCGAGCAGTCGCGCGCGGCGAACCTGGAGGTCAAGTGCCTGGACGGGGCCGCCAACCCGTACCTGCTGCTGGCCGCGCTGCTCGCCGCAGGGCGCGACGGGCTCGGCGCCGACCTGAGGCTTCCGGAGCCGGTCGAGGTCGACCCGGCGTCGCTTCCGGAGGAGGAGCGCGCGGCCCGGGGGATCGAGCGGCTGCCCGCGACGCTGGCGGAGTCGGTCGCGGCGTTCGAGGCGGACACCGTCCTGCGGGACGCGCTCGGCGAGGCCGTCACCGACACCGTGTCGGCGGTCCGGCGCGGGGAGATCGCGCTGCTGGACGGCGCGTCGCCGGAGGAGATCGCCGCCGTCACCCGCTGGCGCCACTAGGACGCGGCCGATGCGCAGGCGCCGCCCGGCTCGGCTCGAACCGCCGCACCCGCACCTGGACTTCGCCGCAGGCGCAGCGGGTGTAGGTCACCACGCCCTCCGACGTCAGGTGGCGCGAGAGCACCTCGTACGCCTCGGACTCGGGCCAGCCACAGCGTGGGCATTCCTCCACCGCGCACATCCCCATGGAAGTCTGTAAGGGTTGTAATTAGGATGTCGTTTACAGCATGGCATGCCACCGGAGGCCACGGCAATGCGGATCACTGGATACAAGAGCCACGGGGTGGCCGCCGCGGCGGCGCTGGTCAACGCCGTCACCAGCACCGGCGGTGACGACTCCGCCGACGCGCTGCGCCGGATCCTGCGCGAGAACGAGTTCTTCTGGCGGCAGTTCCGGGACGACGACGCCCCCGACTTCCGCATCTGGGGCCGGACGCTGCGGCCGTTCTTCGAGGCCGAGCGGGTGGAGGACGCGATGGCCCTGCTCAACCGGCTCCTGTTGCAGGTCCCGATGCACCCCCACCTCGCCGACCACGAGCCGCACGGCCTGCACATGCACTACGCGCCGCCGTCGTCCCGGCTCCCGGACCGGTTCCGCGCGACGACGCTGATGAACCTCGCCGAGCTGATCGTCGAGCACGGGCTCACCCGGACCGGCGTCTGCGCGGCCGACGGCTGCGACCGCGTGTACGCCGACACCTCCCGGGCCGGGCGGCGCCGCTTCTGCTCCGAGTCCTGCGCGAACCGGACGAACGTCGCCGCCTTCCGCGCCCGCCGCCGCAGCTGATCATCTCCGGGTGATCTATCTCGCTTTCAGCGGCTTTGCCGAGGCATTGCCGAGTTTCGGGAAGGACGTCCGGCATGTCGTCCGGGTTCTTCCGCCGCCGAGCCGATCGGTTCCGCCGGACCCGGCGGGCCGATCGCGCGATCGTCCGCCGGGAGGCGCGCTCCGACGGGTACCGCATCGCGCGGCTGACGATCACCGCCGTGGCCGCCTACGTGCTGGCCCTGCAGCTGCTGCCCGAGGGCGGGCCGAAGCCACTGCTGTCGCCGCTGACGGCGCTGCTCGTCGTCCAGTTCTCCGTCTACCAGACGATCAGGGCGAGCGTCCTGCGGGTCGCCGCCGTCACCTCGGGGGTGCTGGTCGCGGTGATGGCCGCGAGCACCATCGGGTTCTCCTGGTGGACGCTCGGCCTGACGATCCTCGCCGCGCTCGTCATCGGGCACGTGCTGCGGCTGCGCGAGCACGTCCTGGAGGCGCCGATCTCCGCGATGCTGATCTTCGCGCTGGGGGCGGCCAGCGAGAGCGGCGCCGCCGAGCGGGTCCTGGAGACGCTGATCGGCGCCGCCACCGGGCTGGCCGCGACGCTGCTCGCGCCGTCGGTGCGGGTCCGCCCGGCGGAGGAGGCCGTCCAGGACGTCACCGAGAAGCTGCGCGCGCTGATCGAGGAGATCGCCGACGGGCTGCGCGGCGAGCGGACCGGCCACGAGGCGGCCCGCTGGCAGGACGGCGCCGAGCGGCTCGCCCGCGAGATCGGCCGCGCCGACCAGGAGCTCGGCGCGGCCGAGGAGAGCGTCCGGCTGAACCCGCGGACCCGGGCGCGGCGGCTCATCGACGCGGGCGTCGCGCTGCGCAACGCCATGGAGACGATGGAGCACTTCACGCTGTCGCTGCGCGGCCTGACCCGGGCGCTCGCCGACGACGAGCGGCTCGGGGAGCGGGGGCGGCTGCTGACCGACGGGTCGCTGCGCCGCGAACTCGGCGACGCCCTCGCCGGGATCGCCGCCAGCGTCGCCGCGTACGGCCGGCTGGCGCGCGCCGACCTGACCCGCGACGCGCGGCCGTTCCTCGCCGAGCACGAGCTGGAGGTCCGCGTGGACGTCGCCCGCGAGCGCCGCGCCCGGCTCGCCCGCAGGCTGCACGAGCGGGCCGTGGCCGGGGACCCGTGGCCGCTGTACGGCGAGGTGACCATGGACGTCGACCGGCTGATCGAGAACCTGCGCGTCGAGCACCGGGCCCGCGCCCGCGAGCACTGGCGGCGGCACCGCGGCGCGTCCCGGCACCTGCCCGCGCGTCCCGTCCGGGCCGTCCAGCGGGCCGGGCACCAGCTCCGCCGGGCCGCCGGGTCCGCCGCGGGCGCGGCCGAGCGGTCCGCCCGCGAGTCCGGCGAGGACTACTGGCGGCGGCGCTGACGAAGGCCCCTGGCGCCTCGAGGCCGGACGCAAGGCAGAGACCCGTTCCTGAGGGGTTGCCCCCTGGGGGTCAGGAACGGGCCTCTGCGCGGATGGACCTCAGCTGGGGCCGGTCAGCGGAAGGTCGGCTCCAGCACGTCGACGCCACGCGTGTTGTCGGCGACGTATACGTACTTGCCATGCCAGTACGGCTGCCAGGAGGAGGCGTCCGCCGGGCGGTAGTAGGCGACCTGGCGCGGGTTCGTCGGGTCGCGGACGTCCAGGAACCGGGTGCCCTGCGCGTAGAACGACTGGACGACGATGCCGTCCCGGACGTCGAGGTAGTGCGCCGAGCAGTCCAGGCTCTTCGGGTCGCTGCCCTCCTTGCCCGCGACGCCCCACGTGCCGACGGTGCGCAGCCGGAACGGGTCCTGCGGGGTGGAGCGCCAGCCCTCACCCCGGTAGGAGCCCTCCAGCGACGCGATGACGAGCAGCCCGTCGTTGGCGCAGCCGTCGTTGAAGGTCTCCTCGGTGACGTAGATCAGCTTGCCGTTGCCCCACCTGCGCGGGTCGGCGGCCTGGTTCCGGGTCCGGCCGGTGGCGCGGTAGCTGTTGTGCATGAAGGTGGAGTTGGTGGTGGCCTCGTCGAGGCCGCCGCCCGCGAACGGGACCGGGTCGTAGGCGGTCGCTCTGCGCCACTTCTTCGCCACCGGGTCGTAGTGCTTGCCGGAGGTGTGGTAGCCGCGGACGCCGCCGCGCCCGGACGCCCACGCGACGCCGTCGGAGTCGACCTGGATGTCGTGCGTGTAGTCGGTCTTGCCGTCGTTGCGGCCGGTGTCGATGGGCTTCTCGTACACCTTCGGCTTGGCCGGGTCGCGGACGTCGGTGACCCAGACGGGGCGCCCGCCCCAGTCCGCGGGCATCCAGTCCGCCTTGGCGGGGCCGCCCGTCCACAGGTACTTGCAGTCGTTGACGCAGGTGGTGGTGTGCCCGGCCGGGACCTTCACGTAGGTGATGTGCCGCAGGTTCTCCGGTTTGGACGCGTCCACGACGTAGATGCCGGACTCGCCGGTCTTGGTGTCGCCGCCGAACGCGCGCGGGTCCCGCGACAGGTAGATGATCTTCCGCTCGGGGTCGTAGTCGGTGTCCTCGGTCTCCCACATGCCGGGCATGTTCAGCTGCCCGACCAGCTTGGGCGAGCGGGGGTCGGCGGAGACGTCGTAGGCCTTCAGCCCGAACTCGCCGGTCGCGTACATGATCGTCCGCTTGTGCCGGCCGTGCCCGTAGTCGATGAACATCAGCGAGATCGCGCCCTTGGCGTCGGTCACCCCGCCGACGCGCCGCACGCCCTTGATCGCCTCGGACTCCGTCTTCGCGGCGGTCGCCCGGTGGTAGTGCCCGGCGTGCCGTCCGCCACCGGTGCCCTCACCCTCCGACGCGGACGTCGCCGTCCGGGCGCCGGGCGGCTCGGGCGGGCATGCCGCGGCGGTCCCGGCCATCAGGACGGCGGCCGTCGCGACCGCGCCGCAGCCCTGGAGCAGGCGCCTGACGGGAACGGATGTGCGGGGAGCCATCGCACCTCCAAGGAGTGATCATCTCAGGCGCCAGTGTGAACGAGCCCGGAACGTTGATCAACAGGGACGCGCATCACGAAATGGACTCAGCACCGTAAGGACTGGTCGGACCTGTCGTCCTGCCGTACCCTCCCGTGCGTCCCCGCCCTGCTCCCGGGAGAGGCCCTTGAAGAGCTCCACCCGCACCGCGGCTCTGGTCACCGGAGCCGTGGTGGTCCTGCTGGCGCCGATCGCGGCGCTCCGGGCGGCGAGCGGCCCGGACGACCCGCGGATCTCGGTCGGCGCGGCGGCCCCGGCGACGCTGCTGCCCGGCGACGTCCGCGACACGACCGGCCGCATGATCGCGAACGCGGTGTGGACGGGCCTGGTCGCCTTCGACCCGAAGACGGGCGCGCCCGCGAACGCCGCCGCCGAGTCGATCACCAGCCCGGACCGGAAGGTCTGGACGATCCGGCTCCGGCCCGGCGCGACGTTCCAGGACGGCACGCCCGTCACGTCCCGCTCCTTCACCGGCGCCTGGACGGCCGTCCTGCGCGAAGGCTGGGCCGGGGCGCGGCTGTTCACCGACGTCGCCCGCATCAAGGGGGCCGAGCGAGGCGCGGACGGCATCCCCGGCGTCAAGGTGAAGGACGACCGGACGTTCGAGGTGACGCTCGACCGCCCGCTGGCCGGGTTCCCGGCGCTGCTCGGCGACCCCGCGTTCTTCCCGCTGCCCGAGAGCGTCCTGACCTCGCGGGACTGGGCGTCATACGGGCGCGCGCCCGTGGGCAACGGCCCGTTCCGGCTGAGGTCGCGAAGCGCGCAGGAGATCGTGCTCGCGCCCGTGAAGGGCGGGCGTTCCGTCGTGGTCAAGCAGATGCCGGACGCGCGCAGCCAGTACGCCGCCGCCGAGGCCGGGGAGCTCGACGTCGCCACGCAGGTCCCGGCCGAGCGGCACGAGTCGATGGACGCCGACTTCGGCGAGCGCCACCTCGCCGTCCCCGGACGGCACGTGACCTACCTGGCGTTTCCCGGCTGGGAGAAGCGGCTCGCGTCGCCGACCGTCCGGCAGGCGCTGTCGATGGCGATCGACCGGCCCGCCGTGACCGAGGGGCCGCTCGGCCACCAGTACTCGCCCGCGGACGCGCTCGTCGCGCCCGGCATCCTCCCCGGCCGCCGCGACGGGCAGTGCCGCCTGTGCCTGCACGACGCGAAGGCCGCGGTCGCCGCGCTGGCCGACGCGGGCGGGCTGGCCGGGCCGGTGAACCTCTGGTACGAGGCGAACCGGGGCGACGACGCGTGGGTGAGGACCGTCGCCGAGCAGCTCCGTCAGGAACTCAAGCTCGACGCGCGCCCGCACCCCGTCACCGGCCTGGCCGAGGCCCTGGCCGACCGCAAGGTGGACGGCCCGTTCGTCGTGCACACCACCGCCGCCTACCCCGCGCCCGTCGCCGCGCTCGCGCCGCTGCTGGACGCCGGGACCGGCTTCGACGACGACTACACGACCGGCCTGGTCGCCGAGGCGGAGCGCGCGGCGTCCGCGGACGACGGCGTGATCCCGGCGCGGCTCGCCGAGACCGCCATGCTGCGGGACATGCCGGCGATGCCGCTGTGGTCCCGCCACGACCACCTGGTGTGGTCCGAACGCGTCCGCGGCGTCACCGCCGGAGCCTTCACCGGCCTCCGCCTCACGACCCTGACCATCAAGGACTGATGGGGTCGTCCGCCGGCTCCACGGCTTTACCTGTGGTCGGCGAGATCATGCCGGGGCACAGGTCGCGGCTGCGCAGGTTCTCGACGATCGCCGGGATGGCCTCGATCGTCGCGGGATAGCCGTCGTGCATGAGGATGATCTCGCCGCTCTGCACGGTGACGGCCTCCTCCACGATCTCCTCGGCCGACCTGCCGCTCCAGTCCCGGGTGTCGACGTCCCAGATGATCTCGGTCATGCCGAGGCTCTCGGCGACGCCCTTGACGGTGGCGTCCGTGCTCCCGAACGGGGGCCGGAACAGCGTCGTCACCGTCCCGGTGATCTCCTCAAGGAGGTCCTGGGTGCGGCCGAGCTCGGACTCGATCTCCTCCTCCGGGAGCCGCGTCAGGTTCGGATGCGACCAGCTGTGGTTGGCGATCCACATGCCGGCCTTCTTCTCGGCGGCGACCAGTTCCGGGTTCTTCTCCGCCTTCTCGCCGATGTTGAACAAGGTGGCCCGGACGCCGTTCTCGCGGAGGGCGGAAAGGAGCGGGAGGGTGTACTCGGGGGTGGGGCCGTCGTCGTAGGTCAGGCCCACATAGCCCGCCTCGCAGAGGCCGTTCCCGGACGTGGCCGCCGCAGATGCGGAGGGTGTCGCGACGGTCAGGAGCCCGGCCGCGAGCGCCGCGGCCATGGCGAGGACGGGACGGCGGAAGGCGGGGGCGAATCTTCCGGGCGCGGGAGCGTGTCGGGGCATGGTCCATTCCTCTGGTGATCGTCCGGCGGGCGGGCCCCCAATTGTGAAAACACCCCCGAAAGCCATGTCAACAATTACTGACGGCCCGCTTGATTTGTGAAATTTCATTCTGTTGATCAAGTAGTGGTTCAGCGCCGCGCCGGACGGGCACGGCGGGCTCGCCACCATGGGAGATCGCCCACGCCCCCTGGGAGCTGGCTCGTTACCGCTGAGAGAGCCGGTGCGCGAGGGCGGTGTGGCGGCGGCCCGCGCCCGCGGTGCGGACGGCGGCGGCGAGCGCCCGGCGTGACCCGACCAGCACGACGAGCTTCTTCGCGCGGGTGATGCCCGTGTAGAGGAGGTTGCGGCGCAGCATCATCCACGCGCCGGTGGTGAGCGGGATGACGACGGCCGGGTACTCGCTGCCCTGCGAGCGGTGGATCGTGATGGCGTAGGCGTGGGTGAGCTCGTCCAGCTCGTCGAAGGCGTAGCCGACGCTCTCGTCCTCGTCGGTGAGGACGGTCAGCGACTGCTCCTCCAGCGATACGGAGGTCACGACGCCGACGGTGCCGTTGAAGATCCCGGCCTCGCCCTTGTCGTAGTTGTTGCGCAGCTGGGTGACCTTGTCGCCGACGCGGAACACGCGGCCGCCGTAGCGGCGTTCGGGGCGCGCGTCGTCGTGCGGGGTGAGGGCCTCCTGGAGCCGGGCGTTCAGCTCCCCTGCCCCGGCGGCGCCCCGGTGCATCGGGGTGAGGACCTGGACGTCGCGGCGCGGGTCGAGGCCGAACCTGCGCGGGACGCGGTTGGCGACGACGTCCACGGTCAGCTCGGCGGCCTCGTCCTGCTCGTCGCAGGGGAACAGGAAGAAGTCGGGGAAGCCGTGCGTCTGCGGATGGTCGCCGGAGTTGACGCGGTGCGCGTTGACGACGATCCCGGACCGCTGCGCCTGCCGGAAGATCTTCGTGAGCCGCACGCGCGGGATCACCTCGGCGCCGAGCAGGTCGGCGAGCACCTCCCCGGCGCCGACGGACGGGAGCTGGTCGACGTCCCCGACGAGCAGCAGGTGCGCGCCGCGCGGGATCGCCTTGACGAGCTTGTTCGCGAGGATGAGGTCGACCATGGACGACTCGTCGACCACGACCAGGTCGGCGTCGAGGGGGTTGTCCTGGTCGAACTTGGGGTCGCCGCCGGGCTGGAGCTGGAGGAGCCGGTGGACGGTCGCGGCCTCGTGCCCGGTCAGCTCGGCGAGCCGCTTGGCGGCCCGCCCGGTCGGCGCCACCAGGACGATCTTCGCCTTCTTCGCGGCGGCCAGCTCCACCACCGACCGGACGGTGAAGCTCTTGCCGCAGCCGGGCCCGCCGGTCAGCACCGACACCTTGGACGTCAGCGCGAGCTTGACCGCCTCCTCCTGCTCGGGGGCCAGCTCCTGGCCGGTGCGCTGCCGCAGCCACGGCAGCGCCTTGCCCCAGTCGACGTCGGCGAACGCCTTGAGCCTGTCGGTGGGCGCGTCGAGCAGTTCCAGGAGGCCGCGGGCGAGGGAGCGTTCGGCGCGGTGGAACGGCACCAGGTAGACGGCGGGGATCGTCGCGGCGTCCTCGCCCTCGCCGGGGATGGGCTCGCGGACGACGCCCTCGTCGCGGGCCAGCTCGTCCAGCGCCGGGACGATCAGCTCACGCCCGACGCCGAGGATCTTCTCCGCGGCCGTGACGAGGTTCGGCTCCGGCAGGAAGCAGTGGCCGTCGTCGGCGGCCTCCGACAGCGTGTACTGGAGGCCCGCCTTGATCCGCTCGGGGCTGTCGTGCGGGATGCCGACGGCCTGCGCGATCGTGTCGGCCGTCTTGAACCCGATGCCCCACACGTCGGACGCGAGCTGGTAGGGCTGCTTCCGGACGGTGTCGATCGACCTGTCGCCGTACTGCTTGTAGATGCGGACGGCCAGAGACGTCGACACCCCGACGCCCTGGAGGAAGACCATCACCTCCTTGATGGCCTTCTGCTCCTCCCACGCCTCGCCGATCCGCTTCGTCCGCTTGGGGCCGAGGCCCTGGACCTCGACGAGCCGCTCCGGCTCCTCCTCGATGATGCGGAGGATGTCGGTGCCGAAGTGGCCGACCATCCGGTCGGCCATCACCGGCCCGATCCCCTTGATCATCCCGGAGCCGAGATAGCGGCGGATGCCCTGGATCGTCGCCGGAAGGACGGTCGTGTAGGAGTCGACCTCGAACTGCTTGCCGTACTTGGGGTGCGAGCGCCACCGTCCGACCAGGCGCAGGCTCTCCCCCACCTGCGCGCCCAGCAGCGCCCCGACGACGGTCAGCAGGTCGCTGCCGCTCTTGGCGGTCGCGACACGGGCGACGGTGTAGCCGGTGTCCTCGTTGGCGTAGGTGATCCTTTCCAAGACCGCGTCAAGCTCCGCCGGACGCGGCGCGGCGTCGGGCGTCGGGGAGGTCGGCACGGTCACCATGATGGCCGATCCCGCCGACAGGATGGCCGGATCCGGCAGGCGATCTAGATCTTGGCGCGGGCCCGACGTACGGTCCGGGCGCACCCGCACCGACCGTACTCGGAGGTATCCCTGGTGTTCCGCTCCCGAACCCAGGCACTGGCGGCGCTGGCCGCCTCCGCCGTGTCCCTGTCCCTCACCCTCTCCGCGCTTCCCGCCACCGCCGCACCGGCGCCGACGGCGGCCGGGAAGGATCCGATCCCCGGTTTCACCGCCGCTAACGCGAAATGGCAGCGGCAGTACGAGAAGGCGTTCAGTTCCGTCCCGTCCCCGGAGGTGGCGCGCGATCTGGACGCCGAGCTGGCGCGCGAGCCGGGGCTCACCACGACGAGCGGCGACTGGCGGCGCGTCCAGCGCATCGTCAAGCACTTCGAGTCGTACGGGCTCAAGCCCGAGATCAAGACCTACTACGCCTACCTCTCGATGCCGAAGCGCGTGGAAGTGGAGATGACCGCGCCGGACCGGCGGACGCTGCCGGTCAAGGAGAAGAAGCAGCCCTGGCAGAAGCACTACGACGACGTCATCCCGGGGCACAACGGGCTGTCGCCGTCGGGTGACGTCCGGGGCGAGGTCGTCTACGCCAACTACGGGCGGCCGGAGGACTTCGCGCTGCTGGAGAAGCGGGGCATCTCCGTCGAGGGGAAGATCGTCCTCGCCCGGTACGGGGCCGTGTTCCGCGGCGTCAAGCCGCGCGAGGCGGCGAAGCACGGCGCCAAGGGCGTGCTCATCTACTCCGACCCCGCCGACGACGGCTTCACCAGGGGCGAGGTGTACCCGAAGGGGCCGTGGCGGGCGCCGGACGGCATCCAGCGCGGCAGCATCGCGCAGATCCAGCTCGCCGCCGGTGACCCGCAGACGCCCGGCTGGCCCGCGGTGAAGGGCGCGCGCCGGATCCCGCCGTCGCAGGCGCCGATGCTGAAGGGCCTCGTCCCGACGACGCCGATCTCCTACGGGGCGGCCGAGCCGCTGCTGCGCGCGCTGAAGGGCGCGGAGGTCCCGAAGGAATGGCAGGGCGGCCTGCCGTTCCCGTACCGGTTCGGGCCGGGCGGGACGCAGGTCCACCTGGACCTGGAGAACACCTTCGAGGTGCGCCCGCTGTGGGACGTGATCGTGCGCATCCCCGGCAGCGAGCGCCCCAAGCAGGAGGTCATCGTGGGCGCCCACCACGACTCCTGGACGTACGGAAGCAGCGACAACCTCTCCGGTACCGAGAACGTGCTCCAGATAGGGCGCGGCCTGGGCACGCTGCTGAAGAAGGGGTGGCGGCCCAAGCGCACCATCGTCCTGGCCACCTGGGACGGTGAGGAGTACGGCCTGTTCGGTTCGACCGAGTACGCCGAGGAGCGGGCCGGGCAGCTCCGCAACGCGGTCGCGTACCTGAACATGGACGGCGCCGGAGGCTCGCACTTCGGCCCGGCGACGACCCCGGCCCTGGACCAGTCCGTCATCGACGCGACGAAGGAGGTCCAGTGGCCCGGCACGGACGGCACCCTGTACGAGGCGTGGAAGAAGCAGAACGACGGCGAAACGCCGATCGACCGCATCGGCGGCGGCTCGGACTTCCAGGCGTTCTTCCAGCGGTACGGCGTCCCGGCCATGGACTTGGGCTCGTCCACGCCCGGCAGCGCCGGCCAGTACCACTGCGCATGCGACGACAACTACTGGATGTCCAACTTCGGTGACCCGACCTGGGAGTACCACACGGCGATGTCGCGGCTGGCCGGCATCGCGGCGCTGCGGCTCGCGAACGCCGACGTCGTCGCGCTCGGGTACCGGCCCTACGCGGCGGAGACGGCACAGTACCTCGCCGCCTTCACCGAGGAGCAGCGCAAGCGGCTGGGGAAGGTGGTCGTGGACGTGTCCCGCAGCGTTGAGCAGGCCGAGGCGTGGCAGGAGGCGGCGCAGGCGTTGCAGGCACGCGCGAAGGAAGCCCTGCGCGAGGGCGACACGGACGCGTTCCGCAGGCTCAACGCCAAGATCATGCAGACCGAGCGGGACCTGCTGACGGACGCGGGCCTGCCCGGCCGCCCGTGGTACAAGCACCAGATCTACGCGCCCGGGCTCGACACCGGCTACGCCACGCAGCGGCTCCCCGCGCTGTACGACGCGCTGTTCGTCGACGAGGACGTCGAGGCCGCGCAGGAGTACGAGGCCCGGCTGTACCGCAGCCTGCGGGCGGCGACCCGCACGCTATCGCCGCGCGGCGACGGCTGACCGCGCGGACGCGGCCGACGGGGTCGCGCCCGCCGACACCTCCAGCACGCCCGTCTCGGTGACCAGCGCGGTCACGAGGCGGGCGGGGGTGACGTCGAACGCGGGATTGAACGCGCCCACCCCGCCTGGGGCGGTCCTCGCGCCGCCCCAGGTCAGGACCTCCTCGGCGGGACGTTCCTCGATGGGGATCGCGGCGCCGTCCGGGACGGCCAGGTCGACGGTGCTCCACGGCGCGGCCACGACCAGCGGGATCCCGGCCGCCGCGCACGCCAGCGCGACCCCGACCGAGCCGATCTTGTTGGCGGTGTCGCCGTTGGCGGCGATCCGGTCGGCGCCGATGACGGCGACGTCGGCGAGGCCGCGCAGGATCGTGCTCGGCGCCGCGGCGTCCGCCTGGACGACGCACGGGATCCCGGCCTGGTCGAGCTCCCATGCGGTCAGCCGCGCGCCTTGGAGGAGCGGGCGCGTCTCGTCCGCGTAGACGATCTCGACGCGGCCCCGGCCGTGCAGTTCCCGGACGACGCCGAGCGCCGTGCCCCACCCGGCCGTCGCGAGCGCTCCGGCGTTGCAGTGCGTGAGGACGCGGAGCGGCCGGTCGGCGCCCAGCTGGTCGAGGATCCAGTCTGCGCCGAAGGCCCCGATGGCGCGGTTGCCGCGGACGTCCTCGTCCAGGATGGCCTGCGCCTCGGCCACGACCGCGTCCACGCCCTGCGCGACGAACGGCAGGACGCGGTCGACTCCGGCGGCGAGGTTCACCGCCGTGGGGCGGGCCTCGCGGACGCGGGCGATCGCCGCGTCGAGCCGGGCGCCGTCCCAGCCTTCGCGGGCGGCCTGCCGGACGGCGATCGCGACGCCGAACGCGCCCGCCACGCCCAGCGCGGGCGCGCCGCGCACGACGAGCCGCCGGATCGCGTCCACGAGCGTGTCGACGTCGCCGACGTCCGCGTACCCGACCCGTGCGGGCAGGAGTGTCTGGTCCAGGAGGCGGAGCGCGCCGCCCGTCCATTCGATGGTCCGCACGTCGCCGGTCATACCGCCCATGATGCCCGCAAAATCGAACAAACCCTTATGCCCTCGGGCATTCCGCATTCCCGGTTTCGCTCCGTGACCTGCGACGACTTGACATGAGTCGAACCTGTGTTCGAGATTAGTCCGGAGGGCCGAAAGGAGGGACGACCGTGCCGGAGGCCGCGCTGCGGGAGCTGGAAACGGCGCTGGAGACGGCACCCCGGGACTCGGTGCCCGTGCTGCCCGCGCTGCGCCCCGTGCTGCCCGGCGGCGGGCTGCGGCCCGGCTCGATCGTGGGCCTGGACGGGCCCGGCGCCGCGTCGCTCGGGCTCGCGCTCGTCGCGGGCGTGTCCCGGCACGGCGGGGCGGACGGCACGGGCGGCTGGTGCGCCGTCGTCGGCGTCCCCGGCTTCGGCGTCGTCGCCGCCGCCGGGATGGGCACGGCCCCCGAGCGCCTCCTCCTCGTCGACGACCCCGGCGACCGCTGGCCCGACGTGGTCGCCGCGCTCGCCGAGGCCGTCGACCTGATCCTGCTGTGCCCGCCGGAGCGTCCCGGCCCGGCCGCCGTCCGGCGGCTGTCGGCGCTGGCGCGCAAGCACGGCTGCGTCCTCACGCTGACCGGCGCGTTCGCGCGCGAGTGGCCCGGCACCCGGCTCCGCCTCCGGCTGGACGACGTCGCCTGGGAGGGACTCGCGGGCGGGCACGGCCGGCTGACCGGCCGCCGTGCCGAGATCGTCGCCGAGGGACGGGACGCGCCCGGCCCCGGCCGCCGGGCCCGCGTCTGGCTGCCCGCCGCCGACGGCACGGTCATGCCGGACGAGACCGTCCGGCCGCCGCTGGAACTCGTCCCGCCACCCGTGGAACACAAGGCGATCGCATGACGCGGGTGCTGGTCGTGTGGTGCCCGGACTGGCCCGCCACCGCCGCCGGCGTGGACGCCGCCACCGCCGGGGCCGTGATCGTCCAAGGGCAGGTCGCGGCGTGCACGGCGGCGGCGCGGGCGGAGGGCGTGCGGCGCGGGCAGCGGCTCCGCGACGCGCAGCGCCGCTGCCCCGAGCTGGTGGTCCGGGAGCGCGACCTCGACGCCGAGGCGCGGCTGTTCGAGCCGGTCGTGGCGGCGGTCGCGGCGCTGACTCCCCGGGTGGAGGTGGTGCGGCCGGGGCTGTGCGCGATCCCGGCGCGCGGCCCGGCCCGATTCTACGGGGGCGAGGAGGCGCTGCGCGTGCTCGTCCAGGACGCGGTCGTCGAGGCCGGGCACGACTGCGGCTCCGGCGTCGCGGACGGCCTGTTCGCCGCGGAGCTGGCGGCCCGCGCCGGGCAGGGCGGGGTGGTGGTGCCCGAGGGCGGCGCGGCGGCGTTCCTCGCGCCGTATCCGCTGCCGGTCCTGGACCGGCCGGAGCTGGCCGACCTGCTGCGGCGGCTCGGGATCAAGACGCTCGGCGACTTCGCGGCGCTGCCGTCCGGGCACGTCGCGGGGCGGTTCGGCGCGGACGGCGCGCTCGCGCACCGGATGGCCAGGGGCGAGGAGCCGCGCCCGCTCGCGCCGGTGAAGGGCGCCGAAGACCTGACGGTGCGCGCCGACTTCGATCCGCCGGCCGAGCAGTCCGAGCGGGTGGTGTTCGCGGCGAAGCGGCTGGCGGGCGAGCTGCACGAGGCGCTCGCGGCGGGCGGGCTCGCGTGCGTCCGGCTGGAGGTCGCGGCGGGGTTCGCCGACGGGCACGTGCTGCGCCGCCTGTGGCGGCACGACGGCCTGTCGGCGCTGGCGGTGGCCGAGCGGGTGCGCTGGCAGCTGTCCGCCTGGCAGGCGAGCGACTCCGAGCAGGTGTGGGGCGGGGTGGCGTGGCTGGAGCTGGCGCCCGACCAGCTCGCCCCGGACGAGGGGCGGCAGGAGGGGCTGTGGGGCCGGACGTCGGTCACCGACCGGATCGCGCGGGCCGCCGACCGCATCCAGGCCCTGCTCGGCCATCACGGGATCACGCGTCCGGTGCTCGTCGGCGGGCGCGGGCCGGGCGAGCGGGTCGTGCGCGTGCCGGTCGGCGACCTCCCGCCCGCCGGCCTGCCCGAGGGGCCGTGGCCGGGGCAGGTGACGGGTCCCGCTCCGGCGGTCGTCCTCGCGGCGCCGCCCGATGTCGAGGTGATCGACGCCGCCGGGGAGCCGGTGGTGGTGTCGGCGCGCTGCGAGGTGTCCGCGCCGCCCGCCGTGCTCGCGGTGCGGGGGCGTCCCGCCGCGATCACCGGGTGGACCGGCCCGTGGCCCGCCGACGAACGCTGGTGGGATCCCGACCGCTCCCGCCGCCGCGCGAGATTCCAGGTCACCACGGACGACGGCGCCGCCTACCTCCTCGCCGTCGAGGGCGGCCGCTGGCACATCGAGGGCGTCTATGACTAACTGGCACAACCCGCCGATCCCGTGGCGCGAGTTCGAGGAGCGCCTGTCGTGGCGGCCGTCCGGGCCGCAGCGGAAGGAAGAGCCGCCCGAGCCGCCTCGCCTCCCCCGGCTCGCCGAGACGGACGTGGCCTGGGCGGAGCTGCACTGCCACTCCTCGTTCAGCTTCCTGGACGGCGCCAGCGACCCGGCCTCGCTCGTCCGGGAGGCGGCGCGGCTCGGCGTGGAGACGATGGCGATCACCGACCACGACGGCATGTACGGGGCGGTCCAGTTCGCGCAGGCGGCGAGCGGCTCCGGCATCGGGACGGTGTTCGGCGCCGAGCTGAGCCTCGGCCTGCCGGGCCCGCAGACCGGCGAGCCCGACCCGGCCGGACGGCATCTGCTGGTCCTCGCGCGCGGCGCCCCCGGCTACGCGCGGCTCTGCTCGGCGATCACGGCCGCGCAGCTCGCGGGCGGGCGGAAGGGCCGCCCCGTCTACGACCTGGACGCGCTGGCCGACGCGCACGAGGGCCATTGGGCGGTGCTGACCGGCTGCCGGAAGGGGCCCGTCCCGGCGGCGCTGGAGGCCGGCGGCCCCGGCGCGGCCGAGCGCGAGCTGCGGAACCTCGTCGCCATGTTCGGACGCGAGAACGTGTTCGCCGAGCTCATCGACCACGACCAGCCCGACGACGACCACCGCAACGACGTCCTGTTCGAGCTGGCCCGGCGCGCCGGGGTCGACGTCGTGGCGTCCAACAACGTGCACTTCGCGGCGCCGGGAGCCGACGCGCGGCTGGCGCAGGCGCTGGCCGCCGTCCGGGCCCGCCGCAGCCTGGACGACATGGTCGGCTGGCTCCCCGCGAGCGGCACCGCGCACATCCGCGGCGGCGCGGAGATGGCGCGGCGGCTGGCGCGCTTCCCCGGCGTCCGGGAACGGACGGTCGCGCTCGCCGAGGAGTGCCGGTTCGGGTTCGACGTCGTCGCGCCCCGCCTGCCCGACTGGCCCGTCCCGGACGGATACACCGAGGCGAGCTGGCTGCGGCATCTCGTCGCCGAGGGCGCGCTGAAGCGGTACGGGCCGCCGGAGCGGGAGAAGGTGTCGGGCGCGTACGCGCAGATCGCCAGGGAGCTGGACGTCATCGAGGAGCTCCGCTTCCCCGGCTACTTCCTGATCGTCCACGACATCGTCGAGTTCTGCCGCCGCGAGCGGATCCTGTGCCAGGGCCGGGGGTCGGCGGCCAACTCGGCGGTCTGCTACGCGCTCGGCATCACCGGCGTCGACGCCGTCCGGCACGGGCTGCTGTTCGAGCGGTTCCTGTCCCCCGGCCGCGACGGCCCGCCCGACATCGACCTCGACATCGAGCACCGCCGCCGCGAGGAGGCCATCCAGTACGTGTACGAAAAGTACGGGCGGGAGTGCACGGCGCAGGTCGCGAACGTCATCAGCTACCGGCCGCGGATGGCCGTCCGGGACGCGGCCCGCGCGCTCGGCTTCTCCCCCGGCCAGCAGGACGCCTGGTCCAAGGGCATCGACCCGCGCGACCCGGTCGGCGCGGAGGCCGACATCCCGGGCCCGGTGCTGGAGCTGGCGGACCGGATGCAGCGGCTCCCCCGGCATCTCGGCATCCACTCCGGCGGGATGGTGATCGCGGACCGTCCGGTCGGCGAGATCTGCCCGATCGAGTGGGCGACGATGCCGAACCGCAGCGTCCTGCAGTGGGACAAGGACGACTGCGCCGCCGCCGGGCTGGTGAAGTTCGACCTGCTCGGCCTCGGCATGCTCGCGGCGCTGCACGACTGCTTCGACCTGGTCGAGGCGCACCACGGCCGCCGCTTCGACCTCCAGTCGATCCCGCCGGAGGACGGCCTTGTCTACGACATGCTGTGCGACGCCGACACGGTCGGGGTGTTCCAGGTCGAGTCGCGGGCGCAGATGGCGACGCTGCCGCGGCTGCGGCCCCGCGTGTTCTACGACCTGGTGGTGGAGGTGGCGCTGATCAGGCCGGGGCCGATCCAGGGCGGGTCCGTCCACCCGTACCTGCGGCGCCGCAAGGGCCTGGAACCGGCCACCTGCCCGCATCCGCTGATGGAGCCCGCGCTGTCGCGGACGCTCGGCGTCCCGCTGTTCCAGGAGCAGATGATGCAGCTCGCCGTCGACTGCGCCGGGTTCACGCCCGCCGAGTCCGACCAGCTCCGGCAGGCGATGGGCGCCAAGCGGGCGCCCGAGCGGGTCGAGCGGCTGAAGGCGCGGCTGCTGGAGGGCATGGCCGAGCGCGGCATCCCCGCCGGCATCGCCGAGAGCGTGTACGAGAAGATCCTCGGCTTCACCGGGTTCGGGTTCCCCGAGTCGCACGCGCAGAGCTTCGCGCATCTGGTGTACGCGAGCTCCTGGCTGAAGCGGCACTACCCGGCCGCGTTCACCGCCGCGCTGGTGCGGAACCAGCCGATGGGCTTCTACTCCCCGCAGAGCCTCCTGGCCGACGCCCGGCGGCACGGGGTGGTGGTCAGGGGAGTGGACGTCAACGCCAGCGACGTCCACCCGACGCTGGAGGAGGCCGTGGCGGTCGAGTCCGGGCATCCGCACGCGCCGTCCGAGCCGCAGCCCGCGATCCGGCTCGGCTTCGCCGGCATCCGCAACCTCGGCGACGGCCCGGCGGAGGCCATCGCGGCGGGACGCCCCTACACGAGCATGGAAGATCTCGCGCGGCGCGTCCCGCTGTCGGCGGGGGCGCTGGAGGCGCTCGCGACGGCGGGCGCGTTCGACCGGTTCGGGCTGTCGCGGCGGGAGGCGCTGTGGGCGGCGGGCGCGCTGGCCGGGTCCGGTCCCGGCCAGCTGGAGGGCGTGACGCCGGGCGCGGCCGCGCCGCCGCTGCCCGCGATGACGCCGATCGAGGAGACGCTCGCCGACCTGTGGGCCACCGGCGTGTCCCACACCCATCCGGTCGCGCACGTCAGGGAGGCGCTCGACGAGCTGGGCGCGCTGTCGTCGGCCCGCCTCGCCGGGACGCCGGGCGAGACGAACGTCGTCGTCGCGGGCCTGGTCACGCACCGGCAGCGGCCCCCGACCGCGGGCGGCATCGTGTTCATGACGCTGGAGGACGAGACGGGCATCATCAACGTGGTGTGCCCGCCGCAGGTGTTCCAGCGGCACCGCGGCCTCGCAGTCGACTCGCAGGCGCTGCTGGTCAGCGGGCGGCTGGAGCGCGCGGACGGCGTCGCGAACGTCCGCGCGACCCGGCTGCGGCGGCTGCCCGTACCCGGTCGCGTCCGCGCCCGCAACTTCCACTGACGTGCGGCGCGTCGCCGCCAGGTAGAACCTGGACCCGTCCTCTGTCATCGTATGGATCGTTGGGGCCGCGTGCCGCCGTGGGTGCGGTCGCCAAGGCGCGGCTCATGGGGGCGGAAGGTGATCTCCATGGACGCGACCTCGCTGCGGGAGCTGCGCCCGGACGATCCCACGCGGATCGGCCGGTACCGCATCGAGGCCAAGATCGGCGAGGGCGGGATGGGCGCGGTGTACCTCGGCCGCGACCCGGACGAGCGGCCGGTCGCGGTCAAGGTCGTGCGGCCCGCGCTGGCGGGCGACGCGACGTTCCTCGCGCGCTTCCACGACGAGGCCGCCAACGCGCAGCGCGTCGCGTCGTTCTGCACCGCGCAGGTCCTGGAGCACGGCGAGGACCTCGGCCTCGCCTACATGGTCACCGAGTACATCGACGGCCCGTCGCTGCTCGACCATGTCGCGGAGAAGGGCGCGCTGTCGCCGGGGATGCTGCACGGCGTCGCGGTCGGCGTGGCCGCCGCGCTGGTCGCGATCCACAGCGCCGGGCTGGTGCACCGCGACCTCAAGCCGAGCAACGTGCTGCTGTCCATCTCCGGCCCCCGCGTGATCGACTTCGGGATCGCCCGCGCGCTGGACGTGGCGTCGTCCCACACCCGCACCGGCGTGGTCGTCGGCACCCCCGGCTGGATCGCGCCCGAGCAGATCACGACGCAGAACGTCACCTCGGCCGTGGACGTGTTCGCGTGGGGCTGCCTGGTCGCGTACGCGGCGAGCGGCCGGAACCCGTTCGGGCAGGGCTCGTTCCAGGTCCTGGCGGCGCGTGCCGTGCACGCCGAGCCGGAGGTCGGGGACCTGCCGGGGTCGCTGGCCGGGCTCGTCGGGTCGGCGCTGCGCAAGGACCCCACGCAGCGGCCGAGCGCCCGCGACCTGCTGCTCGCCCTGGTCGGCGGCGCGGGCGAGGCGGCCGTGACCTCCGAGCTGGGCCAGACGTGGGCGGCGCCGCCCGCCGCGGATCCGAACGTCACGTCCAGGGACACTCCCGCCCCGGCCACGACCCCGGCACCGGCACCGGTCACCGTTCCGGTCCCGCCGCCCATCCCGGGCCCCTCATCGGGCCCGCCGCCCGTCCCCCGCCCGTCGCCCGTCCCGCTCACGACACCGTCCCGCGGCCGGGCCGGGTACGGGCCCTCGCGGCGCAGGCGCACCACGGTCACCATGTCGGCCGTGGCGGCCGCCCTCGTCGCCGCCTCCGCCGCCGCGGGGCTCTACTACTTCAGCCGCCCGGACGGCAAAGGGACGGGCTCCGGCGGCCAGGCCACGACGGCGTTCCCGTCCGGGGCCATGCTCGTCCGGATGGACACCGCGCCCGGCTGGCCGAAGGAGTGCCACGCCGACCTCGGGCTCTACAAGCCGGGCGACCCGTCCCCGTCGCCGCTCGTCACCGGTCCGCAGTGCGACATCCTCCCCGAGCGGTCACCGGACAAGAAGCGCATCGCGTTCACCCGGCAGTACGAGCGAACGGCCGAGGCGTGGGTGGTGAACGCCGACGGCAGCAACCCGCGGAAGGTCACCGCGATCGCGCGCGGCACCCGGGTGACGTGGTCGCCGGACGGCACCCGCCTGGCCTACGTGGCCGAGAAGAACGGCGTCCGGCAGCTCTTCGCCGGCGGCCTGGACGGGCGCTCGGCCACCCAGCTCACCACCGACCCCTCGCTGAAGGACGACCCGATGTGGTCGTCCACGAACCGGCTCGTGTTCTGGAGCAGGCAGACCGGCGACGAGCAGATCTACTCCCTCGACCCGGGCGATCCCGGTTCCCCGTGGACGCGGCTGACGAAGGACGGCATCCGCTCGGTCGACCCGGAGTGGTCCCCCGACGGCCGCAGGATCGCCTTCACCCGCGGCCCCGACGAGCACAGCAACATCTGGGTCATGAACGCGGACGGCAGCGGCCTGCGCGCGCTGACCACCGGCACCGAGGACGACATGGACCCGGCGTGGTCCCGCGACGGCAGCTGGCTCTGCTACGTGCGCGGCCCGGTCGGGAACCCGGTGGTCCGTGCCGGCCGCGCGGCCGGCCCGGACGACCGCGACCTCACCCCGGCGAACCACACCTTGGGCCACCCGTACTGGCTGTAGGGCGGCCCGGCGGCCACGGGCCCTAGTCGCTGCGGGCGGCGGAGGCGGGTTCGCCCGGGGTCTCCGGCGCCGCCGTGGCGGTGGCGGGCGGGTCCTGGACGCGGGCCAGCGCGCTCGGCCACCACATGTGCCGTCCGACGTCCAGGTTCAGCGCCGTGACCAGCACCGACCGGACCACGAACGTGTCGAGCAGCACCCCGAACGCGACCGCGAAGCCGAGCTCGGCGACGAACACCAGCGGCAGCGATCCGAGCGCCGCGAACGTCCCGGCCAGCACCGCGCCCGCCGAGGTGATGACGCCGCCGGTCGCGGCGAGCCCGATCACCGCGCCGCGCCGCGTCCCGACCCGTCTGGACTCCTCGTGGACGCGCGTCATCAGGAAGATGTTGTAGTCGGTGCCGAGCGCGACGAGGAACACGAACGACCACAGCGGGAACGACGGGTCGGCCGAGTGGAACCCGAAGACGTGGTCGAACACGAGCCCGCTGACCCCGAGCGCCGCCCCGAAGGACAGCACGACCGTCGCGACGAGGATCAGCGGCGCGACGAGGGCGCGCAGCAGCAGCGCGAGGATGCCGAACACGACGACGAGGACGAGCGGGATCACGACGTTCTGGTCGCGGCGGGTCGCGTCGTTGATGTCGAGCGTCACCGCCGACCCGCCGCCGACCTGGGCGTTCGCGCCCGGCACGGCGTGCACGGCGGCGCGGGCGTTCTCCACGGCGGCGAAGCCGCGGTCGCTGTCGGGCGGCGCGGTGAGCGTGCCCTCCAGGTAGACGAGCCCGCCGGACGCCCGCCCCGGGTTGTTGCCGGCGAGCTTGACGTCCGCGACGTCGGGGACCTTGGCGAGGGCGGCGCGGACGGCGTCCTGCGTCCCGTCCTTGGTGACGACCTGGAGCGGCGAGCCGCTGCCCGCCGGGAAGTGCCGTCCGAGGACCTCCTCGCCGGTGACGGAGTCGGGCTTGCCGGTGCTGAAGGACTCGCTGGCGGGCAGCGACCCCGTCCGCAGCCCGAACAGCCCGACGCTCAGCGCGCCGAGCACCACGGCCGTGATCAGCCAGGTGATCCGGGGCCGGACGGCGACGGCCGCGCCGACCCGCGCCCACGTGCCGCGCTCGGTCGGCTCGTCGGTGCCGAAGGCGGGGCGCCGCGGCCAGAACATCCAGCGCCCGCAGATGACCAGCAGCGCGGGCAGCAGCGTCACCATCGCGGCGAGCGCGACGGCGACGCCGATCGCCATCACCGGGCCCATGCTCTTGGTGGAGCTGAGGACGGCGACGAACAGGCACAGCATGCTCAGCGCCACCGTCGACCCGCTCGCGACGATCGCGGGCCCGGCGCGGTGCAGCGCGACCGCCATCGCCTCGTGCCGGTCCTGGTGCCGCCGCAGCTCCTCCCGGTAGCGGGCGATGAGCAGCAGCGCGTAGTCGGTGCCCGCGCCGAACACGAGCACGGTGAGGATGAACGCGGCCTGCCCGTTCACGGTGAGCCCGGCGTATTCGGCCAGCAGGTAGATGAGCGCCTGCGCCGCGAACAGCGCGAACCCCACGCACACCAGCGGCGCGAGCCAAAGGATCGGGCTGCGGTAGGTGAGCAGCAGGATCCCGATGACGATCGCGGCGGTGATGAACAGCAGCGTCTTGTCGAACCCGGCGAACACGTTGCTGAAGTCGCCGCCGTACCCGGCGGGCCCGGTGACGTGGGCCTGCAGCCCGGGGGCGCCCTTCTGGACGATGTCGCGGTAGTCGTCGACGGCGGGGCCGAGCAGTTCCCATCCGTCGTCGCCGGCCTTGACGTTGACGAGGGTCTCCAGCGCCTTCCCGTCCTGCGACGGGATCGGCCCCTGGACGCTCACGGCGAGCCTGCGCGGCGGGGCCGAGCCGTTGGGGTCGCCGGTGACGGCCTGGAGGCGCGGCACGTCGGCGGCGGCCTTCGCCCGGTCGGCGGCGGTGAGCGCGGCGCCGTCGCGGTGGTAGACGACCACGGCGGGGAAGGTGTCGGCGGGCACGAACCGCTCCGACAGCTCGACGACCCGCGTCGACTCGGCGTCCTTCGGCAGCCATGCCGACGTGTCGTTCGTCTGCGCGCCGGTCAGCTTGCCCGCGAGCGGCATCGCCAGGACGAGGAGGACGAGCCAGACGCCCAGCACGATCCATTTCCCGACCCGCCCGCAGGGCAGGGAGGCGAACTTGTAGGCACGCGACATCAGGAACCCCCAGTTTTCGAGGGCTATGATCATCCGCCGCCGAATCTCGCTCGGCAAGCCGAACACGTGTGCGAGTGTGGCCGGAGACCGCTTCCGGTCAGCCGCTGGAAAACCACCCATTGATCATGATTTATGATCCCGCCCCGCCGCTCACGACCCGGTGATCATGTCGAGGCGGCGCAGGATCACGCCCTCGCGCAGCGCCCAGGGGCAGATCTCCAGCTGGGTCAGCTCGAACAGGTCCATCGCGGCGTCCGCGACGATGGCGCCTGCCAGCAGCTGCTCGGCGCGCCGCTCCGACACCCCGGGCAGCTCGGCCCGCTCGGCGGAGGGCATCGCGGCGAGCTTCTCCGCCCAGTCGGTCAGGTCGTCGCCCGCGAGCGTCCGGCGCTGGTACGGTCCATCGGCCGAGGGGGCGGCCCCGGCGATGCGGGCGAGCTGCTTGAACGTCTTGGACGTCGCGACCGCGTGGTCGGGCGAGCCGTAGCGGGCGACGTCCCCGACCCGGCGGGCGATCTCCGCCCGGACGTGCCGCCGCAGGCTCCGGACCTCCTCGGGGGGCGGCGGGTCGGCGGTGAACCGGTCCCGGGTGAGCCGGCCCGCGCCCAGCGGCAGCGAGATCGCCACGTCCGGCTCCTCGTCGAGGCCGGAGGCGATCTCCAGCGACCCGCCGCCGATGTCGACGACGAGCAGCCGTCCCGACGACCAGCCGAACCAGCGCCGCACCGCGAGGAACGTCAGCCGCGCCTCCTCCTCGCCGGACAGCGCCTTGATGTCGATGTTCTTGTCGGCGCGGATCCGCTCCAGGATCTTCTCGCCGTTGGCCGCCTCGCGGACGGCGGAGGTCGCGAACGCGACGAGGTCTTCGACGCCCTTGTCCTCCGCGATCTGCAGCGCGTCGTCGACGAAGTCGCGCAGCAGCGTCTCGCCCCCCTTGGACAGGCGGTCGTCGTCGTCCAGATGGTCGGCGAGGCGCATGTCGGCCTTGTGGGAGAACGCGGCCAGCGGACGGGCCCCCTCGTGAGCGTCCACAACCAGCAGGTGCACGGTGTTCGAGCCCACGTCCAGCACGCCGAGTCGCATGCCTACGAAGCTAGCGGACGGTCCCCGGGATGCCAGGGCCGCCCGGCGGCAAAACGACGCCGACCGGCATATTCTCCACGCGGGGTGACGGACCGGACACCAAAGTGTGACGGCTCGGGTCCCCCGCGGGTGGGGCGGCACCGGGCTGCGGCTACGGTGTCGGGCAGGAGGGGGTGCCGGCATGGCGGCGGGACCGGAACGGCGATGGCGGGTGCCGCACGCCCAGGTGGCGGCGAAGTGCGCCGGGGCGGCGGTGGTCACGGCGTTCGCCGTCTTCTACAGGCACGACCCCCAGTTCCTGTTCCTCGCGATCGCGGCGGCCGTCGGGCTGAACGCGCTCGCGCTGCGCGATCTGCTCGCGCCGGTGCGGCTCGCCGCCGACGGCGACGGCGTCACCATCGTGACCGGGTACGCGAGCCGCCGCCGCGTGCCGTGGGACGCGGTGACCGCCATGCGGGTGGACGAGCGGCGCCGCCTCCTGCTGCAGACCCGGATACTGGAGATCGAGACCGCGGACGATCTGCACCTGCTCAGCGCGTTCGATCTGGGCGCGGACGTCCACGACGTGGCCGACGAGCTGTACCGGCTCCGCGCCCGCACCGGCCCCTGACCCGCTCTCACGGGGCCGCCGGGGGCAGCTCATCAGGTGTGGGGAACGAACTCTGCGCGCCCGCCTTGCGGACGGCGGCGGCGCCCGCGCGGGCGGCGTAGCGGGCCGCGTCCGGCGGCGAGTCGCCGCGCGCGAGCCGCAGGCACAACGCGGCGGTGAACGCGTCGCCCGCGCCCGTGGTGTCGACCGCCGCCACCTCCGGTGAGGCGATCCGGACCGGTGCCGCGGCGCCGTCCGCGACCACGACGCCGTCCGCGCCGAGCGTGACGACGGCGGACCGGGGCCCGGAGCGGGCGAGCCCGGCCGCCATGGCCTCCGGATCACCGGTCCCGCCCAGGAGATAGGCGGCCTCGTGCTCGTTGACGACGAGGGGATCGCAGCGGGCGAGCAGCTCGTCCGGGACGGGCGCGGGCGGCGAGAGGTTGAGGACGATCCGCCCGCCCGCCTCCGCCGCGACGCGGGCGGCGGCCTGCACGGCGGGCAGCGGCACCTCCAGCTGGAACGACACGACAGCAGCGGCGGCGATCATCGCGCGGGCGGCCGTGACGTCGTCCGGGCATAGCCGGGCGTTGGCGCCGGGCGAGACGATGATGCTGTTGTCGCCGTCCGGACCGACCGTGATCAGCGCGACGCCGGTCGGCACACCCGGCGTGGTGGTCAGGTGGGTGAGCTCGACGCCGTCCGCCGCGAGGGCGCCGCGCAGCAGCTCGCCGTGGCCGTCGTCGCCGACCCTGCCGACGAGCCCGGCCCGGCCGCCGAGCCGGGCGGCGGCGACCGCCTGGTTGGCGCCCTTGCCGCCCGGATGCGTGGCGAGGTCGGAGCCGAGGACGGTCTCCCCCGGCGCGGGCCGGCGGCCGACGCCGACCACCAGGTCCGCGTTGACCGATCCGACCACGACGACGTCCCAGTCCTGTGAGCGCACGGTTCAACCGACTACCCCGGCGGGCGCGCTCGCGCAACCGTTCCGGCGTTCCGCCCGGTCATCGCATGTGCAGCTCGGCCAGGTCGACCACCTCGCCCAGCTCCGCCACCGACGGGTAGTAGCCGCGGCCGACGAACGCGCCGTCCCGCGTCACCAGCAGCGCGCTGTCGCCGTGCACCCCCGCGAACTCCGCCCATACCCGGTGCGCCCCGCTGAGCCGGACGGCGGTCACCCGCAGGCCGCCCGGCCCGGTCCAGCTCCGCTGATCATCCCCCATGCACAGAACGTTACGCTCTGTTACTTTCCGTGACGTGAGCGGCCTCGACGACGGGACGGGACCGAACACCGCGCACCTGGACGAGCACGCTCGCCGCCCCCAGCAGGGCCGCGAGGCCCAGCGCCGCGCGCATCCCCTCGATGCCGTAGCCGGTCAGCGACCAGGTCGTGACGGCCAGGGCCGGACCGAGCGCGACGCCGAGCTGGCGGGCGAGGCTGGTCGTGGCGCCGGTGGTGCCGAGCAGGTGGCGCGGTGCCCGGCCCATGGCGATGGTCTGGTTCGGGCCGGCGAACAGCCCCGCCCCCGCGCCCGCGACGGCCAGCCGCCACGCCAGGTCGGCGGGGCCCCAGCCCGCCCCGACCGGGACGAGCAGGACGAGCCCGGCGGTGACGGCCGCCGCGCCGCCGATCGCGACCGCGCGCCCGTTGAACCGGTCGGCGAGCGCGCCGCCGATCGGGCCGGTGACCATCACCGCCGCCGGGAACGCGAGCATGGTCAGGCCGATCTCGGCGGGCGTGGCCGTCCCGGAGCGCTGCAGCTGGAACGGGATCAGGAACTGCACGCTCATCACGGCCGCCATCTCCGCCAGCAGCGCCAGGTGCGGCCCGGACATGCCGGGCGCCCGCAGCAGCTCGCGCACCGGACGGCCGTCCGGGAGCCGCCACCAGGCCAGGGTGAGCGGCACGGCGGCCGCGGCCAGCGCCAGCCAGCCGGGCCCGTGCCCCGCGCCGAGCGACAGCGCCAGCATGAGCGCGATCGCGGCGCCGCCGAGCAGCGCGGTCTCCACCAGCCGTGCCCGTCCGGGAACCCAGCTCTTGGCGGGGTCGCCGGCCTGCGCCGGGGCGGGCCTGTCCCCGGCGGCCAGCGACGACCAGCCGAGCGCGATGACGAGCACGCTCACCGGCACGTTCAGGATGAAGATCCAGGGCCAGCCCACCCGCTCGATGAGCAGGCCGCCGAGGGCGGGCCCGGTGACCCCGCCGAGCGGGCCGAGCGTCATCACCACGGCCATCGCCCGGCCGCGCACCTCAGGCCGGACCGCGATCGTGGTCAGCACCGGGACGAGCGCGAGCAGCACCGCCGCGAACGCCCCCTGGACGACCCGCGCGGCGATCATCCAGCCGATCCCGGGCGCCAGCCCGACCGCGACGCTCGCCGCCGCGAACCCGGCGACCGAGACGGCGAGGGCCTCGCGCCGCCCCACCTGGTCGAGCCACCGCCCGGCGGGCAGGGTCAGCGCGATCAGCGGCAGGACGTACCCGAGCACCACCCATTCGGCGACGCTCGGGCCGGCGCCGAACTCGTCCTCGATGGTCGGGAGCACGACGTTCACCACGGTCACGTCGAGCTGCGCCATGAACACGGCGATCCCGGTCGCCGCCACCAGCCGCCAGCGGTTCATGATCCACCACCAAAACTTGACAGCATGTCTACTTCTTCTCGCCCGCTAACATAGACACGCTGACAAGTTCCAGGCAAGTGGTGATCAATGACCAGGTCGATCGAGGATCCGCGCAACGCCCGCAGCAGGCGCACCCGGGACGCGCTGCTGGCCGCCACCCGCGAGATCCTGGAGCGCGACGGCTTCGAGGCGCTCACCATGACCGAGGTCGCCAGGCACGCCGGGGTGTCACGGCAGGGCGTCTACCTGCACTTCGCCTCGCGCACCGAGCTCGTGACCGCGCTGTTCGGCTTCATCGCCGAGCAGGAGGGCCTGCGCGACTCGCTCGCCCCCGTCTGGGCCGCGCCCGACTCGGTGTCCGCGCTGCGCGCCTGGGCCCGGCACCTGGCCGCCTACCACCCGCGCCTGATGACCGTCGACCGCGCGATCGACCGCGTCCGGCACGCCGACCCCGACGCCGCCCGGCACCGCGCCACCGTCGACGAGAACCAGTTCCGCACCTGCCGCCGCCTCGCCGAGCGGCTCCACGACGAGGGCCGCCTCGCCTCGCACTGGACGGTCGAGACCGCCGCCGACATGCTGTGGGGCCTCATCGCCACCGACATCTTCGAGCGCCTGCTCTCCGGCCGCGGCTGGACGCCCGAAGCCCTGGCCGACCACCTCGTCGCCCTCTACGAGGGGACGTTCGTCAAGAAGTGAACACGCTCAGGCGACGCCGAAGGTGGCGGGGTCGGGTGCCCACGCCTCGGTGCGGATGCCGTGGTCGCGGTGGAACGCGCGCAGGCCGTCCTGCTGGAGGTAGGGGTGCAGCGCCGCCGTCACCGCGCGCTCCGCCTCGTCGCCCGGCACCTGGAAGACCCCGAAGCCGACCTGCGGCATCGCGGCCCCGTCGATGAGATCAACGTTGGGTACGGTCACGGTTCCCCCTCTCGGCCTGCCATGGCACGCGGGCGATCCTGCCCCGGGAAGGGGCGTCCGAACCGGGCTCGCGCGGTGGCGGGAGCCCAGGTCAGGACCGGTTCCACCGGCGCTGGCCGCGGGCGACCTCCTGGAAGGCGTCCTTGAAGGCGGTGAAGCGCTCCTCCCCCAGCTCCTCGCGGTGCCGCCGCTCGATGGCGGCGAGGATGGCGCGGGCCTTGGCGATCTCGTCGAGGCCGTGCTCGGTCGGGACGACGCGCTTGGCGCGGCGGTCGACGGGGTCGGGCTCGCGCCGGACGTAGCCGAGCGCGACGAGCTCGTCGACGATCGTCCCGACGATCTGCTTGTGCTGGCCGGACCGGGTGGCGAGCTCGGTGGCGCGCAGCCCGTCCCGGTCGAGGAACGCCAGGACGGTCCCGTGCCGCGGCCGGACGTCCGGGTGGCCCTGCTCGGCCAGCCGCTGGAACAGCTCCTCCTGCAGGGCCCGCATCAGCTGCCCGGCCAGCATGCCCAGGTCGGGGGCCGCTCGGCCGGCTCCCGTGGACGCCGCGTCCATGCCCGCCTCCTTTTTTTTAGTCACGGATCTTGACTATCAAGACTTGTGACTATAGCGTACTCCCCATCCGCACCGGAGCCTCCGGCGCACCGCGAAAGGGAGCCCACCATGGCGAACGAGATCGACACCTACGCCGCGACCAAGCTCGACCCCAAGTACGCCGAGATCCTCACCGCGCTCCGCAAGCTCATGGCCGAAGCCGCGCCGGACGCCACCGAATGCCTCACCTACGGCTCGCCCGCCTGGCGCGGCACGAAGATCCTCGCGGTGATCAGCCAGAGCAAGACGCACTTGACCTTCGCCTTCGAGCGCGGCGCCGAGTTCGACGACGAGCACGGGCTGCTGGAGGGCGTCGGCAAGAAGACCCGCCACGTCAAGATCAAGACGCTGGACGGGATGAATGAGGAGGCCCTGCGCGGATACATCGCCCAGGCCGTCCGCCTCGACCAAGGGTGATCATAGGCTCGGGGTAGGCCGACACCCGCTGGAGGAGCGATGCACATCCGCCGCACGAGCGCGCACCACGCCTGGGACAACGCGATCCCGCCGATCGCGACCGTCGCACCGGGCGAGGAGCTCACCGTCGAGACCACCGAGGCGAGCGGCGGCCAGCTCGGCGCCGGGTCCGGCACGGCCGAGGTCGCCGCCCTCGACTTCGGCCGCGTCAACCCCGTCACCGGGCCGTTCCTGGTCGAGGGCGCCGCTCCCGGCGACGCGCTGGTGATCGACGTCCTGGAGATGGAGACCGGCGAGTGGGGCTGGACGGCCTGCATCCCCGGCTTCGGCCTGCTCGCCGACGACTTCCCCGACGCGCACCTGCGCATCTCCAAGATCTCCGACGGGTTCGCCGAGCCGCTGCCCGGGCTGCGCGTCCCGGTCGTCCCGATGGTCGGCACGATCGGGGTGGCGCCGCCGGAGCCCGGCCCGCACTCGATCGTCCCGCCGCGCCGCTGGGGCGGGAACATGGACGTCCGGCACATCGGCCCGGGAGCGCGGCTCGTCCTGCCGGTCGGCGTGGACGGCGCCCTGCTGTCCCTCGGCGACGCGCACGCCGCGATGGGCGACGGCGAGGTGTGCGGCACCGGCGTCGAGACCGACGGCGTCGTGCGGCTCCGCGTGGACGTCCGCAAGGGCGCGGCCCCGCCCACCCCGATGATCGAGACCCACCCCCGCACCCACCGGACCGGCGCGGCACTCGCGACCACCGGCGTCGGGCCCGACCTCATGCAGGCGGCCAAGGACGCCGCCCGCGCCCTCATCGACGAGGTCGCCGCGCGCACCGGCATGGCCCCCGTGGACGCCTACCTTCTGGCCAGCATCGCCGCCGACCTGAAGATCTCCGAGGTGGTGGACGTCCCCAACTGGATCGTCTCGGCCCACCTGGAGCTGTCCTACCTGTCGTGAGGGAAGACCCTGGAGGCCTCCGATGAGGTTGGCGCTGTTCCTGACCTGCGTGAACGACACGATGTTCCCGGGGACGGGGAAGGCGGCGGTGCGGCTGCTGCGGCGGCTCGGCCACGACGTCGAGTTCCCCGCCGGGCAGACGTGCTGCGGGCAGATGCACCTCAACACCGGCTACCGGCGGCAGGCGCTGCCGCTGGTGAAGGGGTTCGCGGAGACGTTCGAGCCGTACGACGCGATCGTGACGCCGTCCGCGTCGTGCGGCGCGATGATCCGCGACTGGCATCCGCGGCTCGCGCCGCGGTCGGCCGGGGTGGCGTCCCGCGTGTACGAGCTGTCGGAGTTCCTGGTCGACGTGCTCGGCGTCACCGACGTCGGCGCCTACTACCCGCACCGCGTCACCTACCACCCGACATGCCACTCGCTGCGGATGCTGCGCATCGGCGACCGCCCGCTGCGGCTGCTGCGCGAGGTCCGCGGCATCGACCTGGCCGAGCTGCCCGACGCCGCCGAGTGCTGCGGGTTCGGCGGCACGTTCGCGCTGAAGAACTCCGAGGTTTCGGCCGCGATGTGCGCGGACAAGGTCACCGCAGTCCGCGAGACGAGGGCGGAGGCGCTGTGCGCGGCCGACAACTCGTGCCTGATGCACATCGGCGGCGCGCTCACCCGCACGCGGGCCGGGGTGCGGACCGTCCACCTCGCCGAGATCCTCGCCTCGACCGAGGAGGTCCCCCAAGAATGAGCGAAGCGAACCGGGGGGTGTGGGGGGCCGTCCCCCCACGGGACAGCGGTGCCATGCCGACCTACGTCGGGATGCCGTCGTTCCCGGACGCGGCGCGCCGCGCGGTGTCGGACGCGCGGCTGCGCGGCAACCTCGCGCACGCGACCACCACGATCCGGGACCGCCGCGCGAGGGCCGTCGCGGAGCTGGACGACTGGGCCGCGCTGCGCGAGTCGGGCAAGCAGATCAAGGACCACGTCCTGGCGAACCTCGGGCACTACCTGCGGCTGCTGGAGGAGAAGGTCACCGAGGCGGGCGGAACGGTCCACTGGGCGCGGGACGCCGCCGAGGCGAACCGCATCGTCGCGGACCTGGTGAAGGCGACCGGCGAGACCGAGGTCGTCAAGGTCAAGTCGATGGCGACGCAGGAGATCGGGCTCAACGAGTTCCTCGCCGAGCAGGGGATCACCGCCTACGAGACCGACCTCGCGGAGCTGATCGTCCAGCTGGGGAACGATCGCCCGTCGCACATCCTCGTGCCCGCCATCCACCACAACCGGTCCGACATCCGCGACATCTTCCTGCGCGCCATGGACGACGCGCCGCCCGGCCTGACCGACTCCCCCGCCGCGCTGGCGGAGGCGGCGCGGCGGCATCTGCGCACCAAGTTCCTGTCGGCGAAGGTCGCGGTGTCGGGGGCGAACTTCGCCGTCGCCGGCACCGGCACGCTCGTCGTCCTGGAGTCGGAGGGCAACGGCCGGATGTGCCTGACGCTCCCCGAGACGCTGATCTCGGTCATGGGCGTGGAGAAGATCGTGCCGTCCTGGCGGGACCTGGAGGTGTTCCTGCAGCTGCTGCCGCGCTCGTCCACGGCGGAGCGGATGAACCCCTACACCTCCGCCTGGACGGGCGTGCATCCGGGCGACGGGCCGCGCGACTTCCATCTCGTCCTGCTCGACAACGGCCGCACCGCCACCCTCGCCGACGACGTGGGGCGGCAGGCGCTGCGCTGCATCCGCTGCTCCGCGTGCCTGAACGTGTGCCCGGTCTACCAGCGCGCCGGCGGCCACGCCTACGGGTCGCCGTACCCGGGGCCGATCGGCGCGATCCTGTCGCCGCAGATCAGGGGCATCGGGTCGGACGTGGACGCCTCGCTGCCGTACGCGTCGACGCTGTGCGGGGCGTGCTTCGAGGCGTGCCCCGTCGCGATCGACATCCCGGAGGTGCTGGTCCACCTGCGGGCCCGCGCGGTGGAGGAGGGGCCGCGGCACCCGCTGGAACGGGTCGCGATGGCCGCCGCCGGCTGGACGCTGCGCTCCCCCACCCGGCTCGCGCTCGCGCAGCGCGCCGCGTCCGCGTCCCGCCGCGCCGTCGCGCGCCGGGGCCGGATCCGCCGGCTCCCCGGCCCGCTCGGCGCCTGGACGGAGACGCGCGACGCGCCCGCGCCGCCGCCGGAGTCGTTCCGCGCCTGGTGGTCCCGCACGAACGGCGGCCGTGAGGAGGGCGGCGAATGAGCGCCCGCGACGAGATCCTCCGCCGCGTCGACCGGGTGATGCCGGCCCGCCCGGCCGCCGAGGTCGCCGCCGCCTACGACCGGATCGACCGCCGCTACCTGCGCCGCCATCACGACACCGGCGTCCTGGACCTGTTCGCCGAGCGCGTGGCCGACTACCGCGCGACGGTGCTGCGCGTACCGGAGTCCGGGGTGCCGGGGACGGTCGCGGAGCGGCTCGCGGCCCTGCCCGGCTCTTACGGAGTCCCCGGCGATCTGCCTCCGGAATGGCTCGCCGCGTCGGACGCCGCGTTCGTCCGCGACCCGTCCACCGGCGCGCTCGACGGGCTCGCGGGCGCGGTCACCGGCTGCGCCGCCGCGATCGCCGAGACCGGCACGATCGTCCTCGACCACGGCACCGGCCAGGGGCGCCGCGCGCTGTCGCTCGTCCCCGACTTCCTCCTGATCGTGGTGCGCGCCGCGCAGGTCGCCGCGGACGTGCCCGAGGCGCTGGAGCGGCTCGACCCGCACCGGCCGCTGACGTTCGTCTCCGGGCCGTCGGCGACGAGCGACATCGAGCTGTCCCGCGTGGAGGGCGTGCACGGTCCGCGGACGCTGGAGGTCCTGCTCGCCGAGTGAGCGCGGTGTCCACCTGTGGCCCCGGCCGGACGTCCGCCCGCAGATCAGCGCGGATGTCACGACGGCGGAACGATTTATGCCCGCGAGGTTGACAGCGCGCTCGCCAGGACTCTTGATAGCAAGGAGACGACACGCTGAAGAACAGGGTGGAACGTCAGGGTGACGAAGAAGCGCCGTCCGCGGGGTGCCGCAGGGCGGACGCGTGTTGCCCCTGCTTATTGACGTTCGAGCCTATAGGGTGAAACCCGCCAATTCTCGTAACCACAACCGAGAAGTACGATCACGGCGAATCGACCGCCTGTCACTGTTGGGGTGTGGACATGGAGGGTCGTACCGGCCGCGGCGACGCGGTGTCCCACGGCAACCTGCCGTCCCACGGCACTGCGGCGTCCCACGGCAACGCCTCGCCGGACGGCGTCCCGCTCGTCGGACGGCACGACGTCCTCCGCGCGTTCGACGAGGCCCTGGACGCCACCGCGACCGACGCGTTCCGCTTCCTGGCGCTGACCGGCGAGCCGGGCGCCGGCAAGTCCCGGCTGCTCAACGAGCTGTGGGCCGCCGCGGAGTCCCGCAAGCTCCGCCCGCTGGCCGGGCGCGCCGCCGAGTTCGAGCAGGAGATGCCGTTCGGCGCCGTCGTCGACTCCCTCGACGACCACCTCGAAGAGCACAAGCCTGACCTTCCCCCGGCCGCGCTGCGCCTCCTCGGCACGGTGTTCCCCGCGCTCGCCGACATCAGCGACCATCCCCCGGCCGCCTCACCCGATTCGCAGGTCGCGCGGTACCAGCTGCACCGCACCGTCCGGCATCTGCTGGACGCGCTCGCCGGCCCGGACGGCCTCGTCCTGATCCTGGACGACCTGCACTGGGCCGACGACGCGACCATCGAGCTGCTGGACCATCTCGTCCGGCACCCGCCGCGCGCCCGGGTGCTGGTCGCGGTCGCCTACCGGCCGGCGCAGGCCTCGCCGCGGCTCGCGGCGCTGGTGGACGCGGCCGGCCCGCAGGGCCTGCGGGTCACGGTCGGCCCGCTCACCCAGCGCGAGGTGGCGGAGTTCCTCGGCCCCGAGGTGAGCCGGGCCCGGTGCGAGGCGCTGTTCAAGGCCAGCGGCGGCAACCCGTTCTACCTGGAGGCCCTGGCCAAGATGGGCGCCGGGGCCGCGCCCGTCGTCGGCGGCGCCGACCGCAAGGACTGGAGCCGGGGCGTGGCGAACCTGACCGAGCTGCCCCCGGCGGTGCGGGCCGCGCTGCAGGTGGAGCTGAGCGCGCTGCCGCCCGAGGCGCTGCGGATGGCGCGCGGCGCCGCCGTCGCCGCGGACGTGTTCGAGCCCGCGCTCGCCGCCGTCGCCGCCGAGATGGAGCAGGCCGCCGCGCTCACCGCGCTGGACGTGCTGACCGGCCACGACGTGGTGCGCGCCGCGCCGGGCGGGCGGTTCAGGTTCCGGCATCCGCTGGTGCGGCACGTCGCCTACGCCTCGACGGCCGCGGGCTGGCGGATCGCCGCGCACTCGCGGGTGTCGTCGCGGCTGGCCGAGCTCGGCGCGCCGGCGGCCGTCCGCGCCCACCACGTGGTGCGCTCGGCGCGCTTCGGCGACGGGGAGGCGATCCGCACGCTGGTGGAGGCCGCCCGGGGCATCGCCTACCAGGCGCCCGGCACCGCCGCGTACTGGCTGGAGGCCGCGCTCGAGCTGATGCCCGACGGCGCGGAGGCCGGGGCGGGCGGGTTTCCCGACCGGGTCGAACTGCTGCTGGAGCTGGCCGAGGTGCAGGCGGTCAGCGGGCACGCGGAGGCGGGCCGCGAGACCGCCCGCACGCTGCTCGGGCTGCTGCCGCTGGACGACACCGTCCGCCGCGCCCGCGCCGTGCTGTTCTGCGCGATCATGGAACGCCAGCTCGGCCGGATCCACGAGGCCCGCGCGCTGGTCCTGGACGAGCTGCGCCGCATCACCGACCGGCAGACCCCCGAGGCGGTGCTGCTGCGGATCCGGCTGGTCGCCGACCGGATCCAGCGGATCGACACCCGCGGCTCCCAGGCCGTGCTGAACACCATCCCCGACAGCGCCCCCGGCTGGAGCCCCGGGCTGACGGCCGCGGTCGTGTCGATGCGGCCGATGGTGTCCTACGGGCGCGGCGAGGTGGACGAGGCGATCGCCTACGCCGAGAAGGCCGACCGGCTGATCTCCGCCGCGTCCGACACCGACTTCACCGACTGCCTGGACAGCTTCGCCTGGCTGATCTTCGCCGAGGCGTTCCTGGGCATGTACGACAGCGCGCTGCGGCACGTCGAGCGGCTGGTGTCGATCACCCGGACGACGGGCCAGACCTACATCCTCGGCTACTTCCTGGCCGGGCAGTCCCGGATCCTGGCCCAGCAGGGCCGGATGGCCGAGGCCGCCGCGCTGGCCGACGAGGCGACCGCGGTCGCCCGCGAGCTGCGCTCGCAGGAAGTGCTCGCCTACGGGCTGACGCAGCAGTGCCTGACCGCCAGCTGGATGGGCGACCACGACCGCGCGCTGCGCGCGGGCGAGGAGGCGGTCGCCAACGACACCGGCTCGGGCGAGTGGTGGACGCACATGGCCCACGTCGCCCGCGCCATCGCGATCATCAACGCGGGCCGCCCGGACGAGGGCGCGCAGGCGCTGATCGCCGCGTGCGGCGACGGCACCCTCGGGCTCGACTTCGGCACCCTCGTGATGTGCGCGGAGACGCTGGCGTACGTCCGTGCCGCACAGGCCGACGCCGCACCGGGCAAGAACGACACCGCCCCGCGCAAGAAGGTTCCCGCACCACGCAAGAAGGACACCGCGCCGCGCAAGGACGACAACGACGCCGGTTATTGGGCCGACATCGCCGACGCGATCGCCAACCCCGCGCTGACCGGCGACGTCGGCATGGCCCGCCTCGCCCGCGCGCACGCCCTGCGCGCCGGCGACCCGGCCGCCTCGGCCGCGCTGGCCGCCGAGGCCGCCGGGCTGCTCACCAAGGCGGGCCGCCGGCCCGACGCCGGGCGCGCCGAGCTGGCCGCCGGGCTCGCGCACGCCGCCGCCGGCGACCGCACCGCCGCCCGCGAGCGGATCCGCGCCGCGGCCGACGTCTTCGAGGCGTGCGGGATGCGCGGGCTGCACGCCCAGGCCGTCCGGGAGCAGCGGCGGCTCGGGGTGCGGGTGCCGTCCGGGGGCACCGCTCCGGCCAAGCGCCCGCGCAAGGACCTGCCGTTCGGGCTGTCCCCGCGCGAGCACGAGATCGCCTTGCTCGTCGCCGAGGAATGCAGCAACCAGCAGATCGCCGAGCGGCTGTTCCTCAGCGTCCGGACCGTCGAAACACACCTCTCACGGGTCTTCGCCAAGATCGACGTCACCTCCAGGGTCGGGGTCGCGACGGCGATGAACCGCGCCCAACAAACCGAATAAATCGGACATCGCGAACCACCTGGGCTGATTCCGACTCTCACTTCACGTAGGTCCCGCACGGACGCGTGGCCTTGACGTTCACATAAGTACGAGTTCTCCACGATGCCGCGCGGACCGCCGCGCTTGGCAGGGTTGGGGCGTCAGAGAACCCGGAGGGATGCCATGGACCAGCAGCGGATCGCGCGCTTCACGCTCGCGGGCGTCGCCGACGCCGAGGTCTCCGCGCATCCCTTCACCACCGAGGACGGGCTGGGCCTCGCCCTCACCCGGTTCCGCCGCGGTGACTGCGACGACGTGGTCCTGCTGGTGCACGGGCTGACGACCTCCAGCGACATGTTCATCATGCCGGAGCACACCAATCTGACGACCGCCCTGCTCGACGCCGGGTTCGGCGACGTGTGGACGCTGGACTACCGGCTGAGCGGCCGCTACCCCTACAACGCCGAGACCCAGCGGTACACCCTCGACGACGTCGCGCACTACGACCACCCGGCCGCGCTCGCCGAGCTGCGCCGGCACATCGGCGACCGGCGGGTCCACGTGATCACGCACTGCCTGGGCGCGGTGTCGTTCTCGATGGCCGTGTTCGCCGGGACGGTCACCGGCATCACCAGCCTGACGTGCAACAGCGTCTCGATGGTGCCGCGGACGCCGCGATGGTCGAAGGTGAAGCTGGCCTACGGGCCGCCGCTGATGGAGTACCTCGTCGGGCCGTGCCACCTCGACCCGCGCTACGGGAACGCCCCGCCGCTGACCCGCGGCTGGCTGCTCGCCAAGGCCGTCGGGCCGTTCCACCGCGCGTGCGACGATCCCGCCTGCCACATGCTCAGCTTCATGTGGGGCGGCGGCAAGCCGATCTTCTCCCACGAGAAGATGTCGCCGGTCACCCACGCCCGGCTGCCCGACCTGTTCGGCGCGGCCAACGTCAACTACTACCGGCACATCCTGAAGATGGTCCGGGCCGGCCGCGCCGTGAAGTTCGACCGGCGCGACGAGCGGCACGCCGATCTGCCGGACGACTACCTCGCGAACGCGGCGGACGTCACGACCCCGATCCTGTTCCTCACCGGAGACCGCAACCACGTGTTCACCGACTCCAACATCGCCTGCCACCGCCTGCTGGAATCGACGACGCCCGGCCTGCACGAGCTGGCGATCCTGCCCGGCTACGGCCACCAGGACGCCCTCATGGGCGCGCACGCCGACACCGAGGTGTTCCCGCAGATTCTGGACTTCTTGAAGCGGAAGGCGGGCTGAGGTCATGGAACACGACGCCATGGAACATGTGGACGCGGTCGTCGTCGGGTCCGGGTTCGGCGGGTCCGTCACGGCGTACCGGCTGGCGGAGGCCGGGCGCTCGGTCGTCCTGCTGGAGCGCGGGCAGCCCTACCCGCCGGGGTCCTTCCCCCGCTCGCCCGCCGAGATGGGCCGCGCGTTCTGGGACCCGGCCGCCGGGCTGCACGGCATGTTCGACGTGTGGAGCTTCAAGGGCTGCGACTCGGTCGTGTCCGCCGGGCTCGGCGGCGGCTCGCTGATCTACGCGAACGTGCTGCTGCGCAAGGACGAGCACTGGTTCGTCACCGACGGCCCGGACGGCTCGCAGGACCCGTGGCCGATCTCCCGCGCCGACCTCGACCCGCACTACGACAAGGTCGAGAAGATGATGGGCGCGACGCCCTACCCGCTCGACCAGGTGCCGTTCGACGACACCCCGAAGACGCACGCGATGCAGGACGCGGCGGCCGAGCTCGGCCTGCAGTGCACGCTGCCGCCGCTCGCGGTCAGCTTCGCCGCCCACCCGGGCGGCAAGCCCGCGATGAGCCTGCCGATCGTGGACACCGGCGGCTACGGCAACATCCACGGCGTCCCGCGGCGGACGTGCCGGCTGTGCGGCGAGTGCGACATCGGCTGCAACGAGGGCGCCAAGAACAGCCTCGACCACACCTACCTGTCGGCGGCGGCGCACCACGGCGCCGACATCCGCACCTCCCACGAGGTGAAGGCGCTGCGGCCGCGGCCGGAGGGCGGGTACGAGGTCGACTACGTCCACCACGAGCCGCCGCCGCCCGGGGTGTCGCTGAAGAAGCGGCGCCGCCCGCGCGTCCGGACGATCACCTGCGACCGGCTGATCCTCGGCGCGGGCACCTACGGCACGACGTTCCTGCTGCTGAAGTCGCGGGAGGCGTTCCCGGGCCTGAGCGACGCGCTCGGCACCCGCTTCAGCGGCAACGGCGACCTGCTGACGTTCCTGATGCGCGCCACCGACCGCAACCGCGTCCGGCCGCTAAACGCCAGCCGCGGCCCGGTGATCACGACCGCGATCCGGCTGCCCGATGACCTGGACGGCGTGCCCGGCGCGGGCCGCGGCGCCTACATCCAGGACGGCGGCTACCCCGGCTTCACGGACTGGATCGTCGACGGCTTCGACGTCGGCAACGACCTCGAACGCGCGGTGAAGTTCCTGTGGGACCGGTTCACCGCGCTGTTCCGGGAGGCGCCCGACACCAACCTGTCCAAGGAGATCTCGGACCTGATCGGCGACGGCGCGCTCACGGTCAGCTCGCTGCCGCTGCTCGGCATGGGCCGCGACACCGCCGACGGGCGGCTGCGGCTCAAGGACGGCCGGCTCTCCGCGGACTGGACGACGGAGACCAGCGAGGAGCTGTTCAACCGCGTCCGCAAGACGATGCGGGGCATCGCGGACGTGCTCGGCGCCGACTACGCCGACAACCCGATGTGGTTCCGCAAGCGCATCATCACCGTCCATCCACTCGGCGGCGCCCCGATGGGCGCCCACCCAGGCGAGGGCGTCTGCGACGCCTTCGGCGAGGTGTTCGGGTTCCCTGGTCTCTACATCGCCGACGGGGCGGCGATGCCGGGGCCGGTGGGCCCGAACCCTTCGCTCACCATCGCCGCGCAGGCCGACCGGCTGGCGACGCGGCTGCTGGAGAAGGCGTCCGCGCGCGGGGGCGCGGGCGGCCCGGCCGTCACCGCCCCGTCTGCCACGGGGGCCGAGCCGGCCGGGGGATCCGGCTCGCCAGACGGGGCGGGGCATGGCAGCGGGGGGCAGGTTCCGGCGGGTCCCGGTCCGGCAGGACAGGGCCCGGCCGGGAACGGCTCCGCGGGGCACGGTTCGACGGGGAACGGCTCCGCGGGGAACGGTGCGGTGGCGTACGGTCCGGTCTCGGGGGACCACGGCGGGTCGCGGGGACCCTCCGCGGTGACTCCGGACCGTACGTCGCTGTCCTTCACCGAAGAGATGAAGGGGTCGGTCACCTACGGCGAGACCGATCCGCGCGCCGGTGAGAAGGCGGAGGGGCGGCGGCCGCTGTCGTTCCGCCTGACGATCACGGCCGACGACACCGACCGGTTCGTCCGCGAGCCGGGCCACCAGGCGCGTGCCGAGGGGTGGGTCGACGCGTCCGGTCACGGGGGCCGGCGGGTCGTCGAGCACGGCACGTTCAACCTGTTCGTCGACCCCACGCCGGGCGTCGACGACGAGGACCGGCGGCTGATGAAGTACCGCCTGTTCTACACCGACGGCGACGGCAACGCCCGCACGCTCAGCGGCGTGAAGAACGTCAAGCACGGGCCGCCGACGCGGATCTGGCCGGAGACCTCGACGCTCTACGTGCGGCTGCTGGACGGGCACGTCGGCGAGGACGGGGAGGACGGCGCGCAGGTCGTCGCGGCGGGCGTGCTGCACATCCGGCTGACGGACTTCGCGCGGCAGCTCACGACGTTCCGGACGAAGGGCCCGGCCGGCGCGGAGTCGCTGCTGAACTTCGGCAGGTTCTTCGCGGGCGAGCTGTGGGAGGTCTATGGCCCGGACCCCGTGTAGGCGGAGGTCCATCGGGGCCACCAGAACGTGCAGGCCGAGGGAACTGCGGGGTGCTCTCGGCCTGCACCCTTTTCGCCGGGGGCCGCGCGGGGGGTCGCGCGGCCTCCGGCCCCGCGCCGTCTTCACGGCGCGGAAGCGGAGGCAGCGGGGGCAACGGGCGGGCGGAGCGTCAGTCGCGGACGTGGCCGTAGAGGCGCTCGACGTGGAGGCGGACGACGAGGCGGCCGTCCTCGGCCATGACGCGCCGGTACTCGTCCCAGTCGGGGTGCTCGCCGCGGATGTCCCGGTACACCTCGACGAGCTCGGCCACGGCGGCGTCGCCGGGGTCGGCGGCGACGGCCGACAGCTCGGCGGTGCCCTCGGCGACCGCGTACGACCAGCCGTCGCCGGTGCTGACGTGCAGGCTCGCCCGCGGGTCCCGGGCCAGGTTGCGGGCCTTGGCCCGGTCCGCGGTGACCGAGATCCGGACGAGCCGCCGGTCCGGGTCGAAGTGGTAGTTGATGTTGGACGACTGGGGCCGCCCGTCCCGCTTGAGGGTGATCAGCACCCCGAGGTCGTGCCCCGCCACCAGCTTGGCCAGTGCAGCGTCGTCCGCCATCGTCCGCCTCCGCAGAAAGTCCGGTTTCCAGGCGTCAACCGCGCGCCGCCCCGATCACTTCCCGCCGGGACGAGACGGCCGGGCCAGGCCTGGACTACCGGAAGGCGAGGGCCGGGAAGTCGAGGACGCGGGCGTCCGGGCCCGCCGCGTCGCCCGGCGGACCGCCCCGCTCGCCCCCGTCCTCGCCCCGTCCCCGCCCGTCCGGCAGGCCGCCGCGCCGGACCGCGCGGCCGGTGAGGATGTGGCCGCGGAAGATCGCGCCCTTCGCGGTCACCTTGATGGCCTGGAACGCCTCCGGCGGCAGCGCGCAGAACCCGGTCCGCACGACGTCCTCGAACAGCGAGTCGGAGACGACGTAGGCGAGGTCGCGGCCCGCGTCGCGGGCCAGCAGCCGGCGCAGCGGCGCGGCGTCCAGCAGCCGCTGGACGACGATCGGCGCGTCGCCGGCGGGCCCGAACGGCCCGGCCGTCAGCGTGCCGTGGTGCAGCGAGAGCCGCACCCGCAACCGGTGCCGGCCGGCCTCCCCGCCGGCGGTGCCGCCCTCGACCTCGTGGTTGAGGTCGCGCAGCGCCTCGGCGAGGCCGATGACGAACTCGCCGGCCACCATGGCCGGGTCGGTCCCGTCCGGCAGCGTGGCGAGCTCCCCGTCGCCGCCGACCTGTTTCTCCCAGTGGCCGCGGTCAAGGCCGGTGCCGCGCGCGGCGCGGTCGAGCGCCGCGCACAGGTCGCGCTGCGCGAGCAGCTGCTCGCGGGTGTCGCGCTTGCTGTAGCCCTGGATGTCCACCGCCATCAGAAGGCGGTAGCTCAGTCTGTTGTCGCCGTTCCCTTTCACTATGCCGATCCGCCCCTCGGTCCTTAGCTGGGCAAATGGGCCCGATGCCCGCATTCGCTCCAATGCGTGGAGTGAGCGTTGCCCTTCTGGGGACCGGCGCGGCGTGGTCCCATGCCGACTTCGGGAACTAGGACGCGGCCCGCGCGCCGTCCGCGCCGGGGGTAAGGAAACGGTGTCGAACCGGTAAGGGTAGGGCTGGAAAATCCGTCCCGGCGGCGGCCCGGTTGAACCTCCGGCGACCCGGGCCGCGTACTGCCTCCCGACGTGACACCTGGCTCACGGTCACCGCGCCGTCCGCCCCCGCTTCCGCCGGAGACCCCCGATGGCCCACAGATCACCGACCGCCGTACCGGCCCCGCGAGAACGTCCCGCCGCCGGCCCGTGGAGCTGGTTCCGCGGCCCGCGGCCACCGGGCGCCGTGGACGACCAGGTGATCGTGACCGAGCTGTACCGCGTGTACGGCCGTCCGCTGCTGTCGTTCGTGCTGCGCCTGACCGGCGGTGACCGGCACTGGGCCGAGGACGTCGTGCAGGAGACCATGATCCGCGCGTGGCGCAGCGCGCACCAGCTCGACGAGAACGCGACCTCGCTGCTGCCGTGGCTGGCGACGGTCGCCCGCCGGATCGTCATCGACGACCAGCGCCGCAAGAACGCCCGGCCGCAGGAGGCGGGCGAGGGCCCGCTGGAGAACATGCGCGTCCCCGACGGGTTGGAGGATCTGCTGCGCTCCGTCGTCGTGTCCGAAGCACTCCTCGCGCTGTCCCCGGCCCACCGCGAGATCCTCAACGAGACCTTCTTCCGGGACCGGTCGGTGAACGAGGCCGCCAAGCAGCTCGGCATCCCCGTCGGCACGGTGAAGTCCCGGGTCTACTACGCGCTCAGGGCGCTGCGCGTCGCCCTGGAGGAGAGGGGCGTGACGCCATGAGCGCGGACATGCTGCACATCGACGTCGGCGCCTACGCCCTCGGCCTCCTGGAGGCCCCGGACCGGCGCGCGTTCGAGGCCCACCTGCCGGGCTGCGCGGCGTGCCGGGCGGAGCTGGGCGAGCTGCGCGGCATCGCCGCGACGCTCGACGGCATCGGCCCCATCGCCGAACCGGCGGACGCGCCCGCCGCGCCGCCGCCGCCCGAGCCCGCGGTGGTGTCGGACCTGCTGCGGCACCGGATCCGCCGGGAGCGGCGGCACCGCTCCACGCGGGCGCTGGCCGCGGCCGCCGCCGGGATCGTGCTGCTCGGCGGGGCGGTCGGCACCGGCTACACGCTGGGCGCCGACCGCACCGAAGGCGGCGGGACGGCGGCCTCGGCCGAGGCGGACGGCGGGACGGCCGCGCTGCTGCGCGACGGGCGGCGCGTGTCCGCCACCGACGCGGGCAGCGGCGTCACCGGCACGGTCGCGATGCAGGACAAGGCGTGGGGCAGCCGGATCGCGCTGGAGCTGAGCAAGGTCCGCGGGCCGCTGGAGTGCGAGCTGGTCGCCGTGGACCGCGCGGGCCGTGCCCACACGGTGGCGGGCTGGGCCGTCCCGGCGGCGGGGTACGGGCTGCCGGGGTCGGCGCAGCCGCGGCTCGCGCTGCAGGGCGGGACCGCGCTGCGGCCCGGGGAGATCAGCCGGTTCGAGGTCCGCACGACCGGGCGGGCGCCGGGCGGGGCCCGCACCCTGCTGGCCGTCCCCTCGTAGGGCCCGCGGCGTGTCCCCGCGGCCCGGCCGCACCGGCGGCGGGGACGCGCCGCTCCCCCCGTCTCATACGCTGGGGCGATGAGTGCGACGCGGCCGTCCGCGGGGCCGGGGCTGATGCTGCCGGGCCTCCGCGAGGTGTACGCGGCGTTCGTCCGGGAGGCGGACGCCCTTCCGGCGCTGCCGGGACCGCTGGAGGCGGAGGTGTGGACGTCCGCGCGGCTCGGCGCGCTGGAGTCGGCGGCCCCGCACGCGCAGGCCCGGCGGGCGGCGCTCGCCGACCTGATCACCTGCCTGCGGGCCGCCGCGACGCCGGGCGCGCGGGCGTTCCTGGCGGCGCTCGCCGCGATCGGCCCCGTGGAGGGACGCGGCGCGGCGGGCCGGGCGGCCGAAGGTCTCGGCGATGCCGCGGCGGCGCCGTGGGAGGGGTCGCTCGGACGGGCCGTCCCAGGCCAGGCATGGCTCATCCAGGAGGGCCCGCTGGACGGCGACCGCCTGATCTGCGAGTTCCGCTACGAGGACGCCGGCACCCGGGGCCTGCACGCGACGGCGGTGCGGCTCGGCCACGGCGACGTGCCGTCCGAGGTCGTGATCGTCGGCGACGTCCCGGCGCTGATGGCGGCGGCGCGGCAGGCGATGCGGGCGGAGCTGTGCGTCGTCCAGCCCTACGATCCGGCCGCCGTCGGGCGGAGGCTCCGCGCCGCGCTCAACAACGCGGAGCCCGGAGGGCGTGGGGGGTCGTCCCCCCACAAGGAAACAGGCTCGGAGCCCCTGCCCGAGGCGTGCTATCCGGCGGTGGCGCTCGCCCGCCACCGCGCCGGCCTGCTGCCCTAGCGGCCGAGGGCGCGGTAGCGGCGCACCGACAGCGGGATGAACACCGCGGCGATGACCAGCGGCCACACCACCGCCATCAGGACGCTGTGCTGCGCCGCCCACGATCCGCCGGAGACCGGGTCGCCGAACAGTTCGCGGCACGCCGTCACGGTCGCCGACATCGGGTTCCATTCGGCGATCGCGCCGAGCCAGCCCGGCATGGTGCTGGGCGCGATCAGCGCGCTGGACAGGAACCCGATCGGCCACACCAGCACCTGGACGGCCGCGACCGACTCGGGCCCCTTCGCCATCAGGCCCAGGTAGATGCCGAGCCAGATCAGCGAGAACCGCAGGAGCAGCAGGAGCCCGAGCCCGGCGAGCGCCTTGGCCGCGCCGTCGTGGACGCGCCACCCGATCAGGACCCCGCACACCGCCATCACGGCCAGCGCGACGACCGAGTGCAGCATGTCGGCCGTGGCGCGGCCCACGACGACGGCGGACGAGGACATCGGCATCGCGCGGAACCGGTCGGCGACCCCCTTGGCGGCGTCGCTCGCGATCGCGGTGAACGTCGTCTCGACGCCGAACGCCATCGTCAGCGCGAACATGCCGGGGACGATGAACTCCCGGTAGTTCCCGCCGCCGGGGACGTCCATCTGGCCGCCGAACAGGTAGCCCATCATCAGCACGACCATCACGGGGAACAGCAGCGCCATGGCGACCTCGCCGGGCCGCCGCGCCCAGTGGGCGAGGGCGCGCGCGGTCAGGACCCGGGCGTCGGCGACGGCCCAGCGCAGTGTCTGAACGCTCACGAGCGCACCTCCTCTTTCTCGTCGTCCTTACCGGTGAGGTGCAGGAACACCTCGTCCAGGGTGGGGCGGCGCAGGCCGATGTCGGCGACCCGCAGGCCCGCGTCGTCCAGGGCCCGGACCGCCTCGGTGAGGACGGGGGCACGCCCGGTGACGGGGGCGCCGACGCGCAGGGTCTCGGCGTCCACGTCGACCTCGCCGGACGCGACCCGGCCGACGATCTCGGCGGCGGCGGGCAGCGCGGCGGGGTCGTCCAGGACGACCTCGATGCGGTCGCCGCCGAGCCGGGTCTTGAGGGCGTCCGGGGTGCCCTCGGCGATGACGCGGCCGTGGTCGATCACCGAGATGCCGTCGGCGAGCCGGTCGGCCTCCTCCAGGTACTGGGTGGTGAGCAGGACGGTCGTGCCGCCGCCGACGAGGGTGCGGATCGCGTCCCAGACCTCGTTCCGGCCGCGCGGGTCGAGGCCGGTGGTGGGCTCGTCCAGGAACAGCACGGGCGGTGCGAGGATCATGGACGCGGCCAGGTCGAGGCGCCGCCGCATGCCGCCGGAGTACTCCCCCGCGGGCCTGGCGGCGGCGTCGGTCAGCCGGAAGCGTTCCAGCAGCTCGTCCGCCCGCCGCCGCGCGTCCTTCGCGCCCAGGTGGTAGAGGCGGCCGAACATGACGAGGTTCTGCCGCCCGCCGAGCACCTCGTCGACCGCCGCGTGCTGCCCGACGAGCCCGATCCTGGTGCGCACCTCGGCCGCCGCGCGGACGACGTCGTGCCCGGCGACGCGGGCCGTGCCGCCGTCCGGTCTGGCCAGCGTGGCCAGCACGCGGACGGCGGTGGTCTTGCCCGCCCCGTTCGGCCCGAGCAGCCCGTGCACGGTGCCCGCGGGCACGCGCAGGTCGAGCCCGGCCAGCGCCTCGGTGCCGCCGTATCGCTTGCGCAGCCCTTCGGCGACGACCGCGAACCGTGGTTCCGTCACGCGCCCTCCAAAATTATGTACGCCGTACGGATTTACCATCACGGACAATATAACGTACGACGTACAGAGTTTCATCCCTGAGAGGATCGGCGATGTGACGACCGAGTACAGCGGGGGCGGCGACCCCAGGCGCAGCCTGGAACTCCTGTGGGGCGTGCGGGAGCGGCCCAAGCGCGGCCCGAAGCCGCGGCTGACCGCCGGCCAGATCGTCACGGCCGCGATCGAGATCGCCGACGCCGACGGCCTGGACGCGCTGTCCATCCGCCGCATCGCCGACGAGCTCGGCGTCTCCCCCATGTCGATCTACACCTACGTGCCGGGCAAGGCCGAGCTGGTCGACGTCATGCTCGACCGCGCGTACGGCGAGCTGGCGCCCCCCGGCCAGGACACCTGGCGCGCCCGGCTGGAGCACATCGCCCGCGAGAACTGGGCGCTGTTCCACCGCCATCCGTGGCTGCTGCAGATCACGGTGGTCCGGCCGCCGATGGGCCCCAACACGATCGCCAAGTACGAGGAGGAGCTGCGCGCCGTGGACGGCGTCGGCCTCACCGACCTGGAGATGGACTCGGTCGCCGCGCTCATCACCGGCTTCGCCGAGAGCGCCGCCCGCGTGTCGGTCAACGCCGCCGAGGCCGAGCGGCGCAGCGGCATCAGCGACGCGCAGTGGTGGGAGGCCACCGCCCCCTTCCTCGACACCTACGTCAACGAGGCCGACTACCCCATCGGGACGCGCGTCGGCACCGCCGCCGGGCAGGAGTACAACTCGGCCGTCGCCCCGCGCCGCGCCTTCGAGTTCGGGCTGGCCCGCATCCTGGACGGCATCCAGGTCCTCATCGACTCCCGCTAGACCGGCGCGCGTTCGTGCGTTTGGTCGGCACGGCCTGCGCCGGGTCTTCTGGCCACGGGTGCTTGGGGTAGCGTCCGCGCAGCTCCGCCCTGACCGCCTTGTAGCCCTCGCGCCAGAACGAGGCGAGGTCGGCCGTGACCGCCGCCGGGCGTCCGGCCGGGGACAGCAGGTGCACGACCAGCGGGACCCGTCCGCCCGCGAGGCGCGGCGCCGCGTCCCACCCGAACAGCTCCTGCAGCTTCACCGCCAGGACGGGCCGTTCCTGCGCGTAGTCGACCCGGATCCGCGACCCGGACGGCACCTCGATCCGCTCGGGCGCGTACGCGTCCAGCCTGCTCGCCTGCTCCCAGGGCAGGAGGCCGCGCAGCATGGCGGTGACGTCGATCCTGCTGAGGTCGGCGCGGCGCCGCGCGCCCGCGAGCCATTCCGGGACGCGTTCCAGCAGCGCCGCGTCGTCGACCGCGGGCCACGGCTCGCCGAGCGCGGCGTGGAGGAACGCGAGCCGGTCGCGGAGGGCGCGGGCGGCCGGCGTCCAGGTCAGCAGGCCGAGCCCTTCGGCGCGGACGCCGTCCAGGAGCGCCGCCCGCACCAGGCCGGGGTCGGGGTCGCGGAGGGGGCGCGCGTCCAGCTCGATGGCGCCGAGGCGTTCGACGCGCCGCGCGACGACGTCCCCGTCCCGCCAGGCGACCTCCTCGACAGTCTCCAGCAGCGGCGCGGCGGCGAGCCGTGCCATGTCCTCGTCGATCACCACGGCCTGCCGGACGCGCGCCGACGCGGCCCCGGCCGGCCGGTCCGCCGCCGCGATGGCCAGCCACTCCGCCCGCGCCCCGGCGAGCGCGGAGCCGTCGGCGAGGGCCGCGCCCGTCCCGGACGCCATCAGGTATCCGCTCCCCCGCCGCGCCCGCGCCACCCGCTCCGGGAACGCCAGCGCCACCACCAGCCCGGCCGCGTGGTCGTCTCCGCGCCGCGCCGGGTCTTCGGCCGCCCCGGGGAGGGATTTCTGCAGGCGGCGGGCCTCGTCGCGCCAGCGCGCCGCGTGGCCGTCTGCGGGACGGCCGGGGCCGCGCAGGGCCCGCCAGGCGGCGGTGAGGTCGTCGCCGGACGCGCGCGGCGGCGGCTCGGACAGCAGCGCGACGATCTCGGCGGCGCGCCGGGCGCCGACCTCGGGCGCACCGTCGATCAGCGCGCGGGCCAGCCGGGGATGCAGGCCGACGCGGGCGAGGCGGCGGCCCCGGTCGGTGACGTGCCCGCCGCTCACGGCGCCTAGGGCGTCGAGAGTGGTGCGGGCGGCGTCGAGCGCGGCGCGCGGGGGCGGGTCGGGCAGGGCGAGGCCGGACGCGTCAGGGTCGCCCCAGCAGGCGGCCTGGAGCGCGAAGCCGGTGAGGTCGGCCAGCTCGATCTCGGGACGGGGCCGGGCGGGCAGCCGGTCGTGCTCGGCCTGCGTCCAGCAGCGGTAGACCGCGCCGGGCGCCTCCCGTCCGGCGCGGCCCGCGCGCTGGGCGGCGGTGGCGCGCGACGCCCGGACGGTGGTGAGCGCGCCGAGCCCGCGGGCGTGGTCGGTGCGGGGCTCGCGGGCGAGGCCGGAGTCCACGACCGTCCGGACGCCGGGGACGGTGAGGCTCGACTCGGCGACGGACGTGGCGAGCACGATCCGCCGCCGGGACGCGGGCGCCAGCACCGCGTCCTGCACCGCCCGCGGCGCCTGCCCGTGGACCTGCAGCACGTCGGCGGGCACATCGCCGAGCAGCCCGGCCACGCGGGCGATCTCGCCGACGCCGGGCAGGAAGCACAGGACGTCGCCGTCGCGCTCGGCCAGGGCACGGCGGGCGGTCGCGGCGACGTGCGCGAGGAACGCCGGGTCGACGCGCATGCCGTGCGGCGGCGGGACGGGACGCCGCGGCGGCGCCCAGACCGTCTCCACCGGGTGCAGCGCGGCATCGGTCTCGACGACCGGGGCGTCACCCAGCAGGCGTGCCCACGGGCCGGTGTCGGCGGTGGCGGACGCGGCGACCAGGCGAAGGTCGGGCCGCAGCGTCGCGCGGACGTCGAGGAGGAACGCCAGCGCGGTGTCGGCGTCCAGGTGCCGCTCGTGGCATTCGTCCAGGATCACGGTGCCGACGCCGTCGAGGTCGGGACCGTCCTCCAGCCCCCACCCACCGCCATTCAACGGACGAGCTCCGCTCGACGGATCCGCCAGGAGGCGCTGCAGGACGACACCGGTCGTGACGACGTCGACGCGGCTGCCGGGACGCGTCTCGCCGCGGACGGTCACGCCGACCCGGCCGCCGACGCGCTCGCCGAGCAGCCAGGCCATGCGGCGGGCGGCGGCCCGCGCGGCGAGCCGCCGCGGCTCCAGGACCAGCACCTTCCCGGCGGCCGGCGCGGGCCCGCCGAGCGCGAGGCCGGCGAGGGCGAGCGGGACGAGGGTGGTCTTCCCGGTGCCGGGCGGGGCCGCCAGCACCGCCGCGCCGGGACCGTCCAGGGCCGCGCGGAGGGCGGGGACGGCACGGCCGGCGGGAAGGCTCTCGGCGGCGTCGATGTGCACCGCCCCAGTCTGCCCGCACCCGGGGGCGGGCCGTGCCGTTGCGTAATCGGCCATGCGGGAAATGCCATCTACACGAAAAGGGCTCTGCGCGTTGCGGTGATAGTTGCACCGAGCCTTTCAGCCATTCTCATGAGGTCTTCAGATGTTTTCCCGGGATTCGACCGGACAACCTCGCCAAAAGACCAGGTAGGCAATGCTTTCAAGACTGAAAGTTGCTTCCGCGTTTGATTTACGTCACCGTGTGAACTGTAGCGGCAATAGGGTGGGTATCCACATAATGAGGACGTCATCGCAGCGTGCCGGGAGGGTTTCGTCATGATCGGCAGCTCCATCTATCTGAGGGACAGGGCGGCGTTCACCGGCGGTTCACCTCAGGCGGTATACGAAGAGCTGTGGCAGCGCGGCCGAAAGGGTAGATTGCGGACCCGCGCAATTCTGGCGGTGGCGGCGCTGATCCTGTGCGGGCTGCTGGTCAACGCCGCATTCGGAATCGTGATGGCGTTGCTGATCGCTGCCGCGGACACGTTCGTGCATTGGCGAGTGCATCACGCGTCCAGCGTGTGGCGGCGCGGGCTGCGCGGCGAGGAGCGGATGACCCGGGTGCTGCGTCACACGCTGGAGCGGCGCGGGTACCGGGTGCTGTACGGGCGCGTCGTCCCCGAGCACGGGCCGGCCGACCAGCTCGTGATCGGGCCGGGCGGCGTGTGGCTGGTGCACAACGAGGCCTGGCATCCCGACGCGGAGATCTCCCACCACGGCGGCCGGCTGTTCATCGACGGGCGGACCCGGTCGAAGCTGGTGGGCGGGCTGACCGCGCAGGCCGGCGCCGCCGCCGAGCTGATCTCACGGGTCGCGGAGGTGCCCGTGAAGGTGACGCCGGTGCTGGCCGTGCACGGCGGCCACCTCGTCCGCACGCCGTTCACCGCGGACGGCATCGTGTTCGCTCCGCCGCTGCGGCTGGTCCGCTGGATGAGCCGCAACCCGTCCGCCGACTACTCCCCCGACGAGATCGAGGCGATCGCCAGGGCCGCCGTCCACGCGCTGCCGATCGGCGGCCGGCTCACCCCGCCCGCGGCCGGCGTCACGGCCGCCTGACCGTGACGGTCATCCGACACCTGTGGCCGGAGGGCTCACACGCCGCCGCCCACAGGGCGCCCACCGCCCGCTACGGGCCCGCCACCCTGGCGGGCGGTGCGGCGCAACCACAGCAGTCCCGCGACCGGCAGCACCAGCGGCACGAACCAGTAGCCGCGCCCGAACCCGGACCAGACGGTCTCGTCGGGGAACGCCGCGGAGTCGGCGACGCTGAGCGTGCCCACCACCAGCACCCCGGCCAGCTCGACGGAGCACGCGGCGACGGCGACCCTGAACGACGTCCGCCCGCCCCGCGCCAGCGCGACCGTCGCCAGGACATAGACGACCGCGGCGAACGCCGACAGCGCGTACGCGACCGGCGCGTCGGAGAACCGGGTGGCGATCTGGACGCCCGCCCGCGCGCCGGCCGCGAGCGCGAAGATCGCGTAGACGGCGACCAGAAGCCGTCCCGGCCCGCCGCCGGTGCTGGAGCCGGTGCCGGGACGGCCCGCGCCGCCCGTGCGGATCTCGGCGCCGGCGCGGGCGCCGTCGTCCGCACGGGCCCGGCCGTCCGCGACGGAGGCGTCGTCGGCGATGGAGGCGTCGCCCGCAACGGGAGCGTCGTCGGCGCGGGCGTCGTCGTGAGCGCGGCCGTCAGCCATTCGCGCTCCACAGTTGATCGAGCCGGACGACCATGACCGCGACGGCCACCCCGGCGACGACGATCACGGCCGAGCCCCACCGGGTGCGCTCCAGCAGTCCCCAGCCCGCGCCCGCGAGGGGGATCAGCAGGATGCCGAGCAGGTAGCCGACGAAGGTCACGGATCCGTCCGGGCCCTCGTCGCCGGAGAGCTTCACGAACCCGGTGACGGCCTGCGCGATCAGCAGCAGTTCCAGGACGCCGAGCGCGGCGAGATGGGCGGCGTCCATCGCCCGGTTGCGCAGCGCCGTCACCACGGAGTACGCGGCGACCAGCAGCGCCACCACGATGATCGCGATGGTCAGCACGTCCGTCACGGGCAAAAGAGTACTACCGGCTGTAGAGCACGGCGCACGGCGGTGGCGTGGCAGCATGGCGGGGGTGAACGCGCTGCAGTGGCTGATCCTGACCCGGCACGGTGAGAGCACCGGCAACGTCGCGTACCAGAAGGTGCTCGGCACCGACGCCGAGGAGGCCGGGATCCCGGAGCGGGACGCCGACGTGCCCCTGTCGGACGTGGGCCGCACGCAGGCGGCGGCGTTCGGCCGCTGGCTCGCCGCGCTCCCCGAGGACGAGCGCCCGACGATGGTCGTCGCGTCCCCCTACCTGCGCACCCTCGACACCGCGAAGATCGCGCTCGCGGAGACGTCCTACGCGGCGCCGCAGGACCCGGACGGCCTGCGCCTGCGGGTGGACGAGCGGATCCGCGACCGCGAGCAGGGCTCGCTGCAGGGCCTCACCGAACTCGGCGTCCGCCGCCGCTTCCCCGCCGAGGCCGAACTGCTGCGCCGCCTCGGAAAGTTCTACTACCGGCCGCCCGGCGGCGAGTCGTGGGCCGACCTCGCGCTGCGGCTGCGCAGCTTCTACCGCGACCTGGAGGCCGAGGCGCCCGGCGGCCGGGTGTTGGTCGTCACCCATGACGCGATCGTGGTGATGACCCGCTACCTGGTGGAGGGCCTGTCGGAGCGGGAGATCCTGGAGATCGAGAAGACGCCGATCGCGAACGCGTCGGTGACCCGGTGGCGGCACGACGGCTCCTCCGGCCTGCGGGCCGTCACCTACAACGACCGCGAACACCTCATCAACGCGGGCGTCTCCCCCTGAGCTGCCGCCGGACCGCTAGAAGTCGTCGTTGAGGAGGCGGTCGCTGCGGGACGCGACGGCCGCGAGCCGCGAGTCGCCGGGCGGCAGGACCGCGCTGAGCCGCTCCAGGGCCTCCAGGTCGGAGCGGCCGGGCTCGGTCTGCGCGTAGGTCCACAACGCGTCGGCGCCGCCACGGTCGAGCGCCTGCCGCCGGACCCGCACGGCCAGCTCGTCGCGTTCGGCGCTGATGGCGGGCGCGTCCGAGCCGGGCAGCAGCTCCCCGGTGTAGAGCCGAACGGCCCCGGCGACGTCGCCGTCGTCCAGCAGCCGCCGGACGGTGATGAAGTCGGCCTCGACCGCGCATTCGAGCCGGTAGGGCCGTGCGCGGACGATGCCGCCGAACTGCTGGCGGAGCCGGTGGATCTCCGGCCGGACCGTCGCGGGGCTGCCGTCGTCGCCGTAGAGGTAGAACGCCAGCCGGTCGCCGGTCAGGCCGCGCGGGTGCAGGGCGAGCAGGGCGAGGATCTCGGCGTGCCGCAGCGACAGCGTCAGCGGCCCGCCGTCGAGGCGGGCGTGCGGGCGGCCGTCGCCGAGGAACGACAGCGCCAGCAGCGGCCCCTCACCTGCGGCGGGCGGGGCACCGGCCGCGGCGGGGGCGCATCCCGGCGAGCGGGTTCCCGAGCGCGGGGCGCTCTGGCCGCGCCGCGCGCGGACGGCGGGCGGGCGCAGCAGGAACGCCTCGCCGAGCGGTTCGGCGACGGCGGCGCGGCCGTCGGGCAGCGCGACCGTCCCGCCGGACTCGGGCACGGGCACGCGCCGCCCGCGCCAGCCGGCCAGGCCCGGCTCGCCGGGACCGGCGCCGATGATCCGGCCGGTCGCGGTGACCAGGAGGCCGGGCTCGCGCAGCCCCCTCAGGTGCGGCAGGAGCCGCTCGCGGATCAGCTCGTCGCGCTGGCGCATCTCGTTCTCCAGCCGCGACTCGGCCAGCCGGGCCGCCGCGCCGACGAGCGCGACGGTCGCCGGATGCAGCGCCTCCACGGTCGCGCTCACGTCGATGCAGCCGATCACCCCGCCCGAGTCGGGGTCGGTGATCGGGGCGGCGGCGCACGACCAGCGGTGCAGGACGTGCGCGACGTGCTCGGCCGCGTACACGAACTCGGGCCGCCCGGTGGCGAGGGCGAGGCCGATCCCGTTGGTGCCGACGGTGTCCTCCGACCAGCGGAACCCCTCGGTCAGCCCGATCTGGTCGGCGTCGCGGCGCGCGCCGGGCGGACCCTGCGTCCACAGCACGTGCCCGGCGTCGTCGGTGATCACCATCAGGTGCTCGGTCTCGTCGGCGACGTTGCGCAGCAGGCCCTCCAGCATCGGCAGATGCGGATCGAGCGGGTGGGCCAGCCGGGCGTCGGCGAGCACGTCGCGGTCGAACACCAGTGGTGCCTCCTGCACGCCCGAGTCGACGCCCGCGTTCTCGGACCGGCGCCATGACTCGGAGATCGCCGGCCGGACGGCCAACAGGTTCCGCATACCAGTAGTCCTTTCCCCCGGAGAGAACCTGGCGTTGTCTGAGGATCGGCCGATCCGCGGGGCGGCGCAACCGTTTTCCTGAGATTCTCTCGCGATCATTTCCGGCACGGTGAGTGACAGAGTGATCGCAACGTGCATGCAACGTGGGAGCGCTTACTGTAATCGGCGCTGGAGGCCGAAGTGGCTGTTCCAGGGGTTCCGCTGTCCGGCGCGCGTGTCCGGGGGGAACGCGCGCCGGGCGCGGAACCGGGGCCGCACGCCGTGGCGGCTCGCGTGCGGCCACCATCGTCCGGGGGACGCGGGGGGCGTCTCCCGGACGGGGCCGCACGGCCACCGGACCCCCCTGGCTTTACGGGGAGGACGAAGAACGCATGCTCTGCCTGACCTGTCACCGTGTCCGGCCGGCCCTCGACCGGGCGGACTACACCGCCGAACGGGCCCTGCTCATCGTCAGCCGCGGCCTGTGCACCTGCAGCGCGCCGGAACCCGCCGAGCGGACCCGGACGGAAGCTGATCGAAAACCGGCCGGCGCGCCGAAATAAACACCTGAGTCCACAAAATGTTCATGGGCGGTTCGCCTAGAGTTTAGGGAGATTCCAACCGAACCGGTCCCCTTGGAGGGAGCGCCATGACCGTGATCCCGGGTCTCGTCCGCCGCGCCGCCGCCGAGGCGGAGCGCCAGCTGCGCGAGGGCGTGGGCCTTCTCGTCAGACTCGGGCGGGATCTGGAACGGTCGGCGGAACTCGGGCGGCTCCTTCCCGCCCTCACCGAACGCCTCAAGATACTAGAGGAGACCGTCCGCGACCAGGACGCCGAGCTGCGCCGGGTGCGCGCCGACCTCGACTCGCTGGTCGGCCAGCTCAACGACCGGCTGCTGCCCCGCATCGACGAGCGGATGGACGACACCGAACGCGACCTGGCCGCCGTCGCCACCAGCCTGATCCGCACCGGCCGCGACACCGCGGGCAACGGCGCCCGGCTGGAGGCCGCCGAACGCCGCATCGGCGACCTGCGCACCAAGATCGCGCAGCTGGAGCAGCGATCCGGGCTGTGGCGCGACCTGCAGTCCAACATGGCCCGGCTCGGCGACGACCTGGACGCCATGCGCTCCCGCATCCCCCTCCGCGCCGCCGAACCGCCGTCCGAGAGCGCGCCCGCGCCGGTGCAGAACATCACCGACCGGCCCGCGTGACCCGGCCCGGGCCCGGCGCCCGGACGTCCTGGACAATGGCCGCATGACCCAGCCGCCGAACGACAGCACCACCGGCACCCCCCGGCCCACCGCCGCGAGGGCGTTCGCGAGCGACAACCAGGCGAGCGTCCACCCCGACATCCTCGCGGCGCTCGCCGCCGTCAACGACGGTCACCAGCCCGCCTACGGCGCCGACGCCGTCACCGCCCGGCTCCGCGAGATCGTCCGCCGGCACTTCGGCGAGCGCGCCGAAGTGTTCCCCACGTTCAACGGGACGGGCGCGAACGTCGTGTCGCTGCAGGCCATGTCGGAGCGGTGGAGCTCGGTCGTCTGCCCGGAGTCCGCGCACATCAACACCGACGAGTGCGGCGCGGCCGAGAAGATCGCGGGCCTGAAGCTGGTCACGGTCCCGGCCCCGGACGGCAAGCTGACGCCCGAGCTGGTCGAGGCGCACGCCACCGGGTTCGGCAACGTCCAGCGGCGGCAGCCCGCCGTCGTGTCGATCACCCAGAGCACCGAGCTCGGCACCGTCTACACCCCGCAGGAGACCGCGGCGGTCGCCGCCGCGGCCCACGAGCGCGGCATGTCCGTGCACATGGACGGCGCGCGGATCGCCAACGCCGCGGCCTCGCTCGGCGTGCCGCTGCGCGCCCTCACCACCGACGCGGGCGTGGACGTCCTGTCGTTCGGCGGCACCAAGAACGGGCTGCTGCTCGGCGAGGCGATCGTCGTCCTGAACCCGGACGCGGTGCGCGGGGTGGACTACCTGCGCAAGTCGAGCATGCAGCTGGCGTCCAAGATGCGGTACGTGTCCGCGCAGCTCGCCGCGCTGCTGGACGGCGACCTGTGGCTGCGCAACGCCGCCCACGCCAACGCCATGGCCCGCCGCCTGGCGGCCGCCGCCCGCACCGTCCCCGGCGTCGAGGTCACGCAGGCCGTGGAGGCCAACGCGGTGTTCGCGATCATCCCGAGGAGCGCCGCGGAGCGGCTGCGCAAGCGGTTCCCCTTCTACACCTGGGACGACCGGACCGGCGAGGTCCGCTGGGTGTGCTCCTTCGACACCACCGAGACCGACGTCGACGCCTTCACCACCGCCCTCGCCGAAGAGATGGCTGGTTGACCCAGAGGGGCGACCCCTGGAACCCCCGGACACGACCCGGGCGAGTCGTGCGACAAATGTTGACTCTTGTCTCAGCGCGGCTAGGCTGGACGTAAGTGGTCACTTCCAGGAGGTGCGATGCCCGCCCCCTCACCGCCCCCGGCGATCGTCACCGCTGACCCCGACGCCCCCCGCGGCGCCGCCCGCGCCCCGCTAGGCCCCGGCACGCTCCTCTGGCGGCACGCCGCCGACCTGCGCTCGCTGCTCCCGGGCGCCGCCGCCGGGCTCATGCAGCTCATGCACCCCGCCATCGGCGCCGGCGTCGCCGAGCACTCCGCGTTCTTCGACGCGCCGTTCGACCGGATCCACCGGTCCGTCCCGCAGATCTGGGCGACGATCCTCGCCCCCGACGGCGGGCCCCGCGCCCGCACCATCCGCGACCTGCACCGCACCATCGGCGGCGCGGACGAGCACGCCCGCCGCTACCACGCCCTCGAACCCGAGACGTTCTGGTGGGCGCACGCCACCTTCACCTGGGAGATCTTCAAGGCCGCGGAGACCTTCCACCCCGGCACCCTCACCGCCGAGGACCACGAGCGGATGTACGCCGAGACCGTCACCTGGTACTCCCGCTACGGCGTCAGCATGCGCCCCGTCCCCGCCGACTACGCCGCGTTCCAGTCCAAGTTCTGGCATGTCTGCGCCGAACGCCTCGAACTCACCCCCGCCGCCGCCCGCGCACTGGAGATCGCCAGGCACGGGTCCGACACGGTCACGCTCCTGCCCGTCGGCGGACCCCGCCTCGACCGCGCCGGACGGCTCGTCATCGAACGGCCACTGCGGCTCATCACCTTCGGCTGCCTGCCCGCGATCGTCCGGGACCGCTTCGACATCCCCTGGAGCGTCCTCGACCAGGCCCGGTTCAGCGCCCTCGCGATGGCCCACCGGCACGGCTACCGCATGATGCCCACCGGCATCAACCACTGGGCCCTGCGCAGCATGCTCCGCTACATCGGCGCCCAGACCCGCCAGGACCGCTACCAGCCCGCCGCCTGACCCCGCCCCGGTCAGGAGCGGCTCGCGTTGTGGCGGGAACGGCCGGCCCGGCCCGTCCGGGACGGGGCCGCCACCGAACCGCGGAGCTGCGCGAACACCGAAAGGACCCGGCGGACGTCACCGTCGCTGAGCCCCGCGTGCGCGGACAGGCGCACCAGCGTCCGACCCACCGACGCCGTCGGCGGGAACAGGGCCGCGCTGTAGATGCCGCGCGTGACGAGCGCGTCCCGCAGGAGCGTCGCCTCGGCCTCCGAACCCTTCTCCAGCGCGATGATCGGCGTGTCCGACTCCACGAGCCGGTGCCCGAGGTCGGTAAGGCCGTCCCGGAGGCGGCGGGTGACGGCGTGCAGGCGGTCGCGGCGGCGGTTCTCCTCCCGGACGACCTTGAGCGCCGCGCCGAGGCCCGCGATGTCGTGCGGCAGCAGCGTCGAGCTGAACACGGCCGGGAGCGCGGTGTGGGTGAAGTAGTCGGCGAAGCCGGGACGGTCGCAGGCGATCAGCCCGGCACGTCCGGGCAGCGCCTTCGCCAGGCTCGCGGTGCGGAAGTCGACCCGCCCGGTCAGGCCGAGCGCCGCGACGAGGCCCTCGCCCTGCCCGCCGTGCGTGCCGAGCGAATGCGACTCGTCCACGACCAGGAGGCAGCCGAACTCCTCGGCGATCTCCACCAGGCCGTGCAGCGGGGCCACCGTCCCGTCGGTGCTGTAGACGGCGTCGGCGACGATCACCCCGGAGCCGCCCACCTCGATCCGGCGGCGCAGGTGGGCGAGGTCGTTGTGGCGGAAGTACGCCAGCTCGGCGCCCGCCGCGCGCGCCCCCTCCCACAGCGACATGTGCGCCAGGACGTCCAGGTAGACGGGCACGTCCGGACCGGCGACCACCTGCAGCAGCCCGGTGTTGGCCGCCCAGCCCGACGGGCACAGCACCCCGGCGCGGGCGCCCATGTGCCGGGCGAACTCCGCGCCGAGAAGGAACTGCGGATGGTCGTCGGGCAGGCACGGCCCGGGCACCGGCGGCGCGCCCTCCGCCGACCGGAGGCTGGCGATCATGGCGTCGGCGATCGCCGGATGCTCGGCGATCGCGAGATAGTCGCTACAGGTCAGCACGATCGCACGGCCGCCCGGCGCCTTGGCCGGCCACGGTCGCCGCACGCCCCGGCTGACCCGGAAGTCCCTGATGCGTTCGCCCAGCCGCTGGTGAGCGCTGCTCATGGTGGTCACTCTCCCCCGGTCCTGCACTCTCCGGCCTCCATCGGCCGTCACTTCCTGTAGCGAATCCTAATCATAGGGTGAAAAGAATCTATTGCGCAGACCAAAGAGGCGTGCCCGACAAGAAATCTTCCGGCCGGATGTCCGGCCCGGGCGCCCGCGGGGGACACGAACGTCCCCCATCGTTCGCGTCGCGCAGACCTGACGGTCGCGTACCCTTCAATCAAATAGCCGATCACTGAGGTGTGGAGACGATCGCCGCCGGCGCTGAACGCGCGGCGCCCGCCGAACTCCCCGGCTTTGGCGAGCGGGGCCGAGACGGGCCCGCCGCGACACCCTCCCCGGTCCGACGGGTTCGCGGGTCCCGCTGGGCCTTCCTCGGGGTTCTACTGATCGCCGCCGCGGTGACGGCGCTGCTGACCGGCGCCGTGCCGCGCCCGTCCAACCTCGACGGCGCCGCCTCGGCACTGGCGCACATGCGCTGGGAGTTCCTGCCCGCGCTCGTCATGCTGTCCGTGCTGCACTACGTCTGCTCGGCGGTCGCGCTGCGCGGGGCGTCCGGGCGGCCCATCCCCCTCTACGAGACGACGCTGACGCAGTTCACCGCAGCCGCGGCCAACCGCGTCACGCCCGGCGGGCTCGGCGCCGTCGCCGTCAACACGCGCTACCTGGTGTGCCAGGGGCTGCCGCTGTCGCGGGCGGCGATCGCCGTCGCGGTGCTGCAGGTCGCGGGCCTCCCCGCCGACCTGCTGCTCCTCGGCGTCGTCCTCGTCCTCGGCGCAGGCGACGGACGCGTCATGGACGCCCTCGGCCACCACGCCGCCCAGGCCGCGGGGCTCGTCCCGCCCGTCCCGCTGCTCATCGCCGTGGGCGTCCTGCTGCCCGCCGCCGCGCTGTGGGGGCGCCGCGCCGCCCGGTCCGCCGTGGTCGGACGGGCCGTCGCCGGGTTCGCCGACCTGTGCCGCCGCCCCCGCGACCTGGCGGTCACGCTCGCCGCGTCCGCCGCGACCACGCTCGTGCTCGGCCTGGCGTTCGCGCTCAGCGTGCTCGCCGTGCCCGGGACGGGCGCGGGGCCCGGCGACGTCCTCGCGCTCGTCGCCGCCTACCTGGTGGGAGCCGCCGCGGGCGCGGCGATCCCCTCGCCCGGCGGCGTCGGCTCCACGGAGGCCGCGCTCGTGGCCGCGCTCGCCTCCCTGGGCATCGCCGCCGGACCGGCGCTGCAGGCCGTGCTGCTGTTCCGTGGCATCACGTTCTGGGCGCCGGTCCCGGTCGGCCTGCTCACCTGCAGAACGCTCCGCAGGTGAGCACCTTTACGTTGTAGATCACTAATGGGCGGGCCGGGTCAGGCGTCCTGCTTGACGGCGGTGCGGGCGGAGCCGGTCAGGGCGGGGAGGTAGCCGAGGCGGTGGCCGCGCGCGGTCGGGTGGTAGGACGACTCGATCGGGATCGTCACGGCGTTGAGCCAGTCGTCGCCGGAGCACAGCTCGTGGCCGCTGAACTCGTCCCGGACGTCCGACCAGGTGAACCCGGCCCGGCCCGCGGCCTTGGCGATCACGCCGTCGAGGGTGTCGGCGGCGTGGTTGAGCGCGGTGCGCTTGCCGTTGCTCAGCCCCGCGCACACGTTGACGATCTTGTAGAGGCGGGGGTAGCCGAGGACCACCACGCGGGCGGACGGCGACTTGGCGCGGATCTTCGAGTACACCGAGTCGAGGCGTCCGGGCAGGGTGTCCTTCATGTAGGTCTCGGCCTGCGCGGCCCTGGTCTTGCAGGTCGACTCCGACTTCAGCACGCAGGTCTGCATGACGTCGGAGAACCCGGCGTCGTTGCCGCCGACCGTGATGCTGACGAGCGTGGTCGAGGAGCTGAGCGAGCCGAGCTGGCCGCTGATGACGGTCGTGGTCGTCGCGCCGGAGCACGCGGCGAACTTGAACGAGGCCTTGTTGGCCGCCGCCCACAGCTGCGCGTAGGCGTTGGCGCTGCGCTTGCACGCTCCACTGTCAGGGTGGTAGCTACCGGCACCGGTGCCGGAGGAGTAGGAGTCACCGAGCGCGACATAGTTCGTCGCGGCCGCCGAGGCGGACGCGGGCCAGGCGATGGAACCGGCGGCGAAGGTCACCGCACCGAAAGCGACGAGATAAGAGCGGGAGAGGCGCATCTGCACTCCGGAGCGAAGTATCGAATTGTGTCGCGGGCATAATACCCGCGACACAATTCTCCGAATCGACGATCTGATCAATACGTTTTGGGCACTATTCGCCATTGAAACCTGGTTTAGAGCGGTCCGTACTGACTCGTCCGCCGCCGGGAGCACCACCGGCAACAGGTCGCTCACCTGCTCCTTTGTGCTCGCACGGCCGTTCTGGCCTGCCTTGGGGTGACGACCTCGCCCTTAGCAGATTGTGGTGGCGGCAGAGCGCCGCCGGGCGAAATCGAAGATCAAATTGCTTTTGGGGTGCCGTGCGGTTTTGCAGGCGTCCGGCCGCGGCGCTTTCCGGTGCCCGATCACGCGGGCGTGCCCGCGTGCCAGGCGCGGGTGCCGGCCGTCCGGTGGCCGCGGACGCGAAGGGTCTCGGCGAAGGTGTGCTGGCGTCCCGGCATCCCGTGCACGAGCATGATCTCCCGCGCCGCGATCTCGTCGGCGATGCCGAGCAGGCCCCGGCGGTCGGCGTGCGCCGACAGGCGCACCGTGTCCACCCGGGCGCGGACCGGGACGGTGACCTCGGCGTCGTGGTCGCGGAAGGTGAAGTCGCCGCCCCGGCCCGCGACGTCGAGCAGCGCGCGGCCGGGGGACTCCTCGTCCTGGTAGCCGGACAGGAACACCGCGCCGCCCGGCTCGGGCAGGATCCGCCGCGCCCACTCGACGGCGGGCCCGCCGGCCAGCATCCCGGACGTGGAGATCACGACGCCGGTGCGGAACGCGTCCAGCTCGGCGGAACGGTCGGTGACCGCGGCGGCGCCCTCGAGCACCCGCAGGCCCGGGTCCAGCGACTCGTACACGGCGGCGAGGTCGGCGGCCATGCCGTCGATCCGGACGGGCACCTCGGGCAGGTGCCGCCGCAGGATCAGCGCGATCTCCTGCGCGCGGCCGAGCGCGAACGCGGGGATCAGCACCCGGCCGCCGTCCCCGCAGATCCCGGCGACGGCGCGGACGAGCCCGTCCACGCGCAGGTCGCGGGCGTCGTGGTCTTCGGCGCAGCAGGTCGACTCCATGACGAGCAGGTCAGCGCCGCGCGCGGACTCCGGGACGGCGCAGCCGCCGACGGTCTCCTGCCGGAACCCGGAGATGTCGCCCGAGACGGCGACGCGCCGGTCGCCCGCGCGGACGACGACACCGGCGGCGCCGAGGATGTGCCCGGCCGGGAACAGCTCCACGGTCAGCGCGCCGATCCGGCGCGGCACGCCGAACGCGAGCTCCTCGCAGCGCCGGGCCGCGACGTCGACGTCCCGCGGCCCGTAGAGGACGCCGCCGCTGCCGCCCCACCGCGCCCGTCCCCGCGCCCTGGCGGCCATCACCTTGGCGGTGTCGGCCCACATGACCGGCATCAGCACCGTGGTCTCGGGCGTCGCGAGCACGCGAAGCCCGGGACGTCCGGCGACCAGGGCCGGGATGTAGCCGCAGTGGTCGTTGTGGGCGTGGGTGACGATCACCGCGTCCAGCGGGCCGTCGAGCGCCTGCGCGATGTCGCGGGGCGGTTCGGCGCGGTCGCCGGGCCGCAGGCCCGCGTCGACCAGGACGCGGGTGCCGCCCGCCTCGACCAGCAGGCACGACCCGCCGATGTGGTCGTCGCCGCCGAGCGGGACGACCCGCAGCCCGGGCTCGGCGGTGACGGCGGCGGGCGGCGGTGCCGGGTCCACGACGGCGCGCACGACGGACAGGACCTCCTCGGGGCTCGTGCCGGCGGCGCGGGCGGCGGCGCGCACGTGCTCGCCGCCGGCCGCGCCCGCCCGTTCGAGGACGCCGAGGAGGGCGGCGGCGAGCGCCCGCGGGTCCCGCCACCTGCGGTGCTCGATCGCGAGGCGGCGGGTCAGGCCGTCGGCCCGCTCCTGCTGCTCCGCGAGCGCCTCGCGGGTTCCGGCGAGCAGCCGCGTCGCCTCCTGCGCGTCCCGCTGCGCGTAGTCGAGCCGTCCCTGGGCCGTCCTGAGCCGCGCCTTCAGCCGGTCGATCTTGCGGGCGGCGCGTTCGGCGTCGCGGTGCGCGCGTTCCGCCGTCCGGTCGGGGCCGGGCGCGATCCACGCGAGCCCGGCCCGGACGATCCCGTCGTCGGGGTTCAGCAGGACGGCGGCGAGCGCGCGCGTCCCGCTCTCCGCCTCGGCCAGGTGGTCTTCGGCGCGGCGGCGCAGCGCTGGGAACCGGATGAGCGCCGACAGCAGCATCTCGGTGTGCTCCTTGACGAGCACGTCCGGGTCGGACGGGAGCCGCCCGGCGGAGGGCCGGTCGAGCACCGCGAGCGCGACCGCGCGCAGCACGGGCGCGACCGCGTCCTGCATCGGGGCCGGGGGCGCGGCGGTCATGCGCCCGCCTCCCATCGGGCCGCGGCGGCGAGGACTGGTTCGCAGGCCAGCGCGCCGCCGGTGGAGTCGAGCGCGCCGAGTATCCGCAGCGCCTCGACCAGGTCGTGGGTTCCGGTGTAACCGTGTTCACGCAGGTCCGGGGGCGTGAGGCCGGGGGTGTCTTCTTCGCCGAAGAGGGCGAGGAGGGCGGCGAGGTCTTCGGCGGTTTCGCGGGCGTCCTCGGCGACGAGCGTGCGCCACGCGGCGGCCAGGCACGGGTCGGCGCGGACGCCGGCGTCGTCCAGGAGGATGCCGGGCTTGTCGCGCACGTGCCGCAGGACGCTCTCCAGCACCTGGTCGCGGTCGCGGCCTGGACCGGCGAGGCCGGTGACGACGCGGCCGACGAGCACCGGCCAGCCGCCGGTACGGCGGACGAGGTCACGCTGCCCGGCGTCGTCGGGGAAGCCGAGCGCGTCCTCCAGCATCCACTGCCGGATCGCGGGCGGGTCGAAGCGCCGCAGCGGCACCAGCTCCACATCCGCGGCCTCGGTGCCGTGGAGCCAGCCCGCCGCCGACGCCGGGCCCGCGACGAGCACGACGGCGAGGGTCCCCTCGCCGGAGGTGTCGGCGACGGCCGCGCGCGCCTCGGCGAACCGCCGCTCGAACTGGCCGCGGTCGCGGGCGGCGTGCACGTCGACGACGATCACGTCGTGCCCGGGGTGGCGGCGGGCGCGCAGCACCGCGGCGCCGAACGTCCCGTCCCCTGGCCAGACGGAGCGCCGAGCGGAGCTCGTCCGTTGAATGGCGGTGGGTGGGGGCTGGAGGACGGTCTGGACCTCCAGGTCGGGGCGGTCGGACGGCATCGCCTGCAGCGCCGCGACGACCCGCTCGGCGTGCAGCGCCGCCGACCCGGCCACCACGTGGACGAGCCGTCCCGGCCGCAGCAGCCCGGTGATCTGCCCGATGCTCAGTGGTGCGCGCTCGGGGCCCTCGCGGTGCGGCATCCGGTAGGAGTGCGCGTCGAAATGGTCGGGGTCCTCAAAGTCGCCGGCGTTCTCCAGCGCGTTCTCGACCTCGCGGACCCCGCCGAGCAGCCGCAGGATGTGCGGGGTGCGCAGCCGGTAGCGGCCCTCGTCCACGCCCAGGACGCCGAGGTTGACGCACTCGGCGAGCAGGCTGCGGAAGTCGTCGCCGCCGCAGTCCTCAAAGCCCTTCGCCCACCAGTACCGGCACTCCTCGCGCAGTTGCTTGACGGTGAGGGTCTCGTCGGCGCCGTCGCCGAGCGCGTGCAACGCGACGGTGTAGGCGATGACGGTGTAGCGCTTGTCGAGGTTGAGCGTCAGCTCGAACCAGCGCTGGAACCCGCGGACGAGCCGGTGGTCGCGCCACACCTCCGCGACGTCCTCACGAGTGATCTCGTACGGGAGCCTGCGCGGGCTCTCCCGCAGCCGCGCCAGGAGCTTGGCCGCGAACAGCTGGACCAGCGCCGGGGCGTTGTTGGCCTCGGCGATCACGCGGGCGGCGAGCGTCTCGGGGAACACGAACCCGAGCGTGGCCAGCGGCCGCACCAGCAGGTCGAAGGCGTCCTGCGGCTCCAGCGGCCCGATCGCGACCGGGTCGCCGAGCTGGGCCAGCGGCTGGTTGGGCAGGCCGTGGAAGCGGGCGGTCTGGTGCAGGCCCGCCCACACCACCTTCACGCGGCGGCCGGTGTCCTCCATGAGGGTGCGCAGCGCGGTGACGTCCTCGAAGCGGCCCCGGTCGGCGTCCATGTTGAGGAAGCCGTCGGCCTCGTCCAGCAGGATCAGCAGCTGCCGGTTCACATCGGCGTCCGCCCACGCGCGCACCGCCTCGATCACCTGCTCGCGCCGCACCTGCCCCGCCCGGATCACGCCCGCCTTCGCGAGCCGGTCGCCGAGCTTGGGCCACAGCGAGATCGACCGCACCTTCCCGACCGTCTGGACGTTCAGCAGGATCACCGTGCGGTTCGGGTCGCTCTCCAGGGACCGCTCGGCCTTGCGCAGCAGCGCCGACTTGCCCAGCTGCCGGCCGCCGAACACGAACGAGGGCCCCATCCGGTCGGTGACCTTGCGGATCTGCTCGGACCGCCCGTAGAACATCTCCTCCGGGACGTCGCCCGCCGGGGTGTAGGGGTCGGTGGCGGTGAACGGCGCCATCAGCGCGACCGTGACCGTCCAGTCCTGCGGGCGGCACGCCAGGTAGGCGACCGCGGCGTCGTCGAGGACCCCGGCGACCGGCGCGGGACGGCCCCGCGCGGCGCGGCCGAGGCGCTCGCGGTCGTCGGCCGACAGGACGCCGAAGTACAACACCAGCACCGTCTCGCCCTCCGGCTGCCCGGACAGCAGGTCGATCAGCTGCTCGCCGCCGGGCCGCCCCCACAAGAGCAGCAGCCGCAGCCGCCGCCCCGACGGGCTCTTCTGCGACCCGAACGCCGGCAGCAGCGCCCCGTCCACCGACCCGACGTGCCGGACGTCCTCCAGCCCGATCCACATCCGGTCCGGGCCGGTGTCGGTGTCGCCCTGCGTGCCCTCCAGCCCGACCATCTTCAGGATCGCGCCGATCAGCGACCGCATGTTCCCGGCGGTCTTCGTCCGGCCCTCGCGCAGGTTCAGCCACTTGCGCAGCCCCTCCCCCGCGACCCGCCGGTTCGCCTCCCGCATCGAGGCGATGTCGATGCCCGCGCCGGTCAGCAGCGCGTCCAGCTCCGGCTCGGCGACATCGCGGCCGGCGATCAGCGCGTCCTTGAGCTCGTCGATGTAGCCGCTGGTCTCCTGCTTGCGGGCACGCTTACCGGTCAGCAGCGACCGGCGGTGGAACGTGTCGGGGAACGCGGGGAAGAACCGGGCGAAATCGGTGTCCTCCGACTTCTCGGGGAGCTGCTTGCCCGCCTTCAGCTGCGCCAGGAACTCGCGGGCGGTCGTGAGGTCGCCGTCGGCGATGTGCCGCTCGACGCGGCGCACGTCCGCCGGGCGGAAGTCACCGGCCCGGGCGGCGAGCGCGGCGCGCTCGGCCGCGACGCTCGCCGCGCACCACTCCTCGATGCGGGCGAGGAGCGCGTCGATGTCGCGTCCGATCCGGTCGAAGTCGTGGCGGTCGGTGGTGCGCAGCCGCACCGTCTCCTCCGCCTCCCGCTCCTGGCCCTCGGTGAGCAGCCCGTCCCGCCGGGACTTGGCGATCAGGTCGCGGACGTGCTCGACCCGCTCGTCGCGGGCGGCGCGGGCGGCCCGGACCAGGTCGTCGCGGCGGGCCCCGAGCCGCGCGGCGGCCTCGGGGTCGAGCGCCCGCAGGACGGAGACGACCGCCCCCGTGCCCTCGTGGTCGAGCCGCGCGGCCCGCGCCTCGAACACCGCGGCCCAGTCGGGCGGCCCGGCGAGCGCCACGGCCGCGAGCGCCTCCGGCCGGACCGCGCCGCACGGCCGCAGCGTGTGCGGGTCGAGCGGGATCTCGGCGGCGGGCAGCAGGTCCCGGTTGAGGACGCGGGCGGCGGGCGGCTCGGTCTCGGCCAGCTTCGCCCCGTCCAGCAGCGCGAACGCGGCACCGAGCAGGGTGCACGCGGCCTGCGCGGCCGCCTCCCCCGCGGTGCCCGCCATCTCGGCGAGCGCGGCCTCGGCCTCCCGGCGCCGGCCGCTGACGGTGTCGCGGAGCTGGCGGAGCGGCCCGACCCGCCAGTCACGGTTCCCGGCCGCGTCCGCGTTGTCCTTGGCCGCTCCTTCCGCCCCGTTGGCCTCCTTGACGGCCATCGCCCACCGCCAGGCCGTGTCGAGCGCATCGCCGATCAAGGCGTGCAGCTTCGCCCGCGCGCCCGCGATGATCGGCTTGCCCTTCTTCGGGCCGTTGACCCGATTGTCGGTCTCGTCGATCAGGCGGTCGATCTCCGTCCCGGCGCGCAGCCGGACGATCCGGGCGACGGCCGCGTCCACCCGCGCCGGATCGTCGCCCGCCGCCGGTTCCAGCAGCCGGCGGACCGCGCCGTCGTTGAGCAGCAGCGCCTTCCACACCTCGGTGGCGCGGGCCAGCTTGATCGTGCGGTGCGGCGCCTCCGCCAGCAGCCGCGCCGCCTCCCCGGACGCCTCGCGGCGGGCCTCCGCGAGCCCCGCCGCGCCGCGGATCCAGCCGTCCATGCCGGGGCTCAGGTACACCCCGGCCCGCGCCGCCTGCGCGAACGCCTCCCCGCACTCCTTCAGGACGGGATGGCCGGACACGACGACGTTCAGGGCGTCCACCAGCCGTGTCGCCTCCGGGAACACCAGCCCGGCCCGGATCGCGGCGGCCCACGCCAGCACCCCGCCCGCCGGATCGTCGGCGAGCGCCTTGGCGTCCAGGTCGCGGGAAGCGGCGGCGAACTCGGCGGATAGCGGCCCGGCGAACACCGCCATCTCCGCCGCGAGCGCCGCGCACCACCGCGCGTTCACCTCCGCGTCCGGACGGCCCGCCGCCCGCCGCAGCCACCCGGCAAGCCCGAACCGGCCCGCCCGCAGCGCGCCGACCTCCGCCTCGGCCACCCCCGGCACCCGGCAGGCCGGCGACTCCTCTTGTTCCGAAGTCTGAGCCTCCTGGACGGGCGTCTCCGCCTCGGCCGCCTCATCATGGTTCTGCTCCCGAGCCGCCCGGACCGGAGCTTGAGCCGGAGCGGGCGGGGGCTCCGCCTTCTCGGGGACGGCCTGCTCGATGAAGGCGTCGAGTTCGGACAGCTCGGACTGGTCCGACGGTGGCGGGGGAGGCTCGTCGCCACCGCTCTCGTCCGGCACGTTCTCTTCCGGCGGCGCCTCCCGGGGAGCGGGCACCTTCACCGCTTCGGGCTCTGGAGCATCGGTGGGCTCTTCCTCGGCCTCGTCTGCCTCGTCGGCGATCGCGAGCTGCCCGATCAGCGCCATGTCGACAAGGAGGTGCCAGGCCGCCGGCAATGCGCCGCGCGCCCGCTCGGCCAGTTCCAGGGCGCGCAGCGGCGGCTCCTCCAGGCGGGCCTCGATGAGCTCGGCGAGCACGGCCAGCCCTTCGCCCGCCTCGTCCGAACCGGCCGCTTGCCCGGCGGCTTGGCGGACCTCCTCCAGCAGCCCGGCCACGACCTCCGGGCCCTCGACGCGCCGCAGCGCGCGCACGCGGTCGTCCTTCCGGCCCGCTTCCATCGCGGTCTGGACGGCCTCCGCGAGCGCGGGCAGCTCGGCGGGACGCTCGCCCGGGAGCAGGGCGTCGATCCGCGTCCGGACGCCGTCGAAGTCGGCCACGACCCGCTGGACGAGCGCCAGGTCGGCGTCGCCGGGACGGTGCCCGGCGCGCAGGTGCCCGGCGATGCGGTCACTCGCTCCGGCCGCGTCGTGGAAGCGTCCGCCGAGCTCGTCAAGCTCGGCGGCGAGCAGCTCGGGGGCGGGCGGCCCCTCCCCCGGCCCCCGCCCGGCGAGCTCTCTCACCTCAAGCAGGCTCGCGGGCCGGGCTGGCAGTTCCGGATGGCGTTCCCTGACCGCCTCCCACATGGCCCGCGCCCCGGGCGCCCGCTCCTCGGGTTCGGCCGCCAGCAGGCCGAGCGCCACCGCCGCGAGCGGACGATCGTCCTGGACGACGCGCACCAGCCCCCACCGCGCGAGCGTCTCGGGCGCGTCCCAGTTCAGCAGGACCCGCAGACCCGGCGCCCGCTTCAGCACGCCCGCGGCCGTGGACGTGCCGAGCAGTCTCACGCAGTCGTCGGCGTCCAGGCCGTCGACGTTCCGGAACCCGTGCACGTACACGCCGCCGAGGAGGAACCGCAGATCGTGCCGCCGCCGGGGTTCGCCGTGCCGCATCGTGCGCAGGACCAGGCCGGCCGCCGCCGGGGACGTCTTCTTCTTGCCGCCGAGCCGCACGATGTCGAGCACGGCCCGGACCAGCTCGGGCGGGCTGAGCCGCAGGTATTCCCGCACGTCATCGGCTGACACCGCCGCCAGCGCCGCGTCTTCCAGCTCCGCCAGCCCGTCCAGTTCCCCAAGAGACCCGAACGGAGCGGTCCCTTCATGACACCCTTCACACCGAGAGCCGTGCCCCATCCCGACCGACCCCGCCCTCTCTCACCGCCGCCTCCACGCCCCATCCGAGGCGCCCAGTGACGCGAGCCTAACGCAGAGTCAAAGTCATAGCCATCAATACGCAAAGTTGATGTTGATCGAGTTCACATCACTCTGGCTCGGTTCCGTCACGCCTTTCCGGTGGCGGGGGCGGGGGCCGGGACGGCGTCGGTGGGCGGTGCGGAGTCGTCGGCCGGGGTGCCGCCCGCGAGGACCAGCCTGGCGCGGTCGCGGTCGAAGACGCCCTCCCACTTGCTGACGACGATGCTGGCCAGCATCTGCCCGCACAGGCTCACGAGGCCGCGCGCCATGGACAGGAACCGGTCGACGCCGAAGATGAGCATGATCCCGGCGATGGGGATGGCGCCGGTGGTGGAGAGGCTGGCGGCGAGCAGGACGAAGCCGGCGCCCGCGATGCCCGCGCCGCCCTTCGAGGTGATCAGGAAGACGGCGAGCAGTCCGAGCTGCTGCCAGAACGACATGCCGATGTCGAAGGCCTGCGCGATGTAGAGGCCGGCGAACCCCATGTAGAGGCAGACGCCGTCGGAGTTGAACGCGTACCCGGACGGGACGACCAGCCCGACGATGGGCCGCGGGCAGCCGAGCCGCTCCAGCTTCTCGATCAGCTGCGGCATGACCGCCTCGTAGTTGGCGGTGCCGAGGGTGATGAGCAGCTCGTCCTTGAAGTAGCGGTAGAGCGGGATGATGCGGATGCCGCACAGCCTGGCGACGGCGCCGAGGACGAGCAGGCAGAACACGATGCCGGTGGCCCAGAACAGCCCGACGAAGGTGCCGAGGCTGGTCAGCGTCTTGGTGCCGAACTTGCCGGTGGTGTAGGCCATCGCGCCGAACGCGCCGATCGGGGCCAGGTACATGATCAGCCGGACGATCCCGAACACGGCCTCGCCGACCCGCTCCACGCCGCGCGCGATCGGGGCGCCGCGCTCGCCCATCATCTTGAGCGCGATGGCGAACAGCACGGACACGAGCAGGATCTGCAGGACGTTGCCGTCCACGAAGGCGCTGACCACGCTCTCCGGGATGATGTTGACCAGGAAGTCGTACCAGTGCTGATGCTGGCCCTCGGCGGCGTACTGGCTCGCCTTGCCCGTCAGCTTGATCGCGTCCGGATCGGCGTGCACGCCGTCGCCCGGGCGCAGCACGTTCATCACCACCAGGCCCATGACCAGCGCGATCGTGGTGATGATCTCGAAGTAGACGAGGGCCTTGACGCCGACGCGGCCCATCCCGGCGAGCGCGCCGGCGGAGGCGATGCCGGTCACGATGGTGCAGAAGATCACCGGGCCGACGAGCATCCGGATCAGCGAGATGAAGCCGTCGCCGAGGGGCTGCATCGATGCTCCGGTGTCCGGCGCGACGAGCCCGAGCAGGGCGCCGAGGGCGAGGGCGATCAGCACCGTGAGCCAGAGTTTCTTGGTGAAGGCGGTCCGCAGGGCGGACATGGCACTGGACATCGGTCACCTCTGTTCGTCTGTCGCACAGATGTACGCCGGTTAGAGAGCGAGTGTGACCGACACGCCACCACCGGTCAAGAGCCGGGCAGGTCACGACTTTGAACCTGGGCTGCGAGCGTGAACGGGCCCTGCGAGGGTGCGCGGGCGTCAGCTCGACGGGACGAAATCGATGTCGCGGGAGATTGCGTCGGCCGCCTGGACGACCAGCGGGACGAACCGCTCGTGCAGCTCGGCGACCGAGACCCGGCCCGCGTTGGCCGACACGTTGATGGCCGCGATCACCGCGCCCGACCCGTCGCGCACCGGCGCCGCGGCCGAGCGCACGCCCTCCTCGCGCTCGCCGTCCACGACCGCGAAGCCCTGCTCGCGCACCTTGGCGAGCTCCGCCGCGAGCGCGTCCGGGTCGGTGATCGTGTGCGGGGTGAGCCGGTCGAGCCGCATCTCGCCGAGGCGTTCACGCAGGCGGTCCGGAGGGAGCGCGGCGAGCAGGACCCGGCCCATGGACGTCGGGTGCGCCGGCAGCCGCGAGCCCACGTTCAGGACGATCGACATGCTGCGCTTGGCCGGCACGCGGGCGACGTAGACGATCTCCTCGCCGTCGAGCGTGGCCGCCGAGCACGACTCCCGCACCTCCTCCGCCAGCCGGCGCATGTGCGGCTGGGCCCGCTCCCAGATCGGCAGCGAGGCGAGGTACCCGTAACCGAGGCGCAGGACGCGCGGCAGGAGCCGGAACCGCCGGTCGTCCACCTCGGCGAACCCGAGCCGGACGCAGGTCAGCAGGATGCGCCGGGCGGTGGCCCGGGACAGGCCGGTGAGGTCGGCGGCCTCGCTCACGGTCAGCGTCGGATGGTCCGCCGAGAAGGCCTCCAGCACGCGGAACGCCTTCTCGACCGAGTCGATCACATCCGGATCCTGCCTTGACATTCCTTGACTCCCGACTCCAAAGTAAACTACCGACGCACGAACGTTCGTCAGTAGAACAAATCCCGGCGGACGGCTCCTAGTCTCCGGCACACGGAAGGCCCATCGTGACGGAAGGTCTGCTCTACGTCCTGTCGCAACCGCGCGACGGCGACGAGGCCGGGTTCCACGACTGGTACGACAACGAGCACGGCCCCGCCAGGCTCGCCCTGCCGGGCGTCCGCCAAGGTCACCGGTACCGCGCCGCGGACGGCGAGGCGCCGTCCTGGCTCGCATGGTACGACCTCGACCTGGAGGTTCTCCACACGCCCGGCTACCGGCGGCTGCGCGCGGAGCGCAGCGCGCGGGAGACCGCCGTCATGGCCGCGCTGGAGACCCTCGACCGCCGCATCTACCGGCTGCTGGACGACCACGGCACGCCCGCCGCCGCGCCGCCACCGCTCCTGGTGGCGCGGGGCATGACGGTCGAGCCCGCCGGCGAACCCGGCTTCCACTCCTGGTACGAGGAGGAGCACATCCCGTCCCTGCACGCGCTTCCCGGCTGGCGCCGGACCCGCCGCTACGTCCTCGTCGACGGCGACGCGCCCCGCTTCCTCGCCCTGCACGAGATCGACGACCCCGGCGTCTTCGAGACCGCCGCCTACCGCGCCGCGACCAGCACCCCGTGGCGCGCCGAGGTCATGCGCACGGTGACCGCCGAGGAGCGCCGCGCCTTCACCCACCACAGCACCTTCCGGACGAGCGGCGCGCCCGCCACCGCTCAATGACCCGCCACCGCACTCATCGGGGGACATCCATGCCTGCCCGCGTCGACGCGTTCCGGCCCGCCGACCTGACCGCCGAACAGCGCGAGCTCTACGACCGCCTCCTGGACAGCGCCCGCGCCAGCGGCAGCCGCCCGTTCCCGCTCGCCGACGCGGAGGGACGGCTGCGCGGGCCGTTCAACGGCATGCTGCTCAGCCCGGAACTCGGCAACGCCCTCCAGGAGCTCGGCACCGTCGTCCGCTACGGGACGGGCTTCACCCCGCGGCAGAAGGAACTGGCGATCCTCGCGGTCGCGGCGCACGAGCGGTCGGAGTACGAGTGGGCCGTCCACAGCCACGCGGCTCTCGAGGCCGGGCTCACCGAGGAGCAGATCGCCGCCGTCCGCACGGGCGCCGACTGCCGCCTCGACGACCGGCTGGAGGCCACCGTCCTCGCCGCCGCCCGCGAGCTGGTCGCCAGCGGCGACCTCACGGACGACAGCTTCACCGAGGCCACCGGCACCCTCGGTCTCACCCGCCTGTACGAGCTGGTCACCCTCGTCGGCTACTACCGCATGGTCGCCGACCAGCTCCGCGTCCTCCGCGTGACCGACTGACCAGCGTCACCCAATTCCGCGCCGCCTGTTCCATGGAGCCCCGGGGCGGAGACCGGCCTGCCCACCTACCTATATATGCGAACTGCTCGGGGTTCGGTGCGGGCCGCGTCCGGTTGGCCACGGTCGGTCGCCGGCCGCGAATGCGGACGAAGCGGGACCCCGGCGAATTAGGGTTATCAGGCGATGTTTCCCCAAAAGCCAGGAGCGGTTGATGTCCGTCGCCCATGCCGGGAATGTCAGCTTCAACAGATTGATGGCCGGGGATCTGCGCCAGACGATCACCGCGGTGCCGCAGTCGCTCGACAACCAGTGGTTCGACCGGGAGCTGCTCGAGCGGGCGCAGCGGGAGGGCGGGATCGGCAAGGCCATTCTTCGGGAGCAGGCCGCAAGGTCGCGGCGCGAGTATCTGCGCGCCCTCCTCAACGCCGAGAAAGTACTGATCAACCGCGCTTTCCTGTACAACAACCCGCAGGTCTACCAGGACTACGCGAAGCGCGGGCGCGACCACGACGCCTTCCGCCGGATGCTGGAGAACGGCGTGATCATCCCGCTGCTCCTGACGGAGGACGGCCCGCTTCCCGCCACGGATCCGGACTTCCAGGTCACCGAGGGGCTCGCGGCATGGCGCGAGGTGGCGGAGAACACCATGATGTCGTGCCTGCGCATGTCCTGGGACGACGACGAGAACACGATGCTCACCAAGAACGTGTACAAGACGTTCGGCCTGTTCTTCACGAGATTCGTCCAGTTCGAGGCGCCCGCGCTGGAGCGGGACTTCCGCCTCGGCGAGGAGGAGGCGCTCAGCACGCTCGCCCGGCTCAAGGAGGTCGGACGGTGGGTGTACGACGAACTGGACGCCGGGCGTCCGGTGGTACGGCAGGGTCTCTACGAGAAGTTCGTGGTCGGTGAGGGCGGGGACGTCGCGAAGCGGCAGTACGACCCCGGCCGTCCGCACATGGCCGTCGTGAAGCAGCTGATCGACCTGAAGTACGCGACGAACGTCGCGGACGCGATCGACGTCTTCACCCTGACGCCGAGCCTTTCGCCGCGGCGCACCGCGCTGCAGGAGGACATCCGGTTCCGGCAGCGGCAGGGGGAGGCCGCCGAATCGACGGACGCCGACGAGCTGATCAGGCTGCTGCGGAATCTGGCCTTCGAGAACGTCCAGGCCCTGCTCGAAGCGGTGCCCACGCTGGACCGTCTCTCCCTCGCCGACATCTGGCAGGTCCGCAACGAGGAGGAATGGCAGGCGTACAACACCGCGTTCGCCCGCGTCGTCAACGCGCCGTCCATCGACGCCCTGATCGACCCCGTCGCCGGAATCGTCGAGATCAGCAGGGCTTATCTCACGATGCTCAACAAGGCGGAGCAGATCCGCAACGACCGCTCCCCCGAGCGGTTCCGGGCCCTGACCGAGATAGCCATCGAAATCGGCGCGCTCACCCTCAACGTCCTCTACATGCCCGACAATGAGATCGGGTACGAGGTTCTCGGTGATGTCGCCGACCTGGCCGGGAAACGGGCGGCGCGGGTCACGCTCCGGCTGGGCCTCGGCCGGTTTCTGGCGAACAGGACGCAACACCGGATCGAGACGACCGCACAGCTCCTCGAGATGCGGATGGACGATCCGTACCGGGAGGCGAAGAAACTGATCGAGTATCTGTCGAAGCAGGCATTGGCGCGCGACGGCGACGATGACGGCATGGACCTGTCGAACGAGGGCCCATGACCGCGTCGAGCGAGGGCCCATGACCGCGCGGCACGAGGAGACGTCCCCCGGCGAGTCGCCGCAAGAGGAGTACGAACGGCTCCGCCGGGACCGCCCGGAGCTGTTCGCCAACCCGCCGGGCGCGTGGACCCCGATCCTGGAGGAGTTCCCGGCCGAAGGGGGCCCGTACGGCATCTGCTACCGCGACCGGTACGTCATGCTGCTGCGCGACCCGGTCATGTTCCCGAACGGCCAGACCGGCGGCTACATGCGGACGCTCCACGCCAACGGGCAGGCGGGGGCCGCCGTCCTCCCCGTGTGCGACGGCCGGGTCGTCCTGATGCGGCACTTCAGGCACGCCACCCGGCTGTGGCACTGGGAGATTCCCCGCGGCTCCCCGGAACCGGGCGAGACGCCGGAGCAGACGGCCCGCCGGGAAACGCAGGAGGAGATCGGCGTGCCCGCACGGTCGATCGAGTTCCTCGGCGACTTCTACGCCGACACCGGAGTCGCGGGAAGCAAGGCCGCTCTCTTCTGGGCGGACGTCGACCACCCGCACGCCGCCCACCTCGACGAGGGCATCGACCGGATCGAGCTGGTGCCCCCGCGGCGGCTCGACCGGATGCTGGCCGGCGGCGAGATCACCGACTCGTTCACCCTGGCGGCCCTGCTGCACGCCAGGCTGCGCGGCCTCGCCCCGTTCTCGTCCTGACCCTGCGCCGGACGGAGCGGCGTGCCAGACGGTGTGGTGCGGCGCACCGGACGGGACGGCGGCGTGCCGGGCGGGACGGCGCACCGGGCGGGGCGGCGGCGTGCCGGGCGGGACGGCGCACCGGGCGGGGCGGCGGCCGGGCGGGGCGGTGGCCGGGGCTAGCATCTCGGTGATGAAGATCCGGTTCGCCGCGCTGCGGGCGCGCCCGGTGGTGCACCGGCTGAGCGCGCGGGCCTGGATGCGGCTCGGCGGGCGGGTGCAGTGGCGGCTCGCCCGGCTCCGGCACCGGACGTTCCTGGTGTACGCGGGCGGGATCGTCCGGGACGATCAGGGCCGGATCCTGCTGCTGCGGCACCGGCTCTGGCCCGCCTACCGCGCGTGGGGCCTGCCGGGCGGCTACGTCGAGGCCGGTGAGCGGCTGGAGGACGGCGTCGCCCGCGAGGTGCGGGAGGAGACGTCCCTCGATGTGGAGGTCAGCGGCCCGCCGGTGGCGCTCGCCAGCGGCTTCCGGCACCGCGTCGAGGCGTACTACGAGGCCCGCGTGATCGGCGGGCGCCTCGCCCTCGACCCCGCGGAGATCCTTGAGGCGCGCTGGTATCCGCTGGACGACCTGCCGGGCGAGATGTCCCGGCCACTCCGCGACCTGATCACCTCACTCGGCCCACGGCGTCCGGCCGCGTAGGACTCAGCCCACGGTGTCCGGCCGTCTGGGGCGCGGCCCGTGGTCCGGCCGTCCTCGCCGCAGGGCGTCCCGGAAGGCGTCGGTGGGGTCGGCCTCGGGCAGCGCAAGTTCGATCGCGGCGATGGCCTGGTCCGGGTCGGCGCCGGTGCGGCGCATGGCGTACAGGGCGCCGATGGTGGGGGTTCTGCTGTAGGCGCCAACGCAGTGCACGAGCACCACGTGCCCGCTTGCGCGCAGCCGTTCGACGGCGGTGACGGTGTCGTGCAGGACGAAGTCCAGGTTCGGGTTCTCCTCCGGCTCATCGCGGTCGGCGAGCCGGACCTCGATCCAGTGCCGCGTCCCCGCCAGGATCGCCCGCCGCTCCGTCTCGCCGACCGGGCACAGCGACACCACCGCGGTCACTCCCTCGGGCAGGTCGCGCACGGCGTCCAGGTCGCCGAGCACGACACCGGGGTCGTCGGGATGCGGCACGGCGACCGCCGGACGGTCCCCGCCGCCGTAGACCGGGCGCGCGTACGTCCCGCCGGTGGCGATCGCGGCCGCCAGGGCGACCGGGTCCGGCGAGCGCGGGTCTGGCCGGTCGCTGAGCTCCAGCCGCCAGCGCGCGGGGACGGCCGACGCCCCATAGGCCGCGCCGAGCAGACCTCCGGCGATCGCGGCGGTTTCCCGGCCACCGCGCGCCGCGTCCTCCAGCGCCAGACGCAGATGATCGACCCGGAAGGTGCCGGTGACGGGTTCGTCCAGCGGGACCTCGGTCGTGGTGATGGCGCACCACGCCGCCTGCAGCGCCTCCGCCGCGGCGAAGTCCCGTGTCCGGGCGCGCTCGGCGCTCCTCAGGCGGTCGGCCCACCGGGCACGGGCCGGTTCGGGCAGGCGCTTCAGGCCGGCGCGGGCGTCGAGGAAGCCGGTGAGGACGGCGTGCCGGATGGCGTGGCACCACAGCACGCAGGCCTCGCCCGCCTCGGGGGTGTCGTGCGTGAGGGCACTGATCGCGGTCGCCGCCTCGGTGAGGCCGCCGGGATCGTCGAGATACGCAAGCGCGACGGGGACCGTCCACACGAGGGGCCCACCAACGCCCTTCCCCCGGTTCGCCCAACGGGCGCGGATCACCTCGTGGGCGGACGCGGCGCGCAGATCAGCGCCGGACGCGGCCACCTCCGCGACCGCGAGCATTCTCAAGGTGCCGTCGATCCGGCCACCACTCCGTTGGACGGGAATGCTCTGAGGTGACGCACCGGCTTCGTGTCCGGCGCCGAGCGCGTTACCGGCGGCAGCGGCGAGCAGAACCCCGCACGCACGATCCAGCTGGGCGGTGTCGAGATCCACAATGCCCCATTATGCGCGGGACACCGCTCGGGAAGGGGGCGGACGCAATGGCCGAACGGCACGTCCGGCCGACGGCCTATGGCCGCTCGCCGGAACCCGGGGCCGAGGGCTCGCCGGAATCCTGCTCCGGCGGCGGCTCGGGCTCCGGCGCCGACGGCTCCTCGCTCGGCGGCGGGGCCGGTTCCGTGCTCGGCTCCTGATCGGTGGGCTCGTCACCCGGCTCGGACGGCGGCGGAACGTCCGTCGGCGGCTCGGACGGCGGCTCGGACGGCGGCGACGGCAACGGCGGTGGCGACGGCGGCTCGCTCTGCTCGGGGTCGGGGCTCCAGGTCGGAGGCGGCTCCCACGGCCACCAGGGCTCGCAGTCGACACCGTCGTTGTCACGGTCCTCGTACCACCAGTACTCGGGGTCCCAGCCCTTGTAGTAGGGGCCGTACCCGTGGGCGTTGGCCTGCGCGCACGTGGCGAAATGCGGATCGACGCCGTCCGCCGCGCCCGGTTCCGGCGTCGACGGCTCACGGGGCGGCGGCGTCTCCGGCGTCCTCGGCGGGACGGTGACGGGCGGCGAGCTCGTATCGCGCGGGGCGACCTGCTCGGACTCCCCGGAGCCAGACCCGCACGACGTCACGAGGCCGAAGAGCAGCACCGCGGCCAGGGCCGCGAGCACCGGGAGGAGGCCCCGGCGCCGGCGCCCGGCGCGGTCAGGCGGTGGACGGGATGGTTCTGGCATGGCACGACCTTCGCGAGTGGCGTCCGTCGCACCAGAACTTCAGTCCACCGCAAACTCCCCGATAAGAACAGAATCGGCACCTATCGCGGGACCCAACTTTCCGCCAAATGGCGCACTTGACCTCAAGATGAGTCGAGGTTGCAAGCTGGGGCCATGATCCTGACTGACAGCGAACGCGAGTACCTGGCCACGCAGCGCCTCGCCCGGCTCGCCACGGTCGGACCCAAGGGCGACCCGCAGAACAATCCCGTCGGGTACGCCTACAACGCCGACACCGGCACGTTCGACATCAGCGGCTGGAACCTCGCGAAATCCCGCAAGTACCGCAATGTCCAGGGCAACGATCAGGTGGCGCTCGTCATCGACGACCTGGCGTCCGTCCGGCCGTGGCACGTGCGCGGCATCGAGATCCGCGGCCGCGCCGAGACGGTCGTCGTGGACGATCCCCGGGGCACCGGCTCCGGCGTCGACCTGATCCGCATCCACCCGCACACGATCTTCACGTGGGGCCTGGACCCCGGCGCCCAGGGCATGACCAAGCGAACCGCCGCCTGAGCACCGGGGCGGGCAGAAGGCGAGATGAACATGTCCGCGCCCTAGCGCTCGGACGAACTGGAGCACGCCCGGCTGATCTCGGCGGTAGGGTCTGGCGATCCTTGACCGCGAGAGGAGCCGACCATGGCGGGCCCGGAACCGGAGCGGATCGAGCACTATGTGCGATTGATCGACCACCTGCGGCGCACTTCGGTGTACTACCCGGAGAACCTGTGCTGGACGGTGATCCGTCCGCATAAGGCAGGGCTGTCGGTGCACGACGTGGTACGCCGATTGGGTGGGGACCCGGAGGCGCTGACCACCCGCCGGCCGGCCGACGTCGACTACGACGATGACGAGGTCTTCCTAGAACAGCGCGGCGACGCGGTCGTCATCGTGGCGTACGGCAGCGCCACCGCCGAGCCGCACGTGTTGCGCCTGCTCAGCCGGGACGCCACGGTTCACTCGCTGTTCTGGCTGATCAACAATTTCAGCATGCTCTCCTACCTGGCGGACGGCGAGCTGATCACCGAGGTGGAGACGCTGGCCCCGCAGAACCGGCGGGGCACCGATCCGGAGGCGCTGACCGATCGCCTCGGCGCGATGTGCGATCTCCGCGCCGGCGTGGTGGCGGGCACCCTTTCCGGCCCCGCCCCGGACTGGGAGACCGCGATGGCCACCCTGGAGTCGCTGACGGGCGTGAGCCTCGATGCCGGCTGGTTCGCCCGCCCGCAGACATTCGCGAAGGTGAAGCCCGGTTAGAAGGCGCACGGGAGATGTTTGATCCCGTTGAGGAAGTTCGAGCGGAGCCGATCCGGGGCTCCGGCGGCGCGGACGCCGGGCGCGCGGGCGAGCAGTTCCCTGAACAGGGCGGTGATCTCGCTGCGGGCCAGATGCGCGCCCAGGCAGTAGTGCGGGCCGGGCGCTCCGAAGCCGAGGTGCGGATTGGGCGAGCGGGTGATGTCGAACCGTTCGGGGTCGTCGAAGACGGTCTCGTCGCGGTTGGCCGACCAGTAGTACAGCAGCAGCTTGTCGCCCTTGCGGAAATGGTGGCCGTTCAGTTCGCAGTCGCGGGTCGCGGTGCGCCTCATGTAGATGATGGGCGAGGCGACGCGGACGATCTCGTCCGTCGCGGTGGCCGCGTAGCGCTCGAAGTCCTCGGCCCACCGCCGCCTCTGCTCGGGGTGCTCGGTGAGGAGCATCAGGCCGTGCGAGATCGCCGTTCGGGTGGTCTCGTTGCCCGCCTGCAGCAGGATGCCGAAGAACGAGCCGAGTTCCCGGGCGGACAGTTTCTCGCCGTCGATATTGGCGTTGACGAGCTTGGACGTCAGGTCGTCGCCGGGAACACCCGCGCGTTCCGCGGCCAGCTCCTTGACCATTCCCGCGAGCTCCGCCGCGGCGGTGAGGAGGGTGACGGGTTCGGTCTCGGTCCTGTCCGGGGTGAACTCGGGATCGCCCGCACCGAGAATGATGTTGGTGCGTTCGGCGACGAACCGGTGCCGGCTTTCCGGGACGCCCATCATCCGGCAGATGATGGTCAGCGGCAGCCGCTCGGCGACCTCGGTGACGAAGTCGAACGTGCCGCGCGCCGGGAGCCCGGCGACGATCTCGGCCGCCACCCGCCGGATCTCGCCGTCCAGCCGCTCGATCATGCCCGGCGTGAACGCCCGGGACACGATCCGGCGCAGCCGCGCGTGCCGCGGGTCGTCCATGTTGATCATCGAGTCGAAGAACTCGATCGACTCCGGCGGCCGGTCGAACACCATCACGCCCTCGGCGCTGGAGAAGTCCTCCGGCCTGCGGCTCGCCTCGGCCACGTCCGCGTGGCGGGTCACCGCGTAGAAGCCGGGGCCTCGCTTCGCCCACCGGACGCGCGGTTCCGCGAAGAACCCGATCGGCTTCTCACGCCGCAGCGCCGCGAACGCCGCGGCGCGCTCGGCGTAGGGCGCGGCCCAGAAGGCCCCCGTGGACAGGTCGATGCCGGCCGATCCGGGCACTCCGCCTCCTGCCTCCCGCCTCCTGCTGCTTGCCCGCACGCTCAGAGCTTGCGGCCCACACCCGCGTACGCCGGGATACGACCACCGTAACCGGGCGCCTCCTCCACGACCCCGCTGCGCGGGCCATCAGGACGCAGCAAAGTCGGGCCGCCCGAGGCGTCCGCGCCGTCGTGACCGTCGCCGTCGTGGCCGTCGTAACCGTCGTGGCCGTACAGGCCGGGCTCGTCGGGGCGCCAGTCGGTCAGCCACACCAGCCCTGGATCCACCAGGTCGTAACCCTTGAAGAGCTCGTGGATCTGCTGGCGTGCCCGCAGATGGACGGGGGTCGCCGTGCGGCGGTAGATCTCCTTGGCCCGCTCGGTCTCCTCTGGCCGGGCCTTCTCCAGCAGGTCCCCGGTCAGATGGGTAACGACCAGGTGACTTCCCGCCGCGGTCGCGTCACGGTACTGCGCGATGACGCCCTGCGGGTCGTCGGAACCGTCGACGAAATGCAGGATCGACACCATCATCACCGCCACCGGACGGTCGAAGTCGAGAAGCGCCCGGGTCGTCTCATGCCGCAGGATCGCGTCCGGACGCCGCAGATCCGCCTCGACCACGCCGACATTGTGCGGCGTCCGCACCAGCGCGCGGCTGTGGGCGCAGACCACCGGGTCCCAGTCGACGTAGACGACGCGGGCGTCCGGGTTCACCGAAAGGGCGACCTCGTGCACGTTGTTCTGGGTGGGCAGCCCCGCGCCCAGGTCGAGGAACTGCGTGATTCCGGCCTCCGCGGCCAGATATCGCACCGCCCGCACGAGAAACGCCCGGTTGGCCCGCGCACCGGCCTGCGACCCCGGCATCACCGCGATGACCTGTTCCGCCGCCTCCCTGTCGGCGGCGTAGTTGTCCTTTCCGCCCAGGTAGTAGTCGTACATACGGGCGACATTCGGCATGGTGACGTCAACGCCCGACGGCGGGCTGACTTCCCCCATGGACGGAACCCTTCGTCCGAACAGAGCGGCCGACACTGATCAACTCATCATGACAGGGGTTGTCACCGCACGACAAACGCGCAGATGATCACGCCTTGTCGCCGGAATCGGGCGTGGAGTCACCTCCGCCAGGTCAGAGCCACAATGGCAAGCGGAGCCGATTGCACCCGAGCCCTTCCCACGAGACCGACCGGATCGCTCTCGGGCTCGCGGCCGCACGGGAGGCAATTCGTGGCCATTGGTATTGGCCCCCATACTTTCGCGCGGCGCGGCCCCACGGCCTGACGAGACAAAGTGCCGGAACCTGCACGCATAAGACCGGTTCGCTAGCAGCCGTCGCCACTGGGGTCAAGGTGCCAAAATCCGCACACAGAAGGTGCACCACTGCCACCTGCCGATAATTCGCTCAGCTCGTCCTCAGCCGAAAGACGCCCAGCCGAATCCATTGACATGACCAACAGCCGCAATCGATGATCCGTTTTGTATCCGGACCAGCTACTCGGATACGGCATTACCCTCCCCCACCCCCGCACTCCTGAGCGTGCGGCATGCCCGGAGACAAGAGACAAGGAGCACCCGTATTGGTCGAGCTGAAGAGCGGCGAAGAAACGGTGTACGACCGGCTGCCCGGCGAGGTTCCTCCCGTGCCGAGAATGATCGGCTGGACCCTGCTGAGGCTCGACAGGGAAGCCCAGGCCGTTCACCTCTCCTTCGAGCCCGCGGCCGAATTCGTCAACCCCCACGGCACGGTTCACGGCGGATTCATCACCGCCATGCTGGACGAATGCATGGGGTCGGCGGTCGTCGGGCTCCATGAGGCGCAGTTCCTGCCCGTCACCGTCTCCATGAGCACGGATTTCATCAGGCCGGTTCCCGTCGGAAAGGTCTTCAGCCAAGGCCGCATCACGGCGATGCTCGGCAAGTCGGCCTTTCTCGAAGCGTGCCTGACGGATGCGCAAGGCCAGACCTTGGCCCGCGCGACGGGCGTCTACCGCCTGCTGCCCTGGCCAGAGCACCTGCGCCCCACACCCGCCTGACAGCCGCCGGCCGCCGACCACCTGCCACCTGCCACCTGCCACCGCTGGACGCCGCCGTCCACACCACCATTCCGGAAACCCAACCGAAAGGACCCATCGCCATGACCAACTTCGAGAAGCTCCTCGCCGCGACCCAGACCGAGTTCGACAGCGAGATCGGGCAGAACCCGCTCATCGAGACCGTCGCCGGCGGCCAGATGAAGCGGGAGCACTACGTCGCCTATCTGCGCGAGACCTACCACATGGTCCGCCACACCTCCCGCATGCTGTCGCTGGCCGGGGCCAGGCTCGGCGACGACTACCGCGGGTTGCGCGACTGGTTCTTCGAGCAGGTCCAAGAAGAGAACAACCACGACCTCTTCTGCATCAAGGACCTGGAGAATCTGGGCGAGAACGCCACGGAGGTCCTGGCGATTCCGCCGAAGCAGGGATCGTGGGGCCTGGTCGCACAGAACTACTACATGGCGACCTACGGGAACCCGCTCGGAATTCTCGGCGTCGCGAGCCTGACCGAAGGGCTCGGCGCGGACCTCGGCAAGTCGATGGCGCAGCTGCTGCGGGAGACGTACGGCCTGGAGAAGAACCAGGTCACTTTCATCAAGAGCCACGCCGGCTTCGACGCACGGCATATCGAGGACGTGAAGCTCGCCGTCAACGACCTCCTGCTCAAGGACTCCGACCTGGACGAGGTCGTCCACGGCCGCCGGATGACCATTTACTACTACGCCCAGATGTTCCGCGACGTCCTCGCCAGCGCCTGAACCCCACCGCCACGGACACAAGGGAGAGGCTCTTGCCACTCGAACCCATCGCCGTCCTTGACGGTGGCAACCCGACGACCACGACCACCTACGCCGCGGCCCCCGAAGACGACGAGGTCTTACGGGAACTGCGCCAGTACCAGACCCACGAAGTCGCGGAAGCGCAAGAACTCGACGAATACCGCGACTTCTTGAAGAACGCCCTGAGACCGCTCGGCCTCTACAGCGACGAGTTTCTCCCCGACATCGCGTCCACCTGCTACCGGGTGACGTTCGACAGCGAGCTAGTCGCCATCTTCCGCCTCACCCCAATGGCACCGGACTCGACCCTGCACCACATCATTCCCGGCGCCACGGGGAAGAGCGTCCTCGAAGTGAACAACATCGCGGTCGACAAGGCGTTCCGCGGTGATCTCCTGCTGGGCATCATCCTCCGCAACTGCGCCGTGCTATCCCACACGATGGGCTTCGACTTCGTCGCCGGTGTGATCAGGGAGGAGATCCTCTCGTGGTTCACCGACTTCGGGACGATTCCGGTCCGGCATGAGCCGCTGCACCTCCTCGGAGACGACACCGTCAACGACTTCGTCACCTATTTCAGAACCGACAGCAGGGAATACGTCGACTACGCGATAACCCGGGGATACCACTACTTCCATCGGAAGGTGACGATGAGAAACATCAAGGCCGATATGAAGCGCGCCCGCCGGCGCGCCGCCGACGGAGAGCTGGCGCTCCATGGCTGACCCAGCGGCCGACGCCGCCGCCTTCCCCCCGTCCGTGCTGCTCCTGGCACCGCTGCTCCAGATGATGGCGGCGAAGACGCTGTACGCGGCGGCCGAACTCGGAATCGCCGACCTGCTCGCCACCCGCCCGCGCAGCACCGCCGAACTCGCGGAGCGGACCGGCACCGACGCGCCGTCCCTGCGACGGCTCCTCCACGCCCTCACCGGGCAGGGCATCCTCACCCAGACCGGGACCGACCGCTACGCGCTCACCGAATCCGGGCAGCCGCTCCGCACGGACGCGCCCGACTCGATCCGGAGCACGCTGCTGATGGCCTGCGGCCCGGAGACCTCCCGGAGCTGGGACCGGCTCGTACCCAGCCTGCGGACCGGAACCCCGGGCTGGGACCTGGCGCACGGCATGAGCTGGACCGAGTACTACGCGCGCAATCCCGGCCGCGCGATGATCTTCAACCGGTCGCAGGCGGAGCACACCCGCGATGCGGCGCCCGGCATCCTCGCGGCAGCGGACCTCAAGAGATTCCGTGAGGTCGTCGACATCGGCGGCGGGGACGGCACCCTCCTCACCCACATCCTGCGCGCCCACGACGACCTCAACGGCGTGCTCTTCGACGTCCGCACCGGCCTCGCCGACGCCGACGCCACCCTGGCCGCCGCGGGCGTCAGGGAGCGCTGCCGCGTCGTCGCGGGCGACTTCTTCACCAAGGTTCCGGACGGGGCCGACGCCTACCTGCTGAAGGAGATCCTGCACGACTGGGACGACGAGCAGTCCATGGCGATCCTCCGCAGCGTCCGCGCCGCCATTCCGCCGGACGGCCGGGTGCTCCTAGTCGAACGAACGCTTCCGGAGAAGGCCGTCGCCGGGTTCGACGAGACCCATTGGTACCTCCGCGACCTGCTGATGCTGGTCGTGACAGGTGGACGCGAACGCACCGAGAACGAGTTCCGGCTGCTGCTCAAGGCCGCCGGTTTCAACGCGGACCGGGTCTCCGAGCCGTTCCCACCATTCGGCTACCGCCTGATAGAAGCCTCACCGGCCTGACCCGCGACGCCTCTGCGCCCTTCATCCGAGGGACTTGATCCGCGCGGTGGCCGACGCCACGGCCACCGCCCGTCCATCGGGGCCGAGGAGCTCACCGGCGAGAAAACAGACATCGGCCCCGCGCTTGACGATGCGTCCACGACCGACCAGACGGCCGGGGAGCGCGGGCCGCAAGAACTGCACATGCAGATCCAATGTCGGCGCGAACTGTCCCTCGTCCAGCGTCGCGACCAAGGCCGGCCCCAGCGTGTCATCGAGCATCGCGGCCAGAAACCCGCCCTGGATCACGCCCGTCGGATTCAGGAACCGCTCGTCTGCGGCGAAGGCGACCTCGATGGTGCCCGCCTCGGGATCGACCTCGATCAGTTCCCACCCCAGCGTCACCGCCGCCGCAGGGGCGGGAACCCGGCCCGCCAGCACGTCCCAGAAAACCCCGCGCCTCTGCCGATCCATGGTCACGCCCAGACCCTAAGCCCCCACCTGAGAAAGGAACAAAGCCCCACAACGACGCGTGAATACGCCAAGCGAGCACCTGACCTTCAACGTCTACTTCCGGGAGGTTTGCAAGCGCGTCATGGCCTCACGCCAGTGCAAGTGCGCGACTTCCTCCGCCGGTGCCGTGTGCTCGTCGCAGAACCACACATGCCACGGGTGATGACCGGTCCAGCCCTCGCGATCCAGTTCCCGTTGCAGCGCCTCCTCCTCCGCGCTGATCGCGAACTGAACGAGCGTGAACGAGGAAAACGGGAGGTCGCCAAGAGTCCGCCTGCAGACCAGGCACGTTGGTGGCTCCACGCCGAACCTCTCTGATCAGGAGGAATGCCTCGTCCACCGAACGATATCGCCACGACGCAGCCGCTGGCGGACCCGTGGGTTCCTCGGACCGAAGGAGCCGACCGGCCCGCCACCGGGATCCGCGACATGCGTCCAGGATCGGCCACCTTGCGGGACCCCGGCGACGTCGCCGCTCCGATCGAAGCCACGGTCAGGGGCCAGGGGCCCGCCCCGTCCGCACGGTGTGAGATAACTCCGGCCCGTAACCCTGAACCGGTAGAAACTCACGCAAGCTACGATACTCCGGACGGCTACCGTGGTAAGAAAGTCTCAAGATCGGGGCCGCCCCGCCAACGCAGAGCCGACTCAATGACGAGAAGGCAGGCACCGCCATCCGGTGCCGATCATGCAGTCCACCTCCGATATCTCATTGAGCAATGAACTACTTACTGGTTGATATCCGCGAGAACAACGTCTTAGCGCTGCGGCACTTCCTGCTGGAGGGGCCGCAAGCCTGGGTGCCGTTGAAATACGAACTGCAGAAAGACGACGAGACCGCCGCAGGGTACGTGTCGCTGCTCCTGGGAGCCTTCAGCGTCGCCGTACGCCGCAAGTTCTCGACGGCCTACACGCTGGACGACATCGCCCGCTTCGTCGACGAGCTGCGGATCAAGGCCGAGGAGGAAGCGGTCCCCCTCGACCTGCTCCTCACCGAGGACGCCATCCGCCGCGCCGTCGACGCCCCGCCGCTGATGAAGGACTCCGAGTCGGACGACGAGCTGACCACCGTCCTGAACACCAAGGTCTACGTCCTCCTCCATCTCGTCGCCGAAGCCGGCTTCACGAGGGCGGACCTGGAGCAGTTCGTCGAAGACGTGGCGGCCTACACCAGGGATTGGCTCGCCGCACAGCGCCCGACACCACCGACCTACTTGCTCAACGACAGCCCCGACGAGGCGCACACGGCACACCGCCCCTGACGCCACCCGGCCGACGCCCGATGGGTCCGGCGGCCGGCCATAGGGCCGTCCACGCCAAGTCGAACAAACGCCGCATCGTCGTATCGCGTGACGCACCGGAGGGCTCGTCCGCTGGTTTGCGTGCCGATGTAGGCCCTGCGCGTCGAGTGCACGCCCGGTTCTCCCCCAGGCGAACCGACACCCGCACGGAGACCGACGGCAAACCCCCGCCGCTTCCTGCCCAACAACCCCGGCGCCCCCGGCCAGCCGTCCCGCCCGGAGAGTCGTGCCCGCGCACGCGGCGAACAGCAGGACGACAACTCCCAACCGGCCGAGCCCAAAGACACCGGCACCCCAACACCCCGAGACCGCCGGCCCGCGAACGCGCAAGCCGAAACCGAGTCGCCGTTCTGCATGGCGGCGGGGGCGACAAGTGCGATCGCGTTCAGGTCGTTGACGTCGAGCAAGGGAAGACGGTGTGGCAGCGGTGCAGCGGCAAAACGAGGGGATCAACGCGTTCCGTGCGGGGCGGCTCGTCCGGCGTGGTGCAGGCGCTCGGCGCGGCGGACGGACGGTCGCGCTGGTTCCGGTGGGTTTCCACGCGGGCGGCTCATCGTGTCCCATCCGCCGATCCCGGCGCCGTCCTGGCCCTGGACCCGCGTACCGGAAGTTCACCGAACTGCTGCAGTGGGTGGACGGGCATTCATCCTGCTCCGGCATGGCCCGCATCCCGGCGACTGCCCGTCCTCGCCGCGTTGGGCATCACGGCGAAAGAAGGCGGCCAAGAAGCAGTGACGCCGGGCCGCGGACCCTTCGGCTGGGCCGTCGTTCGGTGTCAGGTGGCGCGGGCCACGATCCAGTGGGCGGTCGGACGGTGGCGCCAGGGGCCGGACGGGGCGCGGCTCAGGAACTGTTCGCGGAGTTCGGCCATAAACGCCTCGCCGTGGGAGAGGACGAGTTTGTGGAGCGGCCCGCCGCCGACCATGGCCGTCCAGAACGACTCCGCGTCTGGGTGGTCGATGGGGTGGGACACGGGCTCGTCGCGCTCGACCAGGGCGCCCGCCGAGGCGGCTCGTTCGGCGAGCCGGAGGTGCCGGGCAGAGCCGTCCGCGCCGTCCGGCTGGGCCTCCGCGCGTACCGCGCTGAGCAGCGCGAACGGGCCGTCGGTCTCGGTCTCGTCCGGCCACGACACAACCGACAGGACGCCGCCCGGCCGCAGCGCGGACGCCCAGCCGGCGATCGCGGCGGCCGGGTCGGGGAGCTGCTGGAGGCCGAACACCGACACGACGGCGGCCGCCTCGCCCGGCCAGCGGGACGCGAGGTCGACGGCGTCGCCGCGCACCAGGCGGGCCCGCGGGTGGGCGGCGACGCGGCGGCGCGCGCGGGCGAGCATTCCGGGAGAGAGGTCGATCCCGACGATCTCGCGGTCGGGGTGGGTGGCGGCGATCGCCGGGAGTTCGGGGAACGTGCCGCAGCAGGGAACGAGGATGGGGCCGGGTGGGAGCGTCCGCGCGTGGAGTGCCGAGGCGGCCGTGGCGACCCACGGCGCGAACCTGGGGACGAAGTACCGGTCATAGCCTTCGGCCGCGCCGTCCCAGCCGCGGGCCAGCAGGTCAGAGGGGTCGTCGCTCATCGGTTCGGCATCCGTCCGGCCAGGATGTCGGAGCCGGCCCCGAAAGGCCGGGCATGTGAAACATCGGAATTTCACAGTGTAGACATGCGGGTGTCCGATCTGGCGGCGCTGATTCGTCTCCGGACGTGGTCGCACCGAAATCGAGAACCTTCACCGATCCGTCAGGGCAGAGCATCAGGTTGCTGGGCTTCAGGTCCCGGTGGACGAGCGGGCGCCGGTGCGCGACGTTCAGCACCGCGCACACCTGGGCGGCTATCAGCGCGGCCCACGAAACCGGCAGCCTCTCCTGAGCGTCGAGGACATGATCGACCGTCATGCCCTCGACGTACTGCATCACCAGGTAGAAGCAGCCGTCGTGGCTACCGAAGTCGTAAACGGTGGGGACGCCCGGATGCTCGAACCACGCGGTGCTGCGGGCCTCCTGCTCGAACCGCTCGACGAGCGACTCGTCCATGACCCGGGTGAACTTGACGGCCACCCGCCGGTCGAGGAACCGGTCGTAGGCACGCCACACCTCGCCCATCCCGCCGCAACGCCCACCACCCTCCGGCCGCCGTCCCGCAGGCAGCCGCGGCCGGGCGGATGGCGGGGCCGCAGGTCAAACGGACGGGCGCAGGGCGCCTGCGCCCAGCCCTTCCAGGCCCAGGCGCAGGACCTCCGCGCCGAGCGTGTGGGTCTCGCGGAGTGCGGTCTCCAGCTCGGTGAGCTTGCGGAACGCCTTCCCTAGCTCGGCCTGTTCGGCCAGCGTGAGGCGGGGCAGGCGGGCGCGGCGGACGTCGAAGCGGGCCGAGGAGGTGGAGCTGCGGAGCCGGGCGCCCTGCGCGCCGAGCAGCAGCCATCCGGCGACGAAGTCGGGGTCGGTGCGGGACGGATCGACCCGCACCAGGGCGAGGCCGGGGCCGAGGGCCATACCGTCCTCCGGCCCCCGCTCACCGCCGTTCGTCGGGCGAGCTCCGCTCGGCAGGGCGTCCTCCGTCATGACGCGCGCGACTGGGTGGCGGGCGGCGATGGAGACGACGACGTCCCCGGCGGAGATCCACACGTGGTCGGCGTCGGGTCCGGCGGTTCCCGTGGCGCCCCGCCCCACGGCGATGTCGTCGAGGGTCAGGACGGGCACGGTTCCCTCGCCCATCCGCACCCTGACCGGTGGACGGAGTATTTGCACCACGCCCGCCTTGGCGAGCTCGCCGACCGTCGTCATCGGGACGTCGTCGCGCGCCCGCGCCCCGGTGAGGGACGACAGTTCGGCGACCGTCCGCGGCAGTTCCGCCGCCTTCCTCTCCAGGGCTTCGCGGGCGGCGGTGAACGAGCCCTCCGATGCGGGAGCGCTGCGCTGCGGGAGGTACCGGGCCGGGGTGAGGTCGACCTCGTCGTCCAGCAGGTCGATGATGCGGACGACGGCGCTGGAATCCGTCCCGTCGCCCTTGCCCTTGAGGTAGCGGCGGTACGCGTTCAGGGCGATGTCGTGGAAGTTCTCCGGGTCGGCAGAGGTGTCGACCATCAGGACGTCGTCCGCGGGCTGGTCGCCTGGGGACGGACGGCGCAGCACCCACACGGCCAGCGCGACGGCCATGTTCGGCACCGCGCCGGGGGGCAGGCCGATGACGGCGCGGAGCGTCCCGCGGCGGAGCAGTTCCGCGCGGACGCGGCGGCCCGAACGGCGGTTCGCGACGGCCGGGGGCATGAGGACGACGACCGTCCCGCCGGGGCACGCGTGCGCGAGGCCGTGCTGCAGCCACGCCAGCTCCGACTCCATGCGCGGCGGCAGGCCGTACTCCCAGCGCGGGTCGCCGGTCAGTTCCTCGTAGCCCCAGCCGCGGTCGTTGAACGGCGGGTTGGTGACGACGAGGTCGGCCGTCCGTCCGGGGAAGGCGTCGGTGCGGAGCGAGTCGCCCGGATGGATTTCGGCGGGGGCGCCGCGCAGCGCGAGCTGGATCGCGGTCATGCGGGCGGTCGTGTCGTCGATCTCCTGGCCGAGGAGCCGCTCGACGCCCTTGAACAGGTCTTTCGCCGTGCTCAGGTACGCGCCGGTGCCGCACGCCGGGTCGAGGACGGTCCGCACGGGCCCGGCGGGGGCGGCGGCTCCGAGTTCGAGCATCAGCCGGACGACCGGCTCGGGCGTGAGGTAGACGCGGCGGCTGTGGTGCTCCAGGTAGCGGGTGCGGAGGAACTCGAACGCCTCCGCGACGCCGCGTTCGTCCACCAGGTCGGCGAGCGCGTCCGCGATCGAGACGTCGCCCGGGACGCCGGCCGGAACGTCGGCCCGCACTCCGGGGGGAACATCGATCTGGCGGGCTTCGTCCGCACGGAGGTCGAGGAGGAACGCGCCCGCGTAGGTGAGCACGTCGGCGAGTTCGGCGCCGCCGGCGGTCGCCTGGCGGAGGGTCTGCCACACGCGCTCGCGGACGGGCGATCCGGACAGCTTGCCCTGGCCGCGGAGCCAGTCCTCCACCTCGGCGAGGGAGAAGGTCGGGCTGACCGCCGTCCCGCCGATGGGCTGCGGGAAGTCGTCGTGGCGGCGGCGCCAGTTGCTCACCGCGGCGCGGCCGACCGCGGCCAGCCGCGCGATGTCGGCCGCGGTGACCGTCGCGTCGTTCGACGCCTGCACTTCCGTACCGCCCTCCTGCCCCACCCACCGTTCAAACGACGAGCTCCGCCCGGCCGGGGGGCCGTGCGGACGATCTCACCCTAGCGCCCACCACGACCATTACACCGGTTGATCTGGTTCACGTCCCCTAGCCCGCACGCTGAGGTCTCCTAGGGCAATGCACGTGCCGACCGGCCCCCGCGAGAGTCCGATGGTGCCCACCACGGCAGCCGCCCGACGCGCACGCGCCCCCGTCCGCCGCGCCGCCGTTTGGCCGGGGCTCAGGGATTGACGCTGAAGCTCACGACGGCCCCCCTGAACGACCCGCTTCCGGCCCACTGCCGGTGCCAGCTCTGCTCCGGTTGCGCAGTGCCGTACATCCGGAAGTACCAGAGGGGGTCGCCAGAGCTCTGCGTCGGGACGTTTTTGTCGCGGGCATAGTTCTCCATGGTGATGAAGTCCGAACCGCTTCTCGCGACTACTGCGCCGTAGTGATAGTCAAAGTGGGTTCTCCTTGCCCGCTCCGCCGCCTCCTGGGCTTCGTCGCCGTATCCCATCGTGGTCATCGAGTAGCCGATGCCGGGCGCCGACGCGTACTGGTTGAATCCCAACTGCTGGAGCATTTCCTCCATCAGACCGGAATGTTGTGCCATCAAATCCTGAAAGTTCCGGCTGATCGTGTACCCTAGTTGATCGAATGCGTCTCTGTCATTCCCCTCAAGTGCCCTTTTTATTCTGCTCGCATAATCGCGACCGGGACGAAGTTCGTCGACCACCGAACCGGCGATGTACCAGTATTTGGTCGAGGCGGAGTGGATATTGCGGCTCCCGGTGACGTACTCCGCCATTTCATTGCACAACTGGGGTGTGCGGGCTTCAACCCCGCGCTGTTCATTCTCGAGGAGGGTGGTCTGGGGAACGACTTCGAACAGGCGTCTTTCCCGGCCCTCGCTCTCGATGCGCAGGTACCTCTTGGTCTTCACCAGTTTCACCCTGCCCTTGAGCAGCTCCACGGACTCTTTGATCTTCTCCTCGGTGGCGAAGAAGTGCTTCGGCTGCGCGCCGCCCTCCACGGCCAGATCGGCGTTGTCGGATACCGTCAGCGGGACTCGCCCGGAGTAGGCCAGCCTGGCGGTGGGCGGATCCTTCTCGGCATAGAAGCCGCCGTCCTGGTCGGCGTCCTGGCGCACGAAGAACCTGTCGTCCGCGGACAGATCCTCATCAGCGCCAAAGAACTTCTTCTTCTGTTTGGCGGGGTAATTCTCGGCGTCTGATGCGACCACGTGGTACCGCTGAACGGCGACGGCGGACGCGGCGGACGCGGCGGGCCGGTCGCCGCGGCCCGCCTGGATCGCCCGGGTGACCGCGGCGTTCCCCGCCAGCCTCTGCAATTCCATGACCCCAAAAGAAGAGGGCGCCGCCCCTTCCGAGGAGCCGTCGGATCTAGAGGGGCGGACCGTTCCGTACCGGTCGGCACTCCGCTGATCGGATTCCCTGACATGCCGCATTCCCGCGCGCCCTTCACTTCGTCATGGCCATCGAGTTCTGACAGAGCGTCCATAAATCCTGCATGGGGCAGGCCATCATCCTGTCGGCCCTGAAGAGCACGACACAAGCGACCCTCGCCCGAGAGCGCGAGATGTGCCCCTTTTCCTGTCCGTTCGATCCGACACCCTTGCCCGCAAGCACAGTCCCCCATCGGGCACACCTCGGGCTGGCTGATCTTCCGGCCGTCCGGCGGCATCACAAAACACGTCGCCCCCGGGTCGATACCGACCTCGGCCGCCGTCTCCGGCAGCGGCTCGCACGGGACGTCCAGGATGAACGACGCGAAGTACCGGCCCGCCGCGTCCTTGATCACGGTCACCGGCGACGGCTCGAGCGGCAGCGGACGGGACCATCGCACCCGCACATCCCCGGCCTTCGACAGACACGGCTTCCCGCCCGCCGTGACCGTCAAGCGGGCGTTGCGGGTGAACCGGATCGCCTGCCGGTCGTCCTTGCGGGACCAGTTGCGAGACGGTGCGATCGGGCGCTCTCTCCACTTCCCGGCACCGAGGCGAAGAGGTCGCGGCACACGGTGTTCAGATCGGGCAGTGCCTGCGTGCGCTTCCTGGCCAGCGACGGAGGCGTCGTCGAACACCACCCGCGCGCACCCGAACGCCCGCGCCAGTGACTGCTGCCGACCGACGTCCGGGTAGAGCCGGCACCGGTACCTGAGCTGCCCACCCCGAACCTGCTGTTGGTCCATGGCGGACTCCGCCCCGACCCGCCTCGGGAGGACTGAGTAGTGGAATGGATGATTCCGTTCTGCTAGACTGAGAACAGAACGATCCGTTCCGCATACTCCCGAAGGAGACGCCATGACCGGCTCCAGCGAGATCCGTCCGTTCCGCATCGACGTTCCCGAGGCCGAGCTGCAGGACCTCCGCGACCGGCTCGCCCGCACCCGCTGGGGTGCGCCCCTACCCGGCGCGGCGTGGGAGCGCGGCGTCCCCGTCGACTACCTGCGCGAGCTCGCCGAGTACTGGCGCACGTCCTACGACTGGCGCGCCCAGGAGGCGGCGCTCAACGAGTTCCCGCAGTTCGTCACCGAGATCGAGGGGCAGACCGTCCACTTCCTGCATGTCCGCTCCCCCGAGCCGGACGCGCTGCCGCTGCTGCTGTGCCACGGCTGGCCCGGCTCGGTCGTCGAGTTCCTCGACATGATCGGCCCGCTCACCGATCCCCGCGCGCACGGCGGCGACCCCGCCGACGCCTTCCACGTCGTCATCCCGTCAATGCCGGGCTTCGGGTTCTCCGGCCCGCCCCGCGAGGCCGGATGGAACTCCAGCCGCATCGCCGGCGCGTACGCCACGCTGATGAACCGGCTGGGCTACGAGCGCTACGGGACGCAGGGCGGCGACATGGGCGCGTTCGTCGCACCGGACCTGGGCCGCATCGACGCGGAGCACGTCGTCGGCGTCCACGTGAACGCCGCCACCTACGGCTTCATCCCGTTCGGCGAGGTCTCCGACGAGGAGAGGGCCTCGCTGGACGACCGCGAGCGCGCCCGGCTGGACCGGCTCGCGAACTGGACCGCGGACGGCAGCGGGTACTTCCACATCCAGGCGTCCCGCCCGCAGACCCTCGCCTACGGGCTCACCGACTCCCCCGCCGGGCAGCTCGCCTGGATCGTCGAGAAGTTCAAGGAGTGGACGTACCCGTCCGGCGACCTTCCGGAGACCGCGATCGACCGGGACCGGATGCTCACCGACGTGATGCTCTACTGGGTCACCGACACCTTCGGCTCGGCCGCCAACATCTACTACGAGAACATGCACATGTCCGGCGACTGGAACCCCGAGCCCCCGACGACCCCGACCGGCGTCGCCGCGTTCGCCGAGGACATCGCGATCCGGCGGTACGCCGAGCAGGGCAACAACATCGTCCACTGGTCCGACTTCGACGAGGGCGGCCACTTCGCCGCCATGGAACGCCCCGACCTGCTCACCGAGGACGTCCGCACCTTCTTCCGTCCCCTCCGCTGACCCCCGCGTCATCCAAGGCCGCTCCGCGTGCCCGCTGCTCAGCGCGCACGCAGAGCGGCCTCGACGGTCCGGTCATCAATGAGGTCGGGCCGGCCCCAGTGCCGCCTTGCCGCGTTGAGCTTGGCGGCCATCGTCCTGATGAGCTGCTGCTCCGGATACGGGTAGGGGCCGTTCCGCGCGAAGAGCTGCGAGTAGCGGACCGCGTCGACGATCGCCGACTTGATCCGCTCGTGGGTGAGGTAGGCGGGAAGGTCCCGCCTCCACCCGGCGGTGTGCTCGGGCGCCAGAACGGGGGCCCAGCGGTCGATGAGCGCCTGCTGCTCGTCCGGGAGATACCCCATCTTGTGGAGATGCACGGCGAGGTCGTAGACGGGATCGCCCCAGAGTGCCAGCTCCCAGTCGAGGAACGTCGTCGTGCCACCGCCCACGATCATGTTCCGGCGGTGGACGTCGGCATGGACGCAGGTGAAGGGGCGTGCGGTGAGGCCGCGCCATAGGTCGTCCACCGGGGCGAGGGGATCGGCGGGAATGGCCAGCGCGGTGAAAAGATCGGAGTACTGAGCGCTGTAGGTGTCGTACACGCGCTGCGTCAGGGCGGACAGGCGCCGCGCGAACGCGGTCGTGTCGCCGTCCGCGGGCCAGGACTCGGGGACGTCCGGCAGCCGGGGAACGCCGGCGAGCTGGGCGAAGAGCCGGACGACGTCGTCCAGCACGTGAGCGGGGACGGCGACGCCGCGCGGCGCCACGTCGTTGAGAACGTCCCCGGCGATGAACTCGTGCACCTGAAACGGCGGGTCGGCGGAGACGTGCAGGACGCGCGGGGCATGCCGGACGTGCGGGGAGATGGCGGCGAGGACCCGGTCCTCACGCCACGGCCGCAGATCCATCATGTCGGCGCCGCGGATCGGGATCCGGACGATGACCGGCCCGTCCGGGGTGTCGACGCGGATGTTGTCGTTGTAATACCCGGTCGCGGAGTCGCCGTGCGCGCGCGCCCGCTCGTACAGTTCCCGCCAGGTCACGCACCCTCCAGCAGTGTCGCCACGAGTTCCCCCGCCCGGATCTCCAACGCTGCCAGCAGGCCGGGCGGCCGGATCTGGGCGCGAGCGCGACCGGCCACCTCGCCGATGTCGTCGCCGGCGGCGTCCAGGACCTCCAGCAGCCGGCCCGCGACCATGATCAAGGTCGGGTAGACCTCGGCGCCGACGAGTTCGGCGACAGCCCAGCGCGCGGACGCGGCCGCCCGGCCGGAGTCGCCGGTGCGGGCGTACAGGAAGGCGCGGAAGAGTTCCGCGCGGGCCCGGCCCGAGCGGTACCGCGCCCGGTCCAGCGCTTCGGCGGCGGTCTGGAACGACGCCGCGGAAGGGGCGTACTGCCCTAGGCGGAGCTGGGCGATGGCCAGCGCGGTGTAGGCCTTGCCGATCTCATGGTGGGCGCCCAGCTCGGTCTGCGTCTTGATGGCCTCGGCGGCGGAATCGACAGCGCTCGGCGGGTCGGTCCAGGCCAGCAGCTCCGCCCTGTTGGTCTTGATGTTGGCCTGCTCGATCAATGCGCCCGCCCGCTCGTAGAGGGCGGACGCGGTCTCCAGGGCGCGGCCGGACGCGTCGAGGTCGAACGCGAACCGGTGCCCGAGATGCTGGAGCCGGGCGACGTCGCCGCGGAGCACGAAGTCGTCGTCCGGGGCTTCGCCGAGGATCTGCTCGGTGATGGACAGCGAGTCGTCGAAACGGCCCTGACACATGTCCAGGTCGGCCACGCAGAAACCGGCCCGCAGGCGCACGGGACCGGCATGCTCGTTCCAGATCCGGCGGAAGAGTTCCTGGGCTTCGCCGGTGGCGCCCGCGATCCGCCGTCCGTGCGCGCCCGCGAGCGCCAGACGCGCTCCTGGCGTGTCGTCCAAGGACCAGTCGATGGACGGGGTGAGCCGCGTGGCCGCCTCCGCATCCCCGAGCAGGACCGCCGACTCGGCGTCAAGGCAGCGGGCCGTCTGGGCGAGCTCGGCGCTTCCCTTCCCGGCGTCCAGGTACTCGCGCAGGTCGCGGGCCAGGCCGTCCACACCCTGCTTGCCGCCGTAGAGCATGGCGCGGTCCGCGTACGACAGGACGTCGGCGCCGGTGAAGGCGTCGCCGTGCAGGCCGCAGAACGCCGCCTCCCGGACGGCCTGCACTTTCGTGGCGACAGCGTCCTCGGCGATCTGGTCCTGTGCGGCACGGTCGTCCCACACGTCCTTGAGAAGGGCCTGGACGTCCCGGACGGTCTCCAGCGACAGCCGCCGATACAACGCCGCCTTCATGAGCTGGTGCAGGCGGTTGCCACGGGTCCCGGCCGGATAGACGAAGGAGTACGCCGTCAACGACTCCCATGCCATCCGGTGCCGGGGCAGGTCGAAGGCGTCCGCCACCGCCTGGAAGATCTCGAAGTCGAAGACGCGGGTGACGCTCAGCAGTTCCAGGGTGCGGATCTCGTCGGCGGCGACATGGGCGAGGAAACGGTTCAGGATCTCCTCCGACGACACCGCGGCGGATTGCCGCGCGGTCGTCCGGGTGTCGACGGCCAGGTGCAGGTAGAACGGGAGCCCCTGGCTGGCGGCCGCGATGGCGTGGCGCGCCGTCTCGTCCGCGATGCCACCGCCGGCGAGGAGCTCCAGCCGGGCCGCCATCGGCAGCCCGTCCACCCGCTGGTCGCGGATCACCTCCGCCCAGCCGGGGTCGTGCGACGCCCAGCCGAGCGGCTCGCGGCTGGCGACGACCACGACCCCGCGGTCGAGCTGGACGATCAGATCCCGGAGCCAGACGTCCTGCACGGCGGACCGTCCGCTCCGCGCCGGGGCGGGGACCAGCGCCTCGTAGGCGTCCACGAAGATGGCGTAGGGACGGTCGGAGCCTTCCCGCAGGTCCTCGGCGAACAGGTACGTCACCGCGTCGGCCAGCTCGGCGTTGGTCAGGTCGTCCAGCCGGCTCAGCGTGTCGTCGGCCTTGATCCGGTGCCGCTGCCGCATCCCGGTCGTCGCCTTGCCGAGCAGCCGCAGCAGCCCGACGCCGGTGCCGAAGACCGGCACGCCCGCCGCGCCGTCGAGGATCTGGGAGAGCGCCTCGCTCTGGTCCACGAACGGCAGGTCCCGCGAGGACAGCCGCAGGTGCGGGTGCAGCCGCTGCCACAGCACGGCGTAGGCGATATCGAAACGGTCGAACCTGACGCCCTGCCGCCCGAGTTCCACGCGCAGGACCGCGAGGGCGTCCTCCTGCTGCCGCATCGCGGGAACCTGGAGGTCGATCGTCGCCGTCCGGCACGTCGCGGCGCAGCGCTGCCTCAGCTCCTGCAGCAACCGTGATTTGCCGATGCCGCCGACGCCCACCAGATTGAACACGCGAGGGGCTTCGCGGTGGTCGTCGAGCAGTTCGTCGAACGCGTCCATCACCTGTTCCCGGTCCACGAACGGCCGGTGCAATGCGGCCACCCGCCGGAAACGAGGTTCGAGGGGCATGACACGACTCCCGTGGCCGAGGTTGAATCTCTCCGCCCGGCGGGGACGGACGGCAACAAGTCCCGGACCGACGATAATTCATCGCCGGTTCTCAAGGCGGACGTTGTGTCGACCGCGTCAGGACCGGCCTTGACACGATTACGCCCGGTCGTGTTCTCCCTGCTTGATCCGGTCGATCAAGATGGCGAACGCCGCGGTGCTCACATCGAGGCGCTCACCAGCCGGATCCTTGGAGTCTCTGATTCCCACCCCGTTGATCAGATCGCCGACCTCGACGCACATCTCGTCTGTGGAGCCACCGCTGTACGAGCTCTTGCGCCAGTTGATCGTCACGCGAACTCCTTCATGATCTTCTCGATCAGGGCACGGGATTCGCCCACAGATGAGGCTTTCGTCCCGATCAACTCGAAGTCTATGGCGATCTCCCTGACCTCGGCAGCGTCCTGAACCAACCGGCCGCCATGGAACGCGCCCGTGTAGGCGACGTCCCTGCGCTCCAGGCTCATGACCTGGAAGGACCCGTCCAGCCCGATGTGCCATCCGGCCGATCGGGCGATGACCTGGATGCTTACGTCCGGGCGTTCCCCTAGCTCCAGCAATCGCTGGAGCTGGGCCTTCATGACCACAGGCCCTCCCACCGGACGGTCCAGCGCGCCTTGGTCGAGGAGAACCATGATCAGGGGGTGGTCTTCCCTGCCGATGATCAGTTCTTGTCGCGCCATGCGGCCCGCTAGCGCCTTCTCGACGTCGTTGACGCGTGCCATCGAAAGGCCAGCGCGGGCGTAGTCCTCCGTCTGGAACGGAACGGGAATGATCTGGCCCTGGTAGATACGGAGGATCTTGGCCTTCACCTCGTACTCGACGCTCTGGCGGAACCAGTCCGGGCTGTGCAGCGACCGGGCGAATCCGAGCAGGCGCTCGAAGTGCCCGCCCGTCTGCCACGCCTTGTCGAGGGCCCTGGCCTGGTCCAGGTCGATGCAGGATCGGCCCGCCTCCAGGTTCGAAACGTGGGATCGGACGCAGTTGATGATCCTGCCGACCTCGGTACCGGTGAGCCCTCGTTTCTGACGGTAAAACCGCAGGTCATACGCCAGCCACGCGTAGAGCGAGGACCCTGGATCGATTTCGTCCGCAGCACTCATCGACATCTCCCGAGGTTTGAGATGTTTACGAATACAACTCACTCTAATCACCGATGGTGATCCTGGGGACACGAATCGTGAAAACTCCCAGGAAGGGACGGACGAGCGATGATCGCGAAGCCGGACTGTCTGCTGATGCCGCTGCCGGGCACGAAGGCCGCGCCGGGTATGGCACGCCAGCTCACCCAAACGCGGCTGTACATGTGGGGCTATGAGCACATTTCAGACGATGCGTTCCTCATCGCCTCGGAACTGCTCACCAACGCCGTGGCCGCCACGCCCGGCAAGGAGATCCGTTACCAGTGCAGCCGTGACGCCGCCGGTGTCCTCATCGCCGTGTGGGACTCCAGCCCGGACGTTCCGCAGCCGCGGCCCGTGCCCGAGATGACGATCGACACGCTCGACGTCTCCGAAGAGGGGTGGGACGACAACGGCGGGCGTGGGCTCCCCATCGTCGCGGCTCTCGCCGTCGAGTACGGCCACACCCCCGACCCGTCCAGCGGCAAATGGGTCTGGGCCCGCCTCAAACCGTGACCGGGTCGGCGAGCCGGTGGCCAGGTCGGCGTACATGGGCAGCCGCGGGGAGGGGCCGCTCCCGCGGCTTGTTTCTCAGGTGCTTTCGCGTCGGCCGAATAGGGCTCTCGCGAATCGGAAGAGCATCAGCACCGGCAGGATGAACACGTAGAAGAACAGGGTGTATTCGGTGCCATCGAAGATGAAGCCGAGATAGATGGCGTATCCGAGGAAGCCGATGCCGAACGCGGCGTTGAGCAGCCTCGAGACGACGTCTTGACCGAGTCCGATGGCCGCCATGACGAGCATGGCGATGCTGCACACGCCCAGTAATACGACGTACCACGAGAAAGTGGCGTCGGCACTGAAATCGATATTCACGATGCCTCTCCGGGTGTTCGGGATTAAAACTGGACGATCATAGCCGGAGGGGAATGGCGCTACTGGCGATGACCTACATAGGCCAAATCGGGGGATGTGACCGCGACGGCAACCGGAAGGCGGTGTGGTGCGTCCCATCTAGGTCTAGTTCGTGGGTATATGGGGAGAAACGAGAGGATTGTGGGGGTGCCGGTGACCGGGGACGCGATGACGCGGGAGCGGATCGGGCATCTCTACGACTACCTGGGCGCGCTCGCTCAGGAGATCTACGCCAAGCCCGTCCGGCATGTCGGGGAGCACGACGTCGCCGTTTCGCCGGACGAGCTGCCCACGCATCCCGCGGTGCGCGTCGGGGCGGCGGCCGGGGACGCGTGGCTGCGCGTCGGGAAGGTGTCGAAGCCGCTGGCGCCTGGGCTTCCCCTTGAGCTGCGCGAACGGTTCCGCGGTGTGGTGCGGGACGATCCGTACGTGCCGCCGGAGGCTCCGGACGAGCTTCTCCCAGACGACGATCACGCGTCGTTCCAGCGGTGGCGGGAGAGCGTCTGGGTGCCCTGGGCGGAGGCGGCTCGGGACGTCCTCGCCGCGCGGCGGCTTTACGAGACGTTGTTCCGGCTCCGGCAGCGGATGCGCACGGACGGGGCCACGCACGAGCTGGTGTGGGGCCACGGGGTCCTCGGCTGGAAGCAGGGCGGGCAGCGCGTGTGCCACCCGCTGCTGATCACGCGGGCGCGGATCGCGTTCGACGAGCGGTCCGGCGAGATCTCGATCGTCCCGGACGGGCTGCCCGCGCTGGAGCTCGACTGCCTCCAGGGCCTCGGCGTCGCCGGGCTCGACCAGCTCAACGGGATCGTTGAGCATGTGCGGGACGAGTCCGTGAATCCCTGGGCGCCGGACGAGACTCGGGCCTTGTACCGGCGGATCCTCGCGCCGCTCGGGCTCGACGACAGGCTCGATGACGGGCCCGCGCTGCCGGAGGCCGGGAAGGCGCCGGTCATCGCGATGACCTGGCGGTTGTTCGTCTGCAAGCGCAGGGTGATGTTCCTGCGGTTCTTCGAGCAGCTCAAGGCCGCGGTCGCCGACGGGGAGCGGCTGCCCGCGCCGATGGTCGCGCTCGCCGCCGGGGAGGACGCGGCGCGGCAGACCGTCGCGGAAGGGGATGCCGACTGGGCTCCGGTCGCCGAGCGGCTGCTGCTGCCGCTCGCCGCTAACGACGAGCAGGAACAGATCGCCCGCAAACTCGCCCGGCACAGCGGCGTGACCGTGCAGGGCCCGCCCGGGACCGGCAAGAGCCACACCATCGCCAACCTCGTCTCGCATCTGGTCGCGCACGGCAAGCGGGTGCTGGTCACGGCGCACAAGGACCAGGCGCTCGCCGTGCTGCGCGACAAAATCCCGGCGGAGCTGCGGGACCTGTCGATGGCCGTGCTGGGGTCGTCGTCAGCGGAGATCACGGAGCTGCAGCGGTCCGTCCAGGCGATCACGGCGGCGGCCGACGGCGTCGACGAGGAGCGGGAGGAGCGGGCGGCGGCCGCGCTCCGGGACCGGCTCGACCGGGTGCAGGGGGACGTGGCGCTGCTGCGCAAGCGGCTGCGCGAGTCGCTGGAGCGCGAGCAGGAGAGCCTGGAGGCCGGCGGGTTCCGGCGGACGGCGGCCGAGGTCGCCGAGTGGCTGGCCGAGCATGAGGGTGAGACTGGCTGTGTCCCGGATCCCCTGACGACCGCGTCCGAGTGCCCGCTGGACGTGCGGGAGATCACCGAGTTCTACACGCTCGCCGCCGGGATCGGGCGGCAGGACGCGGTCGGCGCGACCCTGGACCTGCCGCCCGCCCGGCGGCTCCCCGCCGGTGCCGGGCTCACCGCCCGGTGGGAGGAGCTGCGCAGGCTCGGCGAGATCCTCGCCGGGCTCCAGGAGCACGGCGCCGACCTCGGACGTGTCGACGGCGTCGCCCCGGAGGAGGTGGCGGCGCTGGCCGAGGAGTGCGGGCACGCGGCGCGCGCGCTCGGCGGGTTGCAGGAGCCGTGGGTGACGCGGCTGCGGGGGCAGGTCGTGCAGAATCCCGGGTGGCGCGAGCTGTGGGCCGGGCATGCGCGGCGGCTGTCCGAGGACGCCGCCGAGTGCGGGCGGCTGCGGGCCACGATCGCCGGGTCGCTGATCGAGCTGTCGGCCGCGCCCTACCGGGACACGCTCGCGCTGCTGGAGCAGGCGCGGGCACGGTTCGCGCAGGGCAAGCGGGTGTCGCCGCTGGTGCAGCGCGGGCTCGCCCAGTTCCTCAGGACGACGCTGCTGGACGGCGAGCCGCCCCGCACCGCCGCCGACATCGACAAGATCGCCGCGTTCGCGGAGCTGCGCAGGCGGCGCGAGACGGCCGCGCGGCTGTGGCACGAGGAACTGGTCGCGACGCTCGGCGCACCCGTCCCGCAGGGCGCGGGAGCGGTGGAGGTCTGGATCGACGCGGAGGCCCAGAAGATCCATGCCGCGCTGGACTGGGAGACCGAGCGGTGGCCGCGGCTGCGTGCGCGGCTGGCGCGGGTGATCGCCGATGAGGCGGTTCCGGCGCGTCCCGTCCCGGACGATCTGCACCGGTTCGCGACCGTGCTCGGCGGGTTGCAGGCGCGGGTCCGGCAGCGGCAGGTGCATGCGGACTTCGACTCACTGGCCGCCTTTCTCGGGGAAGGGCGGGCGCGGGACGGCGCCAGTCCTCTCTGGACCGATCTGGTTTCCGCGCTGGAACGTCATGACGCCGACGCCTGGGACGCGGCGCTCGCGACCGCGGCACGGCTGGCGGCGTTGCGGCCTCAGGTGGAACGGCTGAACGAGCTGCACGGGCGGCTGGCCGCCGTCGCGCCCGGGTGGGCGCGGCTCATTCTGGAGTCCGGTGGCGACATCGGGGTCTGCGGTGACCCCTCGCGGCTCGACGCGCTGTGGCGGTGGCGGCAGGCCGAGACCTGGCTCCGCGCGATCATCGACGCCGACGACCTCGGTCAGGTGCAGCGGCGCCTGGACGAGGCACAGGAGGAGCAGCGCCGCCTCACCCTGGAGCTGACGCGGCGGTCCGCGTGGCTCGCGATGAAGCGGGGCCTCGGGCACACGCAGCGGCAGGCTCTGGTGGGCTGGCTGCAGACGCTCCGGAAGATCGGCAAGGGCACGGGCGTCAACGCGAACAAGTGGCGCGCCGAGGCGCAGCGGCTGCTGCCGGAGGCGATGGGCGCGGTCCCGGTGTGGATCATGCCGTACTACCGGGTGGCCGAGTCGTTCGATCCCGCCGCCGCTCCCCCGTTCGACGTCGTCATCGTGGACGAGAGCAGCCAGTGCGACGTGTTCGCCATCGGGCTGCTCGGCCTCGGGCACAAGGTCGTGGTCGTGGGCGACGACAAGCAGATCAGCCCGTCCGCCGTCGGCGTCCGGCGAGACCGCGTGGACGAGCTGATCCGCACCCACCTGCCGGGCTTCCCCAACGCGCTGCTGCTGGACATGGAGTCGAGCCTCTACGACGCGTCCGCGCGGCTCTTCCCGGGCGTGGTGCGGCTGCGGGAGCACTTCCGCTGCCTGCCCCGCATCATCGAGTTCTCCTCGCAGCACTACTACGGCGGGGAGATCCAGCCGCTGCGGGAGGAGTCCGCCGACCGGCCGCCGGGGCCCGCCGTCCGCGCGGTGCACGTCCCGGACGGCGTCCGCCGCGACCTGGCGATCGGGAACGTCAACGAGGCGGAGGCGGATGCGGTCGTCGACCAGGTCGTCCAGTGCTGCTCCGACCCCGCCTACGACGGCCGTTCGATGGGTGTCATCTCGCTGCTCGGGACGAGCCGCCAGGCACAGCTCATCGACGAGCGGCTGCTCGGCAAGCTCGGCCCCGAGGAGTACGAGCGGCGCCTGCTGCGCTGCGGCGACTCCTACAGCTTCCAGGGCGACGAGCGCGACGTGGTGTTCATCAGCGTGGTGTCGGACGGGGACGGCGCGCCGTTCACGTCCCGGCGCTACGAGCAGCGGATCAACGTGGCCGCCAGCCGCGCCCGCGACCAGATGTGGGTGTTCCACAGCGTCCAGCCGCACCGGCTGCACCCCGAGGACCAGCGGGCCCGGCTCATCCGCTACGCCGCCGACGGGCAGCGCTCCACCGACCTCGCCCGCGACCTGGAGTCCCGCTGCGATTCGGAGTTCGAGCGCCGCGTCCTGCGCATGCTGCTCGGCCGCGGGTATCTCGTCACGCCGCAGCATCCCGTGGGGAACCTGCGCATCGACCTGGTGGTGCGCGGCGGCGGGCACAAGCTCGCGATCGAGTGCGACGGCGACAAGTTCCACGGCCCCGGCCAGTGGGAGGACGATCTGCGCCGCCAGGCCGTCCTGGAGCGGCTCGGCTGGCGGTTCTGGCGCGTGCGCGGCAGCGTCTTCTACCGCGACCCGGACGCCGCGATGTCCTCGCTGTGGCCTCTGCTCGGCAGGCTCGGCATCACGCCCGGCGACCCGGCCCGGCTCGTGCCCTGAACGGGACGTACGCCGCAGGCTCCGGAACCATCGTGATGCGGGAGAATCGGGGCATGCGGTTCGGCGTCCTGGGTCCGGTGGAGGCCCGTATCGACGGGGCGCCCGTGCCGGTGGGCGGTCCCTCGGTGCGGGCCGTGCTGGCGATGCTGCTGCTGGAGGCGGGCCGGATCGTCCCGTCCGGGCGGCTCATCGACGGGCTGTACGGGGACGAGCCGCCGGTCGGGGCCGCCAACGCGCTCCAGTCGCAGGTGTCGCGGCTCCGGCGCGGGCTGGGCGACGCGGCCCTGGTCGAGCACCTCCCGGCCGGGTACCGGATCGCGGTCGACGCCGATGACGTCGACGTCCACCGGTTCGAGCGGCTGGCCCGCGACGGGCGGCGGGCGCTGGCGGACGGCCGGCACCGCGCGGCGGCCGGGGCCTTCGCGGAGGCGCTCGCGCTCTGGCGCGGGCCCGCGCTGGCCGATGTGAGCGCCCCGTTCGCGGAGGCGCGGGCGGCGCGGCTGGAGGAGGCGCGGGCGGCGGTCGTCGAAGATCTCGCGGAGGCGCGGCTCGCGGCCGGGGACGCCGGGGCGGTGGTCGCGGAGCTGCGCGGCCTGGTGGACGCGCAGCCGCTGCGGGAACGGGCGCGGGCGCTGCTGATGCGGGCGCTGCACGGCTGCGGGCGGCAGGCCGAGGCCCTCGCCGTGTTCGAGGACGGGCGGCGGGTGCTGGCCGAGGAGCTGGGCGCCGACCCGTCGCGGGAGCTGGCCGAGGTGCACCTGGCGATCCTGCGCGGCGAGGCCGGCGGCGGCGCCGCGCCGGAGGCCGTCCGGGCGAACCTGCCCGCGCAGCTCACCAGCTTCGTCGGGCGGGACGAGGAGCTGCGCCGGGTCGGGAAGATGCTCGCGGACGGGCGGCTCGTCACGCTGCTCGGCCCCGGCGGCGCGGGCAAGACGCGGCTGGCGGTCGAGGCGGCGGGGCGGGAGGGCGGCGACGTCTGCTTCGTGGACCTCGCGCCGGTCGGCGGCGACGAGGTCGCGAAGGCGCTGCTCGCGGCGCTCGGGCTCCGGGAAGGCGGCATGCGGCCGGTGCCCGGCGGTCCGCCGGACGCGCTGGAGCGGCTGGTCACGGCCCTGGACGGGCGGCGGATGCTGCTCGTCCTCGACAACTGCGAGCACATCGTCGTCCCGGTGGCGAACCTCGCGCACCGGCTGCTGACGGCCTGCCCCGGCCTGCGGATCCTCGCGACCAGCCGGGAGGCGCTGGGCATCACGGGCGAGGCGCTGCGCCCGCTGCCGCCGCTGGAGCTGCCGCCCGAGGGGGCGGAGGCCGGCGCCGTGGCGGCGTACCCGGCGGTGCGGCTGTTCCTCGACCGGGCCGGGGCGGTGCGGCCCGATTTCGCGGTCGACGACGGCAACGTCGCGTCCGTCGTGGGGATCTGCCGGGCCCTCGACGGGCTGCCGCTCGCGATCGAGCTGGCGGCGGCGCGGCTGCGGTCCCTGCCGGTCGGCGAGGTCGCGACGCGGCTGGACGACCGGTTCCGGCTGTTGTCGCGCGGCGACCGGAGCGCCCCGCCGCGGCACCGGACGCTGCGCGCCGTCGTCGAGTGGAGCTGGGACCTGCTGGGCGAGGCGGAGCAGACCCTCGCCCGGCGGCTCACGGTGTTCGCGGGCGGCTTCACGCTGGCGGCGGCCGTCGGCGTCTGCGATCTGGACGGCGACCTCCCCGAGGCGGACGAGCTGGTCGCCGAGCTGGCCGACAAGTCGCTGCTGCAGAGCGACGGCTCCCGGTACCGGATGCTCGACACCGTCCGCGCGTTCTGCGCGGAGCGGCTCGCCGAGGCGGGCGAGACGGAGCGGTTCGAGCGGGCGCACGCGGCGTACTTCCTCGCGCTCGCGCAGCGCGCCGACCCCCATCTGCGGGGCTTCGAGCAGCTGGAATGGCTCGCGCTCCTCGCCGCCGACCACGGGAACCTGCACGCGGCGCTGCGGCGGTCCGTCCGGCTGGACCGGGCGGTCGCGCTGAGGCTGACGGCGTCGCTGTCGTGGTACTGGTGGCTGCGCGGCCGCGTCGAGGGCTCGCCGCTGGCGTCGGAACTCCTGGAGGCGATCGGCGACGACGTCCCGGACGGCCTCGACGAGGAGTACGTCCTGTGCGTCACCACGGCGGTGGCGGGCGGCAGCACCGGCGAGCACGCGGTGGCGTGGCTCGACCGGGCCGACGCGCTCCTGCGCCGCATCCAGCGCCCGCTGGCCTATCCGGTGGCGATCGTCCTGTGGGCCCTGACGGCGGGCCCCGACCGCACCGACTACGAGGTCTTCGCAATGCAGGTCGGGCACGACCCGTGGTCGCGGGCGCTGCTGCGGATGAGCGACGTGTTCCTCGCCCAGGCCCAGGGCGACGTCGCGGAGATGGAGCGGGCGGGCGCGGAGGCCCTGCGCGGGTTCCGGGAGTGCGGCGACCGCTGGGGCACGGCCAACTCGCTGGACCCGCTCGCCCAGGCCGCCGGGCGGCGCGGCGACCGGCGGCGCGCGCTCGCGCTGCTGGACGAGGCGCTGGAGCTCATGGCGCAGCTCGGCGCGCTGGAGGACACGGCCGACCTGCTCTACCAGCGCGGCTTCGTGCACATCCTCGACGGCGACCTGGACGCGGCGCGGGCCGAGTTCGAGCGCGGCATCGGCATGGCCCACCGGGCCGGCACCCCCGACAAGATCGCCGGCGGCTACCACGGGCTCGGCGAGGTGGCGCGGCTGCGCGGGGACGTCGCCGGGGCGCGGCGGCTGTACGAGACCGCGCTGACCACCTACACCTCCGAGCGGTTCATCGCCGCCGCCGTCCGGGGCTCGGCGCTGGTCGGGCTGGGCTGGCTGGCGCTGGCCGAGGGCGACCCCGAGCGGGGGCGGGAGCTGTTCTCCGATGCGCTCGACATGTCGATCGACCATCCGATCTTCATGTACCGGTCGCTCGCGGGCGCCGGGCTGGCGGGCGTGGCGGTCGCGGAGGGCGACGGCGGCCGGGCGGCGGCGCTGCTCGGCGCGGCGGCGGTGCTCCAGGGCGTCCAGGTCGCGGGCGACCCGGACGCGGGGCGGGTCTCGGCCGGGGCCCGCGAGCTGATCGGCGACGCCGCGTACGAGGCGGCGTTCGCCGAGGGCGCGGCGCTGTCGCGGGAGAAGGCCCGCGCCCTGCTCACCGCCCGCTGACGGTCCGGCCGGCCGCCCGCTGACGGCGCGGGACGGCGCCGGGGCGGCGCGGTCAGCGGACGGTGCGGGGACGGTCAGCGCCCTCCGCGACCGTTGCGGGCATGAACACCACGGCCCGTAAATGGGGCACGTTCACGATCTGCCTCATGGTCGCGCTCGTGCCGAACATCGACCTCACCGCGCTCAACCAGGCCATCCCGCATCTGAGCGCCGACCTGGACCCCTCGTCCACCCAGATCCTGTGGATCGCGGACGCCTACGGGTTCGCGCTCGCCGGCCTGCTGATCACCATGGGCGGCATCGGCGACCGCATCGGCCACAAGAAGCTGCTCCTGACCGGAATCGTGCTGTTCGCCGCCGCGTCCGCCGTGACCGCCTACGCGCCGACCGCGGAGCTGCTGATCGTGGCCCGCGCCGTGCTGGGCGTCGCGGGCGCGACGCTGATGCCGTCGTGCCTGTCGCTGATCCGCCGCGCGTTCACCGAGCCGAAGGAGCGGACGGTGGCGGTCGGCGCGTTCATGGGCGTCGCCGGGCTCGCGGTCGGGCTCGGGCCCGTCGTCAGCGGCGCGCTGCTCGACCACTTCTGGTGGGGCGCGGTCTTCCTGATCAACGTTCCGATCATGGCGGTGGCGCTGGTCGCGGGCGCGCTCGTGCTGACCGAGTCCCGCAACCCGGTGCCCGGGCGGCTCGACCTGCTCAGCGTCCCGCTGTCGGGCGCCGGCGTCCTCGGCGTCGTGTACGCGATCAAGGAGGCGGCGGCGCACGGCCTGGACCAGCCGCGGATCTACGTGTCGGCGGCGGCGGGCGTGCTGGCGCTGGCGGCGTTCCTGGTCCGGCAGACCCGGCTGGACGAGCCGCTGATCGACGTCCGGCTGTTCCGCAACGCCGCGTTCACCGGCTCGGTCGTCACCACCATGTTCGCGATGTTCGCCCTGGTCGCGCAGTCGCTGATCTTCTCGCTGTTCTTCCAGCTCGCGCTCGGCTGGTCGCCGCTGGAGGCGGGCCTCGCCGGGCTGCCCGGCGCGGCCGGGGCGATGCTCGGCGGCGCGCTGCTCGCCCCGCCGCTGATCGGCGTGCTCGGGCGGGCCCGCGTGGTCGCGGCCGGGATGCTGGTCTCCGCCTGCGGTTTCACGGTGTACCTGACGTTCGGGCTGGAGACCTCGTACTGGGCGATGGTCCCCGGGATGGTGCTGTCCGGGATCGGGATCGGGATGGCCATGACGGTCACCGGTGACACCGTCCTGGCGTCCGTGCCGAAGAAGCGGTCGGGTGCGGCCTCGGCGATCTCGGAGACCGCGACCGAGCTGGGCGGGGCGCTCGGCATGGCGGTCCTCGGCAGCGTCCTGAACGCGGTGTACCGGAACGCGCTTGACCTCCCCGCGGGCGTTCCCGCGCCCGCCGCGGCCGCGGCCCGCGACTCCCTCGGCGCGGCGCTGCAGGCCGCCGCGCAGCTCCCCGGCGCGCTCGCCGCCCAGGTCGGCGACGCCGCACGCGGCGCGTTCGTGGACGGCATGCACGCCGCCCTCGTGGGCAGCGCCGGGTGCGCCGCCCTGGTCGCGGTCTTCGCGCTCGTCACGCTCCGCAACGTCCCGAAGGTGATCCCGGACACCACCGAGGAACCCGACATGGAAAAAGTGATATCACTTTGATAGATTGGTGATAACCGATGGACGTGAAGGGGGACGGGGATGGCAGACGTGACGACCAAGGTCGAGATGCCGCGCCCGAAGATCGAGGAGAAGGCGGCGGCCGACCGCGGCGGATGGGCCATGCTCGGCCTCGCCCTGGCGCTGATCCTGCTGGCCGCCGTGGCGGTGCTGGCGGGCCTGGCGGCCGGCGGGGCCGCCGCCCTCGCGGCGGGCATCGTCGTGGGGTCGCTGCTCGCGCTGGCCGGGCTGGTCGTCGCGGCCGGGCTGACGCCGGTGGCGCCGAACGAGGCGCGGGTCCTGCAGCTGCTCGGCCGGTACCACGGGACGGTCCGCACCGACGGGCTCCGCTGGGTCAACCCGCTGACCGAGCGGCGCCGGGTCTCGACCCGGATCCGCAACCACGAGACCGGCCACGCCAAGGTCAACGACCTGGACGGGAACCCGATCGAGATCTCCGCCGTGGTCGTGTGGCAGGTCGCCGACACCGCGCGCGCCGTGTTCGAGGTCGACGACTTCGTCGAGTTCGTGGCGTTCCAGACGGAGGCGGCCGTCCGGCACATCGCGGGCAGCTTCCCCTACGACGCCCACGACCGGACCTCGCTGCGCGACAACGCCGACGAGATCACCGCGCAGCTGTCGGAGGAGCTCGCGCAGCGCGTCGCGTCCGCGGGCGTCGACATCATCGAGTCGCGGATCACCCGGCTGGCCTACGCGCCGGAGATCGCGCAGGCGATGCTGCGCCGCCAGCAGGCGGGCGCGGTCGTCGCGGCGCGGCAGCGGATCGTCGAGGGCGCGGTCGGCATGGTGCAGCTCGCGCTGGAGCGGCTCGACGAGGAGAACGTCGTCGAGCTGGACGAGGAGCGCAAGGCCGCGATGGTCAGCAACCTGCTGGTCGTGCTCTGCGCCGACCGCGACGCGCAGCCGGTGGTCAACACCGGCAGCCTCTACCAGTGACCCCCTGCCCAGTGGCTGAGCGGAAGAAGATCCTGCTGCGGCTCGACCCGGCGGTGCACGACGCCCTCGCGCGCTGGGCCGGGGACGAGCTGCGCAGCACCAACGCGCAGATCGAGTTCCTGCTGCGACGGGCGCTCGCCGACGCGGGCCGGATGCCCGGGTCGGCGGGCCGGATGCGCGGCCGGGGCCGTCCCCGCAAGGAGACCGAACCCGAGGAAGAACGCGAAGAGCACGAAGAGCACACAGAGCAAGACCCGCCGGGCCCCGCGCGCGGCGGCGGGAGCGAGGACTAGCCATGGTCGATGTTCCGGAATCGCTGCCGGCGCGGATGTTCCTGCTGGCCTACGACACCACCACACACAAGATGACCAAGCACGGCGCGCGGCTCGGCTACGTGCTGCGCGCCGCAGCGCTCACCGAGCTCTACCTCGACGGCAGGCTCGGCGAGGAGCGGCGCAGGCCCGTCCCGGGAACGCCGGGCGACGACCCGTACGGGGTGCTGGCGCAGATCGCGGCGTCGCGGCCGCGGTCCTGGCAGCACTGGGTGCGCAAGGACAGCAAGGCGATCGTGACGGCGGTGCGGGACGAGCTCGTCCGCGGCGGCTGGATCCGGGTGCGGACGCGCAAAGCCCTCGGCCTGTTCCCGTACCGGGAGATCACGGTCAAGGACCCGCGGGTGGTGAAGGCGCTGTGGGGCGGGGCGTCCTCCGCGCTGCGGGGACGTCCGGCCGCCCACGTGAACAGCTACGACGCGGCGGCGGTCGCGCTGGCGGCGGCGGGCGAGCTGAAGACCGTCCTGCCGGGCCGGGACCGGCGGCGCCACCGGCGCCGGATCGAGGAGCTGACCGCCCGGTCGGGGCCCGCCGCGCCGGCGGTCCGCCGGGTGATCCGCGCGCAGAACGCCGCCGAGGCCGCGGGCTGACCACCGGCCGCACGCGGCGCGCGAAGCCGCAAGTGCGGGGTCCTACAAGGCCGGATGGGCGAACTTGTACCGGGCGCGAGCGGCGGCCGGGATCGCGCGAACCATAGCCTTCTCGTACATGGAGCCCGATCGCGTGATCTATCCCCTGCTGAAGCACGTCCTGATGGGGCCCGCGATGCGCGTCGCCTTCCTGCCGCGGGTGAGCGGCCTCGCGCACGTCCCGCGGATCGGGCCGGTGATCCTGGCGGCGAACCACCTGGCGTTCCTCGACTCGTTCGTCCTGCCGCTGATGGTGCCGCGGCGCGTCCACTTCCTCGGCAAGCACGAGTACTTCATCGGGACGGGCGTGAAGGGCCGTACCGTCGCGGCGCTCTTCCGCGGACTCGGCATGATCGCGGTCGACCGGTCCGGCGGGCGGTCGGCGGTCGCCGCGCTGGACACCTCGGCGGCGGTCCTGGAGCGCGGCGGCGTGTTCGCGATCCACCCGGAGGGCACCCGGTCGCCGGACGGCCGGCTGTACCGGGGCCGGACGGGCGTCGCGCGGCTGGCGATGCGGACCGGCGCGCCCGTCGTGCCGGTGGCGATCGAGGGCACCGACCGGCTGCAGCCGGTGGGGCGGGCCGTCCCGAAACCGGGGCGGATCGGGCTGCGGATCGGCGCGCCGATGGACTTCGCCGGGCGCGACGACGGCGTCCCGCGCGGGAAGGCGGCGCGGCAGGTCACCGACGAGATCATGGCGGCGATCCAGCGGCTGTCCGGCCAGGAGTACGTCGACGACTACGCGCCGAGAGCGCCCGGCCCGTCCGGCCGCGGGGGCCCGTCCGATGTTTGAGGGTGCCCGGAAGGGCACGAACAACAGGGACGGAAACGGACGGAGAGGACGTGGAGATCAGCCTCGACCTCCTGCTCCCCCGGGACGCGGCGAGCGTCCCGGCGACACGGAGGCTGCTGGACGCGGCGCTGACCGCCCTCGGGGTGGATGCCGACATCCGCGGCGATATCGAGGTGATGCTCACCGAGGCCTGCACGAACGTGATCCAGCACGCCGAGGACGGCGCCGGGTACACGGTGCGTGCCACGATCCAGGACCGCCGCTGCGTGATCAAGGTGATCGACGCGGGGCGCGGGTTCGAGCCCGGGAACGTCCCGGACCCCGTTCCGGGCGCGGAGCGGGGCCGCGGGCTGCTGATCATGAGGGCGCTGGCGGACGACGTCCGCTTCCGCACGCTGCCCCAGAACGGCGCGCTCGTCGCGCTGGAGAAGCACCTGCGGTACCGGGAGGACAGCTTCGGCGTGCTGCTCACCGCGAACAGTAAGGTTCCGCACATGAGCGAGGCCGACCCGGAGATGGAAGAGCTCGCGACCCGGCTGTTCGAGATGGCGCGCGGCGGCCGGACCGCGGAGCTGGCCGAGTACGTCGACGCCGGGGTCCCGGCGAACCTGGCCAACGACAAGGGCGACACGCTGCTGATGCTTGCCGCCTACCACGGGCACGCCGGGACCGTCCGGGCGCTCGCGGCGCGCGGCGCCGACCCGGAACGTGCCAACGACCGGGGCCAGCGGCCGCTCGCCGGCGCGGTGTTCAAGAAGGAGCCGGACGTGGTGCGGGCCCTGCTCGACGCGGGCGCCGACCCGCGGACCGGGTCGCCGTCCGCGGTCGAGACGGCGCGGATGTTCGGCGCCGCCGAGTTCCTCGCCTGGTTCGGCGAGATGCCTCCCCCACCCGGCGGCTGACCGGCCGGGCGGCCCTCAGAGGGGCAGCCCGTCCTTCTGCGACAGTTCGGGGCCGGGCGTCGTGCCGGCGGCCGTCTCGCTGAGGACGACGCGGTGGTGCCAGTACGGCGGTGCGACGCCCTCCTCGCGGAGCGTCCGGTGCAGCCGCTTCAGGAACTCGTGCTTGATGAGGAACTGGTCGCCGAACTCCGTCGAGCGCAGGATGACGTGGAAGCCGACGGTCGCGTCGTTGAAGTCGTCGAACCGGACCAGGACGCTCGACTCCTCGACGCCGCCCTGCACGTCCTTCATCACGTCCTCGCCGACCCCGGTGATGAGCTCCTCCACCCGGTCCAGGTCGACCTCGTAGGCCACCTTCGCGTAGACCATGATCGACATGTCCTGGGCGGGACGGTGGTAGTTGGTCAGGATCGTGTCGGAGAAGCGCTGGTTCGGGATGACCTCGATGTTGTCCGACAGCGTCCGGATGGAGGTGTTGCGCCAGTTGATGTCGACGACGTACCCCTCCTGGCCGGTGGCCAGCTTGATGTAGTCGCCGGGCTCGATCGTCTTGGACGCCAGCACGTGCACGCCCGCGAACAGGTTCGCCAGGGTGTCCTGCAGCGCGAGCGCCACCGCGAGGCCGCCGACGCCCAGGGCGCCGAGCAGCGGCGAGATCGACACGCCGAGGCTCTGCAGCATCACCAGGACGCCGACGCCGATCACCACCACCCGGGCGATGTTGGCGAAGATCGTCACATTGGCGGCGGCGCCGCCCTGCCCGGTCAGCGCGAACGAGCTGACCGAGTTCGCGATCAGCCGGGCCAGCGCCAGCGACACCATGAAGATCGTCACGGCGACGAGCACCTTGGCGGTCACGTCCAGCGTGCCGCGCGGCAGGTGCAGCGTCTTCGCCGCGAACCACAGGCCGAGGATCACCGAGACGGGGACGGCCAGGTCCCTGATCAGCCGGGCGGCGAGGTCGTCCCAGGCCCACCGGGTGTCGCCCGCCCGCTTGAACAGGCGTCCGGTCAGCAACCGCAGGATGACCGCGATCGCCAGGGCGCCCGCCAGCACGATCGCGGCGACGATGATCCGCTCCCAGCTCAGGTCGTCCATGACGCGTGCATCTCTCCCTCCGCCCGGACGCCCCGGCCGCCCCCTGGGCTGCCCTTGACGTCCGATTTGCCATGCTTGTGCGTCCCCGATGGTAGTGAAGGCGCGCAGCGTGCGAGGCACATCACGGGCTCCCGGGACGGGAAGCGTTCCATGGGGCCATTACGATCGAGCAGGTGGTAGGCGTGGGAATGATGCGCCGGCTCGGGGTCACGGCGCTGGGACTGCGGAACGGCCCCCACCGCGTCACGGTCGAGCGCGACCTGGAGGTCCCGGCCGGCGACGGTGTCACGCTGCTGGCCGATCACTACGCCCCCGCCGACGTGGAGCGGGCGCCGACGGTGCTCGTCCGGTCCCCGTACGGGCGGCGCGGGCCGTTCGGGCTGATGTGCGGGCAGGGGTTCGCATCGCACGGGTTCCAGGTCGTGGTGCAGAGCGTCCGCGGCGGGTTCGGGTCCGGCGGCGTGTTCGAGGCGCTGGACGAGCGCGAGGACGGCCTCGCCACCGTCGAGTGGCTGACGTCACAGCCCTGGTTCGGCGGGACGTTCGCCATGCACGGCCCGAGCTACCTCGGCTACGTCCAGTGGGCCGTCGCCGCCGACGCCGGGCCGGCGCTGAAGGCGCTGTCGATGCAGGTCACGGCGTCCACGTTCCGGGACGCCGTGCACGTCGGCGGGACGTTCGCGCTGGAGTCCGCGCTCATCTGGGTGGACATGACCGCGCGGATGAAGAACTCCCTGTCCAGCGTCTCCGCGGCCGTGCTGTCGCCGCGCCGCGCCCGCCGGGCCACGCTGTCCGGACGCCCCATCGCCGAGCTCGACAAGCTCGCGACCGGCGAGCAGCAGCGCTTCTTCCAGGACCTCCTCGTCAACGGCCCCGACACCCCGTTCTGGGACCGGCGCGACTTCTCCCCCACCGTGTCGAAGGTCACGGCCCCGGTGAACATGACGGGCGGCTGGTACGACATCTTCCTGCCCTGGCAGATCAAGGACTACGCCGCGCTCCGCGCCGCCGGGCGCCGCCCCTACCTGACGATCGGCCCGTGGTTCCACGCCGACCAGCGGATGATGCGCGGCTCGATCGGCGAGTCGGTCGCCTGGTTCCGCGCCCACCTGCTGGACGACCCGTCGCAGCTGCGGGACCAGCCCGTCCGGCTGTACATCACGGGCGCGGACGAGTGGCGCGAGTTCCCCGACTGGCCCGTCCCCGGGATGCGGGAGGAGCGGTGGCGCCTGCAGCCGGACGGCGCCCTGTCCCCCGGCGAGCCGCCCGAGTCCGACCCCGACACCTACCGCTACGACCCGCACCACCCGACCCCGTTCCTCGGCGGCCCGACGATGCTCGGCGAGACCCACCCCTCGACCGACCAGAAGCGGCTGGAGCGGCGCCGGGACGTCCTGACCTACACCTCCGAGGTCCTCGACGACGATCTGGAGATCATCGGGCCGGTCACCGCCGACCTGTACATCCGGTCGAACCGGGAGCACACCGACTTCGTCGTCCGGCTGTGCGACGTCACCCCGGACGGGGAGTCGCTGAACCTGTGCGAGGGGATGCGGCGGCTCGTCCCCGGCACCCCGGAGCCCGGCGAGGACGGCGTCCGGCACGTCGCCATCGAGCTGTGGCCCGCCGGTCACCGGTTCCACCGCGGGCACCGGATCCGGGTGCAGGTCGCGTCCGGCGCCTATCCGCGCGTCGCCCGCAACCCCGGCACGGGCGCCCCCATCGGCACCGCCACCGAGATGCTCACCGCCGACCAGGAGATCTTCCACTCCCCCGCGCACCCGTCCACCGTCAACCTCCCGGTCGTCGACGGCTAGGACGCCACCAAGAGGCGGCGCCCTCCCTCTCGACGGCGGACGCAGCGAGCGCCAGCGAGCGGAGGCCGCCGGTTCTCTAGGACGCCCGCTTTCGCAGGGCCTCCAGGGCCTTGTCGGCGTGGGCGTTCATCCGGATCTCGCTCTTGATCACGGCGAGGACGCGGCGGTCGGTGTCGATCACGAAGGTCTGCCGCCTGGTCGGCATGAGGGCGAGGCCGCGCCTGACGCCGAAGCGGGCGCGGACGTCGCCGGACGGGTCGGACAGCAGCGGGTAGCCGAAGGAGTGCTTGTCGGCGAACTCCTTCTGCTTGGCGACCGGGTCGGCGCTGATGCCGACCGGGTGGGCGCCGACGGCGGCGAGCTCGGCGACCAGGTCGCGGAAATGGCAGGCCTCGGCGGTGCAGCCGGGCGTCATCGCGGCCGGGTAGAAGAACAGCACGACCGGGCCCCGCTCCAGCAGGCCGGTCAGCGTGCGGAACTCGCCCGTCTCGTCGGGCAGCTGGAAGTCGTCGACATAGTCACCGGCGTTCATAGGCCCGAACCTAGCCGAGAAGGGCGGAGATGTCGGCGGACGTCCAGGTTCCGCGGGCGCCGGGACGGCCGGCCAGGTAGGCGCCCGCGCGTTCGGCGGACCAGCCGTGCGCCTCCCGCAGGCCGTTGCCGAGCATCGTGAGGTAGGCGGCCGTCGGCGCGTTCGGCGGGTGCGGGTCGGCGGAGGTGAACGTGAGCATGGGATGCCCGTCGCGCTCCCCCACCTTCAGGACGGTCTCGTACCGCCCCGGGCCGAGGCGCTGCCGGCCGCGGGCGACGGCCTCCGACAGGTCGTGGTCGGCGCCGACGCCGCGGCGCATCTCCTGGGACAGGACGTCGCAGAACTGGCGCCGGGTGAGCAGGTACGCGCGGGCGGCGGCGCGGCCGGGCAGGGCGGGGTCGTAGAACGCCATCCCGCCGCCCCAGACCAGCGACGTGTAGCCGAAGTAGATCCCGCCGGGCACCGTGACCGGCGCGTCGGCGCGGGCGGGGCGCGGGTCGCGGCAGCCGGTGTAGTGCCGGTTCCCGCCCGCCGGACGGCCGCCGGACAGGTAGCAGCGGAACCTCTCCCGGAAGAGGTTCGATCCGTACGCCACGTACCAGAGCGGTTCGTCGTCCATCTGATCCATTGTCTCCCCTGGTGAGCGGCGGTGCGGTGGGCCGAACGGGGCGGGAGATCCGATTCGCGAGGTTTGACGGGAGCTGCGGCCGGATAGGAGACTGACCAAGCAGGTGTCTACGACGCAGATACCTCCGTGCTTCCCCTGTGTTGTCCCGGAGGATCCGTATGCACCGCGCGTTGAACATCGCTCTCGTGTCCGCCTCCGACCTTGACGGCGAACACCTCGAGTCCGTCCATGTCCGGGATCTCGCCCGTTCACTGACCCGTCCGCTGTCCGCCGACGGGAAGCCGAACCAGGTTACCGTGTACGCCCGGCGGCAGGACAAGACCGCCCGCGCCCGGGTCAAGCTCGCGCCGGGCGCCGCGCTCGTCCATCTGGACGCCGGGCCCGCCCGCCCGCTCCCCGACGACGAGCTGCTGAAGCACGTCCGCGACTTCGCCGACGGGCTGCGCCGCCGCTGGTCCGGGGCCGGGCGCCCCGACATCGTGCACGCGCACGGCTGGGTCGGCGGGCTCGCCGCCTGCGCCGTCGCCCGCGAGCTCGGCATCCCGTTCGCGCAGAGCTACCACGGCGTCGCCGCCGCCGAGCGCCGCGCCGGGAACCGGGTGCACCCGCACCGCGACCGGCTGGAGAAGGCCATCGCGCGCGACGCCGACGTCGTGCTGGCCGGGCATGCCGAGGAGGCGAGCGCGCTCGTCCGGATGGGCGTGCCGCGGCCGAGCGTCGCCGTCGTCCCCTACGGGGTGGACGGCGACCAGTTCGCGCAGGCCGGCCCGGCGATGCCGCGCGGCGACCGGCGCCGGCTGGTGATGATCTGCGGCGATCTGGAGGCCGGGGACGTCGCGACCGCGCTGCGCGCGCTGGTGCACGTCCCGAACGCCGAGCTGGCCATCGCGGGCGGCCCGGTCCGCGAGGAGCTGGAGAACGACCCCGTCGTGCACCGGCTGGTGCTGCTCGCCAAGGAGCTGCACGTCAACGACCGGGTGATCTTCCTCGGCCGGCTGCCGCGCAAGGCGCTGCCGAAGCTGCTGCGGACGGCGAGCCTCGCGCTCTGCCTGACCCCGCACCAGCCGTGCCCGTCGGTGCCGCTGGAGGCGATGGCCTGCGGCGTCCCGGTCGTCGCGACCCCGGCGGGCGGGAACGCCGACGAGGTCCTCGACCACATCACCGGCGTGCACGTCCCGGCGGGACGGCCCGTCGTGATCGGGCGCGCCATCCGGCACCTCCTCACCGAGGAGACCACGCTCCACGGCTACTCGATCGCCGCCGCCGACCGCGCCCGCTCCCGGTACTCGCTGGAGCGGATCGCCGCCGAGACGCTCCGCGCGTACCAGCGCGTCCTGCCCGCCGAGCCGGAGCCCGAGGCGGACTCGGCCGCCGAAGAGGACGAGGCGGAGCACGACACCGACCGGACCCCCGCCCTCACCGGCTGAGCAACCGTCCTCCAGCCCCCACCCGGCCACCAACCAAAGGACGAGCCGCGCTCGGCCGACCAACCCGCGGGCCCCGGATCTACACCCCCGATCCGGGGCCCGTTCACGTCCGGGGCCGCCCGGTCATCCCCCGCCGGCTGGGATACTGGCTGGTGACCGGAAGGGGCTATTCGTGCTGATCGGCAGGGCGGCCGAGTTCGCGGAGCTGAAGGCCGCGCTGGCGCGTGCCGCCGGGCACGGCGCCGGGGCCGTGCTGGTCAGCGGGGACGCGGGCGTCGGGAAGACGCACCTGGTGTCCGCGCTGGTCCGCGCCGCCCGCGACGACGGCTACGCGGTGCTCGTCGGGCAGTGCGCCGAGCTGGGCGAGAGCGTGCCGTACCTGCCGCTCGCGGACGCCCTGTGGACGGCCGCGCACGCCGGCGCCCCCGGATCGGACGCGGTCCGGGCCGCGCTCGACGCGCGCCCGGTGCTCGGCCGGTTGCTGCCCGACAGCGGCGCCGAGCCGGGCTCGGTCACCGAGCTCGGGCAGCAGCAGCTGTTCGGGGCGGTGCTCGGGTTGCTCGAGGAGCTGGGCCGGGAGCGGCCCGTCCTGCTCGTCCTGGAGGACCTGCACTGGGCCGACCGGTCGACCCGGCATCTGCTGACGTTCCTCTGCCGCGTCCTGCAGCGCGAGCGGGTGTGCCTCGTCGGGACGTACCGGTCGGACGACCTGCACCGGCGGCATCCGCTGCGTCCGGTGGTGGCGGAGCTGCTGCGGCTGCCGAACGTGACCGGCGTCGCGGTCGCCCCGTTCGGGCCGCGCGAGACCGCCGAGTACCTCGCCGAACTGTCGCGCGGGGGCGTGCCGGTGACGGCGGACGTCGTCGAGCGGGTGCACCGCCGGTCGGAGGGGAACGCGTTCTACGCCGCCGAGCTGTACTCGGCCGGTGTCGACGTCCCCGGCGGCGAGCCCGCGGGGCTGCCGGCCGGGCTCGCCGACCTGCTGCTGTCGCGGATGGAGCGGCTGTCGGACGCCGGGCAGCGCGTCGTGCGGGTCGCGGCGGTCGCCGGGCGCCGCATCGACGACGAGCTGGCCCGCCGCGTGTCCGGGCTGGACGAGGCGGCGGTCGGCGAGGCGCTCCGCGAGGTCGTGTCGCACCAGCTGCTCGTCCCGTCCGGGACGGGGTACACCTTCCGGCACGCGCTGCTGCGCGAGGCCGTCTACGCCGACCTGCTGCCGGGCGAGCGCACCCGGCTGCACGCCGACTTCGCGCGGCTCCTCGCCGATCTCCCGGACGGGACGCGCGGTTCGGCGGCGGAGCTGGCGCACCACAGCCTCGCCGCGCACGACCTGCCCGCCGCGTTCGCGGCGTCCGTCCGGGCGGGCCGGGAGGCGGGGCGGCTCGGCGCGCCCGACGAGGCGTTCGGGCACTACGAGCGGGCGCTGGAGCTGTGGGACGCGGTCCCCGACCCGGAGGCCGCGGCCGGGATGCCCCGGGTCCGGCTGTCGCTGCTTGCGGCGAAGGAGTCGGTGCGGGCCGGGGAGCCGCGCCGCGCCGCGCACCGGCTGCGCCGGCTGCTGGCCGAGGCCGACCCCGCTGACCTGCGGCTCGGCTCCGAGATCCGCGAGCACCTCGCGGCCTGCCTGGGCGAGATCGACGAGGACGACGAGGCGCAGGCGACCGCGCGGGACGCCGTGACGATGCTCGCGGGCGACCCGGCGGCGCCCGAGCGCGCCTGGGCGCTCGCCACCTACGCCCGCACGCTGCTCTTCCGGGACCCCGACGGCGAGATGCCGGAGTTCGCGGAGAAGGCCGTCGCGGAGGCCCGCGCCGCCGGGGTTCCAGGCGCGGAGGCGGCGCTGCTGGTCACGCTCGGGCTGTGGCGGGAGTCGCGGGAGGCCGACTCGGGGGTGGCGGAGGTGTTCGCGCGGGCCCGCGACCTGGCCGACGCGGCCGACACCCCGCAGGCGGCGCCGGTGGCGGTGCGCGCGAGGTTCCACTACACCCGGACGATGTTCGACCGCGGCGATCTCGCGGGCGCGGCGCGCGCCGCGGACGAGGGCGCGCGGTTCGTCCTGGACGAGGGCCTGCGGTGGAGCGGGGCGGGCATCATCATGCGGTCCCTGCGGTACCTGATCCGTTACACGACCGGGGACTGGGCGGGGGCGCAGCGGATCGCCGACGAGTTCGCCGTCCAGGTCGTCCGGCCCGCGGAGGCGCAGATCTCCGCGTACGCGCTGTTCGTCGAGGTCGCGCAGGCCGCGCCGCGTGCGGACGAGCGGCTGCGGTGGATCGAGCCGCTGTGGGGCGAGGACCTGTTCCTCAACTTCCTCGCCCGGGGCCTCGCGGCCGAGCACGCGCTGTGGCGCGGCGATCCGCACGCGGGGGCCGGGCACGTCGCGAACGTCCTCGGCACCGTCTACGCCGAAGGGGACGGCGCGATCCGGCTCGCGGCGACGGGCCTGTGGGCACAGGCCGAGATCGCCTCCCGTGCCCGCGCCGCCGGTGACGAGGAGGCGGTTCGGGCGGCGGCCGAGGCGGCCGACGCGCTGCTGGACCGCGCGAGGACGGTCTCCGCGGTCACCACCGACGGGCTCCCCCGCGCCTGGCTCGGGCTCGAAATGCACGCCTGGCTCGCCCGCGCGGAGGCCGAGCGGCGCCGCGTGGACGGCGTCCACGACGTGGACCTGTGGCGCAAGGCAACCGATCTGTTCACCTACGGCGACCCGCACGGCGGGTTCGTCTACGAGGTGGCGCGGTCGCGGTGGCGGCTGGCCGAGGCGCTCGCCGAGCACGGCGACCGGGACGCGGCCGCGGCGGAGTGGCGGGCGGCGGTCGCGACCGCCGAACGGCTCGGCGCGGAGCCGCTGCTGGCCGCGCTGCGCGACCTCGGGGCCCGCGCCCGGCTCGGCTCCGCCGCCGGGGCGCCCGCGCCGGGCCCGTCCGGGCCGCTCGGCGCGCTGACCGGGCGGGAGCGCGAGGTCCTGAAGCTGGTCGCGGACGGGCTCGGCAACCGGGAGATCGCGGCGCGGCTGTTCATCTCCCCGAAGACGGCGAGCGTCCACGTCTCCAACATCCTCGCGAAGCTGAACGTCGCCAGCCGCACCCAGGCCGCCGCGGTCGCGCACCGCGAAGGTCTCGGCTGACCGCCGCGCTTCTTTCCCCCTTCCGCCTCCCCCTCCCGTCTCTCTCCGTGATCTCCCCCTGTCAGCGGCCGATCACGCACCGGTACGGTTACGGGCACACGCAGCGGACGGTAGTTCTTCACATGCCATTCGTTATTTCCGGTACTGGCCTATACCGGTCTGAACTGGAACGCTCTTCCCTTGTGAGCGCCAAACGGGTTGGCGAGCGCAGGAGGGAATGCCGCAGTGGACAAGGGGTATGAGCTTTACTGCCTCGCGGACAAGCTGTTCTACGACGCGCCACCCGTCACCCGCCGCACCGACTTCGAAATCACCGGACGCGAACTTCCGGCGGGCTGGGAACAGATTTTCGGCGACGAGTGGATCGTCTACGATCCGCCGCAGCGCCGCGCCCCGCTACAGGGCTGGAAAGTGCACGTCTCGGGATGCGCGGAAAGCGCCACGGAGATCCTGTCCGGCGTGTGGGAATACTGCGTCGACAACGACATCGAGTTCAAGCATCTGCGCGGCCCCGGCACGCTCCGGATGCGGAACGCCAAATACGCGCCGCGCGGCGCCAGCGGGAAGCTCGTCACGATCTACCCCGACGGCGAGCGCGAGCTGGAGCGCGTGCTGGCCGAGCTCGGCGCCCGGCTGGACGGCCTCCCCGGCCCCTACATCCTCAGTGACCTGCGGATAGGCTCCGGTCCGCTGCACGTGCGGTACGGCGGCTTCGCCGAACGGCGTTGCCTGGACGAGCAGGGCAAGCTCGTCCCCGCGCTGGAGAACGGCGACGGGGAACTGGTGCCCGACCGCCGCGAGCCGGTTTTCTCCGTTCCCGGCTGGGTGACCCTTCCGCAGTGCCTGGAGCCGCATCTCAAAGCCCGCAGCGCCACCACGACGACCGATCTGCCGTACCAGATCACCAAGGCGCTGCATTTCTCCAACGGCGGCGGGGTCTATGAGGCGACCGATACCCGTTCCGGGCGGAAGGTCGTCCTGAAAGAGGGACGCCCGCATGCCGGGCTCGCCGCCGACGGAGCGGACGCGGTAACGCGCATCGAACGGGAACGCGACGTTCTCCGCAAGCTCGCCGGAATCGAGGGCGTGCCCGAGGCGCTCGACTGGTTCACGCTCGGCGAGCACCATTTCCTCGTCCAGGAGTTCATCGAGGGACGGACGCTCAACACGTTCTTCGCGGAACGGCATCCGATGCTCGACCCGGAGCCGGACCCGCAAAAGACCGCCGATTATGCCGAATGGGCGCTGCGCGTCCACGCGGGCGTCGAGCGGGTGGTCGCCGCGATCCACGAGCGCGGCGTGGCCTTCAACGACCTGCACATGTTCAACGTGATGGTCGGCCCGGACGACTCGGTCTCGCTGATCGACTTCGAGACGGCGGCGCCCGCGGCCGACCGCGGCCGGCAGACCCTCGCCAACCCGGCGTTCCTCGCGCCGCCCGACCGGCGCGGCACCGACGTCGACCTCTACAGCCTCGCGTGCCTGCGGCTGGCGCTGTTCGTCCCGCTGACCACGCTGTTCGTCATCGACCGGGGCAAGGCGCCGCAGCTCGCCGAGCTGATCGCCGCGAACTTCCCGGTACCGCGGACGTTCCTGGACGAGGCGGTCGCGGAGATCACCCGGGGCGCCGAGCCGGTGCCGGCGCCGGAGTTCGTCCCGGACGCGCCCGGCTGGGCCCGCGCCAGGGAGTCCCTGTCGCTGGCGATCCGCGCGAGCGCGACCCCGGACCGCGCCGACCGGCTGTTCCCCGGCGACCCCGAGCAGTTCGACGGCGCGTCGCTCGGGCTCGCGCACGGCGCCGCCGGCGTCCTGTACGCGCTGGACGCGACCGGCGCGGGCCGCCTCCCCGCGCACGAGGACTGGCTGGCGGCGCGCGTCGCCGACCCGAGGCGCGGCACCGGAATCGGCCTGTACGACGGCCTCCTGGGAGCCGCGTACACGCTGGCCCGCCTCGGGCGCGGCGACGACGCGCTCACCGCCGTCGGGCACTGCCTGAACGAGCGGTGGGAACGGCTCGGCGACGACCTGTACGGCGGGCTGCCCGGCGTCGCGCTCGCCCTGGCCGACCTCTCCGACACGACCGGCGAGACGTCCCTGCGCGGCGCCGCGGGCCGCGCCGCCGAGATCGTCGCCGGACGCGCGGCGGACGGCCCCAGCGCACGCCCCGGCCTGATGCACGGCGGTGCCGGCGTGGCGCTGATGTTCATCCGCTTCTACGAGCGGACCGGCAACGCGGTCCTGCTCGACCTCGCCGCCGCCGCGCTGCGCCGCGACCTCGCCGCCTGCGTCACCGACCACAACGGCGCGCTGCACGTCGACCAGGGCAACCGGGTGTTCCCGTACCTGGGACGCGGCAGCGTCGGGATCGGGCTCGTCCTAGACGAGTACCTCGCGCAACGCCCCGACGAGGAATTCGAGGAGGCGCGGCGCGCGATCCGCGTCGCCGCGATGTCGCGGTACTACGCGCAGCCGAGCCTGTTCGGCGGGCGCGCCGGGATGCTCCTCTACCTGGCCCGCCACGGCCGCGACGACGCGCGGGTGGCGGGGCACGTCCGCGACCTGGCCTGGCACGCGCTGCCGTACTCGGGCGGCCTGGCGTTCCCGGGCGAGCATATGTACCGCCTGTCCATGGACCTCGCGACCGGCACGGCAGGTGTCCTGCTGGCCCTGGGCGCGGCCCTTCACGACCCGGCCCCCGGCCTCCCGTTCTTCGGGACGGCCCACGAACTCCCCGTAGGAAAACCTACGGCGGCCACCTCTATCCAGCCCGAAAGGAGGTGAAGAACATGGCGCTTCTCGACCTTCAGGGGATGACGAGCGAGAACGGCGGCGGCGGGCACAACTCCAGCCTGAGCATCCTCTGCCACAGCTCGCACAGTGTCACGATCTGCCTGTAACGGCGGTCGGCGGCCATGGCCCCTCGCCGGGCCATGGCCGCCTTTCGTTCTGGAGACCCCATGACCACCCTCCCCGCCACGGGCGGCGCGGCCCCCGCCACGGCCGGTGCGAACCGGCTGCTGCTGCGCGCCGCCGGGCGCGCCCGCGGCTGGACCGCGCTCGTGGCCGCCGCCGCGCTGGCGGACGCCGTCGCGGCCGTGCTGCTCCCGTACGCGCTGGCCCGCGCGATCGACGCGGTGCCGCCGGGCGGGGCCCCGGCCGCCGCGGCGGTGTGGCCGTGCGTCGCGCTCGTCGTGGTGTCGGCCGTGGCGGAGGTGCTGTCGGAGCTCTCGACCGGCTGCGCGGCGGCGCGGTCGACGGCCTGGCTGCGGCACACGCTGGTCAGGCACGTCCTCGCGGTCGGTCCCGCGCTGCGCGTCCCGCCGGGCGACGTCGCCGGGCGGGTGGTCGGCGGCGCGGCCGAGGCCGGGGTGGCGCCCGCCGCCGCGCCGGAGGCCGCCGTGGGCCTGCTGCCCGCCGCCGGGGCGCTGGTCGCGCTGTTCCTGATCGACTGGCGGGTCGCGCTGGCGATCGCGGTGGCGCTGCCGGCGATCTTCCTGCTGCTGCGCGCGTTCGTCCGCGACATCAGCGCGACCGCGCACCGCTACCTCACCGTCCAGGGCACGATCGCGGGCCGGCTCGCCGAGGCCCTCGCCGGATGCCGGACGATCGCCGCGGCCGGAACGGTCGACCGCGAGACCGGCCGCGTCCTAGAGCCGCTGCCCGGGCTGCGCGCCGAGGGCGAGACGATGTGGCGGGTTCAGGGCGGCATCGCGGCGCGCGGGCTGCTGGCGCTGCTGCTCCTGCAGATCGCGGCGGTCGGCGTCGCGGGCGCGGAGCTCGCGGCCGGACGGGTCTCGCCCGGCGAGCTGGTCGCGATCGTCCAGTACACGGCGCTCGCGGCCGGGTTCGGGCCCGTCCTGACGCAGCTGCTGCGCCTCGGCCGGGCCCGCGCGGGAGCCGCCCGCGCCGCCGAGGTCCTCGCGCTCCCCGCGCCCACCCATGGCGGCGAGTCCCTGCCCTCCGGGCCCGGCCGCCTCGACTTCCGCGGCGTCACCGCCGCGAGCGGCGTGCTGGACGGCCTCGACCTGACCGTCCCCGGCGGCCTCGCCGTCGCCGTCACCGGACGCGCCGGCACCTCGGAGCTCGCCGCGCTCGCCGGCCGCCTCGCCGACCCCGACCAGGGCGAGGTCCTGCTGGACGGCACGCCGCTCCCCCACCTCGCCCGGGCGGAACTGCGCCGCGAGATCGGCTACGCGTTCGCCCGGCCCGCGCTGTTCGGCGGCACCGTCCAGGACGCGCTCGCGTTCGGGCCGTCGCGGCCGCCGGCCGCGTGGCTGCGCGAGTCCGCGCGGGCCGCCCGCGCCGACGACTTCATCCGCCGCCTCCCGCGCGGCTACGCGACCCCCCTCGCCGACGCGCCGATGTCGGGCGGCGAGCTGCAGCGGATGGGCCTCGCGCGGGCGTTCGCGCACGCCGGGCGCGTCCTCGTGCTGGACGACGCGACGTCCAGCCTCGACACCGTCACCGAGCTGCAGATCACCGACGCGCTGCTGGACCGGCTCGCGGACCGCACCCGGCTGATCATCACGCACCGGGCGTCCACCGCGGCGCGCGCCGACCTGGTCGCGTGGCTGGAGGACGGCCGCGTCCGCGCCCTGGCCCCGCACGCGAAGCTCTGGGACGACCCCGACTACCGCGTGCTCTTCGGAGGTGCCAGGTGAGGAGCAGGCGGGACGCGGCACGGGTCCTGCGGCAGACGGTCGGCGACGCCGTCAAGGCCCAGCCGCGCGCGGTGGCGCGGGCCGCCGCGTGGTCGGCGGTCGAGGCGGTGCCGACGGCGGTGTTCGGCCGCGCGGTCGGCGAGACGGTCGACGCGTTCCGCACGGGACGTACCGCGCAAGCGGCGATCTGGCTCGCCGTCCTCTCCCTGGCGGCGGCTGCCGGGGCATTCGGCAGCCGCCGCCTCTATCCCGCGCTCGCCGAGATCGTGGAGCCGTTCCGCGACGACCTCGTCCGCCGCGTCGCCGACGGGGCACTGCGCCGCTCCCTGAACGGGCGCCCCGACACCGGCGCGGTCGCGCGGCTCACGCACCAGGTGGAGATCGTCCGGGACACCTTCGGCGGGCTGCTCGTCATCGTGCGCGGGTTCCTGTTCGCGACCGGCGCGGCGCTGATCGGCCTGGTCACCCTGATGCCCGAGGTGGCGCTGCTGGTGGTGCCGCCGCTGGTGCTCGGGCTGGTGCTGTTCGGGGCGGTGTTCGGGGCGGCGGCCGTCCGGCAGCGGGCGCTGGTCGTCGGCGAGGAGGAGATCGCCGAGCGCACCACCGCGCTGGCCGAGGGGCTGCGGGACGCCGTCGCCTGCGGCGGCGAGGACGCGATCCGCGCGGAGCTGGGCGCCGCGGTGGAGGCGCAGGCCGCGGCCGGGCGCGCGGTGGCGCGGTTCGCGGCGCTCCGCGCCGTCTCGCTCGCGGTGAGCGGCTGGCTTCCGCTGCTGCTCCTCCTGGCGGCGGCGCCATGGCTGATGCGGCGCGGCGCCACGCCGGGGGTGCTGATCGGCGCGCTGACCTATGTACTGCACGGGTTGCAGCCCGCGCTGCGGACGCTCGTGCACGGCATGGGCGGCAGCGGGCTGCGGCTGGCGGTGACGCTCGCCCGCATCCTGGAGACGAGCGCGCCCGCGCCGCCCGCCCGCCCGGACGCGGCGTCCCCCGTCGCGGGCGCCCCGGCCGTGGAGCTGCGCGGGGTGTCGTTCGCCTACGGGGAGGGCGCGCGGCCGGTGATCGAGGACCTCGACCTCGTCATCCCATCCGGTGACCACCTCGCCGTGGTCGGCCCGAGCGGGATCGGGAAGTCGACACTCGCCGCCCTCGTCGCGGGCCTCGTCTCCCCCACCGCCGGGGAGGTGCTGGTGGAGGGCCACCCGCCCGGCGACCCGGACCGGCGGGTGCTCATCCCGCAGGAGGCGTACGTGTTCAGCGGCACCCTGCGCGACAACCTCGCCTACTACGCGCCGGACGCCGCGCCCGAGCAGGTGGAACGCGCCGCCGACGAGATCGGCCTGGCGCGGCTCGCCGAGCGGCTCGGCGGGTACGGCGCGCAGCTCGTCCCGGCCGACCTGTCGGAGGCCGACCGGCAGCTCGTCGCGCTGTGCCGCGCCTTCCTGGCACCGCAGCCGATCGTGATCCTGGACGAGGCCGCCTACCGGCTCGACGCGTCCGCGGAGGCGCGGGCGGAGGAGGCGTTCGCGCGGCGCCCCGGCACGCTGATCGTCATCGCGCACCGGATCAGCTCCGCGGCGCGGGCGCGTCGCGTGCTGGTCCTGGACGGGACCCGCGCGCAGCTCGGACGGCACGCCGAGCTGCCCGCGGTGTCCCCTCTCTACCGGGACCTCATCGGCCGGTGGGAGGCGCGGTCACCCGGCGGTTCAGAGCCAGCCGGCCTCCTCGGCGATCCGGATGGCGTGGATCCGGTTCTGCGCGCCGACCTTGCGGTTGATTCGGGACAGATGGTTGCGGACGGTGCCGATCGTCAGGACGAGGTCCTCGGCGATCTGCGCCGCGGACGCGCCACGTGAGGCGAGCGCGAGCACCTCGACCTCCCGCTCGGTGAGCGGGCTGTCCATCGAGCCGAGCTCGGTGAAGGCCATGTCGGGGTCGATGACGCGCGATCCGTTCGCGGCGCGCCGGATCGCGTCCACCAGGTCACCGGGCGAGGTGTCCTTCAGGACGAGTCCGGCCGCCCGCGCCGCCACCGCGCGGCGCAGGTCGCCGGTGCGGCGGCGGCCCGACAACAGGACGGTGCGGCACTCGGGCACGGCCTCGCGGAGCGCGCAGACCGCGGCGAAGCCGTCCAGGCCGGGAAGCCCGACGTCGATCAGCGCGACGTCGGGCCGCTGTCTGCGCGCCGTCGCAAGCACCTGCTCACCGGTTCCTAAAGCCGCGATGACATCGAGATCCTTCACGTCGTCGAGCAAGGCGACCAGCCCGCCGCGGAGGAGGGGCGCCTCCTCGGCGAGCAGAATCCGAATCATTTTCGTCTCCTAGCCTTGACCGGCGGCGATACGCGGCAAAACCGCCACGGCTTATGCGAATGCTTTTCCCGAATCGCATTCCGGCCGGGGTCTGGAGGCGGAGATCGGACGGGAAGACCGGGCTGTGCCGGACAAAAACGATCTTCCATAGGGCGCCACCTTGACGGAGTTATAGTCAGGGGGATGACCTACCGCCCGGAGTCAACACTATTCATGGCGTCATTGTAAAGAGCGTCACAAAGGGCCATTCCGGACGTACTTATACCGCAAAAAGTGCGCTCTACACATGATCAGGAAAGAAAGTCGAACTCCGTTCCCGCGCCCGCCGCGCGGGCCGCGCGGTAGGCGGCCCAGCTCACCGCGAGGTCCTGCCAGGGAAGCCCGACCGGGGCGTAGACCGTGATCTCGCTCCCCTTCACCCGTCCGGGCACCTGGCCACATAGCAGATCACGGAGCGTTCCGGCCGCGTGCTTAACGTCAAGTCCGGCTCCGGCCAGCACGCCCATCTCCACCGCGAGCGGCACGTCGTCGACGACGACGCGGGCGCCTTCCAGCAGGTCGGCCGACAGCTCCGCCTTGCCGGGCTCGTCCGCGCCGAGCGAGGTGAGGTGCGTACCGCGGGTCACGTCCGCGGCGTGCAGGATCGGGCGCCGCGCCCAGGTCGCCATGACGACGATCCCGGCGTCCGCGACGGCGGCGCGCGGGTCAGCCGCGACGGCGACCGCGCCGTCGCCGGTCAGGCCGAGCCGCTCGCCGTGCCGCTCCGCGAAGCCGGCGGCCCGGGCGGCGTCCAGGTCGCAGACGGTGAGGCGGCGCACCTCGCGCAGCTCGGAGAGCCCCCGCATGACCAGCTCCGCCTGCGCCCCCGCGCCGATCACGGCGACCGCGTCCGCGTCGGGGCGGGCCAGCGCGTGCGTGCCGAGCGCGGCGGCGAGGCCCGTCCGCCACGCGGTCACGGTGGCCGAGTCGAGCTGTGCCAGCAGCTCGCCGGTGCCGAGATCGTGCAGGCAGACGACGCCGCGCAGCGCGGGCCTGCTGCCCGGGAACTTGGCGTTGACCTTCACCGTGTAGGCGGGGATCTCCTCGACCAGGCCGGGCAGCAGCGCCGTCGCGGTGCCCTGGCCCGGCAGCTTGCCCACCACCCGGCGCGCCACCGCCTCGCCCTCCCCGGCGGTGAAGCCGCGGCGCAGCGCGTCCAGGCAGCCGGCGGGGTCGAGCAGCGCTTCGAGGTCGGAACGGGTCAAAAGGAGCGTCACCGGACCATTCTCCCGTCCCGCCCATCGCGCCGCCACTACCCGGACACCCCCGGCCCCCGCGGGGCGACGGCCCCGCAGGACGATTGGTCTATTAAAGGAGCCAATCTTCCGGCATTTCTTGAGCCCCAATCGACCGGCTCGCGACGCCCTTCATCGTCAGCGTGCGGGCCCGGCGGCGACATCACTTCGCGCACCTCTCGCGCACCTCCGGCCCACCCCGGACAGCGGATCGAGCGGCGCGGCCGTCCCCCGCACAGCGGCCATCGTGACGATCAGGTGGACGCCCGACCACCCATTGTGACAATCCTGTCGCCAGTGATTTGTCACTTTCTTGCCTTACGTGGTCTTCGTCATTCTTTCAGCATGACCCGTGACCTCCGACGCACCCGGCCGGGTGCGCCCGCTCCCCTGGAGGCACCGTGAAGTCCCTACCCGCGCGTGCGCACACCGCCGCCGCGGCGGTAGCGGCCGGGCTGCTGGCGGCCTCCCTCGCCACCGCCACCCCGATCGCCACCGCCACCGCACCGGCCGCGCACGCATCCACCGCACACTCACCCGCCGCTCCCGCATCCGCGGGCGCGCCCGCCGCGCCGTCCCGCCCGGCCGCCATCACCGGCCTGGGCGGCGACGCCATCCACACCGCCGGAACCCGCTGCACGCTCGGCTTCAACCTCAGGAAGGGCGACGCCTACTTCTTCCTGACGGCAGGGCACTGCGCCCGGGCCGGCGGCACCTGGACGGACGCCTCCGGACGCACCCTCGGCGTCACCGGCGGCAGCAGTTTCCCCGGCAACGACTACGGCATCGTCCGCTACGCCTCCCCTCCGCAGGACACGCAGGGCGGCGTCAGGGCGCACGGCGAGTTCTACGACATCACCGGCGTCACCATTCCCCAGGTGGGCCGGCCCGTGACCCTCACCGCCCCGTCCGGCACCCGGACCGGGCTGGTCAGGGGCCTGAACCGGACGGTGAACCACCCGGAGGGCAGCGTCGGCGGGCTGATCCACATCGCGGTGTGCAGCCAGCCGGGCGACAGCGGCGCACCGGTCTTCGCCGACCACCTCGCCATCGGGATCGTGGTCGGCGCCGAAGGGCGCTGCCCGGGCGGGACGTCGTTCGTCCAGCCCATCGGCGAGCCGCTCGACGTCTACGGATTGGAGGTCTACTGACGGCCGCCGAATCGGTTCCCTTGGTCCGTTGCAGGCCACGATTTCCCGCACTGACCACGGAGCCACCGCCAGGGTGACAAGCGCTCTGTCGCGAATTGGTCACTTTCTGCGTCTTTCGGCCGCCCTGACACTTCCAGCACGATGATCAGGACCTCCGGCGCGCCAGCAGGGTGCGCCCAACCCCCCGTGGAGGCATGTTGAAGATCACCAAGAGGCGTGTGCTCACCGTCGCCGTGCCGGCGTCGACGGCCGCTCTCGTGGCGGGCGCGCTCGCCGTCGCTCCCACCATGACCACGACGTCGGCCGCAGCTCCCGTGGCCGCCGCCGCTCCCGCAGGACCCGGCGAGACGTCCGCGACGCTCGCCAAGCGGCTCGGCGCCCGCTCGGCGGGCTCCTACCTGAAGGGCGGCAAGCTCGTGGTCACGGTGACCGACGCCGAGGCCGCCCAGACCGTGCGCGACGCGGGCGCCGTCCCGCAGACCGTCGCGCGCAACGGCTCCTACCTCAAGAAGATCATGTCGGCGCTCAAGCAGGACGCGACGATCCCGGGCACCGCCTGGGCCGTCGACCCGGCCGCCAACCAGGTCCTGCTCACGCTGGACAGCACCGTCACCGGCGCGAAGCTGAAGAAGGTCCAGGCCGCCGCGGCCAAGCACGGCGCGGCCGTCCGGACCGAGCGGGTCGCCGGGAAGTTCCAGAAGTTCACGCTCGGCGGCGAGGCCATCCGCACCAGCGGATCCCGCTGCTCGCTGGGCTTCAACGTCAAGAAGGGAAGCGAGTACTTCTTCATCACCGCCGGGCACTGCACCAACATCGGCACGACGTGGACCGACAGCTCCGGGCAGACGCTCGGCAACGTCACCGGCAGCAGCTTCCCCGGCAACGACTACGGCATCGTGAAGTACTCGTCCACGCCCGCGGACACCCAGGGCGCCGTCAGCCTCTACGGCCAGGGCACCCGCGACATCACCGCCGCCGGCAACGCCGCGGTCGGGCAGCAGGTGACGCGCAGCGGCAGCACCACCCAGGTGCACAGCGGCTCCGTCAACGCGCTCAACCAGACCGTGAACTACCAGGAGGGCAGCGTCAGCGGCCTGATCCGCACCAACGTGTGCGCCGAGCCGGGCGACAGCGGCGGCTCGCTGATCGCCGGGTCGACCGCGATCGGCCTGACCTCCGGCGGCAGCGGCAACTGCTCGTCGGGCGGGACGACGTTCTTCCAGCCCGTCAGCGAGCCGATGCAGGTGTACGGCGTCGAGATCTACTGATCGGCTGATCGGCTGATCCCCCGATCGGCCGGTCGAACGGCTCCTGAGAAGGCGGGCCGCCTCCACACGGACTCCCGTGGAGGCGGCCCGCCGCTCGTTCTCCGCGTTCAGGGGGCGGCCTCCGCGCACCCGGCCCCGGACGCGGTATGCGGCCCCGGAACGCCCGCGAGAGCGCCCGGGACCGCGTCAGCCCGGCGTCAGCGCAGGCCGTAGGCGCGGGTCACGGTCTGCTGCACCGAGTTCCCGGAGCCGTCGGAGGCGTTGAAGCGAAGGGACACGAAGCCGTTGTTCCACCAGGGATGGGTGACAGTGCCGCCCCACCGGTCGGTGCCGCTGCCGGTCAGCGGCACGTTCACCCAGGAGGCGCCGTCGTTGAAGGACGCCTGCAGCGAGATCGACGTCACCGCGCTCCCGCCCGGGCCGCGCTCGACGGCGACGGCCAGCGGGAACCTGCTGCCGAACGGCGCGCTCCCGGTGCTGTCGAAGGCGCCGGTGATCCGCGGCTGGAGCAGCCGGAACTCGTTGTCGAGCGGGTTACCGGGCCGTTCGGCGGAGGTGAACGTCCACCGGGCGTCGATCTTCGTGGCGTACTTCGACCAGCCGATGTTGCGCTGCGTGGACATGTGCACCTGGTAGCCGGCCGACTCGGGCGGCACGGTCCAGTCGCCGGCCAGCGGGTTGGTGCTCACGCCGACCTGCTGCCCGTTGCGGTAGAGGGTGACCGTGCCGGTCGTCCCCGTGGTGGTGTTGCCGCTGAGGTTCTCGTAGCCCTGCTGCCCCGTGTCGGTCGGCTTCGAGCCGAAGAGGATCTTCCCTTCCCCATGCCCGACGCTTGTGGTGGGGCCGAACGCGGCCTTGTTCCACGTCTCGTTGTGGGTGGCCCCCGCGGTGTAGGCGTGGAACGCGGTCTGCTGCTCGGGGACCCAGCCGCCGCCGCCCGCCTCGTAGAAGTAGTTCCCGTTCCATCTCACGCCGTTGGCGGTGTAGTAGACCTGCAGGGTGCTCGGCGCGCCGGCGGGGATCTCCAGCCCCAGCCTCGACTCGTCGATGCCGTCGAAGTCGACGAGCGTGGTGTGGGCGCCGGGGCGGTCGGACGGCACCCGCTGGGAGGAGTAGGTCGTGTTGACCAGCGCCAGGCTGCTCTGTGCCGCGGTGAAGGTCAGGTTCGCGGGGATGCGCCCGGCCGACGGGAACGCCAGCTTGTACGCCCGCGAGTTCGCCGGATCGGTCTTGGCCTCCACGTAGACGAAGTCGTACGGCCGGTTCGTGGTGGCGTCTGACGGCCACGCGCGCAGGGTCCTGTCGGGTCCGCCGGTCACGATCGTGTAGAGCAGCTGCCCGGCGACCTCCTGGACGAGTTGCGCGCGGCTCTGGTACTCGGTCGCGGTCGCCGACGGGCTGACCGACTTGATCTCCGTGGCCGTCCGGGCGTCCAAGGTGAGGTCGACGTCACCGGCCACGGTCAGCGTGGGGTCGCCGTACAGGGCCAGGTCGGTCGGCGAGAACACGTCGCCCGTGACGACGAGCCCGGTCAGGCTGTAGTCGCCGGCCGGGACGACGCCGGTGAGCGTGGCACCGGACTCGGTGAGCGGGTACTCCGCGCCGCTCGCCAGATCGACCAGGCTCGCCAGCGGCGCCAGCGGCTGACCGTCCAGGTCGATGCCGCGGATCGTGATGGTGTGGTCGGCCGCCGCGGCGGCCCGCGCGGGTGGCTTGATCTTGCTGTGGCCCAGCTTGAAGTGCGCTCCGGACGGTAATCCGCGGGGCTGCCACTCCTTGGGGCCGTCGGCCGCGGCCGTCTGTACGGGGACGAGTAACGCCGCGATGGCGGCGACACTGATCAGGGCTGTTCTCCAGCGCCTCACCGTGATTCCCTTCTGTGCGTTGACAGAGGTCGTGTGAGTGGGCGCAGAACCGGATGAGAAATCCTTGGGAGGATCACCTGCGGGGAGTCCCGTCCCGGATTACAGGACGACCATATCCTCGATCCCGGCCCGGCGGCCGTGGTGATGATCACACCATTCCTCAGATTTCGAGGACGACCTTCCCGGCTTCGAGATCTACTGAGCCGCTGATCGACCGGCCCGCCGCTCTATCTCCGCGTTCAGGGGGGCGCGGGCACCTCGAGCGCGCGGAGGATCTCCGCGATGACGTCCTGCTGCCGTTCGACCAGGTAGAAGTGGTCGCCGGGCAGGACGGTGAGCGCGAACCGCCCGTCGGTGACGTCCGCCCATCCGGCGGCCTGCCGCTCGGTGACCTCCGTGTCGTCGTCCCCGATGATGGCGGTGACCGGGACGGTCAGCCGGACGCCCTCCCGGTGCACGTAGTTCTCGACCAGCGCGAAGTCGTTCCGGACGTACGGCAGCACGAGCTCGCGCAGCTCCGGCTCGCGCAGCGCCTCGGCGTCGGTGCCGCCGAGCTTCACCAGCTCCTCGATCACTCCGTCGTCGTCCCGCTTGGAGATGCCGCTGTCGTGGCGGTCGTGCGGCGGGCACGTGCCGGACGCGAACAGGTGCACCGGGGCGGTGCCCCGCTCCTGCAGCAGCCGCGCCACCTCGTACGCCAGCAGGGCGCCCATGCTGTGCCCGAACAGCGCGACCGGACGGTCGATCAGCGGCGCCATCGCCCCGGCGATGAGGCGGGCGAGCTGGTGCGCGTCGGCGACGAGCGGGTCGGCCATCCGGTCGGCGCGTCCCGGGTACCGGACGGCGTGCACCTCGACGGCCGGGTCGATCTCCTTGGCCCACGGCCGGAAGAACACCGCGGACCCGCCCGCGTGCGGCAGGCAGAACAGCCGCACCGACGCCCAGGGGCGGCTCTCCGCGCAGTGGAACCAGGTCACGTGATCACTCCTCCTCGCGGCGGCGGACGCGCCGGTCTCCGCCGCCACCTTAAAGCCTCCGCCTTAAGGCCTCCGCGCGTCCGGCCCGAACGCGGGTGCGGCCCCGGACGTCCGCGAGAACGCCCGGGACCGCGTCAGCTCTGCGTCACCACCGCAGGCCGTAGGCGCGGGTCACGGTCTGTTGCACCGAGTTCCCGGAGCCGTCGGAGGCGTTGAAGCGCAACGCCACGAAATTGTTGTGCGACCAGGGATGGGTGACGTTGCCGGTCCAGCGGTCGGTGCCGCTGCCGGTCAGCGGCACGTTGACCCAGGTGGCACCGTCGTTGAAGGACGCCTGCAGCGAGATCGAGGACACCGCGCTCCCGCCCGTGGCGCGCTCCACGGCGACCGTCAGCGGGAACGTCGTGCCGGACGGCCCGCGCCCGCTGCTGTCGAAGGCGCCGGTGATCCGCGGCTGGAGCAGGCGGTGCTGCCCCTCGAACGGGTCACCGGGACGTTCGGCGGAGGTGAACGTCCACCGAGCGTCGATCTTCGTGACGTACTTCGACCAGCCGGTGTTGCGCTGCGTCGACATGACCGCCTCGTAGGTGGCGGACTCGGGCGGCACCGCGAAGTCACCGGCCAGCGGGTTGCTGCTCACGCCGACCAGCGACCCGTTGCGGTAGAGGGTGACCGTGCCGGTCGTCCCCCTGCTGGTGTTGCCGCTGAGGTTCAGGTTGCCCTGCTGGCCCGTGTCGGTCACCAGCGGGCGGACGAAGATCGTCCCTTCCCCGTGCCCGACGTTCACGGTCGGCCCGAACGCGGCCTTGTTGAACGTCTCGGAATGGGTGCCGCCCGCCGTGTACGAGCGCCACTCGAGCTGGTTCTCCGGCACCTGGACGGTGTCGAGGTTGTAGAAGTAGTTGCTCTTCCAATTCACGCTGTTCGCCGAGTAGTAGATCTGCTGGCTGCTCGGCGCGCTCGCGGGGATCGTGAGCCCAAGCGTCTCTCCGCCGATACCGGTGAAGTCGATGAGCGAGACGTGCGGCCCGACGCCCTCGGACGCGATCCCCTGGGACGCGAAGGTCGTGTTCACCAGTCCCAGGTTGCTCGTCGTCGCGGTGAACGTCAGGTTCGCGGGGATGCGGCCGGTCGTCGGGAACGCGAGCTTGTACGCGCGCGTGTTCGTCGGCTCGGTCTTGGCCTCGGCGTAGGTGAAGTGGTACGGCCGGGTCGTGGTGGCCGACGGCCAGCTGCGCAGGGTGGTCTCCGGCCGGCCGCTCACGGACGCGGAGATCTCCTGCCCGGCGATCGTCTGGATGATCTGGGCGTGGCTGTGGAACTCGGTCGCGGTCGCCGAGGGGCTGACGGACTTGATCTCGGTGGCCGTCCGGGCGTCCATGGTGAGGTCGACGTCACCGGCCACGGTCAGGGTGGGGTTGCCGTAGAGGGCGAGGTCGGTCGGCGCGAACGGGTCGCCCGTGACGACGATCCCGGTCAGGCTGTAGTCGCCGGCCGGGACGACGCCGGTGAGCGTGGCACCGGACTCGGTGAGCGGGTACTCCGCGCCGCTCGCCAGGTCGATCAGGCTGGCCAGGGGCGCCACCGCCTGGCCGGTGAAGTCGATCCCGCGAAGCGTGATCGCGTGGTCGGCCGCCGCGCTGGCCCGCGCGGGGGGCTTGATCTTGCTGTGTCCCAGCTTGAAGTAGGGCTGCCCGGACAGAAGACCGCGAGCCTTGGACTCCTTTGGCCCATCGGCCATGGCCGTCTGCACGGGGACGAGTAACGCCGCGATGGCGGCGACACTGATCAGGGCTGTTCTCCAGCGCCTCACCGTAGTTCCCTTCTGTTCGATGACAGAGGTCATGTGAGTGGGCGCAGAACCGGATGAGAAATCCTTGGAAGGATCACCTGCGGGGAGTTCCGTCCCGGATTACAGGACGACCATATCCCCGATCTTGATCGCGCAGGCGTGGCATACCTCACACCCGCATCAGATTTCAAGAACGACCTTGCCGGGAATGCTTCTTTTCTTGCCTTGGAACGCTTCACGCGTCTCGTCCAGCGGATGGACGGCCCCGACATGGGCCCGCAGCTCGCCCGTCCCGGCCCGTCGCGCCAGCTCGGCGAGCTGACCACGATCCGGTTCGACGATGAAGAAGGCGGCACGCCCGTTTTCGGGCCGCACGGGCGGCGGCGCCGTGATCGACACGAGCGCACCCCCCGCCTTCACCTTGCCCGCGGACTGTTCGAGCAGCTCACCACCGATGGTGTCGAACACCAGGTCCACCGGCCCGACGGCGTCCGCGAACCTCTGCGTCTCCAGGTCGACGAACTCATGCGCCCCCATCTTCATCACGAGGTCGACGACCCGCCCCCGTCCCGTACCGATGACGTGCGCGCCGGCCTGCCGAGCCAGCTGAACGGCCAGAACACCGGTACCCCCGCCCGCACCATGGACGACGACCGTCTGCCCGGCCTCCAGCCGCCCGTGCACGAAGAGCCCCTGCCAGGCCGTCAACCCCGACAGCGGCAGCGCCGCCGCATCGGTGAACGAGAGGGAGGGCGGCATCCCCGCGAGGTTCCGTGCCTCCACCGCCACGTACTCGGCCGCCGCCCCGTCACGATGCCAGTCGGTCAGGCCGAAAACCCGGTCACCCACCGCGAACCCGGTGGTCCCGTACCTGACCTCGGCCACTTCCCCGGCGACGTCATGCGCCGGGACGGACGGCGTCCGATCCCGCCCCGCCCGGTCGACCCACGTACCGGGCCAGTCGAGCTCGTCCGGCACGAACCCGGCCGCCCGCACCCGCACCAGCACGTCCCCGGTGGCCATCTGCGGCAACGGCACGTCCTCCAGAACAAGCCCGCCACTACCCCCACGCTCATGAATCCGCACTGCTCTCACAGGTTCCCCCGCCTCATCGCTCTGTTCCGTCTCCCCAGTGAGACGACGCACCACATGGACCTGTGACAGCTCAAAGGAGACTGGACGTGTCCACTTCGACCTCGAACGGTGCAGGCAGCAGGATCGTCTTCCCGAATCGGACCCGCTCGGCGCGGCGATAGTCGTCCTCCTCCGGTCCGCTGAAGAGCGTCACCTTCTTCTCCTGACGATCCACGAGCAGGTAGAGCGGTATGCCCGCCCGCGCGTACCCGTACCGTTTGGCCTCCCGATCGCGCTCCGGTTGTGCGTCGGTCACCTCCACGACCATGGAGAGACCGTCCGGGGACATCCACGGGTCGTCGCCGTGAAAGGCGCGCCTTTCAGCCGCGGCGAGCATGGCATCGGGAGTCACGTGGTTCTCCGGAAAACCCTCGATGCCCGGCACCCGGAGGCCCGCCCGGAAGACAGGCTGGAACGTGCCGGCAGACCCTCGGACGATCTGCGTGACGATCTCGGAAAGGCAATGCTCATGGCATCGCGCCGGGACGCCCGTGATGAAGATCTCTCCATCGATCAGCTCACCGTGGAGGCCCTTCGGATACCTGAAATCCTCTAGGAAGCTCTTCTGGATGAAGTCCAGGTCCATCTGCGCCAGATCCCCTGCCGCGCTCATGCGGGCTCCTTTCGTCAAGGGAGGAACTTACAAGCAGCCTGTGACAGACCGGACACGTATCGCAGTTGGTACTAGTGTGTCCGCGCTTGAACCGAGACAGATAGAACGTCCGGGAACGGGCACGGGTCGGGTATGGATGAGCGAGATGCGCGGCGTGGGGATGTTCAGGAGCTTACGGACTTCGAGCTGATCGTGTACGAGACCGTCGCGGAGATCGACAAGGACGGCGGGGCTGCGGACTTCGACACGATCGGGCGGCTGGTGGGCGGGCCCGAGGAGGATCTGTGGGCCGCGCTCGGCCACCTGGTGTCGATCAACCACGTGCACTCGACCAGAAAGGGGTACGTGCTGGGGCCGCACGACTGGGCGCCCTGACCTGGTCCCGCTGGGCGGGAGACGCCGGTGAGGCGGGCGGCGGGCGTGCGGCAGGATGGCGGCCGGTACCAGCATGGGAGGCCGCCGGGATGGAGCTCGTCGTCACCGAGGAACAGCGGGAGCTGCGGGACGCGCTGCGGCGCTTCTTCGCCGACCGGTCGCCGTCCGGCGAGGTGCGGCGGCTGATGAGGACGGCCCAGGGCTACGACCCCGGGATGTGGGCGCTGATGGCGGAGCAGCTCGGGCTGCAAAGCCTCGCGGTCCCGGAGGAGCACGGCGGCGCGGGGTACGGGATGCGGGAACTGGCGGTTGTCTTCGAGGAGATGGGGCGGGCCGTGGCGTGCGCGCCGTTCCTCGCGGTGGTCACGGCCGCGGCGGCGCTGGAGGCCGGGGACGGCGGCCATGACCTGCTGGCAGGCATCGCGGACGGGTCGGTGATCGCGACGCTCGCGGTCGCCGAGGAGGACGGGCGCTGGGATCTCGGGTCGGTGCAGACCGTGTTCGAGGGTGGGGTGCTGCGCGGGACCAAGAGTTTCGTCGTGGACGGGCATGTCGCCGATTTGCTGCTCGTCGCGGCCAGGGATGGGGACGGGGTCGGGCTGTACGCGGTGGCGGGTGATGAGGGTGGGGTCGTCCGGGAACCGCTGCCGACCGTCGATCAGACGCGGAAGCTGGCGCGGGTCGCGTTCGACGGGGCTCTCGCGCGGCGGGTGGGCGGTGCGGAGGCCGTGGCAAGGGCGCTCGACGTGGGGGCGGTGGCGCTGGCGGCGGAGCAGCTCGGCGGGGCGCAGAAGACGCTGGACATGACGGTCGAGTACGCGAAAGTGCGCCATCAGTTCGGGCGTCCGATCGGGTCGTTCCAGGCGATCAAGCACCGGTGCGCGGACATGTTCGTGCTGGTGGAGTCGGCGCGGTCGGCGGTGCTGAACGCGGCGGCCGCCGCGGACGAGCGCCCAGAGGAGCTGCCCGCCGCCGCCGCGCTCGCCAAGGCGTACTGCTCGGACGCGTTCTTCCACACGGCGGGCGAGGCGATCCAGTTGCACGGCGGCATCGGGTTCACCTGGGAGCACGACGCGCACCTGTACTTCAAGCGGGCCCAGGGGTCGCGGCAGCTGTTCGGCGCCCCCGAAAGGCATCGGGAGCGCCTTGCCGCGCTGGCCATCACGGGTGCAAGCGCAGCCCCTTGAGGACCTTGTCGACGCCGTTCCTCGGCCCGTGGACGGCGAACCCGACGAGCGGCATCTCATCGGCCGTGACCGCGCGGACGGTCTCGCGGTTGGCCTCGTCGTGGCCGGTCTTGAACATGTCCTCGATGTAGACGGCGATCCGCATCTCGCGGGCGAGGGCGCGGCCGTGAGCCGTGCGGATCGCGGCGGCGTCGGCCTCGTAGACGAGGACGGGCTGCCGGAACATCGCCAGGTACTCGTTGCCGGACGCGTCCTCGTAGGGCTCGCCGATGACGCCGGGGACGCCGCCGGCCACGGCGCTGGCCAGGAAAGCGGTCACGTTGAGCCGCTGCCACGCGGCCAGGTCGTCGCGGACCACGATCCCGATCTTGGTGTCGAAACGCATGCCGTCCAGGTTCCAGGAGTGGGGGCGGGCTGTATTGAACGCTCGTGCGCCACACTGGATCAAGTGGACTGGAGTAGGTACTGGCGGTCGGCCGATCGGCCGCTGGAGGCGATGCACGCGCATTTCGAGCGGCACGTCTACCACCGGCACAGCCACGAGTCGTACTCGTTCGGCGTCACCGAGGACGGGTACCAGGCGTTCCGGTGCCGGGGCGGCGCCCACACGAGTGCGGCCGGGATGGTCATCGCGTTCAACCCGGACGATCCGCACGACGGCCACGCCGCCGACGAGCTGGGCTTCACCTACCGGATCGTGCACATCGGGCCGGAGCTGGTGTCCGGTGTGCTCGCCGACATCGCGGACCGTCCGGCGGGGCTCCCGCTGTTCGGCTCCCCCGTGGTGGCCGATCCCGTCCTGGCGCGGAACCTGCGGGGCCTGCACGCGGCGCTGCTCGGCGGGGCGCCCGCCCTGCGCCGGGACGAGCTGCTGACCGCGGCGGTCGGCGCGATGGTCCACCGGGCGGCCACGCGGCGGCCCCGCGCGGCGGACGTACCGGGTGCGGTGGAGCGGGCACGGCGGCGGCTGGAGGACGCCTACCTCGACGACATCGGCGCCGACGAGCTGGCCGCGGCGGCGGGGTGCAGCAGGTTCGCGCTCTACCGGGGGTTCCGGCGGGCGTACGGGATGGCGCCGAGCGACTACCAGCGGCAGCTCCGCCTGCGTGCCGCGCGCCGCCTGCTGGCCCGGGGCGACGCGATCGGGGACGTGGCGGCGGTGACGGGTTTCGCGGACCAGAGCCATCTGACGCGCTGGTTCGTCCGCTGCTACGGGATGACGCCCGGCGGTTTCCGCGAGGCTCGCACGAATTGAGGAAGAATGCCGCGCATGAAGCGGGCGAGCGGGGCGATGTTCGGGTTGGCGTACGGCGATTCACTGGGCGCGCCTACGGAATTCCTCACCATGAAGCAGATACACCGCCGTTTCGGCGACCACGGGCCTACGCAGCTCAACGGCGATCCCGCGCTGGTCACCGACGACACGCAGATGGCGATCGCGGTCGGCGTCGCCATGCTGGACGCCCTGGCGAACCCGCCATTCACACCGGACCTGATTACGCCTATGTGGCGGCGGCGTTTCGTCGACTGGCTCAACAGTCCCGACAACAACCGGGCGCCGGGGAACACGTGCCTGCGGGCGTGCCGGGGCCTGGCCGCCGGGGAGCCGTGGGTGGAGGCCACCGTCGCGGGCTCGAAGGGCTGCGGCGCGAACATGCGGGTCGCGCCGGTGGGGCTGGCGCCCGGGCTGACGGACGAGACGCGGGCGGGCGCGTCCCAGCTCCAGGCCGCGCTGACGCACGGTCATCCGACCGGGCTGGCCGCCAGCGAGCTGACCGCGTTCGCCGTCCGGTGGCTGGCGGACGGCATGGACCCGTCCGACCTGCCCGGCGCGCTTCGCGACCGGTGCCACGACCAGCGCGGCGTGTACCACGAGCGGTGGCTCGACACCCTGTGGCAGCGGCCCGGCGTCGACGCCCCGGAGACGTTCATCGCCCGCGGCTGGGACGAGTGCCTCGAACGTCTCGACGCGCTGGACGAGGCCCTCAGGCGCGGCGACCGCGCGGCCGACCCCTGCGAGATCACCGGGGCGGGCTGGACGGCCGAGGAGGCCCTGGCGACCGGCCTGCTGTGCTTCCTGCTCTTCCCGGACGAGCCCGTCGAGGCGATCTGGCGCGGCGCCGCCAGCTCCGGTGACTCCGACTCGATCGCCTGCCTGGCGGGCGCGTTCGCGGGCGCGCACCTCGGGATGGACGCCTGGCCCGGCGAGTGGGCGGCGCGCATCGAGTACGCCGACCAGCTGACCAGGATCGGTGCCGCCTGGGACTGATCGCTTGACCTCACGTAGCGCGAAAGCTAATCTTCTTAGCCATAGAGCTATATAAACGCAAGGAGCGCACGATGAGCGAGCAGACCCGGTACCTCGACCTTCCCGGCGGACGGCTCGCCTATGACGACGACGGCGACGGGCCGCTCATCGTGTGCCTGCCGTCCATGCTCGACCTGCGGTCGCAGTTCCGGTTCCTCAAGCCGCCGCTGCTCGACGCCGGCTACCGCGTCGTGACCGTCGACCAGCGCGGGATGGGCGACACCAGCGCCGGCTGGCCCGAGTACGGGAGCACGCCGCTGGCCCATGACCTGCTGGCGCTGCTGCGGCACCTGGACGCCGGGCCCGCCCTCGTCTACGGCTGCTCGAACGGCGCCGCGGCCGGGGTGTGGGTCGCCGCGGAGGCGCCCGAGCTGATCAGGGGCCTGGTGCTGGCGGGGCCGTTCGTCCGGGACGGCAAGGCCGGGTTCTCGCAGAAGCTGACCGTCGCGCTGATGCGGGTCCCGGGGCTGGCGGTGCCGCTCTACATGTCGTACTACCCGAAGTGGGTGCCGACGCCGCCCGCGGACTTCGCGGAGCACAAGGCGAAGCTGAAGGCGAGCTTCAAGCGGCCGGGCCGCGCCAAGGTCATCGCCGAGTACCTGGACATGTCGCACGCCGAGGCCGAGGCGCGGCTCGACCGGGTCGCCGCGCCCGCGCTGGTCGTCATGGGGACGGCCGACATCGACTGGCCAGACCCGGTCGCGGAGGCCGAGTGGGTCAGGGACCGGCTGAACGGCGAGCTCGTCCTGGTGGACGGCGCCGGGCACCAGCCGCATGTGGACTTCCCCGAGAAGGTCGCCGAAGCCGTTCTGGGCTTCGACCGCTCGCTCAAGGAGTCGTGAGAGCGCCCGGTCAGGACGCGGTCGCCGCCGCCCAGCCCGTCCAGGCCTGGATGGTGACGACGATGACCGGCCCCTCGGGCGGACGTTCGCGGTACTGGGCGTAGCGCTCGGCCAGCAGCCGGACGGGCTCGGCCATGCGCGCGGGATCCTCGACGATGTACGCGTGGCCGTCGACGCGGACCCACCACAGGCGGTCCCAGTCGTCCTCGTAGTGGTCGGCCAGGAGCGCGACACGCGGGTTGGCGCGGATGTTGGCGAGGCGCCGCAGGTCCCTGGTGCTCTTCGGCTTGTGGTCGACGGCCGTGTAGACCGCGCCCCGGTGGACGGCGAACGTCACCGGGACGAGATGCGGCCGCGCGTCCTCCCCGACGGTCGCCAGCCGCACGACCGGGACCGTCGCGAGCAGCCGGCGCGCCTCGTCCGGCGAAAGCTTCGGCACCCCCTCAGCCTGCCACGCCCCGCCGCCTACGACGGCGGGAACCCGGGAGGCGTCAGGCCCCGCTCGGCCACCTTCGCCAGCTCCTCCTCCGTCAGGACGCGCGGTTCGCCGATCGCCCTGGCCCGGACGTACACGCCGCAGAGCCATTCGAGGAGCCGCGCGTTCTCGAACGCCTCGTCCAGGTCGCGGCCGATCGCGACGCCGCCGTGGTTGGCCAGCAGCGCGGCGCGCATGCCTCCGGCCATGGCCGCGCGGACGCCGGCGGCGAGCTCCGGCGTCCCGTAGGTGGCGTACTCGGCGACCTTCACCACCCCGCCGAGCAGCAGGGTGTTGTAGTGGATCGGCGGCAGCTCGGACATCGTCGTCGCGACGACGACGCCGTAGGTGGAGTGGGTGTGCACGATCGCCGCCGCCTGGGTGGCCTCGTAGAGCGCGAGGTGCATCGGGGTCTCCGACGACGGCGCCCGCTCCCCCTCGACGACCCGGCCCGACAGGGTGATCACCGGGCAGTCGGCGGGCGCCATCCGGTCGAGCCGCATCCCGCCCGGCGTGACCGCGACGAGATCGCCCGACCGGACGCTGATGTTGCCGGACGAACCGATGACCAGGCCGGTATCGGCCAGCCGCCGACCGATCGCACCTAGTTCGTCCCTTTCGTCCGACAACAACATGCGAACACCTTTCACGTTCCCGATCTTGCACGGCTACGCTACGGCCCTGACGATCTTTGAGGGGACCGGTCATGGCGGTTGTGACAGTCGGCGCGCACATCCTGGACGTGCACGCCAGGCCCGTGCCCCACGGCCCCGGCGGGCCGGACGCCGTCGTCGTGGTCGACGAGATCAGGGTGACCGCCGCCGGGGCCGCGGCGGGCACCGCGGTGGCGCTCGCCAGGCTCGGCAACGACGTCGTCTCCGTCGGCGCGATCGGCGACGACGACCTCGGCGACCTGCTGGTCACGCTCATGTCTCGGAACGGGGTGGACGTGCGCGGGCTCGTCCGCCGGACGGCCGCGCAGACCGCCGCCTCGATCCTCCCGATCCCACCAGGAGGGCAGGAGGGCGGCCCGCCCGAAGGGCATGGCCACCCGATCCTGCACGCCCCCGGGGCCAACCTGACCCTCACCGCCGGTGCGGTCGGTCCGGGGCTGCTCGGCGCGGCGAGGCTGGTGCACCTCGGCGGCCCGGACATCACCGCCGGCCTCAACGACCCCGTGTTCTTCGCGATGCTCGACGCCGCCCGCGAGACCGGCACCATCGTCACCATGGACGTCCTGTCGGCCATGCCCGATCTCCTCACGGGCGCCGCCGCGTTCCTCCCCCACGTCGACCACTTCCTGCCCGACGACGCGCAGGCCGCCGCGATGACCGGTGAGGACGACCCCGAGAAGGCCGCCAGGGCGCTCCTCGCCCAGGGCCCGCGGACCGTGATCGTCACGCTCGGCGGCGACGGCAGCCTCGTCGCGACCGGCCCCGCCGACGCGCCCGCCGTGCACCGGCTGCCCGCGCTGCCCGTCGAGGTCGCCGACACGACCGGCTGCGGCGACGCCTACTGCGCCGGGTTCATCACCGGGCTCGCGCACGGGCGGGACGTCCTGGAATCGGCGCGCTGGGGCACGGCCGCCGCCGCGACCGTCGCGCAGGGCCTCGGCTCCGGCGCCGGCCTCACGAGCCTGGACGACGTCCTCCGCCTGCTGGCGTAGGCCGGCGGCGGCCGGTCAGACGGGCGAGCGCCCGGAGCGGTCGCCGGTCAGGACCGCGTCCGCCGCGCCCGCGAGCTGCTCCAGGCGGAAGACCTCCGTCCGGTGGAACGGCGGCGCGTCCGTCCGCGCGACGACGAGCGCGAGGGTGCCCTTGGCGAGCGGGCACACCGCGAAGTGCGTGCCGTCCGCCGCCGTGAAGGCGCGCGGGCGCAGCGGCAGCAGCTCCGGCAGATCGGCTCCGGATTTGCCGCCCACGCTGGCGTGGGTCAGCACCGCGCCGCCTGCGGCCGTCAGCTCCGCGAGGCCCGCCCAATCGGCGCTCAGGATGGCCGGGACGGCGTCGGCGAGGATCTCCGCGCCGCGCTCCGGGACGGCCGCGACCTGCCCGATCACGGCGGCGTCCGGGAACGCGCCCTGCGGCTCCGCCGTCGGCCAGACCCCGACGACCTCCACTCCCGGCACCGCGCCGAGCCCGTCGCTCAGCCGGCCGGTGTCCACGCCCGCGGGCCACGCGACCGTGAAGTCGTCCATCGCCCGGCCGTTGTCCCGCTCCAGCACCGCCATCTGCACGACGTCCGCGCCGGCGGCCCCCAGCGTGCGCGCCACCTGCCCCAGCGATCCGGGACGGTCGGGCAGGCGGACGCGTATCCGCAGCAACATCGCCACCTCCAGTTCCCCCTCCGTGGCCCCCATCGTCCGCGAAACCCGTTTCGTTCGTGTTACCCAGGGGTGACGACGCGGGAAAACGGCGCCGGGGGCGGTGCTGGAATGGCGGGCACGGGTCAAACTAGAGTCCAGTGAAGGTCACCAGCGGGCCTATCGCCTCATGTCGCCCACCATTAAGGTAACTGCACGTGTCGAGTGACGGGGAACCCCCAGTCAGCGCGGGATCCGGAACCGGGCCGGAAGCGGAGCCGGGCACGCCGGCAGGCGGCGGGGCGGACGGTGCGGCGCTCCGCGCCGACGTCAGGGACGCGCTCACCGGGCTCGCCGCCCGCCTCGACCGCGAGCACGAGCGCGCCGCGCACCGCGAGGCCGTCATCGACCGGCTGCACGAGGAGAACCAGCGGCTCCGGCGCGGCGAGCTGCAGGCGATGCTGGAGCCGGTCCGCGCCGCGCTGTACCGGCTGCACGACCAGGCGCGCCGCGAGTCCGGCCGGCTCGCCGCGCCCGACCTCGCCGACCCGCCCGACCCGCGCGCCATGGCGCTGCTGCTGGAGGCCGTCGCCGACGACGTCGCCGACGCGCTGGCGCGGCTCGGCGTGGAGCGCTTCACGGTCGAGCCGGGCGCGCCCTACGACGCGGCGCGGCACCGTCCGGTCGCGGTCACGCCCGTCGACGACCCGCTGCGGGACGGCACCGTGACGGGCGTCGAGTCCGACGGGTTCGAGCAGAGCGGGAAGGTGCTGCGCAAGGCGGCGGTCCGTGTCGGGAAACTCGGAACGAAGCACGAAAAACCCGAAACGGACGACAAACCGGAAACGAAGGCGGACGCCCGGCCGAACGGGACCGGACGCACCGTCAAAGCCGGAGCGAACCACCGCCGGAGCGCCGGGAACGGCGAGACGCTGAAGGCGGACACGCAGAAGACCGATGGGTGAGAGGGACATGGCCGTCTACGGGATCGACCTGGGAACCACGTACTCCTGCATAGCCTCCATCGACGACGTGGGGCGGCCGGCGGTCCTGCGGAACCTGGAGGGCACCGACACCACCCCGTCCGTCGTGTACTTCGAGAGCGGCGAGAACGTCGTCGTCGGCGCCACCGCGAAGGACACCGCCGTCCTGGAGCCCGACAACGTCGTCAGCCTCATCAAGCGGGACATGGGCCGCGACGTGACCCGGCCCATCCACGGGATCGACTTCACGCCCGAGGAGCTGTCGGCGTTCATCCTGCTGAAGCTGGCGACCGACGCGCGCACCACGACCGGCGAGGAGACCCGCGACGTCGTCATCACCGTCCCGGCCTACTTCGGCGTCGCCGAGCGCGACGCGACCCGCAAGGCGGGCCGGATCGCCGGGCTGAACGTCATCGACATCGTGTCCGAGCCGATCGCCGCCGCGATCACCTACGGCGTCCTCAACCCCGAGCAGGACCGCACGATCCTGGTCTACGACCTCGGCGGCGGGACGTTCGACACCACCGTCATCGCGCTGCGCGGCGGGCACATCGAGGTGGTGTGCACCGACGGCGACCACGAGCTCGGCGGCGCCGACTGGGACGCGCGGCTGGTCGAGCACCTCGCCGAGCGGTTCCGCGCCGAGCACCCCGACGCGGGCGACCCGCTCGACGACAAGCAGACCGAGCAGCAGCTCCGCCGCGACGCCGAGGACGCCAAGAAGGCGCTCACGACGCGCACCGCGCACACCGTCCGGGTCATGCACGGCGGGCGGGTCGCGTCGGTCGAGGTGACGCGGGAGAAGCTGGAGGAGCTGACCAAGGACCTCCTCGACCGCACCGTCGAGATCACCGGCCGGACGCTGTCCACCGCCGCCGAGAAGGGCGTGGACGACTACGACGACCTCGTCCTCGTCGGCGGGTCCACGAAGATGCCGGTCGTCGCGGCGCGGCTGGCGACCGAGCTGGGCCTGCCACCCCGCCTCCAGGACCCCGACCTCGCCGTCGCGAAGGGCGCCGCGCTGTACGCGTTCGAGGAGACGTACCGGCGGTTCGTCCGGGAGGGCGCCGCCGAGCAGGCCGAGGAGATGGCGAACCGCGCGGGCCTGTCCGCCGAACAGCAGAAGCAGATCGCCGGGCGGCAGATCAAGACGGTCGCGTCGCACGCGTTCGGGATCGTGGTCGTCGACCGGGAGACCGGCGCGGAGAGCGTCGCGCACCTCGTGCACGCCAACGACGAGCTGCCCGCCGCGAAGACCGAGGATTTCTTCACCGTGTACGACGACCAGGCGTCCGCCGACATCCGGGTGATGGAGCAGGCGGGCGTGGTCGAGTCCGGCGACCTGATCGACAACACCGAGATCGCGACCGGGGAGATCCGCGTCCCGCCGGGCAAAAAGGCGGGCTGGCCGATCGGCGTGACGTTCGCGCTCGACGCGTCCGGGCTGCTGAACGTCACGGCCGTGGAGAAGGAGACCGGGGAGCGGCTGGAGCTGAAGGTGGACGTCGGCGGCATGTCCGAGGAGGAGGTCGAGCGCTCCCGGAAGGCCCTCTCCCGGGTCCAGGTGAGCTGAGCCGGGAGGCGCCCGTGGCGTTCGACGACGACTACCGGCGGGAGGTCCTGGAACCCGCCCGGGCGGCGGGCGACCAGCCTCCCGAAGATCTGCGCGCCCGCTACGCCCTGCCCGATCCCCTTACCGGGCCGGTGGTGGTGGCGCGGGTCAAGGAGGTCCGGCAGTGCTGGCGGCGGGCCCGCGGGCAGCTGAAGTACCGCAAGCTGATCGACCGGCTGGAGGCCGAGCACCGCGAGCTGACGCCGCTGTTCGCCGCCGCCGAGCGCGGTGACCTGCGCCCGCTGGAGGCGCGGCTGCGCGGCGGGCGGGAGCGCACCGAGCGGCGCCGCACCGAGGCCCGCGCGCGGCTCGCCGACGCGGCCGGGGCGCTGAGGATGGCGACGCCCGCGGAGGTCGAGGGCATCGCCCGCACCGGCGGCGTGACGCGCGCCGAGCTGGAGCGGGTCGCCGCCGCCGACGGGATCGAGATCCGCGAGCCCGACGCGCTGCCGGCCGCCGCGCCCTACCCGGCCTACCGGAAGGTGCAGGAGTCGCTGGACGTCCTCGGCTCCCGGCACCTCGCCGACTTCGTGTTCGGCGGGCGGCTCACCGGCGCGATCCGGCTGCTGGACGGCTTCGCCGCCCCCGGCGGCGCCTTCCGCCTCGACGACGACGCGGTCGCGGCGGTCGCCGCCGAGTGGGCGCGCCGCAGCCGCGACACCAGCACCACGCACGCCGACACGATCCTCGCCGCGCTCCGCTCGGACGCCCCGCTCCCCGAGCTGGTGCTGTTCGACGTGGTCGACCGGCTCCGCGAGCGGCTGCGGCAGCGGGCCTCCGAGCAGGCCCTCCTCCGGTACGCGACCGACGACCTCGGCATCGACCGGCGCGACGCCCGCCGCATGGTGTTCGCCGTCGTCCGCGAGACCGGCCCCGGCGGCGGCCTCGCCGGACGCCTGCGCGCGCTGCTCGACGCCGGGGAGGTGTTCGCGGCGGCGGAGCTGGCGGACGCCTCGAACGTGCCCACCGCGACGGCCACCTCCGCCGGGACCGACCCGCCGGAGGAGGAGGTCCTCGCCGCCGAGGCCCGGCACCGGCTCGACACCGCGCTGCGCCTCCGCGAGACCGCCGCCGCCGAGCCCGACCCCGACCGCGCGCACCGCCTCCTCGACGACGCGCTCCGCCTCGTCCGCGACCTGCCCGGCGCGGCCGCGCACCGGCACCGGCTGCCGCCGCGTCCCGTCCCGTCGGTGCGCGCGGACGTGGACGCGGGCGCCGTCCGGCTCTCCTGGGAGCCGTCGCCCTCGACGGCGGGCGAGATCGGCTACCAGGTCGTCCGGCAGGTGGGCCGGGCGCCGCGCGACGTGCGGGACGGCACCGTGATCACCGGGGTCCTGGACGAGAGCCCGCCCGTCAACGAGCAGGTGTTCTACGCGGTGTTCGCGACGCGCGGGGACGCCGTCGCCGCGCCCGCGGTCGCGGGCCCGGTGGTCGTGCGGCCCGAGCCGGGCGAGGTCGCGCTGCTCGCCGGGGACGGCCAGGTCACCGGGCGGTGGCGGTGCCCGGCGGAGGCGGCGCGGGTCGTCGTCGTCCGGGACGGGACGGCCGTCCCGGCGGGGCGCGACGGGTTCCGCGAGCGCGTGCCCAACGGCCGGACGCACCACTACCGGATCGCCGCCGTCTACCTCGACCCGTCCGGGCGGGAGGTCGTGACGGACGGGGTGCGCGCGTCGGTCACGCCGAGCGCGGCGCCCGAGCCGGTGTTCGAGCTGGCCACCGAGACCGATCCGGCCGATCCGGGACTGCTCACGGTGCGGTTCGACCCGCCGGGGAACGGGACGGTCGAGCTGGTCCTGTCGGAGGGGCCGCCGCCGTGGCCGCGCAGCGCGCTCGTCCCGCTGGAGGAGGTCCGGCGCGAGACGCGGCGGCTGGCGTGCACCCCGGTGCCGGGCGGGCTCGCGGTGCGGCCGGGCGCGAGCGGATGGCTGCTCGCGGTGTCGGTGGCGGAGGGCGGCGCCGCGATCGGCGCGTACCACCGGCACGTGAACCTGCCGCCGCCGCGCCGCCTGATCGCCGAGCGGCGCGGCGACCACGTGCACGTCGGGTTCGACTGGCCGCCGGACGTCGCCGAGGTCGAGCTCGGCTACCGGATCGGCCGGGACGCCCTGCAGATCGCCGACCCGCCGTCGGCGGAGACCGTGACCCGCGCCGCCTACGACACGCAGGGCGGGATCCGGCTGCCCGTCCCGGAGGACGAGCCCGTCGAGCTGTCGGTCGCGGCGGCCGGGACGGTCGGCGGCTCCCGGGTGACGGGGACGCCGGTGACCGCCCGGGTCGCGGCCCGCGCGATCGTCCGCTACGACGTGGAGCGGTCGGGCCCGCCGTGGCGGCGGTACCTGACGATCCGGCTGACCTCGTCGCGCCCGCTGCGGGTGGCGCGGCTGTCGCTGGTGCTGCGCACCGGCCGGGTCATGCCGCACCGCGCCGCCGACGGCGAGACGCTCGGCGCGTGGGAGCAGGTGCCGGTGCCCGGGGAGCTGTCGCTTGCCGTGCCGGACGCGTCCGGGCCGTACTGGCTGCGCTGTTTCGCCGACGACGACGTGGTCGAGCTGACCGATCCCCCCGTCCGCCGGCTCCAGGTCACCCGATGACCAGGCCGCTCGCCCGCGTGGGCCTCCCCGGGGTGCCGTCCAGGCCGCGCGCTCCCAAGAACGGCATCACGTGCCCGTACTGCTTCGAGTCGGTCGCGCCGCAGCGGATCCTGTTCCGGTGCCGCGGGCAGGCGGGGCGGCGGCAGGGCTGCGCGCCCGTCCTGGACGAGGCGCTCGCCGCGTACACGGGCTCGACGGCGGGCGCGTCGCTGCCGCCGGTCTTCGCCGCGTCGGGACGCAAGGGGCAAGCCGAATGCCCCGAATGCGGCGTCGCGACCGGCAACCGGGCCTGCCCGGAGTGCCACAACCCGCTGCCGTCCGCGTACTGCGACTCCCCCGGCCGGATCGTCGCGCTGGTCGGGGCGAAGAACGCGGGCAAGAGCACCTACATCGCCGTCCTGCTGCACGAGCTGATGAACCGGGTCGGGACCGAGCTGGACGCGTCACTCGTGGCCTGCGACGACCGCACGATCGAGCGGTACAAGCGCGACTTCGCGCGCCCCCTGCTGGAGGAGCGGCGGCTGCTGCCGACGACGGCCAGCGCGGCGACCGGCCCGCGCGAACCGCTCGTGTACCTGCTCACCCGGACGCGGCGGGGGCGGCGGGGGCGTTTCGCGCGCCCGCGCAACGACTCGCTCGCGCTCGTGCTGTTCGACACCGCGGGCGAGGACCTGCGCAGCCGCGAGGTCACCGACCTGCACCTGCGGTACCTGGAGGCGGCGGACGCGGTCGTGTTCCTGGTCGACCCGCTGGAGCTGCCCGGCGCGCGGACGGGAGTCCGCGACGCCGTGACCGCGCCGCGCGGCGCCGGGGACGACCCCGACAGCGAGCCGCTGAACATCATCGCCCGCGTCACCGACACGCTGCGGCAGCGGCACGGGACGCGGCCGGGCGAGCCGCTGCCCGTCCCGGTCGCGGTCGCGCTCACCAAGATCGACGTGCTGCGGCCGGGGCTGCTCAGGCAGTCGGCGCTGCACCGCTCCAGATCGGGCTCCGGCGTCCTCGACCTGGACGACAGGGACGCGGTGAACGAGCAGGTCAGGGCGCTGCTGCACGACTGGCAGGCCGGGCAGCTCGACACCTATCTCGGGCAGCAGTACGCCGACCACGCGCTGTTCGGGCTGTCGGCGCTCGGCGGCGTCCCCGACGCGGACCGGGTCGGGGCGGGCGGCGTCCGGCCGTACCGGGCCGAGGATCCGCTGCTGTGGCTGCTGTACCGGTTCGGGATGCTCGAGGGCGTCCGCCCCGGAGGTGGTTAGGCGTGGCCTGGCAGTTGCACTACACCTCCGCGCGGCGCGGGCCCACCGGCCGCGCCGGGTTCCAGTTCGTGGCGGAGACGCCCGGCCTGCCGGACGGGGTGCGGGCGGGCGTGACGCCGTACCTGTCGTACCGCCCGCCGCCCGACGCGCCCCTGTCGCCCGATGACTCGGAGCTGGGCGGGTTCCCCGTGTCGCTGCTGTACGACCGGGTGGACGGGCGCCCGCTGCTGCTGCGCTGCCGCTATCTCGGCCGCGACTACTCGGGCCGCTACGGCAACTTCTTCGCGCATGCCGTCGTCGCGGAGCCGGACGAGCTGGAGGGCCTGCGTCCCGCCGAGCTGTGGCACGCCCCGCACTGGACGCACGATCCCGCGCCGGAGACCGTCCTCGACCGGCTGGACGACCTGACTCCCGGCGCGGCGCTCGACCCCGAAGCGCTCGCGGCATGGCTCGCGGCGTCGTCGTCCGGCCCCGGCGACCCGTACGCCCTGCTGGGTCATCTGATCGACGCCGTCGCGGACGTCCTGGGCCGGGGCCACGGACGCGTCGTGCTGGTCTCCGACGACGTCGAGCTGATCGCGCGCTGGATCGCGGTCGTGTCGTACTCGCTGCCGGTCGACGCGGCGGCGCGGCTCTCCTTCGTCACCTACACCGCCGACCCCGACGGCGCGGCCCAGCGCCTCGTCGGCACCACCCCGGCGATCTGGGCGGCGGCGCAGCACCACGCCTCGCACGCGTCCGCGTTCGACCTCCGCGACGGCGTCCCCGGCGATGCCCGCAAGCGAGCCAGCCGGTTCGCCCGGACGGTCGCCGCCTGCTGGCGCGACTCCGACTTCGGGGGCCTGGACGCGCTCGGCGAGCTGGCCCCGCTGAACGACCCGGCGCAGGAGGGCGCCGCCGCGCTGCTGGCCCTGTGCCGGGGGGACGCGACCGTCACACCGGGCGAGGAGGCCGCGGCGGCGGAGCTGATGTCGCGGCACGGCTCCGCGATCCCCGAATGGGTGTGGCGCGACCTGGTGCCCGGCGTGCCGTCCATGGGGCTGGACCTGGCGCTCGCCGTCCACGAGCGGGCGCGGGCGGCGGGCGCGGCCGAGGTCGCGCGGCAGTGCTCGCTCCGCGTCACGGACAGGGCCCTGGACGCGCTGGCGAAGGCGTCGTCCCTGCGCGCCGTCGTGGCGACGGCCGGAGTGGCCGAACGCGCCGGGGTGCCACTGGATCCCACCGAGGTCACGGCGTCTGCCGCACGCTGCGCGCGAGCCGGAGCCGCCGACCTGGGCAAGGCGCTCACCGGCTGCCCCACCGCACTCCGCGACGCCCTCCTCGACGGTGTGATCTCCGGTCTGGCGGACGCCGGCGAGCCGCAACGGGCCGCGGCCCTCACACCCGCGAACTGCGATCTCCTCTACGAGCACGCCGAGCGGCTGCGCACCGCGCCCGCCGTGGCCTGCGCGGTCCTGGCGTCCATCGGACGGCGAACCCCCGAACGCAGGATCGCGGTCACCGGCGAGCTGCTCCGGATCGGCGACGACGACCCGGAGATCGACGCGGCGCTGCGCGAGGTCTGGGAGACGCCCCCGTCCACCGGCGAATGCGCCGCCCTGCTGGACGCGCACGGGAAGGCGATGGCGGACCGTCCCGCGCTGGCGGGGCTGCCGTCCCGGACGTTCACCAGGCTCGCGTTCCCCGGCGGCGAGCGCCTCGCCGAACCGGCGGCGCTGCGGCTCGCGGAACGGGTCCGGGAGCTGATGCCGGACGGGCGGTCCGGGCGCGACGCGGCGCTCGTCCAGGCGTACGGGAAGGCGATCACCGCGGGCCCGGCGCGCGCCGCGCGGGCGCTGGCGGACATCACGGCCGCGGACGGCGCGACATCGCAGCTCGCCGGGGAGGCGTTCGCCGGCGCCGCGCGGCGGCTCGCCCAGCGCCCGCCCGCGTTCCGGGCCGAGCTGCTGGCCGAGCTGTCCGGCACCGCCCGCGCCCGGGTCGGCGCGCAGTGGACCGCCGAGCTGCCCTCCCGCGCCCGCGCCGGGCGCGCCCCGCTGCGCGGCGCCGAGATCGAGCAGCGCAACGAGCTGGTCGAGGTCGTCCTGCGGCTGAAGGCGGGCGGGCGCTCCGACCCGGCCCTGGAGGCGTGGGCGCGAGCCGCCGCCGGGCGCTGGCTCGCCGCGAAGCAGCTCGACTCCCACCTCGCGCGCAGCCCCCGGCTCCGGACCGCGCTGCGCGACCTCCTCGCCGAGGACGACTCCGCCCGCAGAGGGAGGTGAACCCGTGCATCCCATCCTCGTGCTGCTGCTGATCGTCGTGTGGGGCGCCGCGATGTGGCTCGGGTTCATGTACGTGTTCCCGGTGCTGTTCGCCGGGACGCTCGTCGTCGCCGGGGTCGCCGCGCTCGGCCTGTACTACCTGCACGCGTGCCGGACGCTCGCGCCGTCCACCCTCGACGGGCCCTCACCGGTCGCCGAGCCGAAGGTCTCCTACCGCCACTACCTGCTCGGCCAGGTGTGGCGCGACTGGTGGACGATCAGCCGGACCGTCGTCCCGCAGGTGTACCGGACGGCCAGGGGCATCATCGTCAGGCTGACCCGGGTCCTGCTCGGCGGGTTCTGGGGGTTCTTCGTCTTCCCGATCTGGCTGGCGCTGTGCGCGGGGATAGTCGCGGCGGCCGTCCCGGCGTGCGGGTTCGTGCTCGCGCTGACCGTCCTGTACGGGGTCGTCGCCGCGGCCGGGCTCGCGGTCTGGCTGGGATGCGTGCTCGTCCTCGCCGCGGTGGAGCGGGTTTTCATGGCGTACGGGCGGATCCTGCAGACCTGCCCGCACCCGTTCTGCTACGAGCGGATCGGCCTGCCGGAGTACGAGTGCCCGGGCTGCGGCGCGCGGCACCGGCATCTCACGCCCGGCTCGGGGGGCGCGTTCCGGCACGTGTGCCGGTGCGGGGCGCGGCTGCCGACGACCGTCCCGCTCGGACGGTTCCGCCTCGCCGCGTACTGCCCGCACTGCGGCGGGCGGCTGCCGGAACGCATTGGGCGGGTCCGCGTCGAGCCGCTCCCGTTCGTCGGCGGACCGGCGGCCGGGAAGACGACGTTCATGGTCCTCGGCATCCGGGCCCTGCACTCACGAGTCCGCGCCGTCCACGGGCGGCTCGCGTTCGTGGAGCAGCGGCACGCGCAGGCGTACGCGGGCGCGATCCACGAGTTCCAGCGCGGCGGGCGCCTCGCCAAGACCGGCCCGGAGCTGCCCCTCGCCACCATGGTGGACATCGAGCTGCCCGGACGCGCCCGCCGCATCCTCTACCTGTTCGACCCGGCCGGTGAGCACTACACGGGCGCGACCGAGGTCGAATCGCTGCGCTACCTCGACCACAGCGAGGCGCTGCTGTTCGTGGTCGACCCGTTCGCCCTCCCCCAGCTGCGCAGGGCCCTGACCGGTGACGAGAGGCGGTTCATCGACGAGGCCGCCGTGTCGTCGGAGGAGGATCCGGCCGACACCCTGCAGCGGGTGCTGAACGAGCTGCGCTCCCGGCCCGACCAGGGGCATCAGAAGCGCGTCGCGGTCGTCGTGACCAAGACCGACCTGCTGGCCCGCACGGAGATCGGCCGCTGCCTCGCCGAGGACGGCGACCTGCGCGAATGGCTCGGACGCGTCGGGCTCGGCAACACCGTCCGGACGCTCGACCAGGTCGCGGGCCAGGTGCGCTACTTCGCCTCCGGCCTCGCGGCCGAGCCCGCGGACGTCGCGGACCTGCTCGGCTGGGTGACGGGCCTGGCCGCCTCGTCCAACGGCGACCACCCGCCCGCCGAGACCTCCCCCGAGCTGCCCGGCACGGCCCCGCTCCGCGCCCCCTGGCCGGTCCGCGGACGCGACTCCACCCGCGTCCCGGTCGGCTACACGGTCGGCCGCTGGGCGGTCCTGTCGGGCCTCTCCGTCCTAACGATCGGCACGGTGACCGGCGCGGTGGTAGCAGCCGCCGAGCGCCTGCCCTTCTAGCCCAGGGGGGCGACCCCCTGGAACCCCCGTCACGGCCGGCGGACCGCTTCCCGAGCCGCTGGCGCGTCTCGCGAAACGGCCCACCGGCCGCCGGGTCGTGCGGCCTCCGGCGCTGGGCGCCTACGGCCGCACGACCCGTGACCCCGGCTCAGGGTCGGTCCAAGATGGTGTGATTAAGGCCACTTCCTGACGTGGAAGATAACGGAACGTCATGTAATTGCATGGAGTGCCCCCCACGTACGGAGTACATCCATGACGCAGACCGCCGCTTCGGCGTCCGAGGCCTTGCCGGTTCGTCCCAGTGAGCGGCGGCTCGGGCTGATCATGGTGCTCGGGGCGCTGACGGCGCTGGCGCCGCTGTCGATCGACATGTACCTGCCCGCCCTGCCCACGCTCGCCGATGACCTGTCGACCGAGGCGATGCAGACGCAGCTCACGCTGACGGCGTGCATCGTCGGGCTCGCCGTGGGGCAGGTCGTCGCGGGGCCGCTGAGCGACGCGTTCGGCCGGCGCAGGCCGCTGCTGATCGGGCTCGCCGCGTACGTGGTCGCGTCGCTGCTGTGCGCCGCCGCGCCGACCGTGGAGACGCTCATCGCGCTGCGGCTGGTGCAGGGCGCCGCCGGGGCGGCCGGGATCGTGATCGCGCGCGCGATCGTCCAGGACCTGTACGACGGCGTCGCCGCCGCCAAGTTCTTCGCGCTGCTGATGCTGGTGAACGGCGCGGCGCCGATCCTCGCGCCCGTTTTCGGCGGGCAGCTGCTGCGGCTCGTGCCGTGGCCGGGCGTGTTCGCCGTCCTCGCGGGGATCGGCGTTGCGCTGTTCCTCGGCTCGCTGCTCGGGCTCAAGGAGACGCTGCCGCCGGGGCGGCGCGAGACGGGCGGGCTGCGGGCCACGGCGGCGACGTTCCGCACGCTCGCGGCCGACCGGTCGTTCGTCGGGTACGGGCTGGCGAGCGGCCTGGCGTTCGCGGCCCTGTTCACCTACATCTCCGGGTCGTCGTTCGTGCTGCAGGACGTCTACGACCTGTCGCCGCAGGCCTTCAGCCTCGTGTTCGGCGTGAACTCGGTCGGGATCGTCGCCGCCGGGCAGATCAGCGGCATGCTCGCCGGGCGGGTCGCGCTGCGGCGGCTGCTCGCCGCCGGGCTCGCCATCGTCATCGCCGGCGGGATCGTGCTGGTCGTGGCGGTGCTCGTCGGCGGGGGCCTGTACGGGGTGCTGGCGGGGCTGTTCCTGCTCGCGTGCGGGGAGGGCCTCATCGGGCCGAACGCGACCGCGCTGGCCCTGTCGGGACGCGCGCCGCAGGTGGCGGGGAGCGCGTCCGCGCTGCTCGGCGTCACGCAGTTCGCGCTGGGCGGGGCCGCCGCGCCGCTGGCCGGGCTCGCCGGGCCGGACACCGCCGTCCCGATGGCCGTGTCGATCGCGGCGCTGGGGCTGCTGGCGGCGGCCGTCACCGCGACCGTCACCCGCCCGTCCCCCGACCCCGTGGCCGCTCCCGCCACGGCCGTCTCCGACTAATCCCCAGGAATCGGGAGATTATTGGGGGAAAGCCGTAGCGGCCGAAGACCGCAGCGAAGCGAGGATCTTCGGCCGACCACCCGGGGGCCTGGGGGTCGCCCCCCAGAAAGGCAGGGCCGAGGTGAGCGAGGACACCGTGCGGCGCGGCGCCCGTACCGCGATCCCGATGCTCCTGGTCATGCTGCTGTCCCTGCTGGTCCCGGGGTGCCGGGCGCTGGAGGGCGAGGGGGCCGGGGACGTCCCGCCGCCCGCCACCGAGACCGCGGCGACCAAGCAGGCCAAGCCCAGCGGGCGGCGGCCCGGGGTCGTCAACATCGAGACCGAGCAGTCGCTGAACGGCACCCGCGCCGCCGGGACGGGCATCGTGCTCGACCCGTCCGGGTTCGTCCTGACCAACAACCACGTGATCCAGGGCGCCACCGAGATCAAGGGCACCGACACCGACAACCGCCGCGCCTACAAGGCGCAGGTCGTCGGGTACGACCGCGCGGGCGACATCGCGGTGATCCGGCTGACCGGCGCGTCCCGGCTCAAGGCCGCCGTGTTCGCGTCCGCGGCCGACGTGGCGGTCGGCGACACGGTCACCGCGGTCGGGAACGCGGGCGGCAAGGGCGGGGCGCCGACGGTCGTCACCGGCAACGTCACCGCGCTGGAGCAGGCCGTCACCGCGCGGGACGACACCAACGGCACGTCCGAGCGGCTGAGCGGGCTGATCGAGACCAGCGCCCCGATCAAGCCGGGCGACTCGGGCGGGCCGCTGCTGAACACCGCCGGAAAGGTCATCGGGATCAACACCGCCGCGTCGGCCGAGCTCACGATGGACGGGTCCCAGCCGAGGAAGGACCACCGCGGGTACGCCATCCCGTCCGACCGGGCCCTGGAGGTCGCGGGGCAGATCCGGCGCGGCGAGGCGTCGGGCACCGTGCACATCGGGCCGACGGCGATGCTCGGCGTGAAGGTCCGCTCCAACGGCGGGACTCGCGGCGCGCTCGTCGCGGAGGTCGTGCCGGGCGCGCCCGCCGAGGCCGCCGGGGTTCCGGTCGGGGCCGCGATCGTCAGCCTCGGCGGCCGGCCCGTCGACTCGTCCGGCGCGCTGACCGCGCTGGTTCTCGCGCACCGTCCCGGCGACGTCGTCCACATGGAATGGACGACGCCGCAGGGCGCGCTGACGTCCGCGACGATCCGCCTGGCGGAGGGCCCGCCCCAATAACGTTCGGGTCCGTGCGAAAGTGGGGTGTTGCAGCCGAGCAGGAGGATGAGTGCGATGAGCCGCAAGGCGCCCGCCGACGATTTCGATGACGCGGGTCTCGGCGTCTCGCCGCCGAAGGAGTGGGCGGCGGGCGTGCCGGGGGTCACGGCCGCGCTGCGCCAGTCCTACGACCAGATGGGCGTGCGGCGCACCGCGCTGACGCTGCTGCGCGTCAACCAGAAGCAGGGGTTCGACTGCCCGGGCTGCGCGTGGCCCGAGGGCGACCACCGGCATGTCGCCGAGTTCTGCGAGAACGGCGCGAAGGCCGTCGCGGAGGAGGCGACGACGCGGCGGATCACGCGGGAGTTCTTCGCCCGGCACAGCGTGGCGGAGCTGGCGGAGCGGTCCGACCACTGGCTCGGGCAGCAGGGGCGGCTGACCGAGCCGATGCTGAAGCGCGCCGGGTCCGAGCACTACGAGCCGGTGTCGTGGGACGAGGCTTTCCGGCTGCTGGCCACCGAGCTGACCGCGCTCGGCTCGCCCGACGAGGCCGTCTTCTACACCTCCGGCCGGACGAGCAACGAGGCCGCGTTCGCCTACCAGCTGTTCGTTCGCGCGTTCGGAACGAACAACCTCCCTGACTGCAGCAACATGTGCCACGAGTCGTCCGGGTCGGCGCTGAGCGAGACGATCGGCATCGGGAAGGGCTCGGTGCTGCTGGACGACCTCTACCAGGCGGATCTCATTTTCGTCGTCGGGCAGAACCCGGGCACGAACCATCCGCGGATGCTGTCCGCCTTGGAACGGGCCAAGAAGGCGGGCGCGCGGATCGTCGCGGTGAACCCGCTGCCCGAGGCGGGGCTGATGCGGTTCAAGAACCCGCAGCGCGCGTCCGGGATCGCCGGGAAGGGCACGGCGCTCGCCGACCGGTTCCTGCAGATCCGGCTGAACGGCGACCTGGCGCTGTTCCAGGCCCTGAACCGGATGCTCCTCGAATCGGACGCGCCCGGTGCCGTCGACCGCGAGTTCCTCGACGCGCACGCCCACGGGTTCGAGGCGTTCGAGAAGCACGTCCTCGGCCTGGACTGGGACGACGTCCTGGAGGCCACCGGTCTCACGCGCGAGGAGATCGCGGCGGCGTTCGACGACGTGCTCGGCGCGAAGAAGATCATCGTCTGCTGGGCGATGGGGCTCACCCAGCATCGCAACTCGGTCCCGACGATCCGCGAGATCGTCAACTTCCTGCTGCTGCGCGGCAACATCGGCCGTCCAGGCGCGGGCGTCTGCCCGGTGCGCGGCCACTCCAACGTCCAGGGCGACCGGACGATGGGCATCTGGGAGAAGCCGAAGCCGGAGTTCCTGGACGCGCTCGCCGCCGAGTTCGGGTTCGAGCCGCCGCGCGAGCACGGCCTCGACACCGTGGACGCGATCCGCGCCATGCACGACGGCCGCGCGAAGGTGTTCCTCGGGATGGGCGGCAACTTCGTCCGCGCGACGCCCGACTCCGCCGTCACCGAGGCGGCGTTGCGGAGCTGCCGGCTGACGGCGCAGGTGTCCACCAAGCTCAACCGCTCGCACGCGGTGGCGGGCGAGGTCGCGCTGATCCTGCCGACGCTGGGCCGCACCGAGCGCGACGTCCAGCAGTCCGGGCCGCAGTTCGTCTCCGTCGAGGACTCGATGGGCATGGTGCACGCGTCCCGGGGACGGCTGGCTCCGGCGTCGCCGCAGCTGCTGTCGGAGGTGTCGATCGTGTGCCGCCTCGCGAGCGCAGTGCTGCCCGATTCGGGCATCGGCTGGGACGCGATGGAGCGCGACTACGACGTCGTCCGCGACCACGTCTCGCGGGTCGTGCCCGGCTTCGAGCGCTACAACGCGCGCGTCCGGGAGTCCGGCGGGTTCACGCTCCCGCATGCGCCGCGCGACGAGCGCAGGTTCCCGACCGCGACGGGCAAGGCCAACCTGACGGTCAACGAGCTGGAGGTGCTGCGGGTCCCGGAGGGGCGGCTGCTGCTGCAGACCGTCCGGAGCCACGACCAGTACAACACCACGATCTACGGCCTGGACGACCGCTACCGCGGCATCAAGGCCGGGCGCCGCGTCGTGTTCGTCAACCCGTCCGACCTGGCCGCCCTGGGCCTGGACGACGGGGCGATGGTCGATCTGGTGTCGGAGTGGGCGGACCCTTCCGCAGGCACGGTCGAGCGGCGGGCGCCGTCGTTCCGCGTCGTGTCGTACCCGACGGCGCGGGGCTGCGCGGCGGCGTACTTCCCGGAGACGAACGTGCTCGTCCCGCTCGACAGCACCGCCGAGATCAGCAACACCCCGACGTCCAAGTCGGTCGTCGTCCGGCTGGAACCGGCGGGCTGACCGCCCGGCCGGCCACCGGTCCACGGGTATGTCTCTTGATACTGTTATGGATCACTGCCCGGTGGACCAATGGGGACGTCGATGTCACTGCGCCACGCGCTGCTCGCCACGCTCACCGCCCAGCCCATGACGGGGTACGAGCTGGTCAAGTACTTCGACGGCAGCGTCGCGTACGTGTGGAGCGCGCCGCACAGCCAGATCTATCCGGAGCTGCGCCGGATGGAGCGCGACGGCCTGGTGGACGTCGAGGTCGTGCCGCGGGGCGAGCGCGCCGAGAAGCGCGTCTACTCGATCAACGAGGCGGGCGTCGCCGAGCTGCAGCGGTGGGAGCGGGAGCCCATCCCGTACCAGTCCGAGCGCGACCCGTACCGGCTGAAGGCGGCGCACTTCGAGCAGGCCACCTACGAGGCGGCACGCCACCAGCTCCAGGAGCACCTGCGCCACTTCACCCGCGCGCTCCGGGACCGGGAGCAGATGCTGTCCGACCTGGACGCGCGCCGGGTGTCGCTGCTGCGCCGCCGGCTGGAGCAGCGGCCGGAGGAGGAGCACGAGGCGATCGTCGCGTTCCGCATGCTCGCCTTCCGGGGCGAGGTCCTCAAGGCGCGGGCCGAGATCGCGTGGGCGGAGGAGGGCCTCGCCCTGCTGGACGAGCTGGAGGGCAAGGGCGTCCCGCTGCGCGGCGAGCGCTGAGCGCCCCCGGGGCCGCCGCACGCCGGTCGCGTCAGCGCAGGAGCGCGCGGACGCGGTCGGGGGTGAGCGGGAGCCGGGTGACCGGCGCGTCCGGGCCGAGCGCGTCGGCGACCGCGTTGGCGATCGCGGCGGGCGTGGCGACCATCCCCGCCTCCCCCGCGCCCTTCGCGCCCAGCGGGTTGGACGCGGGCGGCCGGTGCTCGACCACCACGGTCTCGATCTCGGGCAGCTCCGCCGCGGTCGGCATCCGGTAGTCGCCGAAGGTCGTGGACAGCGGCTGCCCCTGCGCGTCATAGAGGAGCTCCTCCAGCAGCGCGCCGCCTATCCCCTGCGACGCGGCGCCCGCGAGCTGCCCGCGGACCAGGGCCGGATTGACGGCCCGTCCCACGTCGTGCATCACGATGTGGCGCAGCACGCGGACGCGGCCGGTCGGACGGTCCACGCCGACGAGCGACAGCGCGCCCCCGAACGAGAACGTCGGGCGGGGCTTGTCGAACCGGCCGCGCCCCTCCCCCAGCTTCCCGACCGGCAGCAAGGCCCCGGCCGCGCGGACGGAGCCCGCCGCGAACTCGACGTCGCCGGGGTCCGCGCCGAGCGCCTCGGCGGCCCTGGCACGCAGGTCGCGCGCGGCGAGCAGGACGGCGTTCCCCGCGACCGGGGTGGAGCGGCTCGCGAACGCGCCGAAGCCCATGGGGATCTCGTCGGTGCCGGAGACGTCGACCGTGACGTCCCGGACGGGGACGCGCAGGACGTCCGCGACGATCTGCGCGATCACCGTCTCGACGCCCTGCCCGAGCGAGCTGGACCCGATGTGGACGGTGAACCCGCCGCCCGCGTCCGGGACGACGCGCGCCTCCTCGAACGGCCCGATCGCGCCGATCTCGATGTACGCGGCGAGGCCGACGCCGACGCATTCGCCCGCGGCGCGGCGCCGGGCGGTCTCGCGCTTGAGGTCGTCGTATCCGGCGGCGTCGAGCAGCTCGTCCAGGGCCGACGGGTAGTCGCCGCTCTCGTAGGTGATGGCGGGCACGGCCGAGCCCTCGGCCATCGCGAACGTGAACGGCATCGCGTCGGCCGTGATCAGGTTGCGCCGCCGCAGCTCGGCCGGGTCGGCGCCGAGGCGCGCGGCCAGCATGTCGAGCAAGCGCTCGCGGGCGAACGTCACCTCGGTCATGCCGGGCCCGCGGTAGGTACCGACCGGTGTCCGGTTCGTGATGACGCCGGTCGACTCCACGGAGAACGCCGCCCAGCGGTACGGGCCCGCGATCTGCTGTGCGGGCAGCAGCTCCGGCAGGATGCCCTGGGAGCGGACGTAGGCGCCGTGGTCGGCGACGGCCCGGTCCCGGAAGGCGAGCAGCCGCCCGTCGGCGGTGGCCGCGATCTCCAGCTCGTGCTCCTGCTCGCGGGCGTGGTTGGTGGCGACGAAGTGCTCGGCGCGGTCCTCGACCCACTTCACCGGGCGGCGCAGCCGCAGCGCGAGGAACGCGACCAGGAAGTCCTCCGGGTAGGTCTCGCCGCGCACGCCGAAGCCGCCGCCGACGTTCACCTCCGCGACCCGGATCCGGTCGGCGGGCATGCCGAGCATCCCGGCGAGCGCCTGCCGCACCGAGTGCTTGACCTTGGCGCCGCCCCACAGCGTGAGCCGCCCGGTGACCTCGTCGACCTCCGCGAGGAGCCCGCGGGTCTCCATCGGGACGGCGGTGTGCCGGTGCATCCGGAACCGCTCCCGTACGACGACGTCTGCGGCGGCGAACGCGGCGTCCACGTCGCCGTGGCGGAGCGGGACGGTGTTGACGACGTTCGTGCCCACCCCGGGGTGGACGGGCTCCGCGTCCGCCGCGTCCGCCAGGGCGGTGACCGGGGGCAGCTCGTCCAGGTCGACGTCGACGAGCTCGGCCGCGTCCTCGGCGACGTAGGGGTCGGCCGCGACGACGACGGCGATCGGCTCGCCCACGTACCGGACGACGCCGCGCGCGAGCGGCGGCTGCAGGAACCGGTTCGCCTCCGGCGTCTCGAACATCGGCAGCCGGATCGGGATGCGGACGTCCGGCAGGTCGGCGGCGGTGAGCACCGCCACCACCCCCGGATGCGCCGCGGCCTCGGTCACGTCGATCGAGGCGATCCGCGCGTGCGCGACCGGGCTGCGCACGACGCGGGCGTGGACCTCGCCGTCGCGGCGCAGGTCGGCCACGTAGCGGGCGGTGCCCGCGAGGAGCGCGGCGTTGGCGTCCCGCCGCACGTCGCCGCCGATGATGCCGGTCATGGCCTGCCTCCCTCGTCCGTTGCGTCGATGAGCCGGGTCAGCGCCCGTTCGACCAGCACCGCGACGAGGTCGCGGCGGAACGCCGCCCCGGCGAAGGCGTCCTCGCCCGGGTCGGCCTCGGTGGCCGCGATCCGCGCGGCCGCCGCGGCGGCGTCCGGGGTGAGCGCCGCGCCGTCCAGCGCCGCCTCCGCCTCCCGCGCCCGGACCGGGACGGGCCCGACGGACCCGAGCGCGATCCGGACGTGCCGCGCGGTGCCGTCCTCCCCCGGCGCGAGCGCGACCGCAGCGGAGACGAGCGCGAAGTCGCCGGAGCGGGCGGTGAACTCCTCGAACGCGCTGCGCAGCCCCGGCGGCGGCACGGGGAACTCGGCCCGCACGAGCACCTCCGCCGGGTCGATGACCGTCATGAAGGGGCCCGTGAAGAACTCCGCCGCCGGGACGTTCCGTGTCCCGGCCGCCGACCGCAGCACGAACTCCGCGTCGAGCGCGACGGCGACGACGGGCAGCTCGGCGGACGGGTCGGCGTGCGCGAGGCTGCCGCCGAACGTCCCGCGCTCCCTGATCGGCAGGTGCCCGATCAGGGAGGCGGCCTCGCGGATCGCGCGCCACGGCCCGGCCAGCTCGGCGGAGCGTTCCACGGCGGTGTGCCGGGCGAGGCCGCCGATCGCGAGGCCGCCGCCGGACCGGTCGATGCCGTCCAGGCCGGGCAGGCGGCCGATGTCGACGAGGTGGGTCGGCCTGGCGAGCCGGTAGGACAGCAGCGGCAGCAGGCTCTGCCCGCCCGCGAGGAGCTTGGCCTCGTCCCCGGCCTCGGTGACCAGCGTGAGCGCCTCGTCGAGGGTCGCGGCCCGCGCGTAGGCGAACGGCGGCGGCTTCACCGCGCGCTCCCGGCCAGCTCCCGCTGCGCGGCGAGGACGGCGTTCAGGATCGGCACGCCGCCGGTGCAGCGGCACAGGTTGGAGCTGATCACCTCGCGGACCCGCTCGGGGGACGCGTCCGGCTCGTCGCGCAGCAGCCCGGCCGCGAGCATCAGGAACCCGGGCGTGCAGAACCCGCACTGGAGCGCGCCGCCCGCGTCGAACGCGCGCCGCAGCGCCGCCAGCTCGGGCGCGCCGCCCTCGATCGTCTCGATGCGCGAGCCCTCCGCCTGGACCGCCAGCGCCAGGCACGACCGGACGGGACGGCCGTCCATCAGCACCGTGCAGGCCCCGCAGACGCCGTGCTCGCAGCCGAGGCGCGTGCCGGTGAGCCCGTGGTCGCGCAGCGCGTCGGCCAGGGTCCGCCGCGGCGGGACGCGGACCGCCTCCGCGCGGCCGTTGACGTCCAGCGCGCACGCCACCGTGTCGTCCTCGGCCGTCCATCGCCCCACGTCGCCCGCCTCCCCTTTATGTCTCGATTTATGTATCAAATTACCTAAGTGCCGGGGCCGCCGCAATCCCCTCAGGCGGACAGGCGCTCGATCGCGTCCGAGATCCGGCGGGCGTCCCAGCCGGCGGCGAGGGCGAGCGACAGCAGCACGCGCGCCTTGGCCGGGTCGAGCGCGCCCGCGCCGATCAGACCCCGTCCCAGCAGGTCGCTCTCGGAGCCGGGGAAGGCGTAGGTGTCGCGGAACCCCTCTCCGGCGCCCGTCCGGGACGCGAGGACGACCGGCATCGACCCCGCGAGCCGGGCCGCCTCGTCGGCCATCCGGTGCGGCAGGTGACCCGCGCCGAACGCGGCGATCACGGCCCCCGCGTAGCCGAGCTCGGGGAGGCGGGACAGGAGGCGGCCGTCGTCCCCGAGCGCGGCCGTGACGAGCGCGACCGGCGGCGGCTCCGCGACCGGCGGCGCGACGACCCGCACCCGCCGCGCGGGACGCAGCGGCATCCGGACACGTTCCTCGGCGACCCAGCCGATCGGCCCGGCCCCCGCGCCGCCGAACGCCGACGGCCGCGAGGTGTGGCCCTTGCGCACGAACCGCGCCGCGTGGATCTCGTCGTTCAGCACCACGACGGTCCCGGCGCCGGCGGCGGCCCCGCTCGCGGCGACCCGCACCGCGGCCAGCAGGTTCGCCGGACCGTCCGCGCCCGGCATGTCCGGGTTGCGCATCGCGCCGGTCACCACGACGGGGCGGTCCGAACCGCACAGCAGGTCGAGGGCGAACGCGGTCTCTTCGAGCGTGTCGGTGCCCTGGGTGACGACCACGCCGTCCACGCCGTCCCGGCCGTCGAGCAGTTCCCCCGCCCGCGCGGCGACCGCCGTGATGTCGCCGAGCCGCAACTCCGCCCCCGGCACGGGGCGCACGGCGTCGAAGCCGATGTCGGCGACGGACGCGAGCGCGGGGACCCCGGCCACCAGCGCGCGGGCGTCGAGCTCCGGCCGGACGCCCCGCCCCGGCTCCCGCCCGGTCATCGCGATCGTGCCGCCCAGCGCGAGCACATGGACCCTGCTTCTCGTCCTGACGGGCGTCATGGCGGGCACCTCCTGCGGGCCGCGTCCGGGCCGCCCCTTGACGGCCCCGGGGCACCTGGTTAGCTTTTAGGTATCAAGATACATAAAGACGTACATGAATGGGAGGCGAAGGTGGTCTGCTGGCCGTTGCCCGTGATCCACGAGATGAGCGAACGACAGGAGGACTTCGTCCCGCCGAACCTCAGCCCGCGCGGGCTCCGGCTGAACCCGGTGGAACTGGCCGGCGGCGTGTACGCGCTGATGGCCAACCGGATCCCCAAGGACAACAACGGGCTCATCGTCGGCGACGACGCCGCGATGGTGATCGACTCCGGCATCACCCCGGGCGTCGGCCGCTACCTCCAGGAGGTCGTCGCGGAGCTCACCGGCAAGCCCGTCCGGTACCTGGCCAACACCACCTTCCACGGCGACCACACGTTCGGGAACTCCGCGTTCGGCGACGACGTCACGCTGGTCTCTTCGCGGCTGAACAAGGCGTCCATGGCGTCGATCTCGCTGGAGCACGAGAAGGAGCTGCGGCTCAGCAGCATGTACGGCGACGACGGCCTGGACGACGTCGTCACCTGGCGGCAGCCGGACATCGTGTTCGACCGGTTCTGCGAGATCGACCTCGGCGGGCGCGTCGTCCACCTGTGGCACTTCGGGCCCGGCAACGGATCGGGCGACACCGTCGTGCACGTCCCGGACGCGAAGGTGGCGTGGGTCGGCAACTTCCTGCGCCACCACGGCATCCCGCCGATGCTGCTGGCGGGCGACCCGGTCGGCTACGCCCGCTCGATCCAGGCGCTGAAGGCCGCGATCCGGGTGGACACGCTCGTTCCCGGGCACGGGCCGCTCGCCGCCGCCGAGCCCGGCATCAGCTGGCACCTGCACTACCTGCACCATGTGGCGTCCTCGGTCGCGCGGCTGCGCGACGCGGGCGCGAGCGTGGAGAAGGCGCTCGACGAGGTCGCGCTGGACGACCCGCTGCCGCTGGCGGACGTCGTCCCCGGCGCGGGCCCCGCGGAGGCGGACCGGTTCGCCGCGCTCGTCCGGTCCAACCACCGGCTGAACGTCCTGCTCACCTACCGCTGGCTCGCGGGGACGTCCGCCATAGGCCAGGTGAACTGACATGCGGATCGAGAACACCTTCACCGTGCCCGTCCCGGTGGAGGAGGCGTGGGCCGTCCTGCTCGACGTCGAGCGGGTCGCGCCCTGCATGCCCGGCGCGACGCTCGAATCGGTGGACGGCGACGTCTTCACCGGCCGCGTCAAGGCCAAGGTCGGGCCGGTCACCCTCACCTACAAGGGGCGCGCCGAGTTCACGTCCCGCGACCCCGCGTCCCATACGGCGACGCTCACCGCCAGGGGCAAGGACGCGCGCGGCGCGGGCACCGCCGCCGCCACGGTCACCATGCGTCTCGCCGCCGGGGAGGGGGCGACCCGGGTCGAGGTGCTCACCGACCTCGACATCACCGGGAAGCCAGCGCAGCTCGGCCGCGGCGTCATCGCCGACGTCGGCGACAAGATCATCGGCCAGTTCGCGGACGCGCTGGCCGCACAACTCGCCGCCGAGACGCCCGAGATCTCCGAGACCCCCGAACGCCCCGAGCCCGTGGAGCGGGCGCGGGCCGGCGACTCGATCGACGTGCTCGGGCTCGCGGGCGGGTCGCTGCTGCGGCGCGTCCTCGCGGCGCTCGCGCGCCCGTTCCGCCGCCGCACCGCCGAGGAGAGGAGCACCCCATGACCTCCGGAACGACCGTCACCGAAGTGCGGACGGACTTCCTGTCCATCCCGCTCGACCGGCCGCTCGTCACCGCGGCCTTCCCGATCCCCGCGATCGACACGGCGCTGGTGCGGGTGCGGACGCGGGACGGGCACGAGGGCGTCGCGTGGAGCTTCGCGTTCGGGCAGGGACGGGTCGCGTCCCTCGTCCAGTTCATCGAGGACCTCGGCGAGACGCTGGTGGGCGAGGACGCCCTCGCCCGCGAGGCGCACTGGGGGTGGATGGCGGGCGCGTCCGGGTTCATCGGCCGCAGCGGCGTCGCCGCCCTCGCGATGTCCGCGCTGGACACCGCCTGCTGGGACGTCGCGGGCCAGGCCGCCGGCCTGCCCGTGCACCGGCTCCTCGGCGGGTTCCGCACCAGGATCGAGACCTACGCCAGCCAGGGCCTGTGGCTCGACCGGACGGTCGACGAGCTGGCGGCGGAGGCCCGCGACCTGGTCGACCAGGGCTTCCGCGCGGTCAAGATGCGGGCCGGGCTCCCCGACCCCTACGAGGACGTCCTGCGCGTCCAGGTCGTGCGCGAGGCCGTCGGCCCGGACGTGAAGCTGATGGTGGACGCCAACCAGGCGTGGGACCTCAAGCGGACGCTCCACATGGCCCGGCTGTTCGCCGAGCACGACGTCTTCTGGCTGGAGGAGCCCATCCCCCACGGCCGGGTGGACGACTACACGGCCGCCGCCGCGGGGACGCCCATGCCGCTGTGCACGGGCGAGTCCAACTACTTCAAGGACGAGCTGCTGACGCTCGCCCGCGCCAGGGCGGCCGACTACGTCATGCCCGACCTGATGCGCATGGGCGGCGTCACCGAGTGGATGAAGGCAGCGCACGTCTGCGAGGCGTTCGGGCTGCCCGTCACGCCGCACCTGTTCATGGAGCACTCGGCGCACCTCGCCTGCGCCGCGCCGAACGCGGTGTGGCAGGAGTACCAGCCCTGGTGGCAGCCGATCATGGAGGAGCCGATCACCGTGCGCGACGGGCACATCGAGCTGTCCGGCGAGCCGGGGTTCGGGATCCGGCTGTCGGAGCCCGCCGTCGCGAAGTACCGGATCTGAGGGACGCCCCGTGGCCTACCTCGACCTCGTGATCTCCGGCGGCACCGTCGTCACCGCCACGGGACGCCGCCGCGCCGACGTCGCCGTCCGCGGCGGCCGCGTCACCGGCCTCAGCGGCGGCGGCCTGACGGCGCGGCGGCGGGTGGACGCCTCCGGGCTCCTCGTGCTGCCCGGCGGCGTCGACACCCACGTCCACCTCATGGACCCCGGCGCCACCGACCGGGAGGACTTCCCGCACGGCACCCGCGCCGCGGCCGCCGCCGGGACGACGACGATCATCGAGCACGCGCACGGCGGGCCGGTCCGGACCGCCGGTGACCTCGCGGCGAAGACCGCCCATCTGGCCGGCCGCGCCAACGTCGACTTCGCGCTCGCGGCGCACGCCTGGCCGGGCGCCGAGCGGGAGGTCCGGCCACTGTGGGAGGCGGGCGCCGCCTTCTTCAAGGTCTTCACGTGCACCACGCACGGCGTGCCGGGGCACGACGCCGCCGCGCTGCGGCGGCATCTGCGCACGGCCGCCGAGACGGGCGCGGTCAGCCTGCTGCACTGCGAGGACGAGTCGCTGACCGAGTCCGCCGGGGAGGTGCTGCGCGCGGAGGGCCGCGACGACGGCGGGATCGTCCCGCAGTGGCGCGAGCGCGCGGCGGAGGTCGTCGCCGCGCTGGTCGCGGGCGTGCTCGTCCGCAAGGCGGGGGCGCGCGCGGCCGTCGCCCACGTCAGCCATCCGGAGGTCGCCGCGTACCTCGCGCGGGAGCGCGCGGGCGGCGCCCGGCTGTTCGCCGAGACCTGCCCGCAGTACCTGCTGCTCCGCGAGGACGAGGTCCTGGAGCACGGCCCGTTCCGCAAGTTCACGCCGCCCGCCCGCGCCCACTGCGACGCCGACGAGGAGGAGATGTGGCGGCTGCTGCGCGACGGGACGCTCACGCACGTCTCGTCCGACCACGCGCCGTCGACGCGGGAGCAGAAGACGTCCGGCGGGATCTGGGACGTCCACTTCGGGCTGCCGGGCCTGGACACGACGATGCCCGCGCTCCTCGACGCCGCCGCACGCCAGCTCATCTCCTACGAGGACGTGGCGCGCCTCTACGCGGAGGTCCCGGCCCGGCTGTACGGGCTGTGGCCGCGTAAGGGCCGCGTGGCGCCGGGCTCGGACGCCGACCTCGTGCTCGTGGACCCGTCGCGGACATGGACGGTCCGCGACACCGGCGTCCACTCCAAGGCCGGCTGGACGCCCTACGACGGTCGCGCCTTCACCGGCCGGGTGGTCCAGACCTACCTGCGCGGCGAGCTCGTCGCCGAGGACGGGGAGCCCGCCGACGCCCGCACCGGGCGCTTCCTTCCCGGCCCCGGCCTGCGGCCCGGATGAGGCGCGGCGCGCGCTCTGCGGCGCGGCGCGGCGCTCCGGGCTAGGCTTCCGGCATGACGAACCTCCCCGAACCCGCCGGAACCCCCGGCCCGCCGGAGATGCGCGCCGGTGATGCGGACCGCGAGCGGGTCGCGCAGGTGCTGCGCGACGCGGCCGGTGACGGGCGGCTGACCCTGGCGGAGCTGGACGAGCGCCTGGACGCGGTGTACGCGGCCAAGACGTACGCGGATCTGGAGCCGATCACCCGCGACCTGCCCGCGCCCGGAGCGGCGGCGCCCGCCCCGCTGCCCACGGGGACGGCCGCGGACTGGCGCCCGCTGGAGAGCGCGCCGTCCTGGAAGACCGGGATCGGCATCATGAGCGGGTTCAACCGGACCGGCGTGTGGAACGTGCCCCGCAGGTTCCGCGCGTTCGCGTTCTGGGGCGGCGGCAAGATCGACCTGCGCGAGGCGCGGTTCAATGAGCCGGTCACGACGATCCGCGCCCTGGCGATCATGGGCGGCTGCGAGGTCATCGTGCCGGACGACATCACCGTCCACGTCAAGGGCCTCGGGATCATGGGCGGGTTCGACAACCGGGCCAGCGGCCCCGGCGCGCCGGGCTCGCCGACGGTCGTCGTCAAGGGGTTCGCGTTCTGGGGCGGCGTCGGCGTGAAGCGCCGCAAGTCCAGCAGGCAGAAGCGGCGCGAGAAGGAACTGAACCGCCCCGAGGACGACTAGGAGCGCGCGGTCACCCCGCTCGATTGAACCGCTTCCACGGGCGCGCCCGCTCGTAGGCGGCGCACGCGGCCATGACCAGCGCGTCGGCGTGCCGCGCGCCGACGACCTGGAGCCCGATGGGCAGGCCCGCGGAGGTGAAGCCGCACGGCAGGCTCGCCGCGGGCTGCTGGGTCATGTTGAACGGGTAGGTGAACGGGGTCCAGCTCGTCCAGCGGCGCGAGGCCGACCCCGCCGGGACCTCGACGCCCGCCTCGAACGCGGCGATCGGCATCGTCGGGGTGAGCAGCAGGTCGTACCGCTCGTGGAACAGGCCCATGCGTTGGCCCAGGTCCATGCGGCGGGCCGTGGCGGTGAGGTATTCGACGGCCGAGTACCGCGCGCCCTGCTCGCAGATCTCCCGCAGCCCCGGATCGAGCTTCGCGCGGGCCTCGGGCGACAGCTTCTCGACCACCTTGGCGGCGCCCGCGAACCACAGCACCTCGAACTCCTCGACCGGGTCGGTGAAGCCCGGATCTGCCTGCTCGACCTTCGCGCCCAGCTCGGTGAACACCTCGGCGGCGGCCGCGACGGACGCCGCGATCTCCGGATCGACCTTCGCGAACCCGAGGTCGGGGCTGAACGCGACGCGCAGGCCGGTCAGGTCGTCGGGACCGGCCTCGCTGAACACGACGTCCGGCGGGGGCAGCGCCGACCAGTCGCGGCCGTCGGCGGCGGAGACCGCGTCGAGCAGCAGCGCCGCGTCCGCGACCGTGTTGGTCATCGGGCCGGTGTGCGCGAGCGTCCCGAACGCGCTCGCCGGGTAGTGCGGGATGCGGCCGTAGGTCGGCTTGATCGTGAAGGTGCCGGTGAACGCGGCGGGGATGCGGACCGAGCCGCCGCCGTCGGTGCCGAGCGCGAGCGGCGCCATGCCCGCCGCGACCGCCGCCGCCGCGCCGCCGGACGACCCCCCGGGCGTGCGGGAGGTGTCCCACGGGTTGCGGGTGACGCCGTCGACGGGGTTGTCGGTCACGCCCTTCCACGCGAACTCGGGCGTGGTCGTCTTCCCGACGAACACCGCGCCCTGCTCGCGCAGCCGGGCGACGGCCGGGGAATCCTCGTCCCAGGGGCCGGACGGGTCGGCGGTCGCGGAGCCGCGCAGCGTCGGCCAGCCGCGGGTGAGCAGGATGTCCTTGATCGAGACGGGCACGCCGTCCAGCGGGCCGAGCGTGGCGCCGCGCCGGCGCCGGTCGGCGGCGTCGCGGGCCATGGCGAGGGTGGTCTCCGCGTCGACGAGGCAGAACGCGTTGATCTTCGGGTCGTCCCGCTCGATCCGGGCGAGGACGGCCTCGGCGGCCTCGACCGGCGAGAGCGTCCCGGCCTCGTACGCCTCGATCAGTTCGGTCGCGGTCAGGTCGGCCGCGTCGGTCATGGCATCCCCCTCTGGTCAGACCCGGTTCAGGACCCGACGTAGCCGAGCCGCTTGTCCACGACGTTGCGCAGCGGGCGGCCCGCCACGTGGCGGCCGAGGTTGTCGGCGAACAGCCGGACCAGCTCGTCGCGCCAGCCGACGACGTCGCCCGACATGTGCGGCGAGACGATCACGTTGGGCATGGCCCACAGGGGCGACGACTCCGGGAGCGGCTCGTCCTCGAACACGTCGAGCGCCGCGCCCGCGATGCGGCCGTCGCGCAGCGCCTTGACCAGGTCGGCCTCCGCCACCAGCGCGCCGCGGCCCACGTTGATCAGCCGCGCGGACGGCCGCATCCGGTCCAGCGCCGCGGCGTCGATCATGCCGCGGGTCTGCGGTGTGAGCGGCGCGGCCAGCACGACGTAGTCGGCGGCGGCGAGCGCCTCGTCCATCCGCTCCATCGGGTGGACGGTGCCGAGGTCGGGATCGGCGTCGCGGGCGGTGCGGCCGAGCCCGGAGACCGCCAGGCCCGCGGCGGACAGCCGGCGGCCGATCGCGCGGCCGATCGGTCCGGTGCCCGCGACCAGCGCGCGGGCGCCGGTGATCCCCTCGGTCTCGCGGTGCCGCCAGCGCCGCTCCCCCTGCAGCCGGACGGTCGTGTGCAGGTCCTTGGCGAACGTGAGCACCAGCCCGAGGACGTACTCCGCGATCGGCTCGTCGAAGACCCCGCGCGAGTTGGTGACCACGGCGTCGCCCTCGATCAGGCCGGGGAACATCAGGCGCTCGACCCCGGCGCTCGCGATGTGCACCCAGCCCGGACCGCCGCTTGAAGGCCAGGCGCCGGCGACGGCGTCGGAGAGGAAGTCCCACATGAAGAAGACGTCCGCGCCGGGAAGGGCCTCGGCGAGCTCCGGCTCGCGCACGTACCGGACGCGCGCGAGCCGCTCCACCTCGGCCATGCCGGGCGGCATCACGTCCCCCGTCAGCACCACCACGTCGGGCGGCCCGCCGGGTGCGGGCGGAACATGCTCCATCGGCGCCACTTCCAGGCTCTGTGCGGTGTTTTACACGAAGGCATCTCGGGGAGGCATTGACACGCTAGGAAGCGTTCGTAGGATTGTCAACAATCAGCACGGTGCACCTCGGCCCTGGTCACCGCACTGAGACGTGTGCTGCAAGACCGTCGCAACCGCTGCCCATGCAAGGCCAGGACGGATCCCAGAGCGCTCTAACAGCTCCCCAGGGAGCCAAACACGGAGAGTCCTTTCGGGTGGCGACGCCTTCGCCCACCCCTGTGCACGGGGAGGTCCAGCATGCCCAAGCTCATGACCATCACACTGGAGCGCCGCGGCGTCTCGTGCGTCGCGGAACTGCTGGAGAAGGACGCGCCGCGGACCTGTGAGGCCGTCTGGCGAGCCCTGCCCCTCGGTGGCGACGCCTACCACGCCAAGTACGCCCGCAACGAGGTCTACACGATGATCGAGCGGTTCGCCGAGGAGGAGGTCGGCCTGGAGAACCCCACGGTCACCCCCATCCCGGGCGACGTCGTCTACTTCTCGTTCGCCGGCGGCATGCTCGACCGGCGGTTCAAGGAGGAGAAGGGCATCCACGCGCTGCCCGGCGTCATCGACCTCGCGATCTTCTACGGGCGCAACAACCTGCTGCTGAACGGGGACGTGGGCTGGGTCCCCGGCAACGTGTACGCGACGATCGTCGACGGCCTCGACCGGATGGCCGAGGCGTGCAACGACGTCTGGCGCTCCGGCGGAGCCGGCGAACGCCTGGTCTACAGCCGTGCGGACTCTTAGAGCGGTGGCCGCGCAGATGACATTCGACCCCACGCTGGTCGTCGGCCCCGAGCTGCTCGCCCAGCACGGCATCGGCGTGGTCGCGCCGTTCGACTTCGCCCTCGACCGCGAGCTCTGGCGGTGGACGCCCGACGACGTGTCGCTGTACATGACCCGGCTGCCGTACGTACCGGTGCCGGTGACGGTCGAGATGGCCTCCGCGCTGTCGGACCAGTCGATCGTCCGGCAGGCCACCCGGGACGTGCTGGCGCCCGAGCCGCTCGCCGTCGCCTACGCCTGCGCCTCGGGCAGCTTCATCCGCGGCAAGGCGGGCGAGATCCAGCTGAACCAGTCGATGCTGTCGGCGGGGGCGCCGGTCTCGACGACGACGTCCGGCGCGCTGGTGGAGTCGCTGGCGCTGCTCAACGTCAACCGGATCGCGGTCGTCACCCCCTACATCGACGCGGTCACCGAGCGGCTGGTGTCGTTCCTGAACGAGTACGGCATCGAGGTCGTGTCGTCGGTCGGGATGGGGCTGCTCAGCCACATCTGGAAGGTCGGCTACGGCGAGATCGTCTCGGCCGTCTCGTCGGTCGACGGGCCGGAGGCGGAGGCCGTCTACATCAGCTGCACGAACGTGCCGACCTACGACATCATCGCGCCGCTGGAACAGATGATCGGCAAGCCGGTCCTCACCGCCAACCAGGTCACGATGTGCACGGCGCTGCGCGCGATGGGCCGCTCCGCGGCCGGTCCCGGGCAGTCGCTGGTACAGCTGGCGCCGTCCACGGCGGCCTGACCGCCCCGAGCGTTAGGATTGCTGATTCCATGCACCAGAACGTGTTGAGCGCGGGTTTCCTGTACCCCGGCTACAGCGCCGAGGACGACTACCCGGCCATCGAGCGCCTCCTGGGCGAGGTGCGCCTTCCGGTCGTCCACACGCTGATGCGCGAGGACGCCCACCGTATCGACGCGCTGCTGGACATCGGCGGCGACGACGTCCTGGGCGACGGCGCCCGCGCGCTGCGCGAAATGAACGTCCGGGCGGCCGTGTGGGCCTGCACCAGCGGGAGCTTCGTGTTCGGCTGGGACGGCGCCGAGCAGCAGGTCAGGGGTGTCGCCGAGGCGGCGGGCGTGCCGGCGTCCAGCACCTCGTTCGCGTTCGTGAACGCGGCGCGCGCGCTCGGCGTGACCAGGGTCGCGGTCGCCGCGACGTACCCGACCGACGTCGCCGAGCGGTTCGTCGGGTTCCTCGGCCACGCGGGCATCGAGGTCGTGGCGCTGTCCTGCCGCGGCATCATCACCGCCGCCGAGGTCGGCACGCTCGGCCGCGCCGAGGTGCTCGCGTTCGTGGCCGCCAACGACCATCCGGACGCCGAGGCGGTGCTGGTGCCCGACACCGCGCTGCACACCGTGTCCTGGCTGGACGAGCTCGAGGCGCGGATCGGCAAGCCGGTCCTGACCGCCAACCAGGTGAGCGTGTGGGAGGGGCTGCGGCTCGCCGCCGGGCCCGGGGGGATCCCGCCGCGCACCGGGCTGGGCCGGCTGTTCGCCGTCCCCGCCCCCGACCCCAGCGTCCCCGCCGGCGCCGCCGGGCCGGTCTCCGAGCGGGGACGGCGTACCTGACAGATGACGAAAGGGGCCCGCGGCATGGGCCGTTTGGGTGAGCTGGAACCTGTCCCCCGCAAGTCGACCGTGGAGCTCGTCTCGGACGAGCTGCGCTCGGCGATCATGTACGGGTCGCTGGAACCCGGCGCGCAGCTCGGCGAGGCCGAGCTGGCGGGCCGGCTCGGCATCAGCCGGGGCCCGCTGCGCGAGGCGATGCAGCGGCTCGTCCAGGAGGGCCTGCTGGTCAGCGAGCCGCACCGCGGGCTGTTCGTGATCACGCTGGACGAGGGCGACGTCGAGGACGTCTACCTCGCCCGGCTCGCGATCGAGCGCGAGGCCTGCCAGCTGATCATGGAGCGGAACCGCGGGGAGGCGGTGGCCCGGCTCACCGACGCGCTGGACGCCCTGGTCGAGGCCGCGAGCCAGCGCGACCGGGTCGCGATGAGCGACGCCGACCAGGCCTTCCACGAGGTGCTCGTCAGCTCGTCGGGCAGCCACCGGCTGGAGCGGATGGCGCACACCCTGCTGGTGGAGACCCGGATGTGCCTGAACGCGCTGCAGGACACCTATCCGGAGCCGTCCGAGCTGGTCGAGGAGCACCGGCGGCTGGTCGACGCGATCGGCGACGGGGAGGAGGAGCGGCTGCTGACCCTCATCGAGGAGCACATGACCGACTCGATCGACCGGCTCCGCGTGCCCTGACACGCGCATTTCCGGATAAGCAGGGCCCGCGCTTTACATCGTGGCCACCGGCCACCTACATTGCAGATTGTCGACAATCTACCGGACGGACCGGAGGCGCCGCATGGCACAGCTGTCACCCCTGCTCAAGCAGGCCACCCCCGTCCTGGCCGAGCGCGGCGAGGGCGTCTACCTTTACGACACCGACGGCCGCCGGCATCTGGACTTCACCGCGGGCATCGGAGTCGTCAACACCGGCCACTGCCACCCGCGCGTGGTCGAGGCGGCGCAGAAGCAGGTCGGGACGCTGATCCACGGGCAGTACACGACGGTCATGCACGAGCCGCTGCTGCGGCTCACCGAGGCGCTCGGCGAGGTGCTGCCCGAGGGCCTCGACTCGCTCTTCTACCTCAACAGCGGCAGCGAGGCCGTCGAGGCGGCCATCCGGCTGGCCCGGCACGCCACCGGGCGGCAGAACATCGTCGTCTTCCACGGCTCCTTCCACGGCCGGACGATGGGCGCCGCCGCGCTGACCACGGCGGGCACGAAGTTCCGCGCCGGGATCGGCCCGCTGATGCCCGGCGCCGCGATCGCCCCGTTCCCGCAGGCGTTCCGGTACGGCTGGTCCGAGGAGGAGGCGACCCGGTTCGCGCTGCGCGAGCTCGACTACCTGCTCGTCACCGCGTCCCCCGCCTCCGACACCGCCGCTTTCGTCGTGGAACCCGTGCTCGGCGAGGGCGGCTACATTCCCGCGCCGCCCGCGTTCCTGGACGGCCTGCGCGAGCGCGCCGACCGGCACGGCATCCTGCTGATCATGGACGAGGTGCAGACCGGCTTCGGCCGGACCGGCCGCTTCTGGGGCCACGAGCACGCCGCCGCGGCACGCCCCGACGTCGTGATCACCGCCAAGGGCCTGGCCAGCGGGTTCCCGCTGTCGGCGATCGCCGCGCCCGCCGCGCTGATGGAGAAGGCGCGTCCCGGCTCGCAGGGCGGCACCTACGGCGGCAACGCGGTCTCCTGCGCCGCCGCGCTCGCGACGCTGCGGGTCATCCAGGACGAAGACCTCGTCGGCAACTCGGCCCGGCAGGGCGCCCGGCTGAGCGACGGGCTGCGCAAGGTCGCCGCCGACCATCCGGCGATCGGGGACGTCCGCGGACTCGGGCTGATGCAGGCCAGCGAGTTCACCACCCCGGAGGGCGAACCCGACGCCGAGACGGCGCAGCGCGCGCACAAGGCCGCCGCCGAGCGCGGGCTGCTGCTGCTGACCTGCGGCGCGTACGGCAACGTCGTCCGGATGATCCCGCCGCTGATCGTCAATGAGGAGCAGATCGACGAAGGACTCCGCCTCTGGTCGGCCGCCGTGGCGGACGCCGTCAGCTGACCAATCAGGCCTGGGCTACGGCGCCCTCCTTGAGGAGGGTCTCGGCGTCGTCGAAGCCGAGGTCGTCCAGGACGGCACGGGTCTGGCCCCCGGGCAGGACGGGAACACCGTCGGTCTCGGCCCGGGTGCGGGAAAAGCGCGGGGCCGGTGCGGGCTGGCACCGGCCCCCCAGCTCTGGGAACACCTCGCGGGAGGTGTTCCACGGGTGCTCGGTGGCCTCGGTCATGGAGAGGACCGGGGCCACGCAGGCGTCGCTCGGGACGAAGATCTCCGCCCATTCGTCGCGGGTCCTCGTCCGGAACAGGGCGGCGAACCGGTCGCGCAGCACGGGCCAGCCCGCCCGGTCGTGCTGGCCGGGCAGGTCTTCGCCGTCGAGGCCGGCGAGGCGCAGGAACTCGGCGTAGAACTGGGGCTCGATGGCGCCGACGGCCATGTGGCGCCCGTCGGACGTCTCGTACACGTCGTACCAGGGCGCGCCGGTGTCGAGCATGTTGACGCCGCGCCGGTCCTCCCAGAGGCCCCCGGCGAGGAAGCCGTGGATGAACGTGGACAGGTGAGCGGTGCCGTCCACGATGGCGGCGTCGACGACCTGGCCGTGCCCGCTCGTCCTCGACTCCAGCAGCGCGGACAGGATCCCGACGACGAGGTACATGCTGCCGCCCGCGAAGTCGCCGAGCAGGTTCATCGGGACCTGCGGCGGGCCGTCCGCGCGGCCGATGGCGTGCAGCGCGCCGGTGATGGCGATGTAGCCGACGTCGTGCCCGGCGGTCGGCGCGAGGGGGCCCTCCTGGCCCCAGCCGGTCATCCGCCCGTAGACGAGCCGGGGGTTGCGGGCGAGGCAGTCGTCCGGGCCGATGCCGAGCCGCTCGGTGACGCCGGGCCGGAACCCTTCGAGGAGGACGTCGGACTTCTCGACCAGGCGGAGCACGACCTCCCGGCCGCGCTCGCTCTTGAGGTCGATCGCGATGGAGCGCTTGCCGCGGTTGGTGAAGTCGGTGCCGCCGGTGGCCTCGCCGTCCCGGACCGCGGACGCGCGGTCCACCCGGATGACGTCGGCGCCGAGGTCGGCCAGCAGCATCGCGGCGAACGGCCCGGGCCCGATCCCGGCCAGCTCGATCACCCGCACTCCGGAGAGGGGCCCGTTGCCCATCAGCGACTCCCTGAATCTCGTTCGGCCTCCCAGTGTGCCCGATCCGGGTAAGTGCGTCCTGACCCAGGGCGGGTTTCAGCGGGCGGTGACGGTGACCGGGGAGGTACGGGCGCCGGGCGCGACGAGGAGGCGGTGCTTCGTGGTGGACCGGTCGACGCCTTCGGCGTGCGGGACGAGCCCGCGCCCGGCGGCGGCCAGGTAGTACCAGCGGCCGGACGGCGACTTCCACCAGGTCCCGCTGACCGGACGGCGCGCGTCGCACGGTCCCGTGGCCCGGTCCTTCGTGCCGAGGAGCGTGGCACGCGCGGTGGTGCCGCCGCCGATCTGGGTGAGGCGGGTGCAGACCCAGTCGGCGTGCTTGCCGCCGTGCGGGATCGTCCCCGACCAGAAGTTCCACGCCATCGCCTCGGCGACCGGCCGCGCAGGGTCGGTCTGGCAGGCGAGCCGGTTCCAGATCTTCTTGCCTTCGGGGCCGAGCCGGGCCGGGCGCTCCGTCCGGGCGGGGCGGTAGTCGGGCGAGTGGTAGGTGAGGACGGTGGCGCGCGGTCCGCCGAGGTCGCCGACCGTCCTCTCGCCGACGTGGAAGAGCGGGCCGCGGCCGCAGCCGGTGTCCGCGCGGGCCGGGGCGGTCACGCCGGACGACGTCGCGAGCCGCTCCCCCGCCAGGGTCTCGGGCGCCGCGTCCCAGGGCGCGAGGAGGTAGCGGCCGCCGCCGAGCGCGATCGGGGCGGACGGGTCGGTCCCGGCGGCCGTGACGTCGAGGCCGCCGCCGGGCGTGTAGAGGGCGATCCGGTCGCCGAGCCGCAGCACCGCGAGGGGCCCGCCGCCGGCGCGGCCCGCGTAGAGGAGCTGCGGGGCGCCGCCGGAGCGGCGGGCCGCGCGCTCGCCGGGCGCGGCCTCCCATGCGGCGGCGGCGCGCCGGGTGAACGCGCGGTCGCCGGCGAGGTCGCCGCGCGGCGGCCAGGCGTCGAGGGTGCGGCTGCGGGTCCAGGCGTCCGGCGCGGCGGACACCAGGCGCGGCTCCCGGGCCGCGGGCTCGTCGTCGCCGCCGGTCAGCACCAGGGCGGCGACGAGCGCGGCCGTGAGGACGGCGGCGACGGCGAGCGGCGCCGCGGACCGGGTCCGGACGGGACGCAGCGCGGACTCGAACCGGCCGGAGCGCCGGGCGGACGGCGGCGGCACCTCCTCCGCGGCCCGGATCTTCGGCCACGGGTCGCGGACGCGCAGCTCGACCAGCTGGTCCCGGACGGCGTACGGGGGCAGGCCCTGCATGTGGCGCAGGACGTAGGCGACCCGCACGTGCGGGTCGAGCCTGGCCAGCATCGCGGTGAGCGCGGGATCGGGCAGCTGCGCGGGCAGCGCGCGCAGCCAGGGCCCGAGGCCGATCCGCAGCCGCCGGGACGGGCGCATCGCGCGGCGCAGCACGCGGGTGCGGCGGCGGGCCAGCCCGGCGGGCGAGCGGTCCCGGGCGCCGCGCGCGGTGCCGTCCACGATCCGGCGCGCGATCGCCAGCCGGTAGACGCGCTTTCCCGTCCCCGGCAGAACGAAATACGCCATCCGGACAAGGTCCCCATATGCCGATTTCGTGGTCGGTGTTTCCGTTCGCGGATCCGCAAGCACGTCTTCCGTCACGGCAGACCACTCCTTCTGAGCCGTTCCTTCGTAGCGGAGCTTGAGGTTAAGCCGCACGAGAACGCGCATGAAGCGGAATTGGGAGAACGATTAATCGGCCCATTGAAATGGCATTCGATTTCTTCGCGGGCGCGGCGCGCGAGCCCGACGCGGCGGAACGGGCCGCGCGGCCGTTCACGCGAGAGGCACCTCGCCCCTTTCGTCCCCGTACTACGCTGTTGACCTCCGGGGGAACCTCCCCGGGCCGCAGCACATCGAAAGATCGCGCCCCCGCCGCGCCCCAGGACGAGCAACGGACAAGGACTTCCCGATCCATGAGCCCCCACCCATGAACGAGGACGTTCCGGGCTACCGGGTGCTGGAGCAGGTCGGCGAGGGCGGCTTCAGCGTCGTGTACCGCGCGCACCAGGAGCACCTCGACCGGATGGTCGCGCTGAAGGTCCTGTCGATCGGGTCCGTCGACGACGCGGCGATGCGGCGCTTCCAGCGGGAGAGCAAGATCACCGGACGGCTGTCCGGCCATCCGAACATCGTGACCGTGCTGGACACCGGCACCACCCGCGCCGGGCGCCCCTACATCGCGATGGAGTACTTCGAGCACGGCGCGCTCACCGACCGGCTCGCCCGCGAGGGCCCGCTGCCGGTCGCGGACGTGCTGCGCATCGGGGTGAAGATGGCGGGCGCGCTCGCCGCCACCCACGAGACCGACGTCCTGCACCGCGACGTCAAGCCGCAGAACGTGCTGCTGTCGCGGTACGGGGAGCCGGCGCTCGCCGACTTCGGCATCGCGCGGCTGGTCGACACCTTCGACGCCACCCACACGCAGGCGTTCACGCCGCACCACGCCGCGCCGGAGGTGCTGGAGGGGCGGCCGCCGGGCGTCGGCGCCGACATCTACTCGCTCGGCTCGACCCTGTACCAGCTCCTCGCCGACCGGCCCGCGTTCAAGGGCCCGCCCGGCGAGGGCATCGCGCTGCTGATGCTGCGGATCCTGAACGACCCGCCGCCGCCGATCCCGCGGCCGGACGTCCCGCCGCAGGTCTCCGACGTCATCGCCCGCGCCATGGCGAAGACGCCCGAGCAGCGGTTCGCGACCGCCGTCGAGTTCGCGCAGGCGCTCCAGGGGGTGCAGGCGGAGCTGGGCCTGCCGGTCACCGACGTCGCGCACAGCGGCGGATCGGTGCTGCCGGCACCGCGCCCGGACGGCGGCGGTGGCGGTACGGGCACCGGGTCACCGTCCTCGGGGTTCTCCTCGTCCGGCTCCGCCTCCGGGCCGGGGGCGCGGCTGTCGTTCCCGGACGCGTCCGGGCCGCCGCTCGTCCCCGAGTGGGCGCCGACCGCGGTCGGGCCGTCCACCCCGCCCGTCGCGCCGCGGCGCCCGGAACCGCCCGCGCCCGCGCCGCCGTCGCCCTGGCATCCCGGCGCGACCCCGCCGCACCCACCCGGCGCGGTGCTCCCGCAGCGCGTCCCGGCGCCGCAGCGGCCCGCCGACCCGTGGGCGAGCAGCGCCAACACGACACCGCACACCACGCCGCACGCGAACCCGCAGCAGCTCACCGGGGACGAGCCCGGCGACGGCCCCCGCCGCGGCCTCATCGTCGCGGCGGGCGTCGCGCTCGTCGGCGGGCTGGCCCTCGGCATCGGGGCGCTCGCCCTGAGCGGCGGCGGCACGGAGGAGCGGCACCCGGCCGACGGTTCGCCGGGGCCGTCCTCACCGGCCCCGCAGGGGAACGCGACGGGCGTCCCGGCGGAGCCGATCACGCGCGCGCAGCTCGCGGCGGCCCGCCCCCGCAAGCTGGTCGCCAGGCCGGTCGGGCGGACGGCCGCGCTCATCTGGACGCTGCCCCCGGCGGCCCGGGAACTGCCGCTGCTCATCCAGCAGCAGCCCGCGGGCAGCACCCCGATCGTGGCGGTCAAGGCCGGCTCCCGGTCGGCGACCGTGCCGGGCCTGCGGCCGAAGACCGCCTACTGCTTCAAGGTCGGCGCGGTGCTGCGGCTCAACGACGGCAGGGCACCGGACGTGTCCTGGTCCGCACCCGCGTGCGTCAACAAGGCGAAGAAGCAGGGGGCCTAGCGGCACTTCCACACGGGGACCCCGGCGAAGTCCGTCCAGTCGCCCGGCGTGTTCACCAGGTAGCCGATGACGTACCCGATCTTCCCGCTGTAGGTGATCTTGGCGTACATGTCGCCGGTGAGGTTGGAGTCCCTGGGGTGCGTGTAGCCCGCGCCCCTCTCCTGGCAGTGCACGGTGACCATCTCGCCGTTGTTGTCGTTCATCGTGGCGACGGTCGAGTTGCTGTTGGCGTCGGCGACGCTCCTGACGTATCCGTTGGAGTTCCCGTTGCGCTCGACGGGATACCGGGTCGCCGGGCCGGTCAGGTTCGCCGCCCGGGTCGCGCCGGGTCCCGTGCCTGCACCGTTCACGGCGGCGACCTCGAAGGTGTAGGAGCCGTTCGTCCAGATCTCGCTGAGGGTCACTGACGTGGCCGAGACCGTCTTGCTTCCGGGGACGGGGCCGTCCCAGGTGAGCTTGTAGGCGGCCGGCCCGGTGCCGGGCGGGGGCGTCCACGAGAGCCTCGCGCCGCCCGCGGTCGCCTGCGCCGTCAGGCCGGTCGGCGCGCCCGGCGTCACGCACGGCCGGGCGGGATCGCTGGGCGCCGAGACTCCTTCGCGTGTCCGGCCCCGGGAGTCCTTGTAGCGGACGGCGACGCGGAACCGGTACTCGCGGTCGCAGGCGCCGCCCGCCACCGTGAACGTGAACGGGCCCGCGCCCGCCGTGATCGCCGCCGGGGCGGCCGACAGCCCGGCCGGGAGGTCCTTCAGCAGGTAGCCGATGATCCCCTCGCCCTGCGAGGGCTGGAAGTCGACGCGCATCGTCCCCGATCCGGGCGTGACCGACACGTTGGACGGCGGTGCCGGCGGCTCCCCGGGGCGCGGCGGCGGCGGTGACGCGGACGGCGGCCGCTGGGGCGGCGGGGCGTCCCCGTCGCCCGGCAGCGGGATCGGATGGCGCCTGGGGCCGCCCGCGACCCGGTCCTTGTACTTGTCGATGCCCCGGTGCGCGCCCTGCCGGTCGATGACGACGGCGTGCGGCCCGGACGGGTCGTTGGCCCAGAGCAGCCCGTCGCGGACGAACACGTCCAGCGGGGCGGGCCGTCCCGTCACCGGGATCGGGCGCTGGAACCGGTTGGCGGCGGAGTCGTACACGATCAGCGCCCCGGCCGTCTCGTCCGGGATGTAGACCTTCGCGCCGAGCATCTGCGGCGGCCGGTACCGGTGCTTCGGCATCGCCAGCCGCGTGCTGGAGTACCGCCCGGTGCCGGTGTCGACGGTCACCAGCGACCCGGTCCCGGGCACCAGCAGCGGGACGATCTTGCCCTCGGTGTGCGCGGGCGCGAGCACGCCGCCGCGCCCGGCCTGCCGCACGGTCGTCGGCAGGCTGACCGTGAGGTGCGCCCCGGACGGCTTGACGACCGTGGCGGTCGCGGCGGTGGAGTCGGTGACGACGGGATCCCCGGCCGCGATGGTCAGCGCCAGGCCGTCGCCGGGCGCGCCGACCTTCACGGGCGGCTGGAGCCGCCCGTCCTTGAACGCCGACACCTCGCCCTTCTGCGACACCGGAACCCACAGCGAGCCCTGCGCGTCGATCCCGGCCTGCCCGAGGATCGGCGGCAGCGCGGCGGACGCGCCGACCGGGGCCAGCCCGACCGGGTCGATCTGCTGCACGACGCCCTTGACGGAGTCGACCGTGTACGCCTTGCCCGACCCGGCGAGGACCTGGATGCCCCTGCCGAGCGGGCGGCTCCCGGAGACGTTCAGCTGGGACGGGTCGAGGCGGCTGACCACGCCCGTGTCCAGGTCGACGAGCAGCACGGTGGCGCCGTCCTGGACGATCTTGATGTTGTGGCCGCGCATCTGCGGGATCACGCCGGTCTTGCCGTCCACCTTGCCCGCCGGGCCGTTGACGTGCACGACCAGGCCCTTGCTCTTCGCGCTCAGCCAGGCCCCGACGTCCGCGATGCGGTACGTGGCGCTCGCGACGCCGACCCCGTACACGGCGGCGGCGATCCCCAGCACGCCGACCAGGCCCACAGCGACCTGTCCCGTCAGCCGGTCACGCCGGAACAGTGCCCCCACACTCGCCACCCGTGATCACCTTCCCCGTTGAACCGGACAAGGTAGCGGATGAGATCCGGCCAACAGCCCGGTTTCCGCAGGTCAAGGCATAAGTCAGGGTTCGTTCAGTGCGGCGGCGAAGGTCGCGGCGGTGCTGTTCCGCCCGGAGAGGACCACCACGAGACGCCCCGTGACCTGGACCTTTCCGGCGAGGACTGCGGCGGCTCCGGCCGCGCCCCCGCCCTCGGCGACGAGGCCGTGCTCGCGGAAGAGCCAGCGCATCGCCGTCCGGATCTGGTCATCGGTGACGGACGTCAGCTCGGCGTGCCGTCCGATGACCGCGGGGGTGACGCAGCCGGGTTCGAGGTTGCCGGGCAGCGCGTCGGCGATCGAGTCGCCGACCTCGACCTCGACGACCCGTCCGGCCGCCACCGAGGCGGACACCCCGCGCGACACGGCCGACTCCACACCCACGAGCCGCACGTCCGCGCGCTCGCGCGCCCACAGCACGAGCCCGGCGAGGAACCCGCCGCCGCCGACCGGCACGACGACCGTCAGCGGCCCCTCCACCTGCCGGTCGAGCTCCCGCCCGAGCGTGCCCTGCCCCGCGATGACCGCGGGGTCGTTGTAGGGCGAGACGTAGTGGCCGGGAAGGGAGAGCGCGTGCGCCTCGGCCTCGTCGTAGGTCGTCCCGTGCTCGACGAGCCGCACCGGATACGCGCCGATCTTCTCGACCTTCGCCCGCGACGCCCGCGTCGACACGACGACGGTGACGTCCGCGCCGGACTCGGCCGCAGCGTGGCCCATGCCGAGACCGTGGTTGCCCGCGCTCGCCGTGACGGCCGCGACGCCCTCCGGCAGCGCCGCCACGGCCGCGAGCGCGCCGCGGACCTTGAACGCCCCGGTCGGCTGGAAGGTCTCCAGCTTCAGCATCGCGCCCGGTCCGAGGCCGGGCGACGGCACCAGCGGCGTCGGCGCGAGCCGCGCGGACACGACACGCCAGGCGCGGTCGAGGTCGTCCGTGCCGGGCACCCGCACGGCGCGCACGGTCACCCGCGCCTCTCCGGCGGCGTCCCGCCGGCCCGCTCGTGCAGCCGCTGCCGGATCTCGTCCGGCGTGTAGGCCCGGCGGCGCCGCTCGGCCCGGACGATCACGGCCCCGCCGGCGGCGACCCCGAGAACCCCGGCCAGCCCGAGCGCCTTCCACAACCTCGGCGTTTTCCTCCATCGCATCCGGCTACGGTATCGATCATGCCTGGCACGAGCATCTCCCTCGACGAGGCCGCCGAGCTGACCCGCACCGGGGACGTGTGGCTGTTCCGCGGCCGGACGGTCGCGGACCGCGCCATCCAGATGACGACGAACAGCCCCGTCAACCATGTCGGGATGTCGCTGGTCATCGACGACCTGCCGCCGCTGATGTGGCACGCCGAGCTGGGCCGGTCGCTGCGGGACATGTGGACGGGCGGGCACCACCGCGGCGCGCAGCTGCACGACCTGCGCGAGGCCGTCCTGGCGTGGGGGAACCGCTACGGGCAGCGGGCGTGGCTGCGGCAGCTCGAACCGCCGCCGTCCAGGGCGATGGAGGACGCGGCGCTGCGGGCGGTGGCGCGGCTGGACGGCACCCCGTTCCCGTCGACGTCCCGGCTGGCGACGCGGTGGCTGCGCGGCCGGGTGCCGATCCGCCGCCCGGCGGAGCGGGAGGCGGATCTGGAGACGGCGTTCTGCGCGGAGATCGTCGCGGTGACGTACCAGTCGATGGGGCTGCTGCCGAAGGGCCGCCGCCCGAACTGGTTCGACCCGGGCCGGTTCTGGAGCGGTGACGATCTGGGCCTGGAGACGGGCGCCGTCCTCGGCGGCGAGATCGCCGTCAGCCTCCCCCTGTCCTGACGCCGCTCGACCTGACGCCGCTCGACCTGACGCCGCTCGACCTGACGTCGCCGCGGTCCTTCAGGGATCGCGGGTGGAGGCGGCGGCGGAAGCGGCGGAGGCGTCCGGCGCGGGCGGTGACGAGGCGGCCGAGCGCGTCGGTGTGTTGCCAGGCCCGGTCGGCGGCGTCCGGTCCGGACTGGGATCCGGCGAAGCGGCTGCGGTTGACGAGGTCGGCGAGCGGGCCGAGGTGCCCGTGGGCGTCGCCGCCGACGCTGGACGCGCCGAACCGCGCGACCTCGTGTGCCGTCAGCGTCCGGGCCGTGGACAGGCCGACGTCCGCGAGGTGGTCGAGCGCCTGGTGCCAGGCGCCGGTGATGCGGGCGGCGGGCGTTCCCGTCCGGCGGCGGCGCTTGCGCAGGGCGGGGGCGAGCAGGACGGCGAACACGTATCCGATGAGCAGGACGGCCAGCGCGATCGACGCGAACACCCACCACGGCGTGGGCTCGCTGTCAGCGACAGCGGTTTTCTCAGGGCCCTTCTGCGTCGTGTTGCCCGGCCCCGGGCCGCGCTGCTGCGAGGCGGCGTTCTTCTGGGCCTGCTCCAGTTTCTGCTCCGTCTCCCCGGCCGCGACCGCGTCGTTCTTGTTGGAGCGGCGCGCGTTGTCGGGGAGCGGGTTGAAGCGGATCCAGCCGAGACGGTCGAACTTGACCTCGGGCCACGCCATCACGTCCCCGGAACGCACCTGGACGGTGTCGCCCACACGGTTGCCGCCGTCAAAGCCCACCACGACACGGGACGGCAGGCCGAGCGTCCGGGCGAGCAGCGCGTAGGACGTCGCGAAATGCTCGGGCGTGCCGCGCCTGCCTTCGCCCAGGAAATAGTCGAGCTGCCGGTAGCTGTGGCCTGGCGGCGCGGTCACGTCGTACCTGGCGTATCGCTTGAGGTAGTCGGCGAGCATCGCGGCCTTCTGGATCGGCGACACCGCGCCCCGGGTCGCCGCGTCCGCGAACGTGCGGAACTCGGTGACCTGGACGGGCGGCTCCTTCGCGCCCGGCCCCCACGGCAGCTCCAGCGCGGCCTTCGCCTCGGGATCGGTGGCGATGGCGGCGCCGGCGAGGTCGTCGGCCGTCCATTCGGGCACGACGGACTCGACCCGGTACGCCTGGCCGGGGCGCAGCGGCTCCGCGGCGGCGAGCGCGCCGCTCCCGGGGTCGACGACGACCGGGAGCCCGTCGACCTGGCGGGGACGGTCCGCGGCGGGCACCCACACGCCGGGCAGGTCGCGGATCGTGATCCGCTGCGCGACCTCGTGCTTCTTCGCCGGCCGCGGCCCCTCCGGCACGCGCCGCCCGGTCGGGACGAACCGGGCCGTGGACGACCACGTCACGCCGTCGAACCTGTCGAGGACGGCCAGCCGCGCGATCTCGCTGCGCGGCGCCTGGACGGTGAACATGACCTGGTCGGGGCTCAGCAGCCAGCCGCCGACGCGGTCGAGCGGGCTGACGCCGTCGCGCTGCTGCGGCGGCGGGGCCTGCACCTGCTCGCGCGGGTTGTACGGTTCGGCGCTCACCGGGACGACCGGCCCGGCCGCGAACGCCAGCCCGCCGAGCGCGGCGGCGGCCGGTACGCCGATGGCGAGCGGCCGCCACGCGACCCGCGCCCCCGCCATGTCCGCGCGGACGAGGGCCAGCACGGCGATGAGCACGACGGTCGCGGCGGCGAGCGGCACGTTGGAGCCGGGGCCGTCCACGCCGAGCAGGAGCGCGACCGCCCACACGGCGAGGGCGGGCAGGCACGGGGCGGCGCGCAGCGAGGTCCGTAGCGCGAGCTCGGCGGACGCGAACGCGGCCAGCCAGACGACCACGTTCACCAGGACGAGCAGCTCGGGCTTGGCCGGTGCGGGCAGCAGCGTGGTCAGGATCGACTTCCACGAGCTGAGCACGCCTTCGCGGAGGGCCTGCGGGAGCGTCCCGCCGCTGAGGGCCGGGCGCAGGACGGTGACCGCGACCGTGCCCGCCCACGCGACCACGGTCAGCACCAGCGAGATCCACAGCGGCCAAGGCCCGTTCTTGCGCGGGCCGGAGAGCAGGGCGCACAGCAGGGTCGGGACGGTCGCGGCGACGGCCACGACCGGCAGCACGGGACCGAAGCCGAAGACCCGCTGGAACGACAGCCCGGCCACCGCGACCAGGCAGGCCGTGACGGCGAGCGACACGTACCTCGTCACCGGACGCTCCCCAGCCGCCGCCACGACTCCGCCAGCCCGTCCAGGTCGCCGAAGTCGATCAGGTGGACGCCGGGCGGCGCGGACGCCGGCTCCGGCGGCCGGACCCGCAGCACCACGACCCGGTCGAACCGGCTCCGCACGGCGGCGATCCGCCCCAGCTCCGCCGCGCCGGACGTGACGACGACGAGCGACCCGCCCGCGCGCACACGGCGCACCGCGTCAACGGTCGACTGCGGGCCTTCCCGCGTCGTGACCGAGGTGAGCCGGTCGAGGACGACCTCCATGTCGCCGGGCCCGCCCCGCGTGTCGGCGAGCGGCCCGTTGCCGGTGAGGATCCGGACCGGGAAGTTCGCCGCCGCGGCGCCCGCCGCGACCGAGGCCGCGGCGTCCACGGCGAGCTCGAAGTCGTCCGGCTCGGGCCACGACTCCGGCCGCGCCTCCAGCACGACCGTCGTCGTGGGCAGGCTCGCGTCCACGAGCTGGCGGACCATGAGGGTGCCCGTCCGCGCCGACGACTTCCAGTGGATGTGGCGCATCTCGTCGCCGATCACGTACTCGCGCAGCGCGTGGAAGGTCGCCGTCCCGGCCGGGGACCTGTCGCTCGTCGGGCCCTCCAGGTGGTGCGCGCGGCCGGACGGCAGCAGCGGCAGCCGCACCGTCCGCGGCCGGACGAGCAGGATCTGCGGCGCCCCGTACTCGCGGACCCGGCGGGCGAGCCGCAGCGGGTCGGCCCGGACCAGCCGCAGCGGCCCGACCGGGATCTCGCCGCGCCGCTCCGTGGGCAGCCGGTAGGTCACCGACCGCGTGCCGCCGGCGCGCAGCCGCGGGACGTCCACGGCGACGGACGTCGACCCGGCCGCGTCGTGCGCGCTGAGACCCCGCGTGCCGCGCCCCTTGTTCGTCACGTGCAGGACGCCCACGGCCGGTTCACCGCGCTCCACCTTCAGCGGCGCGATCTCCCGGCGGACGTCGAGCTTAGGCTGCGGCAGCGTCCACAGCGCCGCGGCCCCCACCGCGGCGAGCCCGGCCACCGCGAGCATCGCGGGCTCGGGGTAGCCGAGCCACCAGCCCGCCGCGTACAGCGGCGCCGACACGGCCGCCGTCCCCCATCCGAGCGGCGTCAGCACCTCACACCCCAGCGGCCTGCGGTGTCGGCACGTTCTGCAGGGCCTCGGCGACGATGTCCGCGCCGGCGCGCCCGCGCAGCTCCGCCTCCGGCGTCACGATCAGCCGGTGCGCGATCACCGGGACGGCGAGCGCCTTCACGTCCTCCGGGACGATGTAGGACCGCCCGGCCGCCGCCGCCCGCACCCGCGCCGCGCGCAGCAGCGCGATGCTGGCCCGCGGGCTCGCACCGAGCCGCAGGTCGGGATGGTCGCGGGTCACCGCGACGACCCGCACCACGTAGTCGTAGAGCGGCGGCGCGACGTGCAGCCGCTGCGCGAAGTCGATCATGCGGGCGAGGTCCTCGCGGCCCATCACCGGCGGCATCTGGTCGAGCATCGGGCCGGTCGGCGTGCCCGCGAGCAGCGCAACCTCGGCCTGGTGGTCGGGGTAGCCCATGGAGATCCGCATCAGGAACCGGTCGAGCTGCGCCTCCGGGAGCGGGTAGGTGCCGTCCATGTCGACCGGGTTCTGCGTGGCGATCACCATGAACGGGCGCGGCACCGGATGCGGCGTGCCTTCGACCGTCACCCGGCGCTCCTCCATGACCTCCAGCAGCGCCGACTGCGTCTTCGGCGAGCCGCGGTTGATCTCGTCCGCCACGGCGAGGTTCGCGAAGATCGGCCCGGCGTGGAACTCGAACGCGTTCGTCCCCTGGTTGAAGATCGACACGCCGGTGATGTCGCTGGGCAGCAGGTCGGGCGTGAACTGGATCCGCGCCCACTTCGCCTCCACCGACGCCGAGATCGCCCGCGCGAGCGTCGTCTTGCCGACACCCGGGACGTCCTCGACGAGGAGGTGCCCCTCGGAGAGCAGGCAGACCAGCGCCAGCTCCACCTTCTCCCGCTTGCCGCGCACGACCCGCTCGACGTTGCCCGCCAGCGCCGCGAACATCTGCGCGAACCGCCCGGCCAGGGCGTCCGCGTCCATCCCCGCGATCTCCGACATCAGACGCACCCCCAGAGGGTTGAGGAGAAGGTCCCCGAGTTCGAGCCGGGGGTGGCCACGTACAGGTCGCTCACCCAGCGCACCTTGCCGTCGTATTCGATCTTGTCCCAGATGGCGCTCTTCCGGCTGCTGTCGTCGGTGTCGGTGACCTGGTCGCCCTGCTGCTGGCAGATCACCTTCACCGAGCCGGTGAAGCCCTGCGGGAACTCGCCGTCCTGCGCGTAACCGGTGCCCGGTCCGGAGCGCAGATTGGTCGTGGTGCTGTTGTTGTGGTGCCCGTTGTAGTTCCTCGGGACCGGGGCGAGGTTCGCGGTGCCGCTCACCGCCGTGGACGAGCCGGCGCCGTTGCGGGCGGTCACCGTGATCGTGTAGGTCCGTCCGTTGGTGAGGCCCCTGACCTGGTACGAGGTGTTCTTGCCGCTGCCGGAGCCGCCCGGCCAGGCGATGTCGTAGGTGACGTCGTAGCCGGACGACCTGGCCCAGGTCAGGTCGGCGCCGTGGTTGACGGCCTCGGCCGTCAGCGACCTCGGCGGGCCCGGGGCGGTGCAGGCGGTGGCGCCGACCTCGCCGGACTCGCTGTGGGCGGGCCTGCCGTCCTTGCCCCTGTACTCGGCCGCGACCTTGTAGATGTGGGTGGTGGTGTCGCAGGCCAGGCCGCCGACCTTGAACGTCCCGCCGGGGCTGTTCGCCGGGAACTCGGCCGGGCTCGCACCCGCGACCGGACTGCCCGACCGGTCCAGGAGGACGAACCTCGTCACCGGGTACACGCCCTGCGGCTGCGCGGCCGGGGTGAAGCGCACGTTGATCGAGCCGTTGTCGCCGGACGCGGCGGGCGTCGGCGGGTCGGGCGCGCTCGGGTCCCGCTTCGGCGGCGGGGTGCCCTGCGGCGGCACGGCGTTGGAGCCGCCGCGGCCGCCGCCGGAGCCGTTGCGGTTGCCCTGCCCGTTGCCCGGGTTCTGCTGGACGGGCAGTGGCCGCCGTGCCCCGCCCGGGACCTTGTCGTCGTACTTCCTGATGCGCTTGACGCCGCCGTTGGAGTCGAACGCGAACGCGACCGCGCCGTTGGGATCGTTCACCCAGAGCATGTGGTCGCGGACGAGCATCTCGATCGTCCCGCCGGGACGGGTCGCCACGAGCGGCCGCTCCCAGGCGTTGCGGTCGGTGTTGAAGACCAGCAGCCGCCCGGACGTCCGGTCGGGCAGGTAGACGCGGGGGCCGAGCACGTGCGGCGGCTCGAAGGCGTGGTCGGGCACGCGCAGCGCGACCGACTCGACGCGTCCGACACCGGTGTCCAGCAGGTACAGCGCGCCGCCCGCGCCGAGCATGGGCACGACCTGCCCGTCGGCGACGGCCGGGACCTTCACCCCGTGCCGCGCCTTGGCGACGGGCGCGGGCAGGTTGACCCGCTGCGTACCCTCGGGCCGGACGATCAGCGCCGTCGCGGACGTGCTGTCGACGATCACGGGCCGTCCGGCGGCGATCGTCAGCGCGAGCCGGTCGCCGGGCTTCCCCGCGGCGACGGGTGCGCCCTTGCCGCCGTCCCGGAACGGGACGACCTCGCCCGTCTGCGGGACGGGCACCCACAGCGCCCCGTCGGCGTCGATGCCCGCCTGCCCGAGCGGCGCGGTGAGCGTCGTGGCCGGGCCGATCGGCGTGAGGTTCAGCGGGTCGATCCGCTGGACCGCGCCCCTGACCGCGTCGACCGTGTACGCGGCCCCGGCCCCGGCGACGACCTGGAGGCCGGGCCCGCCGACCGGGCGGCTGCCCGTGATCTTGAGCTGGGACGGGTCGAGCCGGCTGACGACACCGGTGTCCAGGTCCACCAGCAGGACCGTCGTGCCGTCCTGGACGACCTTGATGTTGTGGCCGCGCATCTGCGGCACCACGGCCGCCTTGCCGTCGACCTTGCCCGCCAGCCCGTTGGCGTGCACGACCATGCCCTTGGCGCTCGCGCTGAGCCACGCCCCGACGTCGGCGAGCTTGTACCGCGCGCTGGCCGTGCCGACCCCGTACACGAGCGCGCTCACGCACAGGATTCCGACGAGCCCGGCCGTGATCTGGCCGGTCAGGCGGTCTCGCCGGAAATGCCGGAAGAATCCGCGTCGGCCTGCGGCCGGCGCGGAGGAACTGTCCCCGTTCAACCCCGTCACCCTCTCATCGCGCCGTGCTCGAACCCCCGACCACGGCGCGAAGGGCACCATAACGGTAAAGCGGGGCATGCCGGGGCGGGATCGCCGAAGATCCCGGCTGGTGATCGCCCGTGACATCGCGGGTTACGGGCGGATCCGCATGATATTGATCACATTCGCCCGCCATGGGCGGGCTCCGCCACATCCGGACCGCGGTGATCCGAACGCGAACGTTATCCGTGACGTCCTAAGGTTGGGCATCGCGACGACGACTTCCGGGGTGGACGTGGACGACGGCATCAGCATCGGCGACCTGTGGGACCGCGTGACGGGCACGCAGCCCGACCCCCCGTTGTGGCTGGTCGCCCTCGTCGCGCTCGTGGCGCTCGGGGCGGTCGTGCACGGGCCCACGTGGCGGGTCGCGCGGAACACGGTGACGATCGCGCACGAGGGCGGGCACGCGCTCGTCGCCCTGCTCACCGGCCGGAAGCTGGACGGCATCAAGCTGCATTCCGACACCTCCGGCGTGACGGTCTCGCGCGGCAAGCCGCACGGCCCCGGGATGATCTTCACGGCGCTGGCGGGGTACGTCACGCCGCCGCTGCTCGGCCTGTTCTTCGCGCTGCTCCTCGCGGGCGGCCGCATCACGCTGATGCTGTGGTTCTCGCTGGCGCTGCTCGCGGGGATGCTCATCATGATCCGCAACGCCTACGGCGTGCTGTCGGTGGTGGCGACCGGGGCGATCATCTTCGCGGTGTCGTGGCTGGGCAGCGCCGAGGTGCAGGCCGGGTTCGCCTATCTGGCGGCCTGGTTCCTGCTGCTCGCGGCCACCCGCCCGGTGATCGAGCTGCAGCGGATGCGCAGCCACCGGATGGCGCCGAGCTCGGACGCCGACCAGCTCGCGAACCTGACCGGCGTCCCGGGCCTGGCGTGGGTGGGCCTGTTCGGCGCGACCGCGCTGCTCGCGCTGGTGACCGGAGGCGCCCTCCTCGTCCCGGACGGCCTGTCCCTGCCCGACGTCTCCCTCCCGTCCGCGCCCTGATCCGGAAGCGCCGCGGTTTACCGGTGTGGACTGTCTCTGGGCGCCGATAGTTTCGACGGTGTGAGCGATCGATGGGACCGGGAGCAGGTGCTCGGCCTCGCGCCCGACGCGCCGTCCGCGAAGGCGGCGGGCGGCGTCGCCAAGCCCGGCAAGTGGGCCGGGACGGGTTGTGACGCCGAGGCCGTGTGGGGCGAGTGCCAGGGCAGCGGCAAGTCCGCCTACCGCGCGTGCGTCGACCTGACCGAGCCCGCGTTCCGCTGCTCGTGCCCGAGCCGGAAGTTCCCGTGCAAGCACGCCCTGGGGCTGCTTCTCCTCTGGGCGGAGGGGGCGGTCGGCACCGGGCCCCGCCCGGGCTGGACGGCCGAGTGGATCGAGGAGCGGCGCGAGCGCGCGGGCAAGGCTGCGGAGCGGCGGACGGCGTCAGCCGCCAAGACCCGCGACCCGAAGACGGTGGAGCGGCGGGAGCGGCGCGTCGACGACGGGCTCGCCGAGCTCGACCAGTGGCTGCGCGACCAGGTCGCGCACGGTCTCGCGCAGGCGGAGAAGGCGTCCTACCGGGTGTGGGACGACGCGGCCCGGCGCCTCGTCGACGCGCAGGCGGGCTCCCTCGCGGGGCAGGTCAGAGGCCTCGCTGCGATCCCCCGGCAGCCCGGCTGGCCCGACCGTCTCCTGGAGGAGTACGCGCTGCTGCGGCTGCTGGTGCGGGCCTACGAGCGGCGGGACGAGCTGCCGGAGGGGCTGCGGGCGACCGTCCGGTCGCGGGTGGGGTTCACCGTCCCGCAGGAGGAAGTGCTGTCGGACGGCGAGCGCGTCCGGGACGAGTGGTGCGTGACAGGTTCGCGCGACACCGCGCAAGAGCTCCTGACGACGCGGCGGGTGTGGCTGCTGGGGCGGCGGACGCGGCGTCCGGCGCTCGTGTTGTCCTTCGCCGCACCGGGCACGTCTCTGGACGCGTCGCTCATCGTGGGCACGGAGATCGACGCCGAGCTGGCCTTCTACCCGGGCACGCCGCCGCTGCGGGCCCTGGTAGCCGAACGGCACGGGTCGGTGGCGCCGGGCAGGCCGGCCGGGACGTCCGTGCAGGGTTTCCTGGACGGCTACGCCGCCGCGGTCGCGCGCGATCCGTGGCTCGACCGCTGGCCCGCGACGCTGGAGGACGTCCGTTTGGCCCGCACGGCCGGGGGCGACCTGGCCGTGGTCGACGGTGCCGGGGACGCGCTGCCGCTCCGGCTGGGCGACCCGTGGCGCCTGCTGGCGCTGTCGGGCGGCGGGCCGGTCACGATGGCAGGCGAGTGGAGCCCGCGCGGCCTGCGCCCGCTGGCCGCATGGCACGACGACGAGGGGACGGTGATCCTGTGACCGCGTGGAACGAGCACGTCACGGCCGCACTGCTCGGCACGGAGCGCCGCGACCCGCCCGCTCTGCCCGGCGCGCCCGCCACGGGCGACAGGCCGGGGCGGCTGCTCGACCAGGCGGCGGTGCTGGCCGTCCGGCGCCGCGCGGGCCGGGTCCCGGCGGTGGAGGCGCCCGTGCCGGTGGCGCTCGCCCCGGTGGAGGACGTCCCGGTGGTGCCGGGCCCGGCGGCGGCGCGGCTGCGGCGGATCCTGGGCGGCGAGCAGATCCGGGTGCTGCCCGAATGGCTGGACGCGGCGGCCGGGCGCGGCCTCCGGGTGCCCGCGCAATCGCTGCCCGACCTGCTGGAACGCGGGCGCGGCGACCGGGTGCTGCGGCCGTCGATCGCGCGGGCGGCCGGGCGGCGCGGGGTGTGGCTGGCCCTGCAGAACACCGACTGGGCGTACCTGGTCGGCTCCGGTGACGATCCCGGCGGCGGCCCCGAGGTGTGGGAGACGGGAACGCGCAACCGCCGCGTCGCCTACCTGACCATGCTCCGCGGCACCGATCCCGGGAAGGCGCGCGAGCTGCTGCGCGAGACGTGGGCCACCGAGCCCGCCCCCGATCGGGCGGCGTTCCTCGCCACGTTCGCGCACGGGCTGTCCCTGGACGACGAGGAGTTCCTCGAATCGGCGCTGGAAGATCGTGGCAAGGACGTCCGGCAGTACGCGTCCGACCTGCTGGCCCGCATGCCCGGGTCCGCGTACGGGGAGCGGATGGCGGCGCGGGCCCGCGCCTGCCTCACCGCCGAACAGCGGGTCGCGCGCGGGCGCAGGCAGACCTGGGTCCGCGTCGAGCCGCCGGAGGCCCACGGCGATGACCTGGCGCGCGACGGCGTCCCGTTCCATCCGAGCGGGTCGTTCGCGCCGCGCGGCGGGGGCGCGCCGGTGGGCACGCGGGCGGCGTGGCTGCGCGAGATCCTCGCCCGCACGCCCCTGTCCACCTGGACGGAGCTGTTCGCGCTGCCGCCGATGGAGATCGTGTGCCTCCCCATAGGCGTTGCCGGGGGGTCTGGGGGGTCGTCCCCCCAGGATGACCGGGAGTCGGACGGGCGGGACGTCCACATCGGGTGGGCCCGCGCCGCGCTCGGCCAGCACGACGCGGAATGGGCGCGGGCGCTGCTCAAGGGCGGCGTCATGGTCGACGAGCCGGAGGCGCTCGCCGACCTGCTGTCCGTCCTGCCGGAGGCGGAGCGCGACGCGGCCGCGGCCGACCTGATCCGGTGGGTGGAGGGGCAGCCCGACATGCTGCGGGTGCTGGAGCGCGTCCCCGGGCCGTGGACGGGCGCGCTCGCGTCGGCGGTCGTCGCGACCCTCGCCGCCGCCACGGAACGGCACACCCGGCGCGACGAGCATCTGATCACGCAGCTGTGCCGGCTCGCCGACCAGCGGCTCGACCCCGCCGCCGCGTCGCGCCTGGAACTTCTGGAACCGGCGGTCCCGCGGGCCGTCACCGAACTGATCGCGACGCTGCGTTTCCGCGACGAGATGCTGAAGGAGCTCAACCAGTGACCGAAGAGAATTCACCGGGGGGTCTGGGGGGTCGTCCCCCCAGGGAGGCGGGCGCCGTTCTGCGGCCTCATGCCGAGCAGGAGTACGCCGGGGAGCTGGCGCGGCTGGCCGAGCACGACGACCGGGCCCGCCCGCCCGGCTGGCGGCTGTCGCCGTGGGCCGTCACCACGTACCTGCTGGGCGGCGAGCTGCCCGACGGCACCGCGATCAGCCCGAAGTACGTGGGGCCGCGCCGGCTGATGGAGGTCGCGGTCGCGACGCTCGCCACCGACCGGGCGCTGCTGCTGCTCGGCGTGCCCGGAACGGCCAAGACGTGGGTGTCGGAGCATCTCGCGGCCGCCGTCAGCGGCGACTCGACGCTGCTCGTCCAGGGGACGGCGGGCACGGCGGAGGAGGCCGTCCGGTACGGGTGGAACTACGCGCGCCTCCTCGCCGAGGGCCCTTCGGAGAAGGCGCTGGTGGAGAGCCCGGTGATGCGGGCGATGCGCACCGGGACGGTCGCCCGCGTCGAGGAGCTGACCCGGATGCCCTCCGACGTCCAGGACAGCCTGATCACCGTCCTGTCGGAGAAGACGCTGCCCGTCCCCGAGCTGAACACCGAGGTGCAGGCCCGCAAGGGCTTCACGGTGATCGCGACGGCGAACGACCGCGACCGGGGCGTGAACGAGCTGTCCAGCGCGCTGCGCCGCCGGTTCAACACGGTCGTGCTGCCGCTGCCCGAGTCCACCGAGGAGGAGGTCGGCATCGTGGCGCGGCGCGTCGACCAGATCGGCGCGGGCCTGGAGCTGCCCGAGTCCCCGGCGGGGCTGGAGGAGATCCGCCGCGTCGTGACCGTGTTCCGCGAGCTGCGCTCCGGGATCACCAGCGACGGGCGGACCAAGCTCAAGTCGCCCAGCGCGACGCTCAGCACCGCCGAGGCCATCTCGGTGATCACCAGCGGGCTGGCGCTGGCCGCGCACTTCGGCGACGGCGTGCTGCGCGCGGCCGACGTCGCGGGCGGGATCGTCGGCGCCGTCGTGCAGGACCCGGTGTCCGACCGGGTGGTGTGGCAGGAGTACCTGGAGGCCGTCGTGCGGGACCGTCCGGAATGGCGGGACTTCTACCGCGCCTGCCGGGAGGTGTCTTGAGCCACGTCGAGGTCTACGGGATCCGGCACCACGGGCCCGGCTCGGCGCGGGCGCTGCGCGGCGCCCTGGAGGAGTTCAAGCCGGACGCGGTGCTGATCGAGGGCCCGCCGGAGGCCGACCCGATCGTGGAGCTGGCGGGCGATCCCGGCATGGTCCCGCCGGTCGCGCTGCTCGCCTACTCCCCGGCCCCCGCGTCCGCGTCCGGCGACGGCGACGGCGACCGGAAGGCGGCGTTCTGGCCGTTCGCCGAGTTCAGCCCGGAATGGCAGGCGATCCGGTACGCGCTCGGCGCGGGCGTCCCGGTGCGCTTCTGCGACCTTCCGGCGGCGCACCAGCTCGTCCCCGCCGAGGACGAGAAGGAGGAGGAGAGCGACGAGGGCGAGGAGGCGGCGGAGGGGATCCGGCTCGACCCGCTCGGCTGGCTGGCGAAGGCCGCCGGATACGACGACGCCGAGCGCTGGTGGGACGACGTCGTCGAGCATCGCGGCGGCGGGGACGTGCCCGAGGTGGCGCCGTTCCCCGCGATCGCGGAGGCCATGACGGAGCTGCGCGAGCAGCTCGCCGCGCTGCCGGAGAAGCCCGCCGGGCTGCCGCCGGGGCATCTGCGGCGCGAGGAGCAGCGCGAGGCCCACATGCGGCGGACGCTGCGCCGCACGCTCAAGGAGGGGCACGAGCGGGTCGCGGTGGTCTGCGGCGCGTGGCACGTCCCGGCGCTGCGGGCGAAGGTCCCGGCGGCGCACGACGACCGGACGCTCCGCGGCCTGCCGAAAGCCAAGATCGCGATGACGTGGGTGCCGTGGACGCACGGGCGGCTCGCCGGCCGCTCCGGCTACGGCGCCGGTGTCCGGTCCCCCGGCTGGTACCACCATCTGTTCACCGCGCGGGACCGCCCGATCGAGCGGTGGCTGACCGCCGCCGCCCGGGTCCTGCGCGACGAAGACCTGCACGTGTCGTCCGCGCACGTGATCGAGGCCGTCCGGCTCGCCGAGGCGCTCGCCGCGCTGCGCGGCCGTCCGCTCGCCGGGCTGGACGAGGTGACCGAGGCGACGCGGGCGGTGCTGTGCGAGGGCGCCGACCTGCCCGTCGAGCTGATCCAGCGGCGGATGGTCGTCGGGGAGCGGCTCGGCGGCGTCCCGGAGCGGACGCCGATGGTGCCGCTCCAGCGCGATCTGCAGGCCGAGCAGCGGCGGCTGCGGCTCAAGCCGTCCGCGCTCGGCAAGGAGCAGGACCTCGACCTGCGCAAGCCCACCGATCTCGAACGCAGCCGCCTGCTGCACCGGCTCCGGCTCCTGGACATCGACTGGGGCGTTCCGTCCGACACCGGCCGCTCCAAGGGCACGTTCAAGGAGACGTGGACGCTCGCCTGGCACCCCGAGTTCGAGGTCGAGCTGATCGAGGCGAGCGCGTGGGGCACGACCGTCCGCGGCGCGACGACCGCGCGGGCCAAGGCCCTCGCCGCGCACGCGACCGCGCTCTCCGACCTCACCTCGGTGGCCGAGCGGTGCCTGCTCGCCGACCTCGGCGACGCGCTGCCCACCGTGATGCGGGCGCTCGCCGACCGCGCCGCCGTCGACACCGACGTCGCGCACCTGATGTCCGCGATGCCGGCGCTGGTCCGCGCGCTGCGGTACGGCGACGTGCGCGGCACGTCCACGGGGCCGCTGCGCACGGTCGTGGACGGGCTCGTCGTCCGCGTCTGCGTCGGCCTGCCGCCCGCGATCACCGGCCTGGACGACGACGCCGCCGGCGAGTTCCTCGGCCATATCGACGACGTGCACAGCGCGCTGTCGCTGCTCGCCGACGACGACCACATCGAACGCTGGCGCCGCACGCTGGAGGGGCTCGTCGCCCGTCCCGACACCCTGCACGGCCTGATCGAGGGCCGTCTCACCCGCCTCCTCCTCGACGCGGGCCGCCTGCACGACGTCCCCCACCGGATGGCGCGGGCCGTGTCCACGGGCGTCCCGCCCGCGCGCGCCGCCGCCTGGGTCGAGGGGTTCCTGTCCGGCGGCGCGCTGCTGCTCATGCACGACGAGACCCTCCTGCGCCTCGTCGACGGCTGGATCTCCGGGCTCCCCGACGACTCCTTCACCGACGTGCTGCCGCTGCTGCGCCGCACGTTCGGCGCCTACGCGTCAGCCGAACGCCGCACCATCGGCGAGCAGCTGCGGCGCCTCGACCACGCGCCCGCGACCTCGTCCCAGCCCGCCGAGGACGATGTGGACGAGACCCGCGCCGCCCCCGCGACCACCACGACGCTGCAGATCCTTGGATGGGACCGATGAGCGAGAACGATGGCGAGCGGCTGCGGCGGTGGCGGCTGGTGCTCGGCGGCGAGAAGGCCGACGGGACGGGCGTCTCGCTCGCCGGCGACGACGTCCGGATCGACGGCGCGCTGGAGAAGCTCTACGGCGCGGGCGATGACGAGGGCCGGCCCCGGCCGGGGCGGCGCAGCGCCGGGCTCGGCGATTCCGCGCCGTCGGTGGCGCGGTGGCTCGGCGACATCCGCACCTACTTCCCGTCCAGCGTCGTGCAGGTCATGCAGAAGGACGCGATCGAGCGCCTCGACCTGACCCGGCTGCTGCTGGAGCCGGAGATGCTCGACGCCGTCGAACCGGACGTCCACCTGGTCGGGACGCTGCTGTCGCTGAACAAGGTGCTGCCCGACCGGGCCCGCGAGTCCGCCCGCGCGGTGGTGCGGAAGGTCGTCCACGATCTGGAGCGGCGGCTCGCGCAGAAGACGCGGTCGGCGATCGGCGGCGCGCTGGACCGGTCGGCGCGGGTGCTGCGGCCGAGGCGGCTCGCCGACGTCGACTGGGACCGGACGATCCGCGCCAACCTGCGGAACTACCTGCCCGAGCACGGGACGCTCGTCCCGGAGCGGCTGATCGGGTACGGGCGGCGGCAGCAGGCCGTGAAGCGGGACGTCGTCCTCGCGATCGACCAGAGCGGGTCGATGGCGGCGTCGGTGGTGTACGCGAGCGTGTTCGGCGCGGTGCTGGCGTCGATGCGGTCGCTGCGGACGTCCCTCGTCGTGTTCGACACCAACGTCGTCGACCTGACCCACCAGCTGCACGACCCGGTGGAGGTGCTGTTCGGCACCCAGCTCGGCGGCGGCACCGACATCAACCGGGCCGTCGCGTACTGCCAGAGCCTCGTGACGCGCCCGAACGACACGATCCTCGTGCTGATCAGCGACCTGTACGAGGGCGGGATCCGGGACGAGCTGCTGCGGCGGGTCGCGGCGCTGACGGCGGCGGGCGTGCAGGTCGTCGTGCTGCTCGCGCTGTCGGACGAGGGCGCGCCCGCCTACGACCACGAGAACGCGGCGGCGCTGGCGGCGCTGGGCGTCCCGGCGTTCGCGTGCACGCCGGACGCGTTCCCCGAGCTGATGGCCGCCGCGATCGAGCGCCGCGACCTGAAGGAGTGGTCGGAGCGGCGACCCGCGTCAGCGGGGTGACCGGGACAGGCCGCGCGCCAGCAGGATCACGACGACGGCGGTCAGCACGGCGTGCCCGGCCAGCGCGGACGGCTGGATCTGCACGAGCGCGCCCCACGCGCCCCACATCGCGACGCGGGCGACGCGCGCGGCCATCACCGTCCACGCGGCGGGGCGGCTGCCGCGCCAGGCGAGGATCACCGCGATCAGCGTGACCACGGCCACCACGGCGAACGACGAGGCGACGACCGGCAGCAGCGCGCCGCGGCCGCCCGCGGTGAGGGACGGCCGGGCGATCAGGATGGCGAGCGCGGCGACGTCCAGCGCGGCGAGCAGCGCGGCGAGGACCAGCCCCGCGCCGAGCGCAGGACCGCGCCGCAGCGGCCGGTACGGCTCGGGCGGCCGGTCGTACGGAACCGGCTGCGGCCACGCCTGTTCCCGCGGCTCCGGCGCGGCGTGGTCATGGCCGGACCGGGCGGCGTCGGGCGTTGGTTGACGGATCGTCGCCGGGTCGGTGTCACGCGACGTCTCCCCGCCCGGCGCGGGCGAAGGCTCGGGCGGGGGCGCGGGACGGGTGGCGGCGGGGCCGGGCAGGCCCCTGCGGGCGGTGCTCGCGCGGCCATGCCGCTCGTGCTCGCCGAGGAGCCACATCAGGACGTCCTCGGACGCCGGGCGGGCCTTCGGGTCCTTGGCTAGGCAGGCGCCGGCGACCTCGGCGAGCGGCCCGGGCAGGGCGCTCAGGTCGGGCGTCTCGTTCATGATCCGGTTCATGACGGCGGGCAGCGGGCCGCCGGCGAAGGGATCGCGGCCGGTGGCGGCGAACAGCAGCGTGCCCGCCCAGGCGAACAGGTCGGTGGCCGGGACGACGCGTCCGGTGAACTGCTCGGGCGCCATGTAGGCGGGGGTGCCGACGACCTGGCTGACCTGGGTGGCGTTGGTGTCGAACGCGCGGGCGATGCCGAAGTCGATCACGCGCGGGCCGTCCGGGCCCATCAGGACGTTCTGCGGCTTGAGGTCGCGGTGCACGACGTTCGCGCGGTGGATCGCGGTCAGCGCGGTCACCGAGCTGATCGCGAGGCGTTCGAGGTCGGCGCCGGCGCGCGGGCCCTCCTCCTGGACGAGCAGCCGCAGCGACCGTCCGGGCACGTACTCGCTGACGATGTAGGGGCGGTCGCCCGCCGTGTCGGCGTCGAGCATCTGCGCGGTGCAGAACCCGGCGACGCGCTGCAGGAGGGCCAGCTCGCGGACGAACCGCTCCCGGGCGCCCGCGTTGCTCAGCAGCTGCGCGTGCAGCAGTTTCACCGCCACGCGTTCCGGTCTCTCCCGGGGGGCGTGGGGGGACGTCCCCCCGCCGGGAACAGGCCCTGGAGCGCCTTCGGCGGGGCGGCCGAGGTAGACCACGCCCTGGCCGCCGGTGCCGATCCGGCCGAGCAGCTCCCAGCCGCCGAGCCGGGTCGGATCGGTGGTGCTGAGGGGAATCGGGCTCGCCATTCACAACCCCCGTCACGTCCCCCCGATACCGGCCAGGGCGGCTGGGGGAAAATTTGAGCATTTGCCGGGCACAAAACCGCCCCGCCCGGCATCAAAGAGTATAGGTTCGGCACGCCCGAAGCGGGAGAGGAAGCATGCTAGTGATCCATTCGCTAATTGGCCGGTACCGGGTTTCCGCCGTGCCGGTCGCGGGGGCGGTGGCCGCCTTCGCGCTGGCGGCGGGCACGCTGTCCGGATGCGGGGACGCGGGCGCGACCATCACCCGGCTGACCGTCGGGACGCCCGGCCCCGATCCGTACACGCTGGCGTCCAACACCGACCGGACGGACGTGAAGGAGCGGCCGCGCGCGGGCGGGACGAAGGACGGCGACTCCCCCGGCCTGTACGGCGGGACGCGCCAGGCGTCGACCTGCGACCAGCAGAAGCTCGTCGCGTTCTTGCAGGCCAACCCGGACAAGGCGCGGGCGTGGGCGCAGGTGCAGGGCATTCCGGCCGACGACATCCCGCGGTATGTGTCGCGGCTGACCCCGGTGCTGCTGCGGACCGACACGCTCGTCACGAACCACGGCTTCAAGGACGGGAAGGCGGTCAGCGGGCCCGCCGTCCTCCAGGCCGGAATGGGCGTTTTGATCAATGGTTACGGAGTGCCCACAGTTAAGTGCAATTGTGGCAATCCCTTGACCCGCCCGAAGGAAAAGATCTCCACCCGGAACGCGTCCTACACTGGCCGGTCCTGGCCGGGATTCGAGAAGCGGAATGTGACCGACATCCGGCCGCGGGATTCCCGGAAGGGGACGATCGTCACCTTCGTCCTCGTCGACCCGGAGGGCACGATGGGCTTCCAGCGGCCCCGCGCCACCGAGGGCGAGGCGGACGGGCCGCCGATCGCGCTGCCGTCCACGGAGACCGAGGTCCCGGCGAGCGATTCGCCGGCACCGTCCGACTCCGGGCTGGACTCGCCCGGTATCGAGTCGCCGGGCACCGAATCGCCCGGCGTCGAGCCGACCGGGACGGAGTCGCCCGGCACCGGCGAGACCCCCTCGCCGGGGATCACGCCTGGTGACCCGGGCACCGGCGGCGACCCCGGTCCCGGCACGCCGCCGGAGGGCGGCGGCACGGGCGGGATGGCGCCGCCCGCCGGGCCGCAGGGCCCGATCTCGCTGCCGCCGTCGCGGGGGCCGGAGCCGGAGCCGGCGGTCTCATGATCGGGTGTAGTCTGCTCATATGAGCAGCCCGTCAGAGGTCGCTCCGCCGATCGCCGTCCCCGGCTCCGGGGCCGAGTCCTGCGCCGTCCGCGTGGTCGACGCCGCGAAGGTCGCCGACGTCACCGCCGCCCTGCCGGGCACGGAGACGATCAACGAGCTGGCGCAGGTCTTCGGGCTGCTGTCCGACCCCGGACGGCTGCGAGTGATCATCGCGCTGCTGGAGGGCGGCGAGATGTGCGTCTGCGACATCGCCGCGTCCTGCGGGCATTCGGAGTCGGCGGTCTCGCACGCGCTGCGGCTGCTGCGCGCCAACCGCGTCGTCCGCGCCCGGCGGTCCGGGCGGATGGCCTACTACCGGCTGGACGACTCGCACGTCCGGATGCTGCTCGACCTCGCCCTCGCCCACATCGGGCACGGCGCGCAGAGCGAACCATCATGATCGGCAGCAGGGCGGCCGGACCGGCGAAGCAGAAACACGGCCATGGTCATGGGCATGGCCACGGGCACGGGCACGGTGTTTCCGCGAACGCCGACCGGCGGCTGCTCGGCGGCGCGCTGGCGCTGATCGTCGTCTACATGGCGGGCGAGGTCGCGATCGGCGTGATCGCCAGTTCGCTGGCGCTGATCACCGACGCCGCGCACATGATGACCGACGCGTTCGCGATCGCGCTGGCGCTGGTCGCGATGCGGATCGCCGCGCGCCCGCCGCGGGGCGGCTTCACCTACGGGCTGCGCCGCGCCGAGATCCTCTCCGCGCAGCTGAACGGGCTGACGCTGATCCTGCTCACCGTCTACTTCCTGTACGAGGGCATCCGGCGGCTCGTCGAGCCGCACGACGTCGCGGGCCAGTTCGTGTTCTGGACGGCCCTGGCCGGCATCGCCGTCAACGTCGCCGCCACCCTGCTGATCAGCCGCGCCGACCGGCGCAGCCTGAACGTCGAGGGCGCGTTCCAGCACATCCTCAACGACCTGTTCGCGTTCATCTCCACCGCGGTCGCCGGGCTCGTCGTGTGGACGACCGGCTTCGACCGCGCGGACGCGATCGCCTCGCTGGTCGTCGCGGCGCTGATGCTGAAGGCCGGGTACGGGCTGCTGCGGGACGCGGGCCGCGTGCTGATGGAGGCCGCGCCCGCCGGGCTCGACCCGTCCGAGCTCGGCACCCGGCTCGCCGCGCGGCCCTGCGTGGAGGAGGTGCACGACCTGCACGTGTGGGAGGTCAGCTCCGGCTACCCGGCGCTGTCGGCGCACGTGCTCGTCGACACCAAGGGCGACTGCCACGCCGTCCGGCGCGACCTGCAAGAACTCCTCCGCGACGCCTACGGGATCACGCATTCGACGCTGGAGGTCGACCATGTGGCCGACCCGTCCGGCGGCGGGCACGGCCACTGCGACGACCCGCACGGCCCCCGCCACGTCGTGGACCCCGGCGAGCCGCACGAGCACGCCGGCGGCGCGCCCTGCGAGCACTGATCACCGGTCGGCGCGGCCGAGGAACGCGGCGGGGCCGTGCCAGCAGACGGCGCGCAGCCAGTCGTCGCCGAGACCGAGCGCGGCGAGCGACTCCAGCTGGTGCGCGTACGCGTAGGGGATGTTGGGGAAGTCGGTGCCGAACAGGACGCGTCCGGCGAGACCGAGGTCGCGCAGGCGGGGCAGCAGCGCGTCCGGGTACGGGGCCAGCGCGGCGAACCGCGTGAAGATCATCGTCGTGTCGAGGTGGACGCGGTCGTACCGGTCGGCGAGGGCCGCGAAGCCCTCGAATTCCGGCGCGCCGAGGTGCGCGATGACGGCGGTGAGGCGCGGGTGCCGGGCGAGGACCTCGCCGAACGGCCCGGGCCCGGTGTAGCCGTTGGCGACGGGCCCCGAACCGGCGTGGACGAGCCCGGGCACGCCCGCGTCGGCGAGCATCCCCCACACCGGGTCGAGCTCCTTGGCGCGCGGGTCGAACCCGCCGACCTGGAGGTGGACCTTGAAGATGCGGGCGCCGTCGTCGAGGGCCCGGCGCACGTAGTCTTCGACGCCGGGCTCGGGGAAGAACGTGGCCGTCTGGACGCATTCGGGGACGCGCGCCGCGAACCCGGCGGCCCATCCGTTCAGCGACTCCGCCATCCCGGGACGGTGCGGGTACACCAGCGAGGTGAACGCGCGGACGCCGAGGCCGCGCAGGAACGCCAGCCGCTCCTCCTCGGAGTCGCGGTACCGGATGGGCCATTCGGTACCGATCAGCGGCCCGGCCTCGTCGAAGTAGCTCCAGACGGCGCTCATCAGCCGCTGCGGCATGAAATGGACGTGGACGTCGATGATGCCGGGCAGCCCGAGGGCCCGCCAGAACGCCGGGACGTCCTGGTCGGAACGAGGTTCGGTCACGTCCCCGACCCTAGCCGGGCGTCAGGTGATCTCGGCCAGCAACGTGGGCAGGGTCGCGCGGAGCTCGCGGCGCCAGTACGGCCAGGTATGGGTGCCGCGGTAGAAGTGCGCCGAGACCGGGATGCCGAGCTTGCGGAGCTTCCCGGCGAACTCCTGCGAGACGGTGTGCGCGAGCGTCTCGACCGCGTCGCGCGGCTCGGCCGCGTCCGGTCCGGGGTCGCCGGGGCGGTGGTCGTAGGGGCCGGGGGCGCCGTCGCCGGCGCTGATGTGCAGCCGGACGCCGGCGAGCCGGTCGGCCAGGTCGTAGGGGTTGTGCTGCCGCCAGACGACGCGCTGCTCGTCCGGGTCGCCCCACACGTCGGTCCAGGCGAGGGACGGGGCGCCGATCGCGACGCCCAGCTCGACGAGGTCGGCGACGTCCAGCCCGGCCGGATCGCGGTACAGGGTGTGCAGTGGCCCGCTGAACGAGGCCGCCGCGCGGAACAGCCCGCGGTGCCGGGCCGCGTACGACAGCGCGCCGAGACCGCCCATCGCGTTCCCGGCGACGGCGCGGTCCGGCCCGGCGCGGTATCCGCGTTCGAGGATCTGCCGCAGTTCCGCCAGATGGAACGTCTCCCACTTCGGCGCTCCCCCGCCGCCGCGATTCCACCAGTCGGTGTAATTGCCGCAGGGGCCGCCGTCGGGCATGACGACGATGACGTCGGCGTCTTCGGTGAGCTCCTCGACATCGGTGTGGTCGGTCCAGGCGGTATGGCCCTCCGCGCCTGCTCCGGCGCCGTGCAGCAGCCACAGGACGGGCCACCGCCGGGACGCGTCCCGCGACCAGCGGCGCGGCAGCAGCAGCCGGGCGCGGCCGACGCCGTCGAGGACGGGCGAGCGGATGTCCAGGTCGAGCACCCGGTCGCACGGTCGGCGCTCGCCGATCACGGCGGCGCCGTCGTCGGCGGGCGCCGCCTGCCGCGCGGTACGGCCCGCCGGACCGCCCGCCCTGCCCGGCGAGCCGCCCGCCGCGATGGTCGCCGTCAACCCGGCGATGCCGACGATGAATCCCGTGCCCGCCAAGCCGCGCAGTCCCATGTGATTTCGCCCTGGTCATTCAGATGTGCCTTGCATGTAAGGGTTCCCAGTCAGGGGCATGTTTCAACGGCGGATAATGGGTTTATAAAGCTTCGGGCCGGAGACCGGGTCCGGATTCTCCCCGGTGGGGGACGCGGAAGAAGGGTGCGGAGCGTCGAGATGCGGAGCAAGGCGGAGCTTGAGGCGGCCATCGCGGGCGGTGGGCGCGCCGCGCTGGTGATCAACTCCCGGTCGCGGCGGGGCCGCCTGCTCTACGGCCGGGCCCGCCGGATGCTGCGCGAGGCGGGCATCGACATCGTCCACGTGTTCCCGGTGACCGACCCGTCCCGCCTGCGGGAGCTGTTCGCCGACGTCCTGGCGCTGGAGCCCGATCTCGTGATCGTCGGCGGCGGGGACGGCACGATCGCCGAGGCGGTCGGGCATCTGGCGCACCGCGACATCGCGCTCGGCGTGCTGCCGCTCGGCACCACCAACAACTTCGCGCGCAGCCTGGAACTGCCGATGGACCTGCCCGGCGCGGTCCGGACCCTCGCCGTCGGCCGGCCCGCCGGCGGGAAGGTCGCGGACGTCGATGTCGGCTGGTTCGAGAGCACGGGTGACCCGCAGGGCGAGGGCCCGGCGGGCGACCGCGAGCACATCTTCGCGAACATGGTGAGCCTCGGCCTGTCGGTCCAGGTGGCGCAGAGCGTCCCGCACGCGCTGAAGCGGTTCGTGGGCCGGCCCGCCTACGCGCTGACGGCGGCCCGGCTGCTGCCGCGGCACGAGGCGTTCACCGCCCGGATCACCATCGACGGGAAGACCCACGAGCTGGCCACGCACCAGCTGAACGTCGCGAACGGCGCGCACCAGAGCGGGCAGCGCATCGCCCGCGACGCCAGCCCCGACGACCGGCTCCTCGCCGTCTACCGGCTCGGCGACGAGCGGCGGCTGCGGCTGGCGTCGGCGACGGCCCGGCACATCCTCACCGGCCCGTGGCGGACCCTCGACGAGGACGCGTTCCTCACCACCGCGCAGGTGGAGATCGAGACCGACCCGCCGATGCCGGTGGACGTCGACGGCGAGATCCGCGGCCGCACCCCGGTGTCGATCCGGCTGCGCGGCAACGCCCTGCACGTGATCGTCCCGCAGACGTTCACCGACACCTGAGCCTCGCGTCCTAGAGAACGCCGCGGGCGGTGAGCAGCTCCCTCAGCCGGTCGTGCGGGAGGGCCGGGGAACGGTGGCCGTCCCGGCCGATCATGGTGCGGCCGGCGAGCAGCACGTTCAGCACGGCCTCCTCGACCGTCTCCACGACCGCCTCGTAGAACGGGTCGATCAGGTTCCACGGGACGTACCGCAGCGTCTCGTAGCCGGGCTCGCCGTGCGGGAAGCCGATGCTCATCGCGCCCGCGTTGGCGGTGGAGAAGGCGAGGAAGATGTCGCCGGACCCGTGCGCCCCGTACGCGCCCGTCCGGGCGAGGCCCAGCGGCACGCGGCGGGCGAGGGCGGTGCACTGGCCGGGGAGCAGCGGCGCGTCCGTCCCGATGACGACGATGACGGAGCCGGAGCCGGGCGGCGCGAGCCAGTCGTCGTCCTCGATCGGGTTGTCGCCGGCGAGGTCGGCGCCGACCGGCACGCCGCAGACGGTGAGCTGGCGGCGCCCGCCGAAGTTGGCCTGGACGAACGCGCCGACCGTGTAGGAGTCGGCGCCGTGCGCCACGACCCGTGAGGCCGTGCCGCTGCCGCCCTTGAACGCGTAGCAGTTCATGCCCGTCCCGCCGCCGACGGAGCCCTCCTCGATCGGGCCGCCGGACGCCGCGTCGATCGCGGCGACGGCGTGCTCGGGCCGGACGTGGTCGCCGCCGATGTCGTTGAGGTAGCCGTCCCAGGTCTCGGCGACGACGGGCAGCATCCACTCCTGGAACCCGGGCCGCTCGCGCAGCGCCCAGTCGATCGCGCCGCGATGCGCGGCGCCGACCGCGTGCGTGTTGGTGATCATGACGGGCAGGGTCAGCGCGCCGGTCTCGGCGATCCAGTGCGACCCGGTCATCTCGCCGTTGCCGTTCAGCGAGTAGATCCCGGCGGCGCACGGGTCGAGGAAGCCGTCCCGGCCGCGCGGCAGCAGCGCGGTCACGCCGGTGCGGACCGGGCCCTCGCCGCGCCGGAGCGGGCCTTCCCCGGAGATCAGCGTGGTGTAGCCGACCGCCACCCCGGGGACGTCGGTGATCGCATTGTTCGGTCCCGGGGTGCCGGGCAGCGGCAGGCCGAACGAGCGGGCTCGGGTCATCGGTCTCCTTCCTGATCGCCGGACCCGGGGGCGCCGAGGTCGCGGCCGGTGGCGTCGGACGCGGCGGCGAGCAGGAGGCTCTCGGCCCGCGCGACGTCGAGGGTGGGCACGGCCATGGTGATGTGCAGCCCGTAGCCGTCCTCCAGCGCGACGAGGTTGCGCGCGATGGTCCCGGCGTCGCGGGTCAGGGCGAACGCGCCGGTGGCGGCGCCCGCCTCCAGGATCCCGGCGTAGATGCCGACCTGCCGCTCGTACAGCCGGATGTGCTCGGCGGCGTACGAGGCGTCGCGGCGGGCGACGGCGCCGAGCTCGTACAGGAGCACGCACAGCTCGTCGCCCGGCCCGGACGGCAGGCCGCTGCGGATCATCGCGATGAGCCGGCGGCGCGGGTCCGGCTCGTCCCGGACGGCCTCCTCGCGGGCCGCGCAGAACCGCTCGACGGCCTCGCGCTGCACCTCCCGCAGCAGGTCGGTGAGCGTCGGGAAGTAGTACAGGACGGAACCGGGCGACATCTCCGCCTCCTCGGCCACATCGCGCAGCCGGAGGTCGAGCATGCCGCGGCCGAGGACCGCGCGGCGGGCGGCGGCCACGAGGTCCAGGCGCCGCTCGTGGGCCTTGCTGGGGCGTGCCATGCCGACATTCTCCGAAGAGCGTTCAGACAATGCAAGTCAGAGTCATCGCAGGTGAAGCCGAAACCAAGTTGTAACACGCCAGGTCCTTGACCTGACACGGGCGGGTTCTTTGATACTCACTCAACGAATTTCTGTCCGGGAGGTGTCCGTCATGGCCGCTCCAGACGTCAGACCACAGTCCGCCGACCGACCGCCCGCCCTGCACCGCGGGCTGAAGACGATCGGTGCCCTGCTCATCGTCCTGTCGGCGATCACGCCCGCGTCGTCGGTGTTCATCATCGCGCCGGGCGTGCTCTCGCAGGCGGGCACCGGTGCGTTCCTGAGCTTCGCCGCCGCGGGCGTCGTCGGGATCTTCATGGCGTTCGTGTACGCCGAGCTGGCGTCGGCGTACCCGCTGACCGGCGGCGAGTACGCGATCGTCGGCCGCACCCTCGGCCGCCCGGCCGGGTTCATCGTGCTCGGCCTGATCCTGATCACCCAGCTGCTGATCCTCGCGGTGATCGCGCTCGGCGTCGGCACCTACCTCGGGGTCCTGATCGACGGCCTCAACGGCCCGATCATCGCGGCGATCACGGTCGCCATCGCGACCGTCATCGCGATCTTCGACATCAAGGTCAACGCGGTGGTCACCGGGATCTTCCTGGCGATCGAGATGATCGCGCTGCTCGTGCTGGCCGGGCTGGGCTTCCTGAACGTCGAGCGGCCGTTCACCGACCTGCTCGCGGACCCGGTCGTGGCGGGAGACGGCGGGGGCCTCACCGCCGCGTCCGCGGGTCTGATCGCGGCGGCCACCGCCGTCGCGATCTTCGCTTACAACGGGTACGGCTCGGCGGTCTACTTCGGCGAGGAGACCCACGACGCGCACCGGGCGGTGGCCCGGACCGTGCTGTGGGCCCTCGGCATCACGGTGGCGGCCGAGATCATCCCCGTGACGGCCGTCCTGCTCGGCTCGCCCGACATCGAGCGCCTGCTGGGCTCGGAGAACATGATGGAGTACTTCATCACCGAGCGGGCCGGCGACACCGTCAACACGGTGATCAGCCTGGCCATCGCGCTCGCCATCTTCAACGCGGTGATCGCCATCATGCTACTCACGGCCCGGCTGATCTTCAGCTCGGGACGGGACCGCACCTGGACGCCGAAGATCGACGGCGCGCTGTCGGCCGTCCACCCGCGCTTCGGCACCCCGTGGATCGCGACGATCGTGGCCGGGGTGCTCAGCGCCGCCGCGTGCTTCCTGGACGAGAAGTTCCTCCTCGTCGTCACCGGGACGTCCCTCGTCGCGGTGTACGGGGCGCTGTGCCTGGCGGTGATCGTCGGCCGCCGGAACGGGACCACCGCGCACGCCGGATACAAGATGCCGTGGTTCCCGGTCGCGCCCGTCGCCGCGCTCGCCGCGCTCTGCTACGTGATCTACCAGAGCGCCAAGGACCCGGAGATCGGGCGGCCGAGCCTGATCGTGACCGTGTCGGTGATCGTGGTGTCGGCCGTCTACTTCGTGCTCGTCCTGCGCCGCCGCGGCGGCTGGAGGCTGACGGGCGCGCCCGACGACCCGGTCGACCCGGCCGGTGACGCCCCCGCCGGAGGCGGCCCCGCCGGGGACGACCCGGACGCCGGGGAGCCGCGGTCGTCGGCCATGACGTAGGCGCCGGACTCCAGCCGGCCGATCAGCCGCCGCGTCCAGTCGGCGGCGGAGTCGGCGGAGTGCACCCACCAGCCGAGGAGTTCGCGGAGGTGGTCGTCCGGGTCCTGCACGTCCAGGTGCGGGGCCACGGACGACCGCCAGCCCGCCAGGCCGTCCAGCCGCTCGCGCAGCAGCCGGACGGCCTCGGCGCGCGGCAGCTCGGTAAGAAACCCGAGGCCGGCGGTCAGCATCTCGGGATGCCGGACGTCGACGGTGGCGAGGGCGCGGCGCAGCATCCGCAGGAACTCGGCGCGGCCCGCGTCGGTGATCTCGTAGTCGGTGTGCGGCGGCCCGGCGTCGCTCTCCTCCACCTCGTGCGCGCGGAGCATGCCCTCCTTGGCGAGCTGCCGCAGCGCGTGGTAGATCGAACCGGGGTTCACGTGTGCCCACTCGTCCGAGCCCCACGAGATCAGCTCGCGGCGGACCTCGTACCCGTGCGCCCGCCCGAACCGCCGCACGCCGCCGAGCACCAGCAGCCGCGTCGCCGACATCCCGCTCCCCCTGACCGTAAGTGCGTTTCAGCGTAAGCGGTGGAGACGACAATCGGCGACGAACGCGGCTAGCCGCGCAGCAGAGCGAGATCGTCCGGCGTGAGGACGACGCCGGCGGCGGCCAGGTTCTCCTCCAGGTGGTCCGGGGACCCCGTGCCGGGGATCGCGAGCATCACCGGCGAGAGCGCGAGCAGCCCCGCCAGCAGCACCTGCGGGACGGTCGCGCCGTGCCGCGCGGCGATCGCGGCGACCCGCTCGTCGTCGGGGATCCCGAACCCGCCGAGCGGGAAGTACGGCGCGTACGCGATCCCGTCGCGCTCGCAGGCGGCGAGGAGGTCGGCGTCCTGTGGCCTCGTGACGTCGAACCGGTTCTGGACCGCCGCGACCGGCGCGATCTCCCGCGCCTCGGCGAGCTGCGCCGCGCCGACATGGCTGAGCCCGAGGTGCCGGACGAGGCCCTCGTCCCGGAGCGCGGCCAGGACCGCGAAGCGCTCCCCGATCGGCTCGTCCGTGGGGGTGTCCAGCCCGCCGGGACGCAGGTAGACGAGGTCGAGGTGGTCGCGACCCAGCTCGCGCAGGTTCCGCTCCACCTCGGCGCGCAGCCCGGACGCGGGGATCTGCCCGGTCGGCAGCCGGTCGTCCGGCCCCCGGTACGGCCCGACCTTCGTCGCGATGACCAGCCCCTCCGGGTAGGGGGAGAGCGCCGCGCGGATCATCTCGTTCGCGGCGGGCCCGCCCCGGGCGTAGTAGAAGGCGGCGGTGTCGATGTGGTTCACGCCGAGCTCGACGGCCCTCCGGAGGATCTTCAGCCCGGCCTCGCGGTCGTTCGCGGGCCCGTCGATGCGGCTCTGCGGCAGCCGCATCGCGCCGAAGCCCATCCGCGCGACCCGCAGCTCACCACCGAGATCGAAATGTGTCGTCATGCGTCCCACTGTGCTGCGGGCCCCCGGCCGGGGCGAGCGGCTGGCAGGTTGCTGCCAGCCGGGTGGCAGACTGAACTGCGATGAGCGTGGATGTGGACCGGAACGTCGTGCTGCGCGGCGAGGCGGAACTGGCAGAGCGCGCCGGGCGGCTGTTCCTCGGGTGCTCGGAGTTCGCCTGCGCCGCGACCGACCTGAAGACCTGGGCGATGCCCGGATACCGGGAGCGGATGGTCGCCGAGCGGTACAGGACCAAGCCGGCGCCCGTCACCTACAAGCTGCACAACCCGGCGGCGCTCGCGGACGAGGAGTCCGAACGGCACCTCGTACAGATCAGCAACGCGGGCGCCCGGGTCCGGATCTGCACGACGGCCCTCCCCCACGAGACGATCATCGTGGACCGGCGGGTCGCGATCCTCGCGGGCCCGCCGGAGGGCGGCGTGCGCGAGTACACGGTGGTGCGGTCGCCGAGCGTTGTCCGGGGCGTCGTCTCGCTGTTCGAGGCGACCTGGGCCAAGGCGACCGACCTGGACGACTACCGCCGCGACCGCCCGCCCGCGCTGTCGCAGGAGAGCGTCCGCATCCTGCGCCTCCTCGCCGACGGCCTGAAGGACGAGGCCGCCGCCCGCCGTCTCGAGATGTCCCTGCGCACCTACCGCCGCCGCGTCGCGGAGATCCTCGTCCTGCTGGACGCCGACTCCCGCTTCCAGGCAGGTCTGCGCGCCCACGAGTTCGGCCTGATCGGCTAGCCGCCCGCGAGGGGCACGAGTTTGATGAAGACGAGGTCGGGGTCGGTGGTGAGGTCCACCTCCTCGTCGAGGTCTTCGACCTGGCGGTCGCCTGCCAGGACGAAGAAGCCGTTGGCCTGGAAGGCGCGTTCGGCGATGTCCGCCTGGCGCTCCCAGTCGATGCGGCGGGGCTCGCGGAGCCGGTAGCCGTTCAGCTCGGCCTCGGCGCCGTCCGGGCGGACGAGGCCGTGGAACCGGTCGGAGGGGCGGGCGTTGTGCCGGGCGACCTCCTCACGGACCCGGAGCCTGATCAGCTCCCGCACGGTCATCTTCTCCGGTAGGTCCGCCAGGTGGAACTCAGCGACGGGCCTGCCCGTCGCGGTCTCGTCCCGGAACGTCACGGCGGGCATCAGGCACCTCGCTTGATCTGCGGCAGGATGGACTCGTCGGTGATCTCGTCGTCGGCGGCGAGCAGGAACGCCTTGCTGAGGATCAGCGACAGCAGCTCCTCCTCGAACGGCAGGAACACCCGGCCGGGAGCGGCCTTGCGGCGCTCGGCGACGATGCAGAGGAACGCGTCGTCCGGCTCCATGACGACGTTGGCCGAGCGCAGGTGGATCTTGTAGGTGCGGAGCCGGCCCCTGACGGTCAGGTAGCGGCCGTCGATCGTGCAACGGTCGGCGATCTTCGTCCGGGGCAGGACGCGGGCGAGGGCGTCCTTGCGGGTCTCGGTCGATTCGCCGAGGTCGGCGTACCATTCGCGGACCCAGTAGGCGTGCGCCTCGCCGTCCTCCCACATGTCGTCGGTGGCGATCGAGGTGACGGCGATGAACAGGTCGACGTCGCGCATCGCCTCGCTGAACACCAGCGGCGGGACGTCGGCGAGCGGCGCGTCCCGCCAGGCGCCGCCGACGCGGCGGGCGAACCGGACGCGGTCGGTCCCGGCGATCGGCTCCTCGCCCTCCCAGTCTGCGAGGACGTGGAAGAAGCGGATCTGCCATTCGCCCGCGGCGAGCGTCCGCGTCGCCTCGTCCGTGTCGCCGCCGTCCCAGGGGCCGAGCAGGCGGCTCGTCCAGCCGCGGGCGCGGAACAGCGCGAACAGCCGCCGGTAGTGGACGAGGTGCGCGGCGAAGCGGGTGGAGTACGCCGCGGTCTCCCGCTCGGCCGGGGTGAGGAGGTAGATCTCGCGGAACGCCTGCTTGAACGGCTGCCGGATCCGGCGGTCGACGAGCAGGTCGCGCCAGGCGCGGACCGTGTCGGGATCGGATCTGAGCGGGTGCCAGAGGCGGACGGGCGCGTCGTCGGCGACGGCGTCCGGGAGCCCGACTTCGGGCAGGACTGATCGCCATTCGCCGGGCGCCACCTCGACCTCCCAGATCAGGCGGCGGACGGCCGGGCCCGCGATGGGGTGGTTCACGAGCGTGTCCCGCCACCGGCCGAACGGGTGCGCCGCGTCGGCGGTGTAGCCGCCCTCCAGCGCGCGGGCGAGCGTGGCGATCTGTGCGTCGACGCGTTTGACGAGCTCGCGCAGCTCCTTGAGCTCATCCTTGTGGTCGCGGCGGACGGCCGCCGGGACGCTCTTCAACGCCTTGCAGTCCTTCTCGAACGTCAACTCGGCCTTGTCGGCGACGGTGACGACGGCGGTGTGGTCGCCGAGGGTGCGGCGGAGCGTGCCGTCGGGGCCGAAGCCCAGGCCGGGGAGGCGGAGCGCGACGTCGGTCCGCTCGGCGAGGGCCATGTCGATCTTCTTGAGCATCTTGTCGAGCTGCTTCGGCACGCCCGCGTGCCGCACCGTACGGCGGACGGTCCTTAGCGTGGTGACCAGCTCGGGGGTCGGGAAGTCCTGCGCGGCCCGCGCGATCTCGTACAGCAGCGCCTGCGACGGCAGTGTCTTCGCCTGCGTCGGCGCGACCGCGATGTCGGGGAGGAGCGTCTCGAAGAGCGCGGGCAGCCAGGGTTCGTCCCGGTGCAGCGCGAGGCGTGCGGCGCGGCCGAGCGCCTCGACCTCGCCGCTGGTGAAGGCGCCGTCCGCCCGGTAGGGGATCTCGCCGGCCTGGATCGCGCGGGCCCGGGCGGCGGCGCTCTCCAAGGCGCGGCGGGCCAACCGGGCGTAGGGGGTCAGCTCGGAGATGCGGTCCCAGAGGTCCGGGAGCTGGGGCGGCTGCGTGAGGCTGTGGTCCAGCTCGGTGAACAGCATCCGTTCCAGGGTGGTGAGGCCGGTCAGGGTGCCGATCTCCTCCAGCCTTATCGGGCCGGACTCGTCGCGGCGGAGCCGTTCCGCGACGGCATCGGCAAGGTCGTCGCCCGCGAGACCGGCGATGGCCAGCAGCGCGAAGGGGTGGTCGGTGCGGTCGTCGGCCAGGAGGAACGTGACCAGGGTGCGGGCCTGGGCGGCGACATCGGGCCATGAGCCCGGGCAGCGGACCAGCGAGCTCGCGCCGAGGGTCAGGTCGGCCCACTCGCGCTTTTCCAGCCCGGCGACGAGCGCGTCGAACATGCGCCGGCAGGCGTCCGGGGTGTAGCGCGGCTGCCGCTCCTTGCACTCGTCCTCGACCGCGAACCGGAGGCCGTACGTGCGGGGGTCCGAGGCGGCGTAGGCGGCGGGCGCGAGGGTGCCGAGGTCCTCGTCGGAGAGCCGGGCGAGGTCGTGGAGCGACGGGTAGAACTCCGCGTCCTCCGGCGCGGGATCGGTGAGGGCGCGCAGGAGGCGGGCGGCGAGGTTCATCAGGCTCCCCGCGTGATCTGGTGCAGGATCGTCCCGTCCGTGATCTTGTGGTCGGCGGCGAGGAGGAACGCCTTGCTGATGATGAGGGAGAGCCGCTCGTCCTCGAAGGGGAGGTATGGCGTGCTAATCGTCTTGCCTCTGGCTTGGACGATGCACAGGTAGGAGTCGTCGGGCTCCATCAGGATGTTCGATGAGCCTAGGTGGATCTTGTACGTGCGCAGCTCGCCCTTGACGACCAGGTAGCGGCCGTCGAGCGAGCAGCGGGCGGCGATCTTCGTGCGGGGCAGGATGCGCTCCAGCGCCGCGCGGCGGACCTCGGCGCTCGCGGTCAGCTCCCCGAACGTCGTCGCGCGCCAGTACTCGGCGAACCGGTCCTCGCCGCGGTCGGTCCACTCGGCGTCGGCGGCGATCGAGGTCACGCCGACGAACAGGTCGACGTCGCGCATCGCCTCGCTGAACACCAGCGGCGGGACGTCGGCGAGCGGCACCTGCGCCCACCGGCGGCCCTGCCGGCGCTCGAACCTGACCTGGTCGGTGGACGCGTACTCCGGTGCCCAGTCGCCGTCGTCCTCCACCGGTTCGTGGTAGAAGCACGCGCGCCATTCGCCGCCGCCGAATTCGCGATACGCCTCGCCGTTGTAGCCGCCGTCGTAGCGGCCGAGGAAGTTGGCCCGCCAGCCGCGCTCCTTGAACAGCGCGTACAGGCGCCGGTAGCGGACGATGTGCGCGGCGAACCGGTTGGAGTACGTCCCGGTCTCCTCCTCGGCCGGGGTGAGCAGGTAGATCTCGCGGAAAGCCTGCTTGAACGGCTGCCGGACCTGCCCCTCGACGATCCGTTCCCGCCAGGCGAGGACGCCGTCTGCCGCCGCCCTGATGGGGTGCCAGAGCCGCACCTGCGCCGGGGTCTCGTCCGGTGGGGTCATGGCGGCGTGCCAGGCGCCGTCCTCGCCCTGGAACTCCCAGATGAGGCCGCGGACGAGGACGCCGGTGATCGGGTGGTCGCGGTAGTGCTCGCACCATTCGCCGTAGGGCCAGACGCGGTCGTCCGACATCAGCGCCTCGATGCGCGCCCGCTCGGTCGACAGCGTGCCGCGCACCTCCTTGGCCAGGGCCTTCAGCTCCTTCAGCTCGTCGGCGAAGCCGTCCTTGACGGCGGCCGGGGCCGTCTTGGCCGCCCTGCCGTTCGGGCCGGTGAACGTGAGCCGGACGGTCGCCGCGTCCTCGATCGCCACCCGCACCGTGTGCTCGCCGAGCACGCGTTCGAGCGAGCCGTCCGGCCACAGCCCGTGGGACGGGACGCTGCGCTCGACGAGCTGCGCCGCCGTGATGCCCTGCCGTCCGGCGGCCGTGCGGAGCGCGGCGTCGACCTGCTTCCGCAGCGCCCGGTCCTTGATCTTCGCCTGGAGCCGCCACAGCGACTCCAGCGCGGCCGGGTCGTCGGCGGCGCCGAGCGCGTTGATCGCCGCCCCCGCGAGCTTCACGTCCTCGTAGAGGTCGCCGGTGCGCGTCCCCGCGCGCAGCGCCAGCCCGCCGAGGAGCGGGATCATCTCCGGCCCGCCGGTCAGGGCCGCCGCCCAGACGACCCCGCGCACGAAGTCCCCGTGGTTCTGATGGACCAGGTAGTGGTGGTGGTACTCGTACCCGGAGAGCCAGTCGGTGTGCGGGCCGTCGGTCCTGCTGCACTGGGGCTCGCCCTCGACCAGCGCGCGCAGGCACGCGGCCACGGTGCCGCGCATGGACACCGCGTCCGCGAACGCGACGCAATCGCGGCTCCACTTCTGCGAGGGACGCGGTGACGAGAGCCGTGCCAGATGCCGGATGAACCGCGCGAACTCGGCCGTCGGCTCGGGCTCCGGCTCCGCGCTCGCACGCTCGCGCAGCGGCGCGGCCCAGGCGCCGCGCTCGGGGATCAGGTTGTTGGGCACGTGCGTCTCCTCCAACTCGGTGAGCATTGCCGACAGGCGTCTCGCGATCCCCCTGCGGTCCGCGATCGGACCGCTCGTGCGCCCGAACTCGCGGTCGGCGCGGCGCAGCCAGGGCGCGATCTCGCGCCGCTGATCGGGACCGAGCCGCTCGGCGGCGGTCAGGGCCAGCTCCAGTGAGAACGGGGACCAGTGGCCGTCCGGGAGGCCGACGGCGCGCAGCAGCATCACCGAGACCTCGCCCGGCGTCCAGCCCCGCGACCGCGCCGACAGCGCCAGCAGCTCCCTCTCGAAGATGAAGGAGAAGGCGACGTCGGAACCCATGAACGGCAGCAGGCACAGGAGGGCCGCCCGGCCGTCCTCGTCCGCGCAGGCTTCGAGGCACGCACGAAGTTCGTGCTCGATCGTCATGTACCCGCCGGCGTAGCGTTGCTCCGCCGTCATGCCGTCGCCCCACATCGCGGCTTCCCAGCGGTCGGCGAGGTCGACGATCCCGCGGGCCTTGCCGAACGCGGCGAGCCGGACGGCGTCGAGGGTGTCGCCCTGGCGCGCCTCGGCGGCGAGCGTGTCGGAAAGCATGGCGGAAATCGTGGCAGGGGCCGCCGACAAAACCGCGATTCCGGCGTCTGTCCGCCTGACTTCACCGTCGCCTACGCTCGGGAGGACCGGCGGCGTGACGAGATTCGGGACGGCCATGGCGCACAGCGTGGTGATCATCGGGAGCGGGTTCGGCGGGATCGGGATGGCGATCCGGCTCCGGCGGGCCGGGATCCGCGACGTGGTGATCCTGGAGAAGGCCGCCGACCTCGGGGGCACGTGGCGGGACAACACCTATCCGGGGGCGGCGTGCGACGTGCCGTCCCACCTGTACTCGTTCTCGTTCGAGCAGAAGACGGACTGGTCGCGGCGCTTCCCGCCACAGGCGGAGATCCTCGAATACCTGCGGCACTGCGCCCGCAGGCACGGCGTCCTGGAGAAGATCCGGTTCGGGACGGAGGTCACCGAGGCGCGGTTCGACGAGGGCGCGGCGCTCTGGCGGATCTCCACCACGTCCGGCGAGCTGGACGCGCGGGTGCTCGTGTCGGCGTGCGGGCAGCTCGACCGGCCCGTGCTGCCGCCGATCGAGGGGCGCGCTTCGTTCGCCGGGCCGAGCTTCCACTCCGCCCGCTGGGACCACGGCACCGACCTGCGGGGACGGCGCGTCGCCGTGGTCGGGACGGGGGCGAGCGCGATCCAGATCGTCCCGGAGATCGCGCGGGAGGCGGCGGAGCTGCGGCTGTTCCAGCGGTCCGCGCCGTACGTGATCGACAAGAAGGACCGGCCGTACCGGGGGTGGGAGAAGGCCGTCCTGGCGAGCGTGCCGGGCGCGTACGAGCTGAGCCGCGCCCGCATCTACGCCGCCTACGAGTCGCGGGCGCTGGGGTTCGTGAAGTATCCGAGGCTGATGGCGCTGCTGGAGAAGCGGTTCAGGAACGCGCTGGCGGACGGCGTCGGCGACCCCGTCCTGCGGGACGCGCTCCTCCCCCGCTACCCGATGGGCTGCAAGCGGATCCTGCTGTCCAGCGACTACTATCCGGCGCTGGCCAGGCCGAACGTGCACCTCGTCACCGACCCGATCACCGCCGTCACGCCGTCCGGCGTCCGGACCGGGGAGCGCGAGCACGAGGTGGACGTCATCGTCTACGCCACCGGGTTCCGCTCCACCGAGTTCCTCTCCCCCATGAAGATCGTCGGCCGGGGCGGGCGGGAGCTGAACGAGGCGTGGCGGGACGGCGCGCAGGCCCATCTCGGCATCACCGTCAGCGGCTTCCCGAACCTGTTCCTGCTGTACGGCCCGTACACCAACCTCGGCCACAACTCGATCATCTACATGCTGGAGTCGCAGTTCAGGTACGTCCTCGGCTGCGTCGAGGCGCTGCGCCGCGGCGGGCTCGACTGGATCGACGTCCGGCGGGACGTGCAGGACGCGTTCACCCGCGAGATGCGCGAGCGGCTCCGCACCACGGTGTGGGAGGCGGGCTGCGAGAGCTGGTACATGAGGGCCGACGGCAAGGTCGTCAACAACTGGCCCGGGTTCACGTTCGCCTACCGCCGCGCGACCCGCCGCCCCGACCCGCGGCACTTCCGCACCCGCCGCGCCACCGCTTGGCCGATCTCTTAGGCTCGGTGGCATGCCGACCGCCTTCATCACCGGCGCGACCGCGGGGATCGGTGCCGCCTTCGCCCGCCGCCTCGCCTCCGACGGATTCGACCTGGTCCTGCTCGCCCGTGACGCCGAGCGGCTGGAACGGACGGCCGCCGAGCTGCACGAACGATACGCCGTCCGCGCCGAGGCGCTGCCCGCCGACCTGGCCGCCGAGAACGGCCTCGCGGCGGCCGAGGAACGCGTCCGTGACGGCGTCGACCTGCTGATCAACAACGCCGGGTTCGGCCACAAGGGCGTCTTCCTGGACGTCCCGGTGTCGGACGAGGTGACCATGCTGAAGGTGCACTGCGAGGCCGTACTGCGGCTGACCCACGCCGTGCTGCCCGGGATGCTCGACCGCGGCCGGGGCGGCATCGTGAACGTGGCGTCGGCGGCGGCGTTCGCGACGCGCGGCACGTACGGGGCGTCCAAGGCGTGGGTGGTGAACTTCAGCCAGGCCGTCGCCGCCGACATCCGGCGGCGCTCGGACGGCGGCGTCCGCGTGATGGCGCTGTGCCCCGGCTACGTGCGCACCGAGTTCCACGACCGCGCCGAGATGGACATGTCGGACCTGCCGGAGTTCATGTGGCTGGACAAGGACGCCGTCGTGGCCGCCGGGCTCCGCGACCTGCGGCGCGGCGTCCAGGTCAGCATCCCGGGCGCGCAGTACAAGGCGCTCATCGGCGCGACCCGCTTCCTGCCGCGCGGGCTCGTCGCGCGCCTGTCGTCCGGCACCGGCCGCAACTACCGGTGACCTAGGGTTCCCGAGCGCCGCCGCCTGCGGTAGACACAGGCTCATGCGGGTGCTGGTGACGGGGGCGGCGGGGTACATCGGATACGCGGTCGCGCGGCGGCTGGCCGCGGCCGGGCATGACGTCGACGGGCTGGTGCGGCGGAGCGCCGGGCTGCCGCCCGGGGTCCGTCCCGTCCGCGGTGACCTCCTCGACCCGGACGGCCTCCCGGGCGGCCCGTACGACGGGGTGTGCCATCTCGCCGCGCTCACCCGGGTCCGCGAGTCGTTCGACGCCCCGCTGCGGTACTTCGCCGCCAATGTCCAGGGCACGGTGAACCTCCTGGAGGCGGTGCGCGCGGACCGGGTGGTGTTCGGCTCGACGGCCGCCGTGTACGGGGCGCCGGAGCGGCAGCCGATCCCGGAGGGCGAGCCGGCGGCGCCGTCCAGCCCGTACGGGACGGCGAAGCTGGCCGCCGAGCAGGCCGTCCGGTTCCATGCCCGGACGGGCGCGATCGGCGCCGTCGTCCTGCGCACGTTCAACGTCGCCGGGTCGGTGGACGGCCGGCCGGACCCCGACGAGACGCGGCTGATCCCGAAGGCCCTGGCCGTGGCGGCCGGGCGCGCGCCGCATCTGGAGATCAACGGCGACGGGCTCGCCGTCCGCGAATACCTGCACGTCGACGATCTCGCCGCCGCGTACGTCCGGGCGCTGGAGACGGTGGAGCCCGGTGAGGAGCGGGTCTACAACGTCGGCAGCGGGATCGGGACGGCCGTCCACGAGGTCGTCGCCGCCGTCGAGGAGGTGACGGGCCGTCCCGTGCCCACGCTGCGGCGCCCGCCGCGCACCGAGGCGCCCGTGCTGGTCTGCGACGCGACGGCCGTCCGGGAGGGTCTCGGGTGGCGTCCCGAACGCTCCACCCTGCCGGAGATCATCGCCACCTCGTGGAACGCTCTTACCGTCCTCCAGCCCCCACCCGCCACCAATCAATCGACGAGCTCCACTCGGCCCTCCCACTAAACTCCCCTGCGTGTCCGAGCCGAAGTTCGAAGTCCAGATGCTCCACGACCGGGTCATGATCAAGGTCGAGAAGGACAGCGGGGAGCGCCGCAGCACCGGCGGAATCGTCATCCCCGCGACCGTGGAGCAGGAGAACCGCCTGGTCTGGGGCGAGGTCTGCGGGGTCGGTCACCACGTCCGGGTCGTCAAGCCCGGCGACCGGGTGCTGTTCCACCCGGGCGACCAGTTCGAGGTCGAGATCCAGGGCGAGAACTACCTCGTCATGCGCGAGCGCGACCTGCACGCGATCGCCAGCGAGCGCCCCGAGCACGGCACGGGCCTCTACCTTTGACGATCATCGCGGCCGGATCGCCGGGATCCGGGCGAGGCCGTTAGCGGCCAGGTCCCTCCCCCCTCCGACGGACGAATCCACGTCAGGAGAAGTCCATTCATAGGGGGAAATATCGTGATGCGCGAGATCAACGGTGCCGCCCGGACGAAGGAGCCCGCGGACGGGTCGCCGCCCGCCCAGGGTCGATTCGACCAGGCGCTGCGGCATCTCCGGTCGCACGCCGAGCAGGCGGCCCTGGCCGTCCGGGAGATGGAGGCGCAGCTGACGACGCTCGCCCGCACCGAGGCCACCCGGCCGGGGGCGGGCGCCGCCGGGTTCGAGCCGCTGGAGGGCGCCGAGATGATCGACCGGCGGATCGCGGACGCCGTCGGCCGGTGCCGCGGCGAGCTGCTCACCGCCCGGCCGGACGCGTCGCGCGAGGGCAGGACGCTTCGCGTGGCGCTGGAGCGCGACTGGTGCGCGCTGGCGCGCGGGGCGTCGATCCGGACGCTGTACGGGCACACCGCCCGCTACGACGCGGCGACGGTCGCCTACGTCGAGGAGATCTCGGCGGCGGGCGCGGAGGTCCGCATGTGCGACGAGGTCTTCGACCGGCTGATCATCGTGGACCGGCGGATCTGCTTCCTGCCCGGCTCCGCGGGTCGCGGGCCCGGCGCCAACGGCTCCTCCGGCTCCAACGGCTCCCCGGGTTCCGTGACGGCGGTCGCGGTGACGGTGCCGTCCGTGGTGCGCTACCTGGCCGACACCTTCGACCGGGTCTGGCAGCGGTCGGGGCGGTTCACCGCCGGACCGGGCACGCCGGCCGAGAGCCGGACCGTCCGCATGCTCATCGCCGGGGAGACGGGCACGGTGATCGCCAAACGGCTCGGGATCAGCGACCGGACCTTCGCCAAGCGGATCGCCCGCATGAAGTCCGACTACGGGGTCCTCACACACTTCCAGCTCGGCTACGAGATCGGCCGCCGGTCCTGAGCGCGGCGGGTCATCGCCCGCGCCGTGCGCGGAGGTCCTGCAGGGCACCTCGCCCTGGAGGACCTCCGCACCGCGGGATCGTCAGATGCCGCGGACGGCGGCGACGGTGAACGGGATCTCCGGCGTCCCGCCGCCGAGCGGGCCGCCCTTGTCGAACTGCGAGCGCACCACATACAGGGTTCCGCGGCTGCGGACGAGCGTCGTCGGGATCTGCAGCGACGCGTCCGACAGCAGTCGCTCGCGGCGGGCCCCCGTGCCGTCGCGCGCGACACGCCAGCGGCTGATGGCGTTGTCGACGTTGTGGACCGTCCACAGCCGTCCGTGCTGGAGTTCCAGGCCGTCGGCGTTGCGCACGTCGCCGCCGGACAGGACGACCTTGCGGACGGCGCCGGTCGCGATGTCCAGCCGGTACAGGTCGCCGCCGTGCATGTCGGCGGCCAGCAGGAAGCGTCCGGCGGGGTCGGCGACGATGCCGTTCAAGGTGAAGGCGCCGGGCTCGTGCGGTTCGAGCACGTCGCCCAGGTCGAAGCGCGGTACGAGCGTGGCGCGTCCGCCACGGGCCCGCGCCAGGTCCCGGGGCGTGACGCGGTAGACGACGGCGCGGACGCTGTCGGTGATGTAGGCGCCGCCGTCACGGGCGATGGCCAGGTCGTTGACGAACAGGCCCGCGGTCCCGGGGACGTCGAAGCGGGCCAGCAGGCGGCGGGTCCGGGTGTCGTAGACCGAGACCCCGGCCGTGGAGTCGGTCACCCACAGCCGTCCGGCGCGGTCGATCTTCAGGCCGTTGGCGGTGCGGCGGCCGTCGGCGCCCGCCGGGAGGAACACCTCGGCGACGCGGCGGCCCGTCGAGCGGAGCTCGTCCGTTGAATGGCGGCGGGTGGGGGCTGGAGGACGGTTCGGAGTCGTCCGGTAGACGGTGCCGTCCTGGTACGACCCCGCGTACAGGGCGCCGGTGCGGTGATCGGCGGCGATGCCCTCGGGGTACACGCGGTCGCCCGGCAGCACGTAGGCGGGTAAGACCCGCGCCGGCGCGTGGACGGCGGCACGCGCCACCGGAACCGGCGCGACGGGCGCGAGCAGCACCGCCACGGCGAGCGCGGCGGTGGAGGTGGTGGTGACGGTGAAGCGGTGAAGACGCACCGAAACTACTCCTTCGAGGTGATGCATTCGGATGTGTACGTACATTAATTAGTGTTCTAATGCTCGTCAACTGTCTTCTCTTCGACGGCTCGATACCATGCGGAAATGACCTCGATGCCCACGTCGGAGCGCCTCGGCTCCCATCTCAAGCGCGCCGAGCAGGCGCTCAACGGGGCCAAGCAGGCGGCGGTCCGGCCGAGCGGGCTCACGGTGCCGCAGTACGCCGCGCTGCTCCTCCTCGACGAGAACCCCGGCATGTCCGCCGCCGCGCTCGCCCGCGCCTGCGCGGTCACCCCGCCGACGATGAACACCGTCCTGAAGAACCTTCAGGAGCGCGGGCTGATCGAGCGCACCCCGCACGAGTGGCATCGCAACATCCTGGAGACCCGGCTCACCGCAGACGGCGCCGCCGCGCTGGCGGACGCCGACGTCCGCGCGGTGCGGGTCGAGCGGGGCCTCGCCGCCGAGTTCACCGACGCGGAACGCGCGACGCTCGTCGAGCTGCTCGGCCGCTGCGTCGGCTTCCTCGAAGGCGCGCGCACCACCGGTACCGACTGAGACACTCCTCTCGAACCGGAACGAACACGACGACTCGGGAGGACGTATGGGCGAGGAGATCCAGCACGACAGGTCGAGCCAGCTCAAGCAGATCGAGAGCGGGCTGCTGCCCGGCGAGCAGATCATCGCCGTCTACGACGCGGTAGGCGCGGGCACCGGGTTCATCGGCCTCACCGACCGCCGGGTGATCATCCAGGACAAGAGCTTCGCGGGGAAGAAGTTCGCCATCACCAGCGTCCCCTACGCCAAGATCACCTCGGTGAGCGTGGTGAGCAACAAGTCGTGGGCCGGGTCGTACTTCTCCACCGGCTCGATCGCGATCAACGTGGGGACGCACACCTACGAGGTCGAGTTCCGCGGCAGCGACAAGAGCCACCACGTCCACAACGTGATCCTGCAGCACATCTCGTCCTGACCGGGGCGTCGCCGGCGCCGGGCGGGCGGGCGGGTCAGACGATGATCTCGGCGGTGGACCCGGCGCGGCGCTTGGTGACGCGGAGCTGCGCGGGGATGCGGGCGCGCAGCTCGGCGACGTGGCTGACGACACCGACGGCCCGGCCGCCGTCGCGCAGGCCGTCCAGGACGTCCATGACCTCGTCGAGCGTCTCCTCGTCGAGGGTGCCGAAGCCCTCGTCGACGAACAGCGTGCCGATCTCGGCGCCGCCCGCCTCTGCGGTGACGACGTCGGCGAGGCCGAGCGCCAGGGACAGCGAGGTGATGAACGACTCGCCGCCCGACAGCGTCACGGGGTCGCGGTCGAGGCCCGTCCAGGCGTCCGCGACGCGCAGGCCGAGGCCACCGGCGCCCTTCGTCCGGTCGCCCGCCGCCTTCTCCGTGGTGTGAATGAGGGCGTAGCGGCCCCCTGACATGCGCGACAGCCGCTCGTTCGCGGCGTCGACGACCTGTTCGAGACGGGCGGCCAGGACGTACGCCGACAGCGACATGGCGTGCCGGTTCGCGGGGTGCTTGCCGGACGTCAGGCCCGCGAGCCGTTCGGCGACCTCGTGGCGGCCGGCGGCGGGACGCCATGCCCGGACGGCCTTGTCCAGCAGTTCGCGCAGCTCGGCGAGGCGTTCGCAGCGGTGGCGGGCGCGGTCGGCGGCGAACGCGGCCCCGGCGTGCGCGGCGTCGGCCGAGTGCAGCGCCGCCTCGAGTGCGGGCAGGTCGGGGGCGGGTTGGGCGGCGGCCGCGGCGAGCGCGGGGTCGGCGAGCAGGTCGCGGACGGCGGCCTCCTCGTCGTCCAGCTTGCGGATCCGGTCGCGCAGGACGCCCTGCTCCTCGTCGGTCATCGCTGCCTCGGCGACCTCGTCGGGCGTGCGGAACCCCTCGGCCTCGGCGGCCGCCTTCGCGGCGGCGCGGGCGGCGGCCAGTTCCCCGGCGGCGCGGACGGACTCGCGCAGCGCCTCGACGGCCTCCGCGAGCGCGCCGGCCTCGCCGCCGAGCCGCGCGACGCGGGCTTCGAGCGTGGCGTCGCCGCCGAGCGCCTCGTCCAGCTCGGCCGACAGCCGGGCGTGCTCGGCGGCCAGCTCCTTCTCCTGCGTGCGGTTCTCGGTGAGCGCCTGGACGATCTCGCCCCGCCTGTCGCGGACGCGCTCGAGCTCCTGCTCGTCCCGGTGCAGGACGATCTCCAGCCGTTCGGCCTCGGCCGCGCGCGCCACGGCCGCCTGGAGCGCCTGCTCGGCGTCCGCGACCTCTTCGGCGAGGACCTCGGCGACCGCCTCGCCGGCGGTGTCGAGGAGGTGGTCGCGTTCGGTGCGGAGCGCCTCGACCTCCTTGCCCGCCTGCTCCCGGACGGCCTGCGCCTGGTCGGACTCCTGCTCGGCCCGCCCGATCTGCTCCTCGGTCGGGATCGGCACGAGGGACGTCGCCGGCGCCGGGTGCTCGGTGGAACCGCAGACCCGGCAGGCCTCGCCGTCCGCCAGGTCGCCGGCGAGGACGGCGGCCATGCCGTCCAGCCGCGCCTGGCGCAGGTCGAGGACGAGCTGGCGGGCGTCCTGCGCGGCGTCGACGGCGTCGCGGTGCGCGGCCTCCGCCTCAGCGAGCCGGTGTTCGACCTGGTCGCGGCGCTGCGCGGCGTCGAAGCGGCGGCGGGCTTCGGCGACGGCGGCCTCGGCTCCGGAACGTCCGGCCGCCGCGATGCGGGCATCGTCCAGTTCGGCGCGGCGCGCGTCCACGATGCCCGGCAGCTCGGCGAGGGTCGCGGCGGTCCGCGCCTCCTCCGGCTCCAGCCCGGCCAGGTCGCGGGCGAGGGCGGTGCGTTCGGCGTCGATCTGCCGGAGCCTGGCGGCGGTGGCGCGCCTGCCCTCCAGCGCGGCGATCTCGTCGCGGCGGGCGCGTTCGGCCTTGGCCAGCACGTCTTCGGAGGCGTTCGGCGGAAGGAGCACGCCGACCCTGGCGCGGGTCTCGTCGGCCCAGCGGCGCGCCCGCACCGCCTCGTGATGCCTTGTCTCGACGGCCTTGACCAGCGGGACGGCCCGGTCGGCGCGGGCGGCGGCGTCGAGCCGCGACGCCATCCGCGACTTGTCTGCGGCACGCTCGCGCAGCGCGTCCCGGCGGGCGGCGGCGTCGGCATGGCGGCGCCGGCGTTCGGCGACCGCCCTCGCGTCGTCTAGGGCGGCGCGGGCGGCCCGCAGCGTCTCCGCGACCTCCCGGCGCAGCTCCTCGGCGGCCGCGCGGACATCCTCGTGCCCGCCCGCCAGCTCGGCGGCCCACGCGGGCAGCGCCTCCACCTCGCCGAACGGCTCCCCCGCGGGCTCCGGCCGGCGCGGCGCGGGAACGGCCGGCCGCCTCCCGCCCACCGGCTCGGCGCCCGGCGGCTCGGCCCCGGTCGTCTCGGCGATGCGGCCGGCGATCGACGCCGCCGCCGCACCCAGCTCGTCGGCCTCGCGGCGGGTGGCGGCCCGGCGGTCGGCCAGCCACTTCTCGACCTGCGTGAACACCTCCGCCGCGAAGAGCCGCTCCAGCACCTTGCGGCGCTCGTCGGCGCCCGCCCGCAGGAATCCCGCGAACTCGCCCTGCGGCAGCAGCGCGACCTGGCAGAACTGGACGGCGGTCATCCCGAGCATCCGCGACACCAGGTCGCCCGCCTCGTCCAGCCGCGTCGTGAGCCCGACCCAGGCGCCGTGCTCGAACTCCTCCAGAATGACCTTCGCGTGCTCGGTCGTCGTCCCGGAACCGCGGATCTTCGGCCGCTCCCACGCGGGCGAGCGCGAGATGCGCAGGCGGCGGCCCCGGATCGTCGTCTCCAGCACCACGCGCGGCCCCGCGGTGGGCGCCGCGTGGTCGCTGCGCAGCCCCTTCACCGCGTTCCTGACGCCCGGGACTTGCCCGTACAGGGCGAAGCAGACGGCGTCGAGGATGCTGGTCTTGCCCGCGCCCGTCCGGCCCTGGATGAGGAACAGCCCGGCGTCGGACAGCGCGTCGAAGTCGATCTCCTCGGTGCCGGGGAACGGCCCGAACGCGCTGATCTCCAGGCGGTGGAGCCTCACGCCATGGCCTCCCTGCGACGGCAAGTCTCGAACGCCTCGTCCAGCAGGGCGCGCTCGGCGGAGGTCGCCGGGCCGTCGGTGACCTCGGCGACGAAGTCGCCCGCGATGTCGAGAGGGGACCGTTCGCGGACGCGGTCGGACCAGGTGCGGGCGTCGTCCGTCCCGCCGCCCTCGGGCTCGAAGCCGAGGACGAGCGTGTGCGGGAACCGCCGCCGCAACCGCTCCATCGCGGCGGATGGACGGCGCGCATCGGTGAGCGTCACCTGGAGCCAGCGGTCTTCGAGCCGGTCATGGGACGGGTCGGTGAGCAGGTCGTCGAGGCGGCCGCGCACCCGGGCGAGGCGGCGCGGGACGGGCGCCTCCGCGAACTCCGCCGCGATGCCGCCGCCGTCCCGCAGGTCGATCAGCCAGGACCCCTTGACGTGCTTCTCCTCCGAGAACGAGTACGCGAGCGGCGAGCCGGAGTACCGGACGCGGTCGGTGATGCGCCAGGCCCCGTGCAGGTGGCCGAGCGCCGCGTAGTCGACGCCGTCGAACACCGAGGCCGGCACGTGCGACGAGCCGCCGACCGAGATGTCGCGCTCGCTCTCGCTCGCCGCGCCGCCGGTGACGAACGCGTGGGCCAGCACAACCGACCGCAGGTCGCGGCGGGAGGCGGCGTCGTCGCGGACGCGGCGCATGGCCTCGGTCAGCGCGGCGGCGTGGCTGCGCTCGTCGAGATCCCACGGCTGGCGGACGAGTTCGGGCTCCAGATAGGGAATCCCGTAGATCGCGGCGTCCCCCACCACGACGGGCTCTCCCACCTTCGCGAAGTCGGTGCGGACGTGCACGCCCGCCGCGTCCATCAGCGCCGACCCGAACCCGAGGCGGCGCGCGGAGTCGTGGTTGCCGGCGATGAGCACGACCCGGGTGAGGGCGGCGAGCCGCTCCAGCGCCTCGTTGCACAGCCGGACGGCGTCGACGGCGGGCAGCGCGCGGTCGTAGACGTCACCAGAAACCAGCACGCAGTCGACCCGCTCCGCCGTCACGGTCTCGACCAGATGGTCGACGAACGCCGCCTGTGCGGCCAGCAGATCTTCCCGGTGGAACGACCTGCCGAGATGCCAGTCGGAGGTGTGCAGCAGTCGCATGTCGCAGCAACCATAGGCATCCCGTGCGACACATCCCGCGCAGAAACGCCGTGCGCCTCGAAACAATCTTCGAATGCCGCCGGTCGCCCGGTCCGGGCGCTGCCGTAGGGTGACGGCGTGAGCGAGCGCCCCTACGTGCTGCTGAGCTGCGCGATGTCCGCCGACGGCTACATCGATGACGCGAGCCCGGAGCGGCTCCGGCTGTCCAGCGCCGCGGACTGGGACCGCGTCGACGCGGTGCGCGCGAGCTGCGACGCGATCCTGGTCGGCGCCGGGACGGTCCGCGCCGACGACCCCCGGCTGCTGGTCAGGTCCGAGCGGCGGCGGGCGAAGCGGGCCGAGCGCGGGCTGCCGCCCGACCTCACCAAGGTGACGCTGACCTGGAGCGGCGACCTCGACCCCGGCGCGCGGTTCTTCACCACGGGCGAGTCGCCGAAGCTGGTGTACGCGCCGTCCCGGACGGCCGGCGCGCTCGCCGCGCGGCTGGACGGCCTGGCCGAGGTCGTCGACGCCGGCGACCCGCTCGCGCTCGGGGCGATGCTCGCCGACCTCGCGGCGCGGGGCGTCCGGCGGCTGATGGTCGAGGGCGGCGGGGGCGTCCACACGCTGTTCCTGACGGCCGGGCTCGTGGACGAGCTGCAGCTCGTCGTCGCGCCGTTCTTCATCGGCGACCCGTCCGCGCCGCGGTTCGTGCAGTCCGGGGTGTTCCCGCAGTCGCCGGACAGCCCGATGCGGCTGGCGGAGGTCACGCGCATCGGCGATCTCGCGATGCTGCGCTACCTCACCGGGGCCGCGCGTGGATGATCTCGGCTGGCTGGGCCTGGCCTGCGACCTCGCGGCGCTGTGCCCGCCGTCGCGCACCGCGTTCTCGGTCGGCGCGGTCATCGTCGGCGCGGACGGCCGCGAGATCGCCCGCGGCCACTCCCGGGAAGACGACCCGCACGACCACGCCGAGGAGGCCGCGCTGGCGAAGACCGCAGGCGACCTGACGGGCGCGACGGTCTACAGCTCCCTTGAGCCGTGCGGCCACCGGGCGTCGCGGCCCCGCCCCTGCGCGGAACTGATCATCGCCTCGGGCGCCCGGCGCGTGGTGTTCGCGTGGCGCGAGCCCGTCCTCTTCGCCGCGGGCACGGGCGCGGAACTCCTGGCCGCGGCGGGCGTCGAGCTGGTCGAACTGCCCGAACTGGCCCCTCGCGCCCGCAAGCCGAACGCCCACCTCCTCTAGAGGATGAGACGCGAGTCTCATCCTCTTGCCAACGCGCGGGTCCCGCATGCGATGCTGTGACCAAGCAAGCATTCGGTTACCTGGATCGGCCCGGCGGATCAGGCGCGGATGATCCCGCCGGGGCAGGGAGGCACGGCAAGCATGCGCGAGCACGATCGGCTGTTCATCGGCGGCGAGTGGGCCGCCCCGTCCGGCACCGGCACGATCGACGTCATCTCCCCGCACACCGAGGAGGTGATCGGGCGGGTGCCCGAGGGCACGGAGGCCGACATGGACGCCGCCGTCGCCGCGGCCCGCCACGCGTTCGACCACGGCCCCTGGCCGCGGATGACACCGGCCGAGCGCGCCGAGATCGTCGGGCGGCTCTCCGCCATCTACGCCGAGCGGCAGACCGGGATGGCCGAGCTGGTCACCGCCGAGATGGGCTCGCCGATCCTGTTCTCGGTGTTCGGGCAGGCCGCCATCCCGCAGATGGTCCTGCAGTACTACGTGGACCTCGCCGCCTCCTACACGTGGGAGGACGAGCGTCCGGGCATGCTCGGCCCGGTCACCGTGACGCGGGAGCCCGTCGGGGTCGTCGCCGCGATCGTCCCGTGGAACGTGCCGCAGTTCACGCTCATGCTCAAGCTCGCCCCCGCGCTCATCGCAGGCTGCACCGTGGTGGCCAAGCCGTCCCCGGAGACGCCGCTCGACAGCTACCTGCTCGCCGAGTGGATCGAGGAGGCCGGGATCCCGGAGGGCGTCGTCAACATCGTCCCGGCCGGGCGGGAGGTCGGCGCGTACCTCGTCGCGCACCCGGGCGTCGACAAGGTGTCCTTCACCGGCTCCACCGCCGCCGGACGCAAGATCGGCGCGGTGTGCGGCGAGCAGCTCAAGCGGGTGACGCTCGAACTGGGCGGCAAGTCCGCCGCGATCATCCTGGACGACGCCGACCTGGCGGCCACCGTCGAGGGCTTCAAGCTGGCGTCGCTGATGAACAACGGGGAGGCGTGCGGCGCGCAGACCCGCATCCTCGCCTCGCGCCGCCGCTACGACGAGGTCGCCGACGCCCTCGCGACCATGGTCGGCGGCCTCGCGGTCGGCGACCCCGCCGACTACGGCACCGAGATCGGCCCGCTCGTCGCGCGGCGGCAGCAGGAACGCGTCGAGAACTACATCCGCGTCGGGCAGGACGAGGGCGCCAAGATCATCACCGGCGGGCTGAACCGCCCGCACGACCGCGGCTGGTACGTCGCGCCGACCGTGTTCGGCGGCGTCGCCAACGACATGCGCATCGCCCGCGAGGAGATCTTCGGGCCGGTGCTCGTCCTCATCCCCTACGACGACGAGGACGACGCCGTCCGCATCGCCAACGACAGCGACTACGGGCTCGGCGGCTCGGTCTGGACGTCCGACGCCGACCACGGCGTCGAGGTCGCCCGCCGCATCCGCACCGGAAGCTGCGGCGTCAACATGTACACCCTCGACCCGAACACCCCGTTCGGCGGCTACAAGAACAGCGGCCTCGGCCGCGAGCTGGGCCCCGAGGGCCTCCACGCCTACCTGGAGCACAAGTCGATCCCCAGGGCGTCCTGACGAGCGGGACGTCGCGGGCGCGGGTCAGCAGAGGGGCGAGACCGTCCAGGCGTACCGGTCGCGGCAGGCCCGGGCCGCTTCGGCGGGCGGGACGCCCGTCACCAGCAGCCGGACGCCCGTGACGGGGATGCGGCCGTGGTCGAACGCGATCGCGCGGAGCTTGGCGGGGGTGACGACGGCCGCGGTGGCCTGATGGTCGAGGATCGCGTCGAGGAGAGCGCGGGTTCCGGGGTCGGCGACGCCGACGGCGGTCGCGCCCTGGGTGAGGCACAGGTCGGTCAGGCCGATCCAGGTCGGGGCGGGGACGTCGCGGCCGGAGAGGACGAGCACGTCGCCGCGGCCGAGGCCCAGCGCGCCGCCGAGCCGGTAGAGGTCGGCGAGCCGGTCGGCGTGCGTGATCTCCTCCGGCGGCGCGCACAGCCGCAGCGCCGGGTCGCGCAGCGGGTCGGGAGACGGCGCGTCGCCGGTGTCAGAGCCGGTGTCGGGGCCGGGTTCCAGCAGCCGCTCGAACGGCGTCGTGCCCGGGACGTCCCCGAACGCGAAGACCTGCCTGACGTAGGAGCGTTCCGCCGCCGGGAGGGTGCGGGCCGCGGTGTCCGCGCCGGTCAGCAGGAAGCGCGCGCCGGACTCGGTCAGCAGGGCGGCGGCCTCGGCGGGCCCGGCGTCCGGCGGGAGGAGCGCGGGAACGGCACCGGACGCCGACACGGCGTGGACGGCGAGTGCCAGGTCGCAGACGCCCGAGACGTGGACCGCGCCGACGTCGCCGGGACGCGCGCCGTGGCGGCGCAGCCCGTCCGCTGCCGCCGCCACCTGCTCGGCGAACGCCGCGTAGCCGAGCCTCCGCGCCGGGTCGATGAGGGCGGCGCCGGCGCGGCGGGCTGCGTTGGCCCTGACCGCGTCCAGGACGGTCTCGGTGATCGTGCTGCCTGGTGCCATGGGCGTTGCGGGGGTTGCCTGGGGCATGCGCCGAACGTACGCCGCGTGTCCCCGGCGCCACATCCGAAGAAGTGTGTAGACGGATGTGTACATCAGTGGCCGAAACCAGCGCGTTCCAGGAGCTTTCGCCGCCGGATCTCCCCGCCCGGCGTGCGGGGGATCTCGTCCACGACGTGCACGGCCGAGACGGCGCGGGTGCGCGGAACATGGCCGTTGACGTGCCGCAACAGGTCGATCTCCGACGCCGGTGCGGTCAGCACGACGAACGCGTGCGGCGCGAGGCCGAGATCGCCGTCCGGGACGGGGATCACGGCGGCGTCGCCGACCGACGGGTGCGCCGCCAGGACCGTCTCCGGCTCGCCTGGCGGGTCGGGACGCACGCCGGTCGCGCGGCCGAGGACGAAGACGCGGCCGTGGTCGTCGGCGAAGGCGGAGTCCCCGGTGGGCAGCCACCGGACGGGCACGTCCGCCGTCCGCGCGACGGGAAGGCGGACGCACAGCTCGCCCGGCCGGTACGACGGCTGCGAGACGCCGCTGCGGGGATCGACGATGTGCCAGGTCACGCCGGGCAGGCCCCGTCCGACCGAGTCGAGCGTGCCCTCCTCGGCGGCCCGCAGGTTGAGATGGGTGAACCCGGCCGCCTCCGCCAGCCCGTACGCCTGCCGGACGGGGCAGCCGAGCCGGGCCGCGGCGGCGCGGGCGTCCTCGGCGGCGAGCGGCCCGCCCGCGGCGACGACGGCGCGCAGGCGGTGCAGGTCGTAGCGGGACACGGCACGGTCGCAGGCGAGGGACCGCACGAGCCGGGGCGGCAGCACCGCCACGGTCGCCCGGTGGTCCCGCAGCGCCCGCAGCAGGTCATGACCGCCCAGCCCGACGACGGTCGCGCCGAGCCGCAACGCCGGATTGAGCACACCGTTCAGGCCGAGCACGTCGGCGAACGGCAGCGCGCTCAGCACGGTGTCACCGCCGCCGATCATCCCGGCGTCGGCGACCCGGACCAGCCCGGCGACGACCTCCGCATGCGTGAGCCGGACGGTCCGTCCAGGGCCGCGCGTGCAGGCGAGCAGGGCCGTGTCCCGGTCGGGATCGGCATCCGGCAAGGACACCCGGCCCGATCCCGCCGCCACCAGGCCCCAGATCCCCAGCGCCCGCGCTTGGCCGTCGAACCGTCCAGACGAGGTGACGACGGCCTTGGCGCGCACGGCGTCCACCAGGTGTGGCGCGTCGACGGGGAACGGCACCGCACCGGCCGTGGTGACGGCGTGCAGCGCGACGGCGAACTCCGGCCCGTCCCGCAGGTACAGCCCGACGACGTCGCCCGGCCCGATCCCCTCGCGGGCGAGGCCGGAAGCCGCGGCATCGACCATGGTGGCCAGCTCCGCGTACGTCACCGAGCGCCCGGACGCGACGTCCACCACCGCGGCCCGTCCCGGATCAGCGCCGGACGCGCCCAGCACCGCCCGCGTCACCGTGACCGCCGGATAGACGGCGGCCGGGTCCGATCCTTTGGAGAGCATGCCGCGAACCTAGATCGACGCTCACCTCTGCACATGCTCCGAACTGCGCAACCACCGTCGTATTCGACGCACCGCGGTGGCAGCGCCTGTGTACACACCGCCTCAGGAGGGGGGTGGTTCGGTGGGGATGTTGTCCACGGTCCAGGCGGCTATCTGGGCGCGGGAGGAGAACCCCAGTTTGGTCAGGATGTTGGTGACGTGACGGGCGACGGTGGCGGGGCTGATGACGAGCTCCTCGGCCACGCCGCGGTTGCTGAGGCCGCGCGCGACGAGGAGGGCGATCTCGCGTTCCCGGCGGGTCAGGGTGCTCGGCGGGGTCACCGGTTCAGCGCGACGCCCAGGCGACCCGAGCTCGGAGGGGACCCCGGCCCCCAGACGTCCCGGCTCACCGTCAGGAGCAGGCCGTGCGGACTCAGACGTAAAGGAACCCCGCTCAGAACCGGGCACCGCAGCGGCCCCGTCAAGACCGAGCGCGGGGCCATCCAGATCAAGACCGGACGCCGCGCCAGGCCGCTCAAAGCCGGACACGGGGCCGGGACGCTCATGGCCGGACGCCGCAGCAGATCCCTCAAGGCCCGACGCGGCGGCGGACCTCGCAAGACCGGACGCCGGGCCAGACCGGCCAAGGTCGGACGCGGGGCTGGGACTTCCGGGATCGGCAGCGGTGCTGCTGCTACTGGAAGAAGGCACTTCGTGGTTCGGCGCGGGGCCCTGAGCCGCGGGGGCGGGCTGTTCGGGGGCCGCTCGGCGGGGCTGCGGGACTCGGGTGGTGCCGGGGTCACGGAGGGCGTAGGCGATGGCGTCGTCGGCGGGCATGACCCGGCCCTCGCCCCAGGATTGGGCGACGAGGGGTTCGCCCAGCTTGCGGCGGATCGGCTCCAGGGTGCGTTCGCGGCGGGCGCCGGTGCCGGGGGCGCGGCCGGTGGCCTCGTGGAGCGCGGACGCGGCGCCGGCGAGCATCACCGCGCCGCGGCCGTCGCCCTCGCGGGCGACCAGGTCGGCGAACGCGTCCAGGGCGCGGGACATGTCCAGCCGGATGCCGGACGAGCGGCTCAGCGTGAGGCTCTGCGAGAGCGACTCGCGGGCCGTGCGGAGGTCGTCCTGTTCGAGGGCGACCCGGCCGAGGCCGGCGAGGGCCCGCGCCATCTCGGGGCGGGCGCCGATCTCGGCGAGGATCGGCAGGACCTCGGCGTAGTGGCCCCGCGCGGACGCCTGGTCGCCGCGCAGCTCGGCGAGGCGGCCGAGGCCGATCATGGCGTGGGAGGCGCCCCACAGCTGCCCGATGTCGCGCATGACGGTCGCGGCGGCGTCCAGATGCTCGCGGGCCTCCCGCAGGCGCGAGCCGCGGATCAGCAGGTAGCCGCGGACGGCGGCGGCGTAGCCGCGGTTCCACTCCTGGCGGGGCGCGGCGGCGATCGCGTCGGCCTCGTCGAGGCGCGCGGCGGCGTCCGCGAGCCGTCCGGCGCGGACCAGGCATTCGGCGCCGGCGATCAGGGCGGACGCGGCCATGAAGTCGTCGCCGCAGCTCCGGCAGGCCGCGAGGCCGTCGTCGGCGTAGCGGGCGGCCTGCGCGAAGTCGCGGACGCCGAGCGCGAGCTGGGCGCGGGTGACGAGCGCCGGGCCGAGGACCTCGGGGCCGACCCCGTGGGCGGCGGCGAGGAAGCGGTCGGTCCAGTCGGCCCATTCGGTGACGCGGCCGCGGACGATCCAGAACGTGCGCAGCGCGGTGCAGATCCGCAGGCCCTCGCGGACGTCGCCGCGGTCGAGGGACCAGGTGAGCGCGGAGCGGACGTTGCCGAGCTGCACGTCGTACCAGTTGAACAGCGCCACGCGCTCGGCCCAGGAGGCGTCGTCGCGCGCGACGCCGATCCGCTCGTGGCGCTCGCCCGCGGCCAGGACGGCGTCGCGGTGCCGGCGGCGGAACGTCTCGTCCTCGCCGGCGTCGGCGAGCCGTTCGGCCGCGTACTCGCGGATGCTGTCGAGCTGCCGGAACCTGACCTCACCCGCGAGCTCGCCGGTCACGGTCACGAGGGACTTGTCGACCAGCGCGGTGAGCAGGTCGAGGACGTCGTCGGCGGGGAGCGCGGCGTCGGCGCAGACGTGCTCGGCCTGCTCCAGCGTCCAGCCGGAGAAGACGGACAGGCGGCGCAGCAGGATGCGCTCCGGGTCGTCGAGCAGCTCGTGGCTCCAGTCGATCGCGGCGCGGAGGGTGCGCTGCCGGGCGGGTGCGGTGCGGTCGCCGGCGCTGAGCAGCCGGAACCGGTCGGTGAGGCGCCGCGCGATCTGGTCCACCGACAGGACGCGGACGCGGGCCGCGGCGAGCTCCAGCGCGAGCGGCATCCCGTCGAGGGCGCGGGTGACCTCGTGGACGGCGTCCGCGCCGTCGAACCCGGGCCGCGCCGCCCTCGCGCGGTCGATGAACAGCCGCCGCGCCTCGTCGGGCTCCAGGGGCGGGACGCGCCACACGTTCTCGCCCGCCATCCGCAGCGGTTCGCGGCTGGTGGCGAGCACCCGCAGCCGCGGGCAGCGGGCCAGCAGCGCGCCGGTCAGCTTGGCGCACTCCTCGATGAGGTGCTCGCAGTTGTCCAGGACGATCAGCGCGGCGGGCGCGCGGAGCGCGTCGGCGAGCGTCTCGGTGAGCGGGCGGCCGTCCTCCTCGGCGACGTCGAGGACGGTGGCGACGCGCCGCGCGACCGGCTCCGTCGTCCCGTCCGGGCGGACGTCGGCCAGCTCCACGAACCAGACGCCGTCGGGGCGGGTGCCGAGCACGGTGTGCGCGACGTGCAGCGCGAGCCTGGTCTTGCCGATGCCCCCGGCGCCGCACAGCGTCACGGCGCGCATGCCCTCCAGCAGCCGGGCGAGGTCGCCGACGTCGCGTTCGCGGCCCACGAAGGCGTTGGGTTCGGTGGGGAGATTGGTCTTCACGGGAGTGGTCGTCGCGGTCATGCTCCCCCGCCGTTCCGAGCCCGGCCGCGGCGCGCTGACCGGGACATCCGTCATGGCACTGTGAGTGTGACATCGCTCTGCGTATACCGCCATGGTTTCGTGTACTTGATTGTTCACCTGTTCGCGGCCGCACAGTGATCGGCGCTTCACGGAGGGCATCGAGCCTTGCGCGGTCTTCGCGTGCGGCCGGCACGCGAAGCCGCACCCCCGTCCGGGGGACGAAATCGGATGAAAGTGGCGGATTGATCGGGCCGGATGGCGCGCCATGCGCGCCCAGCCTCCAGGTCGCCGAGGCCCTCGCCGGAGACGCCCCCGACCCGTACGCCCAGCTCCCCGGCCCCGCCGACCTGGCGCTGATCCTTCCGCACGCCGCCCGGCTCGCCGCACGCGGCGACCTGGCGACCTGCCCGGCGGCCTGTTCGCCTGCGCCCTCACCGGCCGCCACGCCCCCCCCCCCCCGCGCAGGCTGGCCTGAAGCCTGGCGGAATCTCCTCCGCACCCACCCCCACCCCGACACGACCTTCGCCGCCCACGGAATCCACACCACCCCCGAATAGCCAACCTCCCAGGTCAGTCGTTGGTTAGGCCTAGGTGTTCTGCCTCCTTTGTTAGTTGTTCTGCGGTGGTGGTGGAGCCTGCGGTGTCCAGTTCGTGGGCCAGTTCTTCCAGTTCGCGGCCTCCGGCCATCAGGGCGGTCAGTTCGTCGCGGGTGATCTCTGTTTTGGTGTGGTAGCCGATGCTCTGGCCGCGGTTGAGGATCAGGAAGCGGTCGCCGACCGGGTAGGCGTGGTGCGGGTTGTGGGTGATGAAGATGACCGCGAGGCCGCGTTCGCGGGCCTGGACGATGTAGCGGAGCACGACGCCGGCCTGCTTGACGCCCAGGGCGGCCGTGGGCTCGTCCAGGACGAGGGCCTTGGCGCCGAAGTGGACGGCGCGGGCGATCGCCACGCACTGGCGTTCGCCGCCGGAGAGGGTGCCGATGGGCTGGTCGACGTCGCGCAGGTCGATGCCCATCGCGGCCATCTCGCCGTGGGCGGTCTTGCGCATGAACTCGATGTCGAGGCGGCCGAAGCCCTTGCGCTTCTCGGAGCCCAGGAAGAAGTTCCGCCAGACCGGCATCAGGGGGACGACCGCGAGGTCCTGGTAGACGGTGGCGATGCCGCGGTCCAGTGCCTCGCGGGGCGAGGCGAACGTTACCTGTTCGCCCTGGACGGAGTAGGTGCCGGTGTCGTGGCGGTGCAGGCCGGCGACGATCTTGATGAGGGTGGACTTGCCCGCGCCGTTGTCGCCGAGCACGCAGGTGACCTCGCCGGCGGACGCCTCCAGGCTCACGTCGCGGAGCGCGATGACGTTGCCGTAGTGCTTGCCGACGCCGGTCAGTTCGATCAGCGGCTTCTCCGTCATGACGAGCGCTCCACTCTGCGCCGGACGATCAGGTTGACCACGGTGGCGATGAGCAGCATCGCGCCGAGGAAGAAGCGGAACCAGTCCGGGTTCCACTCCGCGTACACGATGCCCTTGTTCGTCATGCCGAAGATGAACGCGCCGATCGCGGCGCCGATCGCCGAGCCGTAGCCTCCGGTCAGCAGGCACCCGCCGATGACCGCGCAGATGATGTACAGGAACTCGTTGCCGACGCCCTCCCCGGACTGGACGGTCGCGAACGCGAACACCAGGTGCATCCCGGAGAACCAGGCGCAGAACGCGACGCCCATGAACAGGCCGATCTTGACGCGGGCGACGGGGACGCCGACGGCGCGGGCGCTGGCGGCGGAGCCGCCGACCGCGAAGATCCAGTTGCCGATGCGGGTGCGCAGCAGGATCCAGGTCGCGATCGCGACGAACAGCAGCCACCAGAGCACCGTGATCTTGATTCTCAGGTTGCCCGGTACGTCGATGTCGGACGCGAAGATCAGGCGGGCGCTGTCGAAGCCGTCCATGTCGCGGACGGAGTCGCTGGCGACGTTGCCGGTGAGCGCCTTCGTCACGCCGAGGTTCAGGCCCGCGAGCATGAAGAACGTGGCGAGGGTGATGATGAAGCTGGGGAGCTTCGTCCGGACGTAGAGCAGGCCGTTCACCATGCCGAGCGCCAGCGTCAGCACGAGGGAGATCGCCACGCCCGCCCACACGTTCAGCGTGAACTGGTAGGCGGTCAGCGCGGCGATCAGCGCCGCGGAGGTCACCATCACCCCGGCGGACAGGTCGAACTCGCCGCCGATCATCAGCAGCGACACGCCGACCGCCATGATCCCGTACGTGGAGGCGGCGTAGAGGACGGTGGAGAACGATCCGGCCTCCAGGAACGCGTCCGCGACGACCGAGAAGAACGCGAACAGCGCGACCGCGCCGAGCAGCGCGCCCAGTTCGGGACGGCCCAGGAGGCGCCGGACGAGCGACTCGCGGGTCAGCCGCTCGTCCGCGCCCGGCCTCGCGGCCAGGGTCGATGACTGGCTCATCGCGTGCCCCGGTTCGCGAACGCCTCGAGCTGCGCCGCGTTCTGCCTGGTGACGATCGCCGGGCCGGTCAGCACGGGACGTCCGCCGCCGAGCACGTTGCCGTTGTTCTTCAGCAGCCACAGCTGGTCGACGGCGCCGTAGCCCTGCAGGTAGGGCTGCTGGTCGACGGCGAACGCGATGGCGCCCGAGGTGATCGAGGCGATGAGGTCCTTGTTCAGGTCGAACGTGCCGACCTTGGCCTTGCTCCCGGTCTCCTTGACCGAGTCGACGGCGGTCGCGGCGAACGGCGCGCCGAGCGTGAGGATCCCGTCGATGCCGTCGTCGGCCTGGAGCTTGGCCGTGATGGACGACTTGACCTCCGGCATGTTCGCGCCCTGGACGAACAGGTTCTCCATCTGGCCGCCGAACGTCTTCTTCGCACCGGCACAGCGGTCTTCCAGGCCGACGTTGCCCTGCTCGTGGATGACGCACAGCGCCTTCTTCGAGCCGATCTTGGCCATTTCGGTCCCGGCGGCCTCGCCCGCGATGGACTCGTCCTGCCCGAAGTGCGCGATGGCGCCGAGCCGCGCCGACTCGCCCTGCCCGGAGTTGATCGAGACCACCGGGATCTTCGCGGCGGTGGCGCGGGCCAGGACGTCCTTCATCGCGTCGGGCTTGGCGAGGGTGACGATGATGCCGTCGACCTTCTGGTCGATGGCGGCCTGGACTAGCTGGGCCTGCTTGCCGCCGTCAGGGTCGGCCGAGTAGAGGAACTCGACGTTGTCCTTGGCGGCGGCGGCCTTGGCGCCCTTCTGGACGATGTCCCAGAAGGTGTCGCCGGGGTTGGAGTGGGTGACCATCGCGATCTTCAGCCGGGGCCCGGCGCCCTCCGGGGCCTTCTCGGACTTCTTGCCGCCCTCACTGCTGCAGGCACTCAGCGCCAGGAGTGCCGCGGCGGCCAGGGCCGCGAGTTTCCTGGACGTGCCCCGCGCGAAAACGCCTCTCATCGGATGCTCTCCGTTTCTCCCCGAATGGTCGGTCAGAGGAGTTGATCACAGATGGTGGCGGCGCGCGCGCCGATCCGCCTCGTATCGGGCGCGGGCCTCCCGGGTGGAGTCCAGCGCCGCCACTTCCGCGACCGGGACGTCCCACCATGCCGCACTGTCCGGGGGGCCTGCCAAGGGGTCGGTCTCAATGTGGATAACCGTCGTCCGGGCGGCCTTCCGCGCCTGGTGGAGCGCCTTTCGCAGGTCATCGAGGGTGGACGCGCGGACGACGTCGGCGCCGAGGCTGGCGGCGTTGGCGGCGAGGTCGACGGGGAGCGGGCCGCCGTCGAGCCCGGTGGCGGTGCGGGCGCGGTAGCGGGTGCCGAACCGCTCCGCGCCGACCGACTCCGACAGGTTCCCGATCGAGGCGAACCCGTGGTTCTGGACGAGCACGACGATCAGCTTGATCCCTTCGGCGGCGGCCGTGGCGAGCTCCTGCGCCATCATCAGGTACGAACCGTCCCCGACCAGGACGAACACCTCGCGGTCCGGCGCGGCGAGCTTCACGCCGAGCCCACCGGCGATCTCGTAGCCCATGCAGGAGTAGCCGTACTCGACGTGGTAGCCCTTCGGGTCGCGGGCCCGCCACAGCTTGTGCAGGTCGCCCGGCATGGAACCGGCCGCGCAGACCACCACGTCCCGTGGCCCTGACTCCGCGTTGACGGCCCCGATCACCTCGGATTGGGTGAGGAGCCTCCCGTGCTGGGCGGCGCAGGCGTCGTCCACCTGGGAGTTCCAGTCGGCCGTCAGGGCTCTGGCTTCGCCGCGGTAGGTCTCGGGCACGGTGTAACCGTCGACGGCCGCGTTGAGCCCTCTGAGCCCTTCCCTGGCGTCGGCCACGACGGACACGCCACCGAGTTTGACCGCGTCGGGCCGGGCGACGTTGATGTTCACGAACCGCACGTCCGGGTGGGCGAACAGGCTGTGGGACGCGGTCGTGAAGTCGCTGTAGCGGGTTCCTATGCCGAGCACCACGTCCGCTGTGTGGGCGAGTGCGTTCGCGGCCGTCGTGCCCGTCGCTCCTATGGCGCCGACACAGCGTTCGTGGTCCCAGGGCAGGGAGCCCTTGCCTGCTTGCGTCTCGGCCACTGGGATGCCGGTGCGCTCTGCGAACGCGCGCAGTTCGTCGGTCGCGTGGGAGTAGATGACGCCGCCGCCCGCCACGATCAGCGGACGCTCGGCCGCTTCCAGGACGGCGGACGCTTCCTCCAACGCGGCCGGTTCCGGCAGCGGACGCGGAACGCGCCACACACGGCGGGCGAACAACTCCTCCGGCCAGTCGTACGCCTCGGCCTGGACGTCCTGGGGCAGGGCAAGCGTGACCGCACCGGTTTCGGCGGGGTCGGTGAGTACTCGCATCGCCGCCAGCAACGCGCTCGGCAGCTGTTCGGGACGGTTGATGCGGTCCCAGTACTTCGACACGGGCTTGAAGCAGTCGTTGACCGACAGGTCGTAGGAGCGCGCGTCCTCAAGCTCCTGCAAGACCGGGTTGGACGGGCGGGTCGCGAAGATGTCCCCGGGCAGGAGGAGGACGGGAAGCCGATTGATGGTGGCCAGCGCCGCACCCGTGACCATGTTGGTGGCGCCCGGCCCGATGGACGTGGTGCAGGCGAAGGTGGCCAGCCGGTCGTTCATCCGGGCGAAACCCGAGGCGGTGTGCACCATCGCCTGTTCGTTGCGCGCCATGTAGTAGGGGAAGTCGTCGGCGTGCTCCAGCAGCGCCTGCCCGATCCCGGCGACGTTGCCATGCCCGAAGATGCCGAAGCAGCCCGCGAAGAAGCGCCGCTCTGCCCCGTCCCGCGAGCTGTACTGCGCCGCCAGGAAGCGGATCAGCGCCTGGCCCACCGTGAGTCTCATGGCCGCCCGTCCTCCAGCCCCCACCCGCCACCAATCAATCGACGAGCTCCGCTCGGCGTTTCCTCCGCCGAGGTGAGCGGCAGGCGCGGGTCGACCGGCTGCCCCGCCCAGGTGCCGCGGATCCAGGCGTGCGCCGGGTCGTCGCAGATCCGCCAGGCGCGCTCGTCGGCCGGGCCCGCCATCACGTTCAGGTAGTACAGGTCATGCCCTGGCGCGGCCATGGACGGCCCGTGCCAGCCATGCGGAATCAGTACCGCGTCACCACTGCGCACCTCTGCCAGCACGTCGATCGGACGCCCCGGCGACCCGTACACGCGCTGATAAGCCATCCCGGACTCGCCCGCCACCTCGAAGTAGTAGATCTCCTCCAGGACGGCCTCGTCCGGCGTCTCCTCGTCGTGCTTGTGCGGTGGGAACGACGACCAGCAGCCACCCGGCGTCAGCACCTCGCACGCGATCAGCTTCTCGGCGTAGGGAAAGCCCTCTGGCGTGCCGAAGTTGTTCACCTGGCGGCTCGCCGCACCCGCGCCCCGCAATTCCACGGGGACGTCTCCGGCTGGGCCGTAGCGCGGTGCCAGGCGCGCCTCACACCGGGCCCCTGCCAGCGCGAACCGTCCTCTGCCCCGCACTCGTACGCGCGCGTCACGCGGCACGTAGGCGAAGTCGGTGACTCGGCTGAAGACGTCGCTACGTCCGGCCAGTTCGATTCGCTCCCCGTCGCACTCGACCGTGCCCGACCCGGACAGCGGCAGCACGATCGTCTCGAATTCGCCGGTCTCGAATTCGTGGGAGCCGTCTTCCGGCAGTTCCAGGATGCGCAGCGCCGAGTACGTCCATCCTGCCGACTCCGGCGTCACGGCCAGCGCGTACGGCCCCTCGCCGGCGGTCCCGGCAGGCAGGTAATACTTCATCGGCCCTCCAGGAGTTCCTCGACCTCGTCCTGCGCGGGCATCGCGTCGGAGCAGGCGATGCGGGACGCGACGAGGGCCCCGGCGGCGCCCGCGAACTCGATGAGCCGCCGCAGGCCCCACCCGGCGAGGAGGCCGTGGCAGATCGCGCCGCCGAACGCGTCCCCGGCGCCGAGCCCGTTGACGACCTCGACCTTGACCGGCGGAACCTCCACCACCTCGGTGGACGTCGCGGCGAGCACGCCGTCCGGGCCCATCTTCACGATGGCGAGTTCCGGGCCGCGTTCCAGGATCGCGCGGGCCGCGGCGCGCGGTTCCCGCTCCCCCACTGCGATTGCGCACTCCTCCAGGTTTCCGATGGCGACGGAGGCTCGTTGCAGAGCGAGCCCTGCCCAGTCCGACGCCTCGCCTGGGTCGTCCCAGAGCATCGGCCGGTAGTCCAGGTCGATGACGGTCTGCCCGGGGTGCTCGGCCAGCGCGGTCAGGGTCGCTTCACGGCTCGGCTCCTGGGACAGGCCGGTGACGGTTCCCCACACGATGGGCGCTGCCCGGATCGCCTCTAAATCCAGCTCGTGTGCGTGGATTTCCAGGTCGGGTGCCTTGGGATAGCGGTAGAAGTACAGCGGGAAATCGTCCGGTGGGAAGATCTCGCAGAACGCGAGCGGGGTGGGCAGCCCGGGGACGGCCGTGACGTACCGGTCGTCCACGCCGTACACCTGGAGCGCCTTGTGGACGAACCGTCCGAACGGGTCCTCGCCAGTACGGGTGATGACGGCGGCGCGTCGCCCGTACCGTGCCGCCGCCACGGCGACGTTCGTGGGGCTGCCGCCGAGGTACTTCCCGAACGACTCGACGTCCTCCAGCGGCACGCCCACCTGGTCCGGGTAGACGTCGACGCTCACCCGTCCCATGGTGATGAGGTCGAACGTCATCGGACCGCTCCTGGGAGGGAGGCGAGAAAGTCGAGGCTCCTGCGGACGTCGTCGTACGGCCCGCCACCGTCTGCGGGCTCCTCGGTCAGGACGGTGTCCTGCTCCATCACGTACCAGCCTTCGTAACCGGCGTCCTCCAGGGTGCGGACGATGCCGGGGACGTCGATGTCGCCGTCCCCGAGCGGCCGGTACAGACCGTCGCGCACCGCATCCGTGTAGGCGACCTCGCCGTCGAGCACTCGCCCCGCGAGACCCACGTCCACGTCTTTCAAATGGACGTGCGCTATGCGCGGCGCAGCGAAACGCGTCAGCCACACCGGATCCGTGCCGCCAACCAGCAGATGCCCTGTGTCGAGGCACAACGGGACGTTGCAGCCCTCCAGCACCCGCTCGACCTCCGCACGGCGCTCCACGACCGTCCCTACGTGCGGATGCAGCGTGACCAGGCGGCCGCGCTCGGCGGCCCTCTGCGTGATGGTGTCCAGGTTGGCGAGCAGCGTCTTCCACGCTTCCGCGTCCAGGTCCGGCCGCCCGTCGTAGCCGTCGAGCCCGGTGGCGGCGGCGAGCACCAGGACGCCGTCCATCGCGTCCAGCACCCCGTCTACGGCCGACATGGGGTCGGACGCCGGATCGTGCAGGACTACCGGAACGAACGCGCCCACAAGCCCCAGCCCATAGGACGCCAGCAGTTCCCCCCTCGCCCGCGCACCGCCCGGCAGGAAGCCGTCCGGCCCCAGTTCGGTGGCGGCGAGTCCCAGGTCGCGCATCTCGGCGAGCACCCGCGCGGGCTCCATCTGGTGCCCCCACCCAGGGACTTCGCACACGCCCCAGGAGATCGGCGCACCCGCGACCCTCATCGCCGCACCTCCCCCGTCCCGACGGCGCGGCCCTCGCGCAGGGACAGCTCGCACGCCTCGGCCAGATAGAACGCCTCTAATGCCTCCTCAGGGGGACATGGGTTGCCGCGCCGTCCGGCCACCACGTCCACGAAGGCGCGCAGTTCGGCGTCGTAGGCGTCGGCGAAGCGCTCCATGAACCCGCTGTAGGCGGCCCTAGGCTCTTCGCCCCGTTCAGGCAGCGCGGTCGTGGGCGTCCGTTCGTCCAGGCCCGCGACGATGCTGTCCTTGGACCCGAACAGCTCCAGCCGCGAGTCGTACCCGGCGGCGTTGTAGCGGGTGGCCGACACGACGCCGAGCGAGCCGTCGTCCAGGACGAGCAGCGCCGATCCGGTGTCCACGTCGCCGCACTCACGGAAGACGTCGTCGCCCCGGTTGGCGCCCGCGGCCATCACGCGGACGACCTCGCGTCCCGTCACGAAGCGGATGAGGTCCAGGTCGTGGATGACGCAGTCGCGGAACAGCCCGCCGGACGTCGGGACGTACCCGGCGGGCGGCGGCGCGGGGTCGAAGCTGCACGAGCGGACGGTGTGCAGCCAGCCGAGCCGCCCGGACGCCAGCGCCTCGCGCGCCGCCGCGTTCCCGGCGTCGAACCGGCGCTGGAACCCGACCTGCACGGGGACCCCGGCGGCGGCGGCCGCGGTCGCTGTTTGGAACGTTCCATCAGTATCCGACGCGAGCGGTTTCTCGCAGAACACGGGAATCCGCGCGGCCACCGCCCGCGTCACCAGGCCGGCGTGCGCGTCCGTGGCGGCCGCGACGACCAGCCCGTCCAGGCCGGCGGAGAACAGGCCCTCGACCGCGTCCAGCGCCATGACGCGCGCGGCCGGGGAGCCGGGGGAAGCCGGGGCAAGGCGAGCGGCGAGCTCGCGGGCGCGGCACGCCTCGGCGTCGGCGATGAGCAGCGCGTCCACCTCGGGCAATGCGCAGATGGCCGCGGCGTGGCGCGCCCCGATGCGCCCCGCGCCGGCCAGACCGATCCTCATAGAACCCCTCCCGGACGGCGGTAGGTGAGACACGAGTGTGCTGGAGCGTTCCAGCATCGTCAACGAACGAGGGTGGGCTTATCGGCAATGGAGGTGTCCGAAAACTCGGCGGTTACTCACCGGCGACGCAGCGCGCCGGGTGTCGCCCGCAGGAACCAAGCGCTAGTTTGTCCGGCATGCGGGTCTTCGTCACCGGCGCCTCCGGGTTCGTCGGGTCCCACACGGTCGGCGCGCTGCTGGCCGCCGGGCACCGGCCGCGCGCGCTGGTCCGCGATCCGGGGCGGACGACGAAGGTCCTGGAGTCGATCGGCGTCGCCGCCGAGGACGTGGAGCTCGTCCCCGGCGACATGCTGGACGCGGACGCGGTCACCGACGCGCTCGACGGCTGCGACGCCGCGATCCACGCCGCCGCCGCGATCGGCGTGACCGGCACAGGGGGCGCGCCCGATCTCGTGGACGTCAACGTCCGCGGCACCCGGAACGTGGTCGGCGGGGCCGTCGCGCGGGGGCTGAACCCGGTCGTGCACGTGTCGACGGTAGCGGTGTTCGTCCCGCCGTCCGGGCAGGTCATCACCGCCGGCGGCGCCCTCGCGAGCCCGCGCACCGGCTACGGCAGGTCCAAGCTGGCCGCCGAGCGGTACGTGCGCGGCCTCCAGGACGACGGCGCGCCGGTCACGATCGTCTATCCCGGCGGCGTGTGCGGCCCCCACCAGCCCACACTCGACGCCCTCATGGAAGGGCTCGCCGCCGCCCTCGGCAAGGTGTGGCCACTTCCGGGCGGCGGCGTTTCGGTCATCGACGTCCGCGACCTCGCCACCGCGTTGGCACGTTCCGTCGAGGCCCGGCAGCCGCCGAGCCGCTGGGTGCTCGGCGGCCACTACCTGACGTGGCCGCAGTACGCGGACCTCTGCGACCGCCTCACGGGCGTGCGGTGCCGCCGCGTCCGCGTCCCGAGCCGCCTGATGCTCGGGCTCGGCTCCGCGCTGGACGCCGCCAAGCGCGTCCGCCCCTTCGACTACCCGCTCACCCGCGACGCCGCCGAGTTCATGGTCACGCTGGTGCCGACCGACGACCGTCCCGTCCTGGACGCGCTGGACCTCACGCTGCGTCCCGTCGAGGAGACGGTCGCCGACGCGCTGCGCTGGCTGGCGGAGAGCGGCCACCTCGACCCCCGCCGCGCCGGGCGCCTCGCGAACCCCGCACCGCCGCCGCACCGCACCGAGGAGCACCCGATGCCGACCCTCGTCCAGCGCGCGTTCGGGCCGCTCTTCCAGCGGATCTCGGGCGCCGAGTGGTTCTCCAAGGTCGGGCCCAAGATCGTCCCGCCCATCGACCGGACGCTGCACAGACTCACCGGCGGGCGCTTCCTGCTCGGCCAGCTCCTCGTCCCGAGCCTGGTCCTGACGACGACCGGCGCCATCAGCGGCCTCCCCCGCCGGACCCCGCTCGCCTGCCTCCCCGGCCCCGCCTCGGAAGGCGGCGGCTGGTACGTCGTCGGCTCCAACTTCGGCCGCGAGAAGCACCCCGCCTGGACGGGCAACCTCCTCAAGAATCCCGAAGCCGAGGTCAGTTTCCAGGGGCGCACCGTTCCCGTCACGGCCCATCTGCTGGACGACGCGGAACGCACCGCTATCTGGCCCCGCCTCATCGCCATCTGGCCCGTGTACGACCGCTACGTGGAACGCACAACACGCCAGCTGAGAATCTTCCGCCTCACCCCACGCTGACCTGAACGGATCCGTTCCTCAAGAACCGCGAAGCGTTTTCGAGAGGCGGCGGCCCAGGAGGAGATACGCGATCACGACGCCGATGACATTGAGGATGACGTCGTCGATGTCGAAGGCCCGCCCGATGACGAAGGCGCCCTGCACCGTCTCGATGGCCAGCGACATGACCCCGGTCAGAAGGGCCAGCCGGATGGGTCCGCGGAGGGTCGTCCAGACGATCGGCAGTAGCACACCCAACGGCATGAGCAGCGCCAGGTTGCCGCCGATCTGGAAGTAGGCGTCTTTGGTCGGACGGTCCAGATAGAACCGGAGAGAGCGGCCCGGATCGGTGTTCCCGCCCGCCTGCCCTCGGTCGCGGACGGGCGTCAATGTCAGTTTGAACGCCAGATAGAAGAAGACGCCGAGGACGCCCAGCGCCACCGCCACGACGACGACGCGAAAGGCCACGACGTACCAGGGGGACTTCTGACCCGGCTCTGCACGCTGCCACATTTCTGCCAACACCCGGCGCGTGCTCCCCGCTGCGTCACCGAACATGCACGGTCGTGGATAACGGCGGACCCGAAACCCGGGTTGCCGCTGACGCCCACGCCGAACGCCCGCGCCGGGCGGAGGCCCGGCGCGGGCGTTGAGCGAGCGCGATCGACGCCGGTCAGGCGGCGATCGCCGTGGTGGCCGGTTCCAGGGCCAGGTCCAGCACCTCGCGGACGTCGCTGACGGTGAAGACCGTCAGGTTCTCCAGGACCTCGTCCGGGACGTCCTCAAGGTCCGGCTCGTTGCGCTTCGGCACGATCGCCGTGGTGATCCCGAGCCGGGACGCGGCCAGCAGCTTCTGCTTCAGGCCGCCGATCGGCAGCACCCGCCCGGTCAGCGACACCTCGCCGGTCATCGCCACGTCCGAGCGGACGGGCCGCCCCGACAGCAGCGACGCCAGCGCGGCCGTCATCGTGATGCCCGCGCTCGGCCCGTCCTTCGGGATCGCACCGGCCGGGACGTGGACGTGCACGCCGCGGTCCTTCAGGTCGCCGACCGGCAGCTCCAGCTCGGCGCCCCGCGACCGCAGGTAGCTGAGCGCGATCCGCGCCGACTCCTTCATGACGTCGCCGAGCTGCCCGGTGAGCGTCACGCCGGTGTCGCCGGTCTCCCGGTCGGCGAGCGACGCCTCGATGTAGAGGACGTCGCCGCCCGCGCCCGTCACCGCCAGGCCCGTCGCGACGCCGGGGACGCCCGTCCGCCGCTCGTTCCTGCTCAGCTCGACCTCCGGCGTGTACCTGGGTCGTCCCAGGTAGTCCTTGAGGTCGCCGGCGCCGATCGAGACCGGCAGCGTCGCCTTCTCCAGCGCCACGTTCGCGGCGACCTTCCGCAGCACCCGCGCGATCGACCGGTCCAGCGACCGGACGCCCGCCTCCCGCGTGTACTCGGCCGCCAGCAGCCGCAGCGCGTCGTCGCCGAAGGCCACCTCGGACGCCTCCAGGCCCGCCTTGTCGAGCTGGCGCGGCAGCAGGTGGTCGCGGGCGATGGTGACCTTCTCGTGCTCGGTGTAGCCGTCCAGCTGGACGAGCTCCATCCGGTCGAGCAGCGGCCCCGGGATCGCCTCCACCACGTTCGCGGTGGCGAGGAACAGCACGTCGCTGAGGTCGAGCTCGACCTCCAGGTAGTGGTCCCGGAAGGTGTGGTTCTGCTCGGGGTCGAGGACCTCCAGCAGCGCCGCGGTCGGGTCGCCGCGGTAGTCGGCGCCGACCTTGTCGACCTCGTCCAGCAGGACGACCGGGTTCATCGAGCCGGCCTCGCGGATGGCGCGGACGATCCGTCCCGGCAGCGCGCCCACGTACGTCCGGCGGTGGCCGCGGATCTCGGCCTCGTCCCGCACACCGCCCAGCGCGACCCGGACGAACTTGCGCCCCATGGCCCGCGCGACCGACTCGCCAAGCGACGTCTTACCGACGCCAGGAGGCCCGGTAAGCGCGAGCACAGCGCCGCTCCTGCGTCCACCCACAACGCCCAGGCCGCGCTCCTCGCGCCGCTTGCGCACGGCCAGGTACTCGACAATGCGCTCCTTGACGTCGTCGAGCCCGGCGTGGTCGGCGTCCAGGATCTCCCTGGCGCCGGCGATGTCGTAGGCGTCCTCGGTGCGGTCGTTCCAGGGGATGTCGAGGACGGTGTCCAGCCACGTCCGGATCCAGCCGCCCTCCGGCGAGGCGTCGGACGACCGCTCCAGCTTGTCGACCTCCTTCAGCGCCGCCTCGCGCACCTTCTCGGGCAGGTTCGCGGCCTCGATCCGGGCCCGGTAGTCGTCCTCCTCGTCGGCGGGGTCGCCGTTCAGCTCGGCCAGCTCCTTGCGGATCGCCTCCTGCTGCTGCCGCAGCAGGAACTCCCGCTGCGTCTTCTCCATGCCCTCCTGGACGTCCTTGCGGATCGTCTCCGCCACGTCCAGCTCGGCGAGGTGGTCGCGCGCCCAGCCGATCACCAGCGTGAGCCGCTCCACCACGTCCGGGGTCTCCAGGACCTCGATCTTCTGCTCGTCCGACAGGTACGGCGCGTACCCGGCGTTGTCGGCCAGGGTGGACGGGTCGTCGATCTGCTGGACGATGTCCACGACCTGCCAGGCGCCGCGCTTCTGCAGGATCGCGCTGACCAGGCTCTTGTACTCCTTGGCCAGCTCCTGCGCGCGGCCGGACGCGGGCGGCGTCTCGATCAGGGTGCCCTCGACCCACAGCGCCGCGCCCGGCCCGGTCGTCCCGGTACCGATCCGCACCCGCTGCACGCCGCGGACGACCGCGCCCGGCTCACCGCCGGGCAGCCGCCCCTCCTGCTCGATCACGCCGAGCGTGCCGACGCCCGCGTACTGCCCGTTCAGCCGGGGCACCAGCAGCACCCGCGGCTTGGCCGCCGACCGGATGCCCGGCCCCTTGGACTGCGCCACGGCCCGCGCGGCCTCGATGGCGGCGCGCACCTCGCCGCTCTCGGAAAGGTCCAGCGGCACGACCATGCCGGGCAGAACGGCCCCGTCGTCCAGGGGCAGCACCGGCAGCGTCAGGGTCTCGCTCATGCTCAGCTCCAAGTCCGTCTAGAGACCCAACCGTAAGTTGAGTCACCCACACTCAAGAAAACGGAGCAGCAATTTGTTTCCGCAGCAACGTTCGCTCTAAGCGATCAAGCCGCCCCGGCAACCTCGCGGACGCCCTCAAGGCAACTCACCGAGCCCGCAAAGTAATCCGAACATGACCACCTCCCCGCGCTCCCGCGAACCGCCCCTGAACGATCAGCGTCATACACCGCATGGCCGAGCCCAGACCGGACACCGGTGGCCAGCACTCGGCCGGGCCCCGCCGGACGTCGGGCCAGCGCAGGAAGCTTGGGCGCCCCTTCGCGAAGTTGTGGGCGGCGAGCACCCTGTCCGGACTGGGTGACGGCACCACCCAGATCGCCGCGGCCCTGCTGGCCGCTTCCCTCACCCGCGACCCGGTCCAGATCGCCGGGCTCATGATCGCCCATCAGCTTCCATTGATGCTGTTCGCACTCCCCGGCGGAGCACTGGTCGACCGGCTGGACCACCGCCGCGTCATGGTCGCCGCCTGCCTGGCCCGCGCCGCCGCGCTGGGCCTCCTGGCCGCGGCGACCGCCGCCGGGCACGCCTCACTGCCGCTGCTCTACGCGACCTTCTTCACGGTCGGCTGCGTCGGCCTGCTGTTCGAGAACGCATCCGTAGCGCTGCTGCCATCCCTCGTCGACACCGCCCAACTGGAACGCGCGAACGGCAGGCTCCAGGCGGCGGCCGTGCTCAGCCAGCAACTCCTCGCCAGACCGCTCGGCGGAGTGCTGTTCGCCATGGCGGCATGGGCACCTTTCACGGTCGACGCCCTCGCCCTGCTGACCGCCGCGATCCTGATCAGCGCGCTGCCCACCAGAGCCGCACAGCGGTCGCTCAGCGCTTCGACCGGACCTTCGCACACGTCCATCCACGGCGCGATCTGCGAAGGACTTGGCTGGCTGGCACGCCACAGGCTGCTGCGCACCATGTCGGTCACCGTCGGGTTGTCCAACCTGGGACTGGGCGCGGTGTTCTCCATCGCCGTCCTCATCGCCCGCGAACGGCTCGGCGTCGGCCCGGCCGGCTACGGGTTCCTCCTCACCGCCGGAGCCGTGGGGGGAGTCATCGGAGGCCTGACCGCCGGTCGGATCACCGGCCTGCTCGGCACCGGCACGACACTGCGCGCCGGTCTGATCGTCGAGATGGTGGTCCACCTCGGGCTGGCCCTGACCCACAGCGCGATCATCGCGGGTGGGCTGTTCGCGGTGCTCAGCCTTCATCTGGTCGTCTTCTCCACCATCGGGGCCTCGCTGCGCCAGCAGATCGTCCCCGCTCATCTGCTTGGACGTGTGCACAGCGCCTACCGGCTGGTCACCAACTGCGGCATGTTCCTCGGCGCCATCCTGGGCGGCGTCCTCGCACACCGCTTCGGCCTGACCGCACCCTTCTGGCTGGGCCTGGCCTGCACCGCCACGCTCACCGCAGCCGCCTGGCGGACGCTGAGCGACCACGCCATCCGAACCGCCCGCCGGGCTCCCGGCTGAAAACGCGTTGCGGGACGGTGATGTGGCGTGCGAGCGTCGCGCTGGACGTTCCGGATCGGGAGGCTCATCGTGCGCATGGTTCTCGGCAAGGTCACGACGGGCGCCTCGGCCTCGGAGCGCGGCACCGGCTGACCGGCGGCGCGCTCCTCGACGCCGAGGCGAGCCCGAGCGAGGTAAAACGCCTCACCGTCCTCCAGCCCCCGCCCACCACCATTCAATCGACGAGCTCCGCTCGGCGTGCGTTCTTGCTTGCGCGGCTTTCGCCCGCGGCTCGACCTTCTGGAGCGTTCGTGTCCTCTTCCGTCGCGTCCGCGGACGCACGGCCCGGCGGCGGGCTCAGCCGCCGGATGATCTTTCTCTTGGCTCTGACCTGCGGCGTCGCCGTGGGGAACCTCTACTTCCCGCAGGCGGTCAGCCCGCTCGTCGCGTCCGGTCTCGGCGTCTCGCCCGACTCGGCCGCGCTGGTGGTGACCGCCGCGCAGTTCGGGTACGCGGCGGGGAACTTCCTGCTGGTGCCGCTCGGCGACCGGCTCCCGCACCGGCCGCTGATCGCGGTGCTGCTCGGCGTCACCGGGATCGGGCTGCTCGGCGCGGCGGGCGCGGGCGGGCTGCCCGGCCTGTTCGGCGCGAGCGCGCTGGTCGGGGTGACGACCGTGGTCGCGCAGGTCATCGCGCCGATGGCGGCCGGGCTGGTCGCGGACGACCGGCGCGGCGCGGTCATGGGGACGCTGATGTCCGGGTCGGTCGGCGGCATCCTGCTGGCCCGCACGTTCGGCGGGATGATCGGCGAGTGGCTCGGCTGGCGGGCGCCCTACCTGGTCGCCGCGGCCGTCGCGCTGTGCCTGGCGACGGCGCTGACGTTCGTGCTGCCCGCGACCGTGCCGACCTCGCGGCAGCCGTACCCCGCCTTGCTGGCCGAGCCACTGCGGCTGCTGCGCCGCGAGCCCGGCCTGCGGCGGACCTGCGTCTACCAAGCGACGATCTTCGGCGGCTTCCAGGCCGTGTGGACGGGCGTCGCGCTGTACCTGACGGGCCCGGAGTACGGCCTGGGCGCGCAGGCCGTGGGGCTGCTGGCCCTGGTCAGCGCGGCCACCATGGTCTCCGCGCCGCACGCGGGACGGCAGGTCGACCGGCGCGGCTCCGATCCGGTCAGCCTGGCCGTCATGATCGGGACGCTCGCGTCCGCCGGCGTCCTCGCGTTCGGCGGGCTCGGCGGCATGGCCGGTCTCGTCGCGCTGGCCGCCGGGACGCTCCTGCTGGACGTGGCTTTGCAGGCCGGCACGATCGCCAACCAGGCCCGGATCTTCGCGCTGCGCCCGGACGCCCGCAGCCGGATCAACACCGCCTACATGACGTGCTCGTTCCTGGGCGGGAGCACCGGGTCCTGGCTGGGCGCCGCCGCGTACGGCCGGTTCGGCTGGACGGGCGTCTGCGCGCTCCTGGCCGTCCTGGCGGCGGTGGGGCTGACCCGGTATCTCCTGCATCGTCCCGGTGGGGCGGCGGAGACATCTGAGGCGACCGGCGACATCACGGGCAATGCGGAGGCAAAGTCCCGTTCTTGATCACGATTCTTTGCGACGGCTCCGGTTTACGTGCGCATGACGCGAGGGTACCTACCGCAACGAGTTAGTGACTAAGCGTGAATGAAAGATCATCGGGGCGGCAAAGCCCCAGGTGGAGATGCGGGAGGGGGCCCGGATGCGGCGTACCGAGAAGGTGACCGGGCCGGCGCTCCCCCCGCGCGGCCCGGTCCGTACGGCCGAGGGCGTCCACGGCTCGTCCCCCCGCGGCAGGCGCCGTCCCCCAACGGGCGCCGCGACGGGGACGCCCGGCGGCACACCTCGGGTTCTCGGCCGTACCGGGCCAGCCGGACCGCCCGCGCCCCGCTCCCCTGTCATCCCGGGCCACTCCCGGACCCCGGTGCCGCATGCCCCCGCGGCGCCGGCGTCCCCCATGGCCGGGCCAGCGGCACCCTCCAGCCGTGCCGCCGGCCCGGCCCCAGACTTCCGGGCGCCGCGACGGCGCCCTCCCCCGTCCACCGAGCGGAACCCCCGCCCGGCCGGCAGTGGAAGGGAGGTGGGAATCGGTCCTTAGCACCAGCCGGCGTCATGCCGGTGAATCCAAGGCGGCCGGAACTCCGTCCGACCCCCGTCCCGGCCGCCTGCGCAGCACATCAAGGGATCGCTGCGGAGCCGGGCCCGTGGAGGCGCGAAAGCCCCCACGGGCCCGGTCACAGTTTCTTGCGCCAGACCTGCCCGTGGACGACGTCCCCGAAGCGCGCCACCGGGGCCTCTTCCTCCTCCAGGACGAACCCGGCGCGCTCGTAGACACGGTGCGCCGGACGCTGGAGCGCCGTCGTCCACAGCATCATCTCCGTGTATCCGGCCTCGGCGGCGAAGCGGACGCACTCGCCGACCAGCGCGGCCCCGACGCCCAGGCCGCGGGCCTCGGGCTCGACGTGCAGCAGCCGCAGCTGCGCGACGTCGTCGTCGCGGCGGACGCAGAAGACGCCGCCCACCCGGACGCCGCCGGACTCGGCGATCCACGCGTTCTCCCGCTCCGGGTCGTGACCGTCCACGTAGTCGGCGACGACCTTGGCGACGAGCGCCTCGTAGGTGCGGTCCCAGCCGCATTCCACGTCGTAGAGGGCGCCGTTGCGCTCCACGATCCAGCCGAGGTCGCCGGGGCGCAGCGGCCGCAGGACGACGTCGCCGGCCGGGCGGCGGGGCCGGTCGCCGAGGACGCCGTGGATCGTGCGCATCGCGGCGAGCAGGCGCCCCCGGTCGGCGGCGGGCAGCCCGTCCAGCAGGCCGCGGATCTCGGTCACGGAGCGCTCGTCCAGCATCGCGAAGACCTCGCGGCCGCGCGGGGTGAGCCGGACGACCTGGCGGCGGGCGTCGCCGGGCGAGCGCTCCCGCGCGACCAGCCCGTCGGCCTCGAACCGGGTCAGCAGCCGGCTGAGGTAGCCGGCGTCCAGGCCGAGGTCGCGGCGCAGGGCGAGGACCTCGGTGTCCTCGCGCTGTGCCAGTTCGAAGATCACCCGTGCCTCGGTCAGGGAGTACGGGGTCTGGACGTGCCCTTCGCCGAGCACTCCGATGACGCCGGTGTAGAACCGGTTGAACGCCCGGACCGTGCCGATGTCCCCGTCGGTCACCTCCATGCCTGACCCTCCTAACGTTTGACTCAGTCAAACATTACGCGACGGGCAGGCCGTTTTTCCAGTCCGGAGGGACGATCAGGCGCGCGCGACGGTCAGGCGCGCCGCGGTCAGGCGCTCGCCTCCGCCTTCGCCTGGGCGGCGCGCAGCGCCCGCGCGTCCTGGACGATCCGCCGCTCGACGTAGAAGGTCATCAGCGGGACGATGCCGCCCAGCACGATGAGCACCATCTTGCCCAGCGGCCAGCCGGCCCGCCGCCACAGGTCGTACGCGGCCAGCAGGTAGACCATGTAGAGGAAGCCGTGGACGGGCGCGACGACGCCCGCCAGGCCGGGCTCGTCGGGCGGGCCGTACTTCAGGACCATGCCGATCGTCAGCAGCACCAGCAGCGTGCCGACCACCAGCGCCAGGATCCGGTACCGGGTCACCGCGCCTTCCACAGAACACACCTTTCGTCGACGGCCCACAAGGGCCCGCATGCGGCGGGGTCAGCCGCGCCGGCCGCTCTGGGAGTTGAGCCGCGCGAGGTAGCGGTTGTAGGCCGCGAGCGCCGGATCTTCCTCCTCCTGCCGCCGGATGATCTCCCGCTTCACCTCGGCCTCGGCGGGCTCCTCGATCACCTTCGGCGCCGGGGCGGCGCCCGACCGCTCGTCGCGGATCATCTTGACCCACATCACGATCACGAACAGCGCGAAGATCGGCCATTCGAACGTGTAGGCCCAGCTGCGGTCGTTGCCGCCCTGTGCCCGGTCGTACTGCCACCAGCCGAAGCCGAGGAACGTGCCGCACAGCACGATCGCGAGCACGTGCAGCCCGATCCAGCCAGGGGTGAGGAACCGTCGCACGCCCCCGAGCCTACCCCCGGGCGCGCGGGACCCGTCCACGACCCCGCCCCAGGCCAGATCGCCTGATCAGCGGAATATCCAGGAATTTGTCGGTAGGCGGCTCTACGTTCTCGGCATGGCTAGCACCAGCGTGGCGGCAGGGGCCGCACAGGCTTACACGTATACGCGGCCGTCCGGGCTGGACGGCGGGCTTCTCGGCCTGTCGACGTCCGGCGGGACGACCACCAGCGGGCCGCAACCGCATCCGCATTTCTTCAGCGGCGTGCTCACGCAGGCGGCGCCCGCCGCGGCGGGCCTGCTGGCCCTGGCGGACGTCGCGCAGACCCGCTACCACCAGCCGCGCCCCACCTCGTTCCGCGACCCCGTAGTCACCTGCAACGGCGACCGGCTCCGGATGGAGTCGTTCTCGGCCTGCGGCGGCGTCTACGCCCGGCTGGACGTGCTGGAGCCGGCGATGGACGGCGACGTGCACGAGCGCGGCACGACGAACGTGGACGTGAACGGCCCGCTGCGCGAGGCCCTGGCCCGGGTGGGCGGGTCCGATCCGCTGCATCTGGCGGTCGGCGCGGAGGAGCTGGCCGTGACCACGATGGACGGCGCCGTCGTGGAGAAGAAGGTGCCGCTGCCCGACCGGTGGCTGCGCGGATTCGCCGAGGTCCAGGTGATCACGGCCGGGTTCGACCTGCGCGCCGAGCTGAAGGCCACGGACGCGGTGCGGTTCATGCGCTCGATGCCGCGCGGGCAGCGCGAGACGCTGTGGGCCGTTCCCGCCGGGCGGACGCTGCGGCTCGTGCCACGCCCCGCCGCCGGCGCCGTGTGCCTGGCCGGGCCGGACCGCCTGCGGACGATGATGCCGCTGCTCCGCTTCGCGCGAGCACTGCGCATCTACGGACCGCCCCCTGAGGGTGTCGACGGCCCATTGTCGAGCGTCTGGGAGCTGGAGTTGCCCGGGATGCGGTACGTCCTGACGCTGTCCCCCCGGCACTCGCGCGGCTTCTCCGGTGAGGGCGCGGTGCTGGACGCCCTCTCGGCCGACGAGGCCGCCGGAGACGCCGACCTGCTCGTCGCACTGCTGTCCTTCGAGCCGCGCGTCGAGCCCGATCTGCTGGCCGAGCGGTCCGGTCTCAGCCCGGCGCGGACGAAGGCGGCGCTGACGCAGCTGGGGACGTCGGGGCGCGTGGGCTTCGACGCCGCGGAGGCCGCGTTCTTCCACCGTGAACTCCCCTACGACCCCGCCCGCGTGGCCGACCTCAACCCGCGGCTGCGCTCTGCGCGCGCGCTCGTCGAGGAGGGCGCCGTGCGGTTCACGGCCGACGACGCGGCGGTCGTCCTCAGCAATGGCGGCGAGCGGCACGTCCGCTTCGAGGAGAACCGGGAGACGTGCACCTGCCCGTGGTGGTTCGATCATCGGGGTGAGCGCGGGCCGTGCAAGCACGTCCTGGCTGCGCGCATCGTCCGCCGCAGCGCCGAAGCCACCGTGGAGGTCGCTCGATGAACGTGTGGGACGACCTCCACAAGGCCATCCGCTCCGGCGCTCTGGAACGGGCGGTGCGCCTGGTTTCCGAGCTGGACGAGCCCGGGCGGCGGGCCGTGGCCAAGGAGCTGCCTGGCGCGCTGAAGGAGCTCCGCGCGGCGTCGGCGCACGGGTTCCTCCAGCCGCTGACGGCACAGGCGCTCCTGCTGGCCGGTGCGGGCACGATCGGCGGCGCCGCCGCCGCTGCCGCCTGGATGACCCGCGCGGACCTGCGGCCCTGGTGGGACGAGGACAAGTACTGCCCGCTGCTGTGCGACCTCACGTCCTCCCGCCCGGACGAGTGGCGGGCGGAGGTCGCGCAGCGGATCGCCGCCCGGCTGAAGACCTCCGAGGAGTTCTGGACCTACTGGCACATCGCGGCCGCGCTCGCCAGGTCCGCCGGTGTCGTTCCGGTGTCCGACGGCTTCGTGGTGGGGTGGGTGGAGGAGGGCGGCAGCGCGCGCAGGCTCGCGGAAGATCCGTTTCTGGAGGCGCTCGTCCCCCGGCTCTTCGAGGTGGACGGTGTCGGCGCGGCGCTCGCCTTCGACGCGGCGCGTCCCCAGCAGGACGAGACCCGCAAGGGCGCCTGGGCCGCCGGGCTCGCCGACCTGGCGCACGCCGGGCGGCTCGACCGCACGGCCCTCCTGGACGGTTGCATCAGCCGTTTCCTGCGCGGTGGCACCGCCCACAACCTCCGCTGGTTCGTCGGGCTGCACGAGGAGCTCGCGCCCACCGGGGAGGAGGTGGCGGCCCGCGTGCGCGACTACGTCCGGCTCCTGCCGGTCGCGCCGCCGGCCGTCGCGGACACGGCGCTGCGGCAGGTGCGCCGGGCCGACGACCTGGGGGCCCTCGACGGCGCGCTGTTCGAGGAGGCCGCGGGCGCGCTGCTGTTCCGCCCGGAGAAGAAGCTCGTCCGGGCCGCGCTCACCTGGCTCGACCGGACGGCCCGCGCCCGCGACCGGGTCGACGCGACGCTGCGCGCAGTCTCGGCGGTCTTCACCTCCGAGGCGCTCGACCTGCGAGAACGGGCCGTGAAGATCGCGGTGAAGCACGCGTCCCTGGCGGGCGGCGACGTCCGCGCGGAGGTCCGGGACGCCGCCGCCGAACTCCCGGCCGACCTGCGCCAGGCGATCGCCGCCGCGTTCGGAGAGGTCGCCGCGGCCGAGCCCGAGCCCGAGCCGCTCCCGGCCCCGCCGCCGTTCACGCCCCGCAAGGCGCTCGCTCCGATCGGGTCGCTCGACGAAGTGGCCTCGGAGTTCATCGCCAGTATCGCGGCCGAGGAGAAGTGGCCCGTGACCGAGCGCTTCCTGGCCGCGCTCGTCGAGTTCGCCTTCCGCGACTTCGACGGGACCGGGAAGGCGTTGCGGGACGCCTGCTCCGACCGCGCGGCGTGGCTGCTGGAGAATCTGCGGCGGCCGGCCTCGCGCACCTACGTCCGGAGAAGCTGGATCCAGTTCCCGGTGCGGAGACTCCTGTTCCCGGACGACACCCCCGCCCGGGTGGGCGAGGTGCGCGCCGCGTTCGTCAAGGGCAAGCCCCGGATCTTCGGGAGCGGGGTCATGCCGCGGATGGAGCGGTTCCTCGCCTGGCGGCGGCACGAGATCGTGTCCGTGCTCGGGAAGGTGCCCGTCCTGCTCGCGACGCCGACCGAGGGCAGCGGGCACGTCGACCCGGACGTCCTGGTCGCCCGCCTGGAACGGCTGGAGGAGGCGGGCGCCGAGCCCGGCCGGGCCGACCTGGCGCAGGCCATGCTGCGCCTCCCCCGCGAGGTCGACCCGGCCGCGGTGGCGCGCGCGAAGGGGCTGGCGTCCGATGCGGGCCGGGCGGTCGCGTCCTGGCTGGCGACCGGTGGTCTCGCCGACCCGGACGTCGAGTGCACGTTCCCCGACGAGCCCATCACGTCCTTCGCCGAGCACGGCCTCCCGCACCCGGCCTATGTCGTGTCCACGGTGGACGTGCCCGGCGACACCGACGTCGCCCGCATCTGCGCCGTCTCCAGGGACGCCTGGACGGACCATGAAGGCTCGATCTACAACGCCTTCACCGGGTACTGGCCGTCGGTGATGCCGTCCCACCGGGAGGTCGCCGCCGCGCACCTGCTCCCCTACTTCGTGGGCACCGAGGACGTGGGCTGGGGCCAGGGCACCGTCATGCTCGACCTCGCCGAGGGCGACGGGCCCGCGGGCACCGCCGTCGGGACGCTCCTCGCCTGCGCGCTGGCGAACCGGGAGCAGCACGAGCGCGCCACCGCCGTGGAGGCGTTCCTCGCCTTCTCGGGCCGGGGCGGCCTCCCGGCGGCCGAGACGGGCACGGCCCTCGGGCGGCTCGCCGCCATCGGAGTCATCACCGTCCCGCGCATCGTGAAGTCCCTCACGGCCGCCGCCGACGCGGGCGCCCACGCCGAGGTGTGGACGGTGCTGGCCGCCGCCCTCCCGCACGCCCTTCCCGGACCGGGTGAGCGGGCCAGGGCCGGGGTGCCCGACCTGCTCGCGCTGGCCACCCGCCTCGCCGAGCTCACCGGCGCGCGGGGCACGATCCCGGCCGTCGCGGAGGTGGCGTCCCGTGGCGGGTCCAGCCGCCTGGTGAAGGAGTCCGCCCGCCTCCACAGGACCGTCCTCCAGCCCCACCCGCCGCCATTCAACGGACGAGCTTCGCTCGACGGTCCCTCGCAACGTGAGTCCCCTCCCCGGTGTTCATAGGAGACATGGGCCCGATGACGGACCCGCGTGGGACGCTGGACGCGCCGGGAAGGAGCGCTGAACGATGACCGAGACCCTCGCGTTCGGCACGGTCGACACCGTGCTCGGACGCCTCCTCGTCGCCGAGACCGGGACGGGGGTCGTGTCGCTGCACTTCCGCGACACGCCCGCCGCCCGCGCCCGCACCGCCAAGGCGGCCGGTCTGCCGGTGGTGGAGGCGCCGGACCGCCTTGCCCCGGTGCTGTCGGCGCTGCGCGACTACTTCACCGGCGACCTGAAGCACTTCGAGGTGCCCATCGACTGGCGGCTGACGTCGGACGTGCAGCGGCGGGTGCTCTCGACGCTGTACGAGTCCGTCCCGTACGGGCAGGTCGTCACCTACGGCGAGCTGGGCGACCGGAGCGGCACGGGCGTCCACGCGCAGGTCATCGGGCAGGTGATGGGCGGCAATCCGATTCCGCTGATCGTGCCGTGCCACCGCGTCGTCGCCTCGAACGGGCTCGGCGGCTACAGCGGCGGCTCGGGCGTCGAGGTCAAGCGCTGGCTGCTGACGATGGAGGGCGCGCTGCCCGCCACCCTCGACTGGGACATCACCCGCGCCCCGTGAGGCGCCCGTCCGCTCCCGAGCGCTAGGTGCGCGCGGGCGCGTACGTGACGGACGTGAGGTCTTCGGACACCTGCCAGAGGCGCTCGCCTATGCCCGGGCGGCCCGCATGCGGCGGCGTGACCACCTTGACCGGTGCGCCCCGGTACTGGAGCAGGCGGGGACCGTAGCAGGCGCCTCCCTGAACGTCCGGGGCCGTCGCGGCGTACAGGGACGGCAGCGCGCCCGCGGCGGCCGACTGCGCCATCAGCGCGTTGCCGAGCCCGAAGGCCCGCTCCATGAGCGTGCTGCCCTGCATCTTGGGCCCGGTCTGCTGGAGGTTGGTGGCGGCGTAGCCGGGATGGGCGGCGACGCTGGTCAGGTCCGGGACGCGCCGGTCGAGTTCCTTGGCGAAGACCAGGTTCGCGAGCTTCGACTGGCCGTAGGCGGCCCACTTGCCGTAGCGGCGCTCGCGTTGCAGGTCGTCGAAGCGCAGGCGGCCCGTCCAGGCGAATCCGGACGTCAGCGTGACGACGCGGGCCGACGGAGCGGCGCGCAGCGCGTCCAGGAGCAGCCCGGTGAGCGCGAAGTGGCCGAGGTGGTTGGTGCCGAACTGCATCTCGAACCCGTCGGCGGTGGCGCGGCGCGGGAGGGCCATGACCCCGGCGTTGTTGACCAGGATGTCGAGGGGCACGTCGCCGTACCGGGCGGCGAACGTCCGGACCGACGACAGGTCGGCCAGGTCGAGCGGCCCGAGGGCGACGTCGGCGGCGGGCGCGGCGGCCCTGATCCGGTCGGCGGCGGCCTGGCCGCGCTCGGCGCTGCGGCAGGCCAGCACGACGGACGCGCCGCGCCGCGCGAGCTCCAGCGCGGTGTGGTGGCCGAGGCCGCTGTTGGCTCCGGTGACGATCGCCCGCCGGCCGCTCAGGTCGGGGATGTCACCGGCCGTCCACCCTCCCATGGGCACCTCCCACGTCATATCGCGACTTCACAAGTTAGACGCGATGCCAATAGAGGACAAGGGCGGCCCGATGTGGCGCGGTTCACAGCCGCCGGACGTGCCCCTCCCGCCCGGAGGGGCACGTCCGGACGCGCGTGTCAGGCGGGGAGGGTCTTCTCGATGGCGGCGACGACCTCGGCGGACTCGGGCTCGGCCTGCGGCGCGAAGCGCGCGGCGACCGCGCCGTCCGGGCCGATGAGGAACTTCTCGAAGTTCCAGCGGATGTCGCCGGTGTGGCCCTCGGCGTCGGGCGTGCCGACCAGGCCCTGGTACAGCGGGTGCCGCCCCTCGCCGTTGACCTCGACCTTCTCGGTCAGCGGGAACGTGACCCCGTAGGTCGTCGAGCAGAACTCCGCGATCTCCTCGGGGGTGCCGGGCTCCTGGCCCATGAACTGGTTGCAGGGCACCCCGAGGACGGTGAAGCCGCGTCCGGCGAACCGCTCCTGCAGCCGCTCCAGCCCGGAGTACTGAGGGGTGAGGCCGCACTTGGAGGCGACGTTGACGACGAGCACGGCCTTGCCCCGGTACTGGCCGAGGTCGGCGGACCCGCCGCTCAGGCCGTCGATCTCTACATCGAAGACAGACATGAGGCCGATCCTAGGAGATCACTCCCGGCGACCGGCCGTCCCACTTACGTACCCGCCTACGCGCGTGTGTCCGTTCTACGCGAGTGTGTGCGCCTTGCGCCGGGCTAGGTGCCCAAGGCGTTCACGAAGGCGGCGAGCTGGTTGCCCGCGTTGCCCAGCTGGCTGAAGGCGTTGTTGACCACTGCCGCCGCGTCCGTGGGGGAGCTCAGCAAGTAGAAGACAACGAAGGCGATGGCAATATAGCGCGCGTTCTTCTTCAACATCCGTACGCCGTCCCTGGTTGTAGCGCAACGACACAACTGACCCGATCACATTGTGCCCAGGCGCGTCTGCCCGCAAAGCGCGATTTTACTTGACGCGAGGCCACGGCTTGCTGCCCGCGCGCGAAGAAGCCCCGTGCCATCGCGGGCACGGGGCTCCAGCGGCCGGTACCGGGGGGTGCGGCGGGACGCCCCCACGGCGGACCCTGGCGGGGTCCGTCAGCTGGGGATCGCGCTCATGAACTGCGACAACGACTCGGCGGCCGTGCCGAGCCCGCTCAGCGCGTTGTTGACGAGGGTCGCCGCCCCCTCGGGTCTGCTGATCACGTACCACGCCGTGAAGGCGATAGCGACGATCTTCATATGCTTCTTGTTCATTTCAACCACCCTCCGCCATCAATAGCCTACGGAGGGTGATGCCCGAGCGGCCCCGAACGACGATCAAGGGCGGTCCATGAGACGGTCAGGTCTCCTTGGCCATGAGACGCTCAGGTCTCCCCGGCGTGGGCGGTGAGGTACTCGATGTAGAGGGGACGGAGCGCGTCCGCCAGCTCGCCCTCCCCCGCGTGCGTGAACTCCTCCAGCAGCGACAGGCCGTGGAACAGGTCGAACTCGGCGCGGTCGACCTCCCCCGTGGCCGCCGCGGCGGCGGGGATCGCGCGCAGCAGCTCCCACAGGAAGCCGACGTCGCGGCGCTCCTTCGCGAGGCTCATCGCACGCTCGTACAGCTCCTTGGACGGCAGCTCGTCCAGGCTGGCGGCGCCGTCCGGCGTCACATCCGGCATGACCCGACTCTAACCAGGCGGGCGCGCGCCAATCCCCCGGGCGGCCGCGCGCCAATCCCGGTCACGTCTTCGTGATGACGTCCTTCGGGATCTCCTGGTCCTGCTGGAGGGCCTCGAAGAGCCTGGACGCCTTGGCCTTGTCCCAGGTGATGTAGGACCCGGCGCTCGCCGAGCTGCCGCCGCCGCCGATCGGGACCGTGGTGGTCACGCCGTCCTTGCCGCTGACGCCCTTCATCGCCCACATCATGCGGACGAGATGGTGCAGGTGGTCACCGTCGTCGACCAGGAAGTTGCTGGTGGCGTTCGTCGCCAGCGGGATGCTCCGGAACGGGTTGAGGATCGTCCCCCAGCTGGTCGACTTCTTCATCAGCGCGCCGAAGAACTCCCGCTGCTTCTCGACCCGCTCGAGGTCGGCGCGAGCGTAGGCGCGGGTGCGGACGTAGCCGAGCGCCTGCCCGCCGTCGAGCGTCTGGCAGCCGGCCTTGAGGTCGAGGCCCGCCTTGGGGTCCTCGACGTCGTCCTTGACGCAGATGTCGACGCCGCCGACGGCGTCGACCACGCCGACGAAGCCGTTGAAGCCGATCTCGGCGTAGTGGTCGATGCGGATGCCGGTGGCCTTCTCCACGGTCTGCACGAGCAGCTTGGGGCCGCCGAACGCGAACGCCGCGTTGAGCTTGTTCGACCCCCGGCCCGGGATCGGGACGTAGGAGTCGCGCGGGAGGCTGATCAGCGACGTCCCGCCGGAGCCGTAGTGCAGCAGCATCATCGAGTCGGTGCGGCGGCCGCCCGAGAAGCCGGTCTTGAGGCGCTTCTGGTCGGCCTTGGACAGCCCCTCGCGGCTGTCGGAGCCGACGATCAGCCAGTTCGTCCCAGGCGTGTCGGCGACCCGGCCGGGATAGTCGACGAGGACGCTCTCGCGCTTCAGCCGCGAGTCGAGGTAGAGGTACCCGCCCACCATGATCATGATCAGCACGACCGAGAGGACGCCCAGGACGCGCGGCCAGCGGCGCCGCCGTCGGCGCGGCCTGAGCGGAGGCCCGCCGTAGGGGCCGTCGTCGTCGTACCTGCGCCCGCCGAGCTGGTCTCCCGCGTACGGGTCGTCGTAGGGGTCGCCGTACGTCTCCCGCCCGTAGGCGGCGTGATGGTGCTCCGAACGTGCGGAGTGGTCCCTGCTGCGCCCCACGCGGTCGTCCTCCTTGCGTGTCCGGCCTGGTGGCCGGTCGTGGCTCCTGGCGTGAACCTTAGACACCCTAGGGGGTCGGAGGCGTCCCTCCACCGCATGATTCTCGACTACTCCAAATAACCACGCTATGTGACATTCGCGGCGGACACCGTCCCTCTCAGGAAGCACACTGCCCCTGGCGTACAGGACGGGCGAAGGGCCACGCATGGGCACACGACGGCGTTTACCACGACGTTTCCGACTTAGAGGGGCGGTCCCGCGCCGCCGTCGCCGGGAGCCGCCGCCCGATCCCGGCCTCCCCGAGGTGATTCTCAACTGGCACGCGCGGGACAAGGAACTCACCGAAACGGGCATGCGCACGATCGCGCGGCGGCTCCCCGCGGTGATCGCCCAGGCGTCGCGGCTGGCCTGGCGGGCGAGCCGCACCGACACGATCGTGACGGTCGGCCTCAACCTCGCCGCCGGGTTCTTCACCGCGTTCTGGCTGCTGGCCACGACCGGCGTGCTCACCGCGCTGTTCAGCGAGGCGCCGACGCCGGCGCGCGTCCGCGACGCGCTGCCCTCGCTGGCGCTGGTCGCGGGCGCGGTGGCGATGCGGGCCGCGCTGCAGGCGGGCGCCGGATGGGCGCAGGCACGGCTGGACCCGCAGGTCGAGCGGCTGGTCGAGCTGCGCCTGTACGAGGCGACGACCGCCGTCGACCTGACCGCGCTGGACGACTCCGACTTCCTGGACGACCTCAAGCGCGCCCAGGGCCGCGGGCTGATGGCGGCGCCGATGGTCGTCCAGCACGCGGTGGACGTCCTCACCGCCGCCGTCGGCATGATCGCGGCGGCCGGGACGCTCGGCGTGCTGCACCCGCTGCTGCTCCCGCTGCTCCTGCTCACGGCCGTGCCGGAGGGATGGGCGTCGGTCCGCAGCGCGCGGATGCGGTACCTGATGCTGCTCTCGCTGGTCGGGGTGACGCGCCGCAAATGGATCCTGTCCGACCTGATGGTCGACCGGCGGCACGCCGCCGAGGTGCGCTCGTTCACGATGCGCGCGTTCCTGCTGGGCCAGTACGACCGGGCCGCGTCCTACCAGCGGCACGTCGAGCTGGACGTGGCGCGCCGCCAGACGATCGTGAAGATCACCGGCGACCTGCTGAAAGGCGTCGCGACGGCGCTCGTCTACATCGCGCTGGGCGTGATGCTGTGGAAGGGCGCGGTTCCGCTGGCGGTGGCGGGCACGGCAGTGCTGGCCATCCGGACCGGCCAGACGTCCCTGGCCAACCTCGTGTTCGCCGTCAACCGCTGCTACGAGGAAGGCCTCTACTTCGGCGACTACGTGAGCTTCTGCGCAGCGGCCGAGGGGCGGATCCCGCCGCGCGCGCTGCCGCCCGCCCGGCTGGACAAGCGCGGGCGGCTCCCGGACGACTTCGCGGACATCGCCGTCGAGGACGTCGCGTTCACCTACCCGGGCGCGGACGAGCCGTCCCTCCGCGGCGTCTCGCTGCACGTCCGCAAGGGCGAGGTGGTGGCGCTCGTCGGCGAGAACGGCTCCGGCAAGACCACCCTCGCCAAGATCATGGCCGGGCTGTACGACCCGGACGCGGGGCTGGTCCGGTGGGACGACGTGCCGCTGACGACGGTGGCGCCGGCGGACGTGTGGGAGCGCGTCGCCGTCATCGCGCAGGAGTACACCCACTGGCCGATGACCGCCCGGCAGAACGTCACGATGGGCCACGGCGAGGACGGTGCCGGTGCCGGTGCCGGTGCCAACGGTGACGGCGAGGACCCGTCGATGCTCGCCGCGGCCCGCGCCTCCGGCGCCGACGAGGTCGTCGAGGGGCTCGCCCGCGGCTACGACACGCTGCTGGACCGCCGGTTCAAGGGCGGCGCGGAGCTGTCGGGCGGGCAGTGGCAGCGGCTCGCCGTCGCCCGCGGCTTCTTCCGGGACGCGCCGCTGCTGATCTGCGACGAGCCCACCGCCGCCCTGGACGCGCGGGCCGAGCACAACCTGTTCGAGCGGATCCGCACGCACGCCGACGGACGGACCGTCCTGCTGATCACGCACCGGCTCGCGAGCGTCCGCTACGCCGACCGGATCTACGTCCTGGAGAACGGCCGGGTCATCCAGGAGGGCGACCACGCGACGCTGATGGCCCGCGGCGGCCTCTACGCCGACCTGTACTCCCTGCAGGCCGCCGCCTACGGGGCCGAGGCCGGGGATCCGCAGGCGGCCGCGGACCCCCGGGCCACCGGCTAGATGTAGGGGCCGAAGCGGTTGCGCCCGAAGCCGATGCCCGGCTCGGGCGGCGGGGCGTCCGGCAGGTCCTCGGGACGCAGCAGCCCGACCTCGGCGGGCTCGATCCCGGCGGGCGTCTCGTCGTCGGTGGCGGTGATGCGCTGCGCCTGCCGGGAGATCGCCGCCTCCAGCAGGTTCCGGACGAGCCGCGCGTTGCCGAACGAGGCGTCCCGCGGGTAGGCGGCGACGATGCGGCGCAGGCCGTCCAGGATGCCGGGCGCGAGCGCGAACCCCGCCTCCGCCGCCATGAACTCGAAGATCGTGACGAGCTCGTCGGCGGAGTAGTCGGGGAAGCGCAGCACCTTCGGGAACCGGGACTTCAGCCCGGGGTTGGCGTCCAGGAACCGCTCCATCTCCGCCTCGTAGCCCGCGACGATGACGACCAGGTCGCCGCGGTGCTCCTCCATCAGCCGCAGCAGCTCGGCGACGGCCTCGTGGCCGAAGTCGCGGCGGTCGCCGCTCGCCGACGTCAGCGCGTACGCCTCGTCCACGAACAGGACGCCGCCGAGGGCGCGCTCGACCGCGCCCCGCACCCGCGGCGCGGTCTGCCCGATGAACTCGGCGACGAGGTCGGCGCGGGTGACCTCCACCAGGTGCCCGGACGACAGCAGCCCGAGCCGCGCGTACACGGCGGCGATCAGCCGCGCGATCGTCGTCTTGGCCGTGCCGGGGTTGCCGGTGAACACCATGTGCCGGGACGGCGACGCCGGGGCGAGCTTCGCGTCCCGGCGCAGCTGGTCGGCGCGCACCTCGGCGACCAGCCCGGCCACCTCGCGCTTGATGTCGGCCAGGCCGATCAGCCGCTCGATCTCGGCGAGCGGATCGCCGGGGACATCGTCGCGGCTGCGGCTCAGCGTGCCGGGGACGTCCTCCGGCAGGATCTCGTCCAGCGACTCGGTCTCGTCGACGATGCCGTCGGCGAGGACGCGGCGGCCCTGCATCGCCACCGCCCGGTCCAGCAGGTGGATCATGGCGCGGGCGTTGCCGAACCCGCGCTCGCGCGGCGCGCCCTCGACCAGCTCGCGGACCCGGTCGAGGACGCCTGGCGCCAGCTCGAACCCGGCATCGGCGGCCTTGGCGGCGAACACGTCGACCAGCTCGGCCACGGTGAGGTCGGGGAACAGGACGGTGCGGGGGAAGTACGCGGCCAGGTCGGGATGCGACTTCAGCAGCCCGTTCAGCTCCGCCTCCGGCCCGGTCAGCACGACGACGAGGTCCTCGCTGTGCGACTGGACGCCGGTGAGCAGCACGTCCAGGACCTCGCGCCCGCGTGCCGCGTCGGTCGCGGCCGACACCAGCGCGTGCGCGTCGCGGACGACCAGCACGCCGCCGTGGGCCTGCTCGACCGCCCGCCGGACCCGCAGCACGCTCTCGCTGGCGTACTCGCCGAGCAGGTCGGCGCGCTCGACCTCGACCAGGTGCCCGGACGACAGCACCCCGAGATCGGCGTAGAGGCGGCCGAGGATGCCCGCGACCTTGCTCTTCCCGGTGCCCGGGTTCCCGGCGAACACCAGGTGCCGGGGCCGCGTCCGCGCGGTCATCCCCGCCTCGCGGCGCAGGCGGGCGGCCTTGGCCTCGGCGACCAGCGCGTCCACCTCCCGCTTGGCGGGCTCGATGCCCGCGCAGGCGGCGAGCTCGGCGAGCGGGTCGGCGTCAGAAGGACCGCCGGGGATGATCCGCTGCGGCAGGTCCGCCGCGGTGATCTCCGGCGGGCCGGGTTCCGGGTTCTCGGCGTCGTCCGTCTCGGCGGCGTCCTTCGCGGTGCGCCGGACGGCGGCGGCGACGGCCTCCCCCGCCATGTGCTCCACCAGCCGCGCGCCGCGCAGGTTCCGCAGCGGCGGGGTGCGGCGCAGCATGCCGCCGGCGGTCGCGGCCACCTCCCGGGCGACGCGCGACCCGCGCCGCGTGACGGCCAGGGCGAACAGCTCGGCGAAGTCGTCCTCGCCGAAGTCGCGGGTGCGGGCCACGTCGAACGCGCGGACGAGCGCCGGGTTGGCGTCGAACAGCCGCCGGTCGCCGCCGGGGCGGCACAGCGCGACGACGTTCAGCGACGGCGAGCGCGCCATGAGCCGCCGCAGCTCCTCCACGGCGGCGGCGCCGCACCGCTCGTGCGCGGCGAGCTTCTCCAGGTCGTCCACGACGAGGAGCATCCGCGCGTCGAGGCAGTCGCGGACGCGGGTCTGCAGCCACAGGACGGCGTCGCTCACCCCGAGCGACGCGAACACCTGGTCGGAGATCCACAGCGCCTCGCGGACCGCGCCCGCCTCGGCGAGCCGCCGCTCGACGGCCTCGGCCGCGGTGCCCTTGCCGGTGCCCTCCGGGCCGGCGATCAGCAGCCGGACCGGGCGCTCGCCCGCCAGCCGCGCCGCCACCGCGTCCTGCAGCGCGCGGGACAGCTCGGGCTGGCCGACGAGCGCGTCCGCGAGGTCCTCGCCGCGTTCGGCGCGCGCCTGCTCGCTCTCGCCGTCCGCCCGCCGGGTCCCGGTGGTGCCGAGCGCCTCGCCGAGCGGGTTGAAGACGCGGCGCATCGTGAACAGCCGTCGCAGGTCGGCCTGGAACAGCCGGACGGGCACCCGGCAGCGCGGGCTCACCGGCGCGTCCGGCAGGCCCTGCACCGCCCCGGTGACGCGGACGGCCATGTCCAGCCAGGCGCGGGCCGCGTCGGCCTCCCCCGCGACGAGTCCGCGGGCCAGCCACGAGCGGACGTCGTGCTGCCACGCCTCCGAGGAGAACCCCTCGCGCGCCGCGCGGAGCCGCTCCTCCACGTTCTCGTAGCGGGCCGTGCCGAGCACCACCGCCAGCTCGGCCGGGACGACCTGCGCCTCGGCGGCCAGCAGCAGCTTGGCGAGCGCGTCGTCGGGCTCGTCGGCGTCGGAGATCGTCCCGGCGAGGTGCGCGTGCGCGGCGTCCAGCCCGGCGCACACCCACCCGAGATACCCGACGGGCCCCGCCAGCTCGGGCAGGACGGCCAGTTCCTCGTCGGTGAGCTGCGCGGCCCAGACGTCGTCCAGCCGCGCGTTGGGGACGGTCATGTCCGTCTCGCGCAGCTCGGGGTCGGCGGCCCGCCGGTCGAACAGGTCCATCAGGGCCCGGCGGCGGCGCTCCACCGGTTCGAGGCCCTCGAAGACGTCCAGGCCCGCGCGCGCGAGATCGAACATCACCGCGCGCCGCTCCCGGTCGTTGCCGGCCGGTTCCGGCAGCCACAGGCCCGGTGGCCGCCACCGGCCGCCCTGGGTGAACCACGCGGTCGGCTCGCGGACGGCCGTCTCCGGCGTCGCGAGGAACGCCGACAGCAGCTCGTAGTCCACGTCGCCGCACGACCCGCCGCGCACCGCGGACGCGCCGAGCAGGAACGTCAGCAGCGACCACTGCTCGGCCCCGGCGGCGCTGGTGTCGTCCCCGTAGAAGTCGCTGAGCTGCCGGGTCAGCACCACCGCCCGCGGGTCGCGGTTGTACTCGAGCGCGCGTTCGCGCAGCTCCTCGTACAGGCCGTCGGGCACCCGCCAGGGCCCGTACGCGTAAACGTCGAGGACGGGCTCCTCGGTGAGCAGCACTTCGAGATGGTCCGGCAACCGGGGGGAACTCACCTGGGGGTCCTTTACTCCTACGAGGGTGGGGGTCTGGGCCGAGCGGAGCTCGTCGATTGATTGGTGGTGGGCGGGGGCTGGAGGACGGTGACGTCGGACAGCACCCTACGGCCCGGCACCACCGCGCACACCCCTCAGCGCGGCGGGTTGGCGGGTGTAGCGCGCCGGGTTGGCAGGCGGGGCCGTCCTCGGCAATAGTTGTCGGACGGAAAGCATCCGCGGGCGGAGCCGGGCGGATGCGCATCGACTGGAGGGGAAGCGCCCGTGCCGCCATTGGAAGTGACCATTCGGCCACACGGCGGGCGCGCCGTCGTGCGGCTGCGCGGAGAGCTCGACATCGCCTCCTCCGACGACCTGCGCAGGCACCTGAACGACGCCCGCCGCGAGCACGGCGAGGACCTCGTCCTCGACCTCGCCGACCTGGAGTTCATGGACTCCGGCGGCCTCTCGGTCATCGTCGCCTGCTACAAGGCCACCTCCGCGGCGGGCGGGAGCCTCGTGCTCGCGGCGCCGCGCTCCATCGTCCGGCGGGCGCTGGAGATCACCGGCCTGCACCGCCGCATCCCCGTCAAGGACACCCTGGACGAGGCCCTCGGCGAACCCGACCCCGCCTGAACGAGGAGGAGTCAAAGCGGGAGCGGAGTGGGACGCTTCGGTTCGCGGCCGTCGCCGGAGGAACGTCCGGTGGCGCGGCGGCCGATCCAGGGCAGCAGGTACGTGCGTGCCCAGCGGACGTCCTCGCGGCGCATCGTGAGCCAGTCGGCGCGGTCGAGCGGCGGCCAGGGCTCGCGCCAGTCGCCGGTGACGGGGACGCCGATGGCGTCCGCGACGAACAGCGCCATCCGGCGGTGGCCCTCGGGCGACAGGTGGAGCCGGTCCTCGTACCAGGCGCGCGGGTCGTGGAACACGCGCACCGGCCACAGGTCGACGACGGTGCAGCCGCGCCGGTCGGCGATGGCGCGCAGGTGCATGTTGTAGGTGGCGGCCTTGCCGCGGATGCGGGCGCCGGAGCGCAGCCCGCGGGTGTCGAACCCGGTGAAGACGACGACGCGGGCGCCGGTGGCGCGCAGCCGCCGGACGGCGTCGTCGAACACGACCGCGAGCGCGTCCGGGTCGGCGCCGGGACGGAGCATGTCGTTCCCGCCGCCGCAGAACGTGACGAGGTCGGGCGCGAGCTCGACGGCGCGCGGCACCTGGTCGTCCACGATCTGCCGGACGAGCTTGCCCCGCACCGCGAGGTTCGCGTACCGCAACCCAGGGCTGCGCTCGGCGAGGTGCTCGGCGAGCCGGTCCGCCCAGCCGCGGAACCGGTCCTCCTCGCCCGGGTAGGGGTCGTTCAGGCCCTCGGTGAAGCTGTCGCCGATGGCCACGTACGTCCGGATCCGCTCCATTTCTCGCATCGCAACCCCCATCACCGATTCGCGGTCGATCACGTAGAAGAATGATGCACTCGTGCATCCCGGCTACGCGACCGTAGGCCACCCGGATGTGGGGAACGCGACGTCAGGCCCGGCCCGCCCCAAGGCCCGGCCGCGCGTCAGGTCCAGCTGGGCGACGTGGTGCCCGGCGCCCCCGGCCGGGCGGGCGGCGCCGCAGCGCCCGCGGGCGCGGTGGCGTGCACCGTCATCGCATGCTGGACGAGCGTGATCAGCACCTGCTTGGTGGACTCGCGGCTGCGCGCGTCGCACTGCGCTATCGGCACGTGCGCGCTGATCGACAGGGCCTCGCGGATGTCCTCCACGGCGTACTGGAACTCGCCGTGGAACCCGTTGACGCCGACGACGAACGGCAGCCCGAGCTCCTCGAAGTAGTCGACGGCGGCGAAGCAGTCCTCCAGCCGGCGGGTGTCGACCAGCACGACGGCGCCGATCGCGCCGCGGACGAGGTCGTCCCACATGAACCAGAACCGGTGCTGACCGGGCGTGCCGAACAGGTACAGGATCAGCTCGCTGTCGAGCGACACGCGGCCGAAGTCCATCGCGACCGTGGTGGTCGTCTTGTCGGGCACGGCCGACAGGTCGTCCACGTCGGCGCTGGCCGCGGTCATCACCGCCTCGGTGGTGAGCGGCATGATCTCCGAGACCGAACCGACGAAGGTGGTCTTGCCGACGCCGAAGCCGCCGCCGACGACGATCTTGACCGAGGTCAGCTCGGCTTCCCCACCGGGCGGCCCCGGGACCTGGTCAGAGCTTCCGAAGGCCACTGAGCACCCTTTCTAGCAGGCGGAGGTCCGGCTGTCCGCCGGTGGTGGTGGCGGGCTGCGACTGGTGGAGCCGCAGCAGTCCTTCGACGGCCATGTCGGCGACGAGCACGCGCGCGACCCCGAGCGGCAGGCGCAGGAGGGCCGAGACCTCCGCGACCGAGCGGGCGGACCGGCACAGGTCCATGATCGCCCGGTACTCCGGGGTCAGCGCGGCCACGTCCCGCGGCGGGTAGGGCGACGCTGTGACCAGGGCCTCGATGGCCAGGTCGTAGCGCGGCTTCGTCCGGCCCCCGGTCACCGCATAGGGGCGCACCAGCGAGCTGGAGTCGCCCTCCTGTCCCTCGGGGGACCGTCCCTGCGCCGGGGCCCGTCCACCCTCGGCGCGGACGGGTTCGCCGGGCCAGCGCCCCGGCCCGCCGGGGCCCCCTCCGTAGGGACTGCCTCGATCCATGTCGCCGACCTCCGTCAGTCAGTCACATCAAAACCGGGCGGGCCCGGCGCCCATCTCGGTCACCGAAGGCCCCGAATGCGGAGGCTGCTGCTGGTCCTGGGCGCGCAGCGCGGGGGTCAGCACCCGGCCCACCCGCTCCACCAGCAGCGTCATCTCGTACGCGACGAGACCGAGGTCGCAGTCGGGCGCGGCCAGCACCGCGAACACCGACCCGTTCGTGATGGACATGACGAACAGCAGCCCGCGGTCCATCTCGACGACGGTCTGGTTCACCCCGCCCGCGTCGAAGATCTTCGCCGCGCCCTGGGTCAGGCTCATCAGCCCGGAGGCGATCGCCGACAGCTGGTCGGCCCGCTCGGGCGGGAAGCCCGACGAGTACGCCATCGGCAATCCGTCCGAGGAGACCACGACGGCGTGCGCGACCTTCGCGACACGGTCCGCGAAGTTCGTCACCAACCAGTTGAGATCCTGCCCGCTCACCGGGTGCCTCCTGTCTCGCCGTCGCCCTGTTGCGACGCCTCACCTGACGTGCCATCGCCGCGAACCTCGTGACGTCCCCGGTGGACGCCCCGCTGGAGACTCGCGAACCGGCTGCGTACGACGTCGGCCACCTGGCCCTGTCCCTGCTGGCCATGTCCGGACTGGCCCTGTTCGTGCCGGCCCTGCACAGCCTGCCCGTCCGCGGGGCCTCCCGGCAACGGCCCGGCCTGGGTCGCCGCGGGCATCTGCTCGGTTCCGGCGGGGGCCGTCGCGCGGCCGACCGCTCCCGGCACGCGGTTCTTGCCGGGCACCCGCTTGGGCAGCCCGACACTGGTGCGGGAGGCCGTGACGGGCTCGCGGGCGGCCTCGGCGGCGCGGAAGCCCGCGTCCGCCGGGGACTCCCAGCCGCGCACGGGGTCCTCGCCCGCACCCTCCGACCTGCGCTGGAACCACTCCGACTGCATCGCGTCGAAGATCGGCGAGCGCTCCGGCAGCCGTGGCGGCGCGGCCTGCGCCTGCTGCGGGGGCGGTTCGTGCTGCGCGGCGGCCAGTTCCGGGACGGCGTCCTCGGACGGGCGCGGCGGTGTCGGGGTGGATCGCTCGGGGTGGCGCGTGGCGGGCTCCGTCCAGCGGGCCTCTGGCTGCGAGGCGTCGGCGTACGGGTCTGTCTGCGACTGGCCCGGGTCGCCGGAGATCTGCCCCAGCGGCCCGGTCTCCCAGGGGATCGGACGGGACGAGCCGGCCTCCGGCAGCATCGGCTGGGCCTCGGGAACGACGGACTGCGGCCCGGTCTGCCAGGGTTCCCGCCGGTAGACGCCGTTGCCGGTGTCGTGCGGGCGCTCGTTCTCCGGCCGCTGGTTCCGCGGCCGGTCGTTCTGCGGGCGCTCGTTCGAGAAGCGCTCGTCCTGCGTGCGGTCGTTCTGCGGCCGCTCGTTGCGCGGCTGGAACAGGCCGTTCGGCCCGTCGTCGGACGGGCGCCTGGGGAGCTGCGCGCCCGGCATGCGGACCGGCAGCTCGCCGGGCCTGCGCGGCGGCCGCTGGTCGTCGGCGGGGCCCTGCTCGCCGTAGGGCGGGACGGGCTGCTCGCCGTAGGGGACCTGGGGCTGCGCGCCGGTGGGGAACGTGGGGTATTGGCCGGAGCCGCCGGTGGGGATCGGCCCGGTCTCGTTCATCGCGGGCTGGGGGCCGGTGGCGCCGCGGACGGGCCGCAGCGGCCCGGTGCCGCCGACCATCGGGTGCGAGCCGGTCGATCCGGACAGCGGGGAGGCGGGCAGCTCGGCGGGTCCGCGGCCGTCCTGCCGGAACGCGCCGCCGCTGCCGAGCGCGGGCGGCTCGGGCGCGGTGGTGAGCGCGGCGAGCTGGCCCTGGCCGTCGTTCTCGCGGGCGGGCAGGCCGCCGCCGCGGCTGCCGATCCCGCCGGCCTCGCCGGGCGTGATCACCGCGTCGGGCAGCACCACGAACGCGGTGAGCCCGCCGCCCTGCGCGGCGCGCAGCTCGACGCGGATGCCGTGCCGGACGGCGAGGCGGCCGACCACGAACAGGCCCATGCGGCGGGCCGCGGAGAAGTCGATGACGGGCGGGTTCGCGAGCCGCCAGTTGGCCTGCTCCAGGTCGTCGGGCGACATCCCGACGCCGTTGTCGGTGATCTGCAGCATGGCGCCGCCGCCGCTGAGCAGCTGCCCGGACACGGTCACCTTGGTGTGCTCGGAGGAGAACACCGTCGCGTTCTCGACCAGCTCGGCCAGCAGGTGGACGAGGTCGTTGACGACGGGCCCGGCGACCGTCATGTCGCCCTGCACGCGCAGCGCGACCCGCTCGTACTGCTCGACCTCCGACAGCGAGGCGCGGATGACGTCGATCAGCGGGACGGGCCGGTTCCACCGGCGCACCTGCTCCTGGCCGCCGAGGACGAGGAGGTTCTCGCAGTTGCGGCGCATGCGGGTGGCGAGGTGGTCCAGCCGGAACAGGTTGCCGAGCTGCTCCTCGTCGCGCTCGCTCTGCTCCAGCGTCTCGATCAGGCGCAGCTGCCGCTCGATCAGGGACTGGCTGCGGCGGGAGAGGTTGACGAACATCGCGTTGATGTTGCCGCGCAGGACGGCCTCGTCGGCGGCCAGCCGGACCGCCTCCCGGTGGACCTCGTCGAAGGCCCGCGCGACCTGGCCGATCTCGTCGGTGGACTCGACGTCGATCGGCTCCACCTCGATGCCGCCGGCCGCGGCCTCCGGATCTCGCAGCCGGTCGACCAGGCCGGGCAGCCGGGTGCTGGCCACGTCGAGCGCGCCGGCCTGCAGCCGGTGCAGCGGCCGCACCAGGGACCGGGCCATCACGATCGTGATCAGCAGGACGATGGCCAGCAGCAGCGCGACGATGATCGAGTCGACGATCGTGGAGGTGCGGGCGTCGGACCGGCGCTCGGCGCTGACGTCCAGGATGTCCTGGGTCAGGTCCAGTTCCGTCAGCCGCATCTTGTTGATCATGTCGGACATGGCGTTCTTGATCGCCTCGGCCGAGCCGGGGTTGGCGAGCTTGGTGGACAGCCGCCCGCCGGACGCGGCGATGGCGGTGATGATCCGCTGCCGCAGCTCGGCGGCCAGGTCGACCTGGCCGCCGACGACGAAGTCCTCGAACACCTGCGTCTGTTCCAGGGTCACCGAGTTGCGGAAGGTCGCGAGCTCGCTGTCCTCCTGCGCGCGGGCGGCGTTCAGGGCGCTCATCTGGTCGGGCGGGAGGCCCCGGCTGCGGGCGGCGAGCAGGAGCAGAGCGCGCTCGCGTGAGACCGCTTCCTTTGCGCGGACGAGCGCGCCGAGCGCGCGGGTGGTCTGGAGGAGGCGGGTGTCGACGACGTTGGAGGCGACGCTGTCGAGGACGGCGATGAGGTCCTGGATGGCCTGGGTGTACTTCTGCAGGATGACGGTGGCGGGCACCCTGCCGCCGATGACGAGGGAGCGCAGCGCCTTGACGGCGTCCAGGCGGTTCAGCACCGCGTCGGCGCCGCGGACGGCGTCGGCGCCGTCGGACCCGTCGATGGCGGTCGCGCTGTCGCGCACCAGCTGCAGCTGGGAGTCGGTGCTGAACTGGGAGGACTGCACGCCGGGCAGGAGGGGGTCGGGCCGGCCGGCGGCCGCGAAGTCGACGGCGAGGTCGCGCTCGGAGGCGAACTCGGTGACGAACTGCGTGATGCTCGCGCCCAGCTCCGCCATGCGTTCCACGCGCCCGTAGGTCTCCGCCTCGCTCACGGAGTCGGTGATGCGCGTCCCGGCGAGGACGACGGCGGCGACCGTCGGAACCAGGATCAGGACGATGAGCCGCTGGGGCACGCGCCAGTTCCGCAGGCTCAGTCTGCTGCCCGCACGTCTCGAACGGTCCGACTGCACCTCGACGTTGCCGGGTCGAGGACGGTCGCGACCTTCGTCGCTAGGTTGCATCCGCCGTTAACACCCTCTCCACACGATGTCGCACGCTCCGTGGCCTCACCGGCGCAAAGGGTTAAAGCGACATCACCTCCACCCTCGGCGCACGACATTGCAGCACATCCACGGATAGGCCGCAAAGGACCATAGGCCACTCGATATGCACCAATGACGCGATTGTGACTTCGTGCCCGTATGTCCGATTTATCGAGCACGGATGCTCACTCTTCGCACACGGACGTTCCGTGATCACAACAGCGCGGACGGTAATACCGTGTTGTCCACCTCATCACCCGGCCGGCGAGCCGGTGACCGGCGGGCGCCCGGCCGTCCCGGAACGGGCATGACCGGTCACTCTCCGATTCGGCTCGGCGATGAGCGACAACTGTAGCTTGTGGAGGACACAAGAAAGTCACGCAATTCGGAGCGAATCCACTCAAGCCGCCGGTCCGCGATAATCTCCGGGCACACCTGGTCAGCCAGCGGTGGTGGTCAGAGTCGCTCCCCTGGCCCACTCGTCCCGACCCTAAGCCCCAAGCCCTGCGCACGGAACTCCCCGCAGGTTAAGGAGAGCCCATGCGGAAATCTCTGCGTCTCACGGCGCTGCTCAGCGCCGTCGCCCTGGCCGTCGCGGTCTCGGGCTGCAGCGACTCCGGCGGATCCTCATCGGGTGGCGGGGGGCCGCTGGAGATGGACACCATGACGGTCGCGGCGCTCCCGCTGGCCGACAACGTGGCCGTCTACCTCGCGCAGAAGCACGGGTTCTTCGAGGACGAGGGCCTCAAGGTCCAGATCAGGCCGGTGCAGCAGAGCACGCAGGCCATCCCCGCGCTCGTCAAGGGCGACGTGAACGCGATCGCGGGCGCGAACTACGTGTCCTTCCTGCAGGCCAACGACAAGGGCACCATCAAGCTGAGCGTCCTGGCCGAGGGCGCCTCGCTGACCTCGCACTTCATGGACGTCCTCGTCATGCCCGGCTCCGACATCAGGACTCCCAGGGACCTGGAGGGCAAGAAGGTCGCGGTCAACCTGCTGAACAACGTCCAGACGCTGACGCTGAACGCGATCCTCAAGGCCAACAACGTCAACGCCGCCCAGGTCGACTACGTCCAGGTGCCGTTCTCGCAGATGGCGTCGGCGCTGGAGCGGGGGCAGGTCGACGCGATCCACGCCGTCGAGCCCTTCACGACCGACATCCAGAAGAAGCTCGGGGCCCGGGTGGCCGTCGACGGCGGGTCCGAGCCCGTGACGAACCTGCCGATCTCCGGCTTCGTCACCACGCGGGACTTCACGCAGAAGAACCCGAAGACGGCCGCGGCGTTCCAGCGCGCGATCTTCGCCGCCCAGCAGCTGGCCACCACCGACCGGGAGCCGGTCGAGCAGGCCCTGCCCGGCTACACCAAGATCGACGGGCGGGTCGCCGCGGTGATCACGCTGCCGGGCTACCCGAGCACGCTGACCACCAACCGCATGCAGCGCGTCGTGGACCTGATGACCGTTGCCGGGATGCTCAAGCAGAAGACCGACCTGAAGCCGGTGCTGTTCCAGGCTCGGCCGCCGTCCTAACCGGGGGCGCGGGCACAGGATGACCGGCTCGACGACGACGCGGCCCCGCGGCCTCTCCCGTCCGGGGAGGTGGGCGCGGGGCGCCGCCGGTATCGCGGGCCTGTTCCTGGCGAGCGAGATCCTCGGCAGGGCGGGCATCGTCGACCGCTCCTACCTGCCGCCCGCGTCCAGCATCACCGCGCGCGCCGTCGAGCTGGCCGGCGACCAGCAGTTCCTGTTCAACGTCCGCGTCACGCTCACCGCGTGGGCGCTCGGCCTCGCCATCGCCATCGCGATCGCGGTGCCGCTCGGGCTGTTGCTCGGCAGCGTCCCGGCGGTGAACACCGCGGTCCGGGCGATCGTGGAGTTCCTGCGGCCGATCCCGTCGGTGGCGCTCATCCCGCTGGCGGGGCTGCTGCTCGGCTCGGGCCTCGCGATGGAGGTGCCGCTCATCGTGTACGCCTCCAGCTGGCCGATCCTGTTCAACACCATGTACGGGCTGCACGACGTCGACCCGACGGCCAAGGAGACGCTGCGCGCGTTCGGCTTCGGCCGGGCGCAGGTCCTGCTGCGGGTCTCGCTGCCCAGCGCCGCGCCGTTCATCGCGACCGGGGTGCGGCTGGCCGCGTCGATCGCGCTCATCCTGGCCGTCGGCACCGAGATCCTGTCCGGGTTCGGCGACGGCCTCGGCATGTTCATCGCGCAGGCCGGCAACGACCCGGAGGGGACGCGCGACGTCCTCGCCGGGACCGTGTGGGCGGGCTGCATCGGGCTGGTCATCGACACCGTCCTGGTGCGGTCCGAGAACCGGGTGTTCCGGTGGCACCGGGCGCAGCGGAGCGGTGCGTCATGACGGCCACCGCCCGCGCCGCCGCCCGCACCGTGCCCCGCCGGGGCCTGGCCGGACGGCTCGTGGGCGGTCTGCTGCACCGCTGGCTCCCGCTGGCGGTCCTCATCGCGGGCTGGGAGGCGGCGGCGCGCGGCGCGCGGAGCCCGTTCTTCCCGCCGCCGTCCGACATCGCGGCGCGGATGCGGGACCTGTGGTTCTCCGGCCCGGCGGACCGGCTGTTCCTCAGCGCGGCGGCGGGCGAGTCCATCGCGCCGAGCCTCGCCCGGATGGGCCTCGCGCTGCTGCTGTCGGTCGTGGCGGGTGTCGTCCTCGGCATCGCGCTCGGCCGCTCGGAGCGGGCGCTGGCCTACCTGGAGCCGCTGCTGCGGTTCGCGCGGGTGATCCCGCCGCCCGCGATGGTGCCGGTGTTCGTCGTGCTGCTGGAGTTCGGCACGCAGATGCAGGTCACGTCGATCGTGTTCGGCGCCGTCTGGCCCGTCCTGCTCAACACGGCGGACGGGGTGCGCGCCGTGGACGCGGTCCAGATGGACACCGCGCACGCGTTCCGGCTCTCCGCCGCCCAGCGGATCCGGTTCGTCATCGTCCCGGCCGCGCTGCCGAAGATCTTCGCGGGGCTGCGGCTGGCGCTGTCGCTGTCGCTGATCCTGATGGTCTTCTCCGAGCTGCTGCCGGGCACGTCCGACGGGCTCGGGTTCGAGCTGACCAACGCGCAGAGCACGTCCGACGTGCCCACGATCTGGGCGGTGATCGTCCTGCTGGGCGTGCTCGGCTACCTGTTCAACACGATTCTGCTGGCGGTGGAGCGCCGCGTCCTCTTCTGGCGGCCCGGGACGCGCAATTCGGAATAACGCGAATGAACCTCGCGTCTCATTCCGGCCGGGCACGCATTGCGCTACGCTCCCGGCTCATTGAAAATCAGCACTTGACGGGCTTCCCCCGAATGGTTGGAGCACTGCTGATGACCGCTTCCCACCGCCGCGCGGCCGTTGCCGGGGCGGTCGCCATCACGGTCCTCCTCGCCGCGACCGCCTGCGGCGGCGGCGAGGACGGCGCCTCGGCCAACGGCCTGGAGAAGTCCGAGATCCTGCTCGGCACGATGACCATCGCCGACACCGCCTCCGTTCAGCTCGCCCTTTCCAAGGGTCTGTTCAAGGACGAAGGGCTGACGGTCAAAACGCAGGTCATCCAGGGCGGCGCCGCCGGAATCCCGCTGCTGCGCAGCGGCCGGCTGGACATCAGCTTCACCAATTACGTCTCGCTGTTCACCGCCGGGGTCAAGGACCCGCGCTTCGAACCGAAGATCATCGCCGAGGGCTTCAACAGCGCGGCCAGGACCCATGTCGTCATGGTGCGCGGCGACTCCCCCTACAAGACGATCAAGGACCTGGCCGGGAAGACGATCGCCGTCAACACCAAGCGCAACATCAGCACGCTGCTGGTCCGCTCCGCCGGCCGGGCCCAGGGCGTCGAGTTCGACGACGACAAGAGCTTCGTCGAGGTGCCACCGCCCGCGATGGAGCACGCGCTGAAGTCCCGGAGCGTCGAGGGCGTCATGGCGATCGAGCCGTTCGGCACCCAGATGCAGCAGACGATGGGCGCCCGGATGGTCGCCGACCTGTCCAGCGGCGAGACCGCGAACCTCCCGATCGCCGGGTTCGCCGCGACGGAGAAGTTCGTGGAGAAGAACCCGAAGACGGTCGCGGCTTTCCAGCGCGCGGTGGTGAAGGCGCAGGGCATGTGCGCCGACCGCAAGGTCGTCCAGGACATCCTGCCCACCTACGCCAAGGGCATCGACGCGAAGGTCGCCGCCGCCATGGGCTTCGGCGTGTACCCGACCACGCTGGACGCCGCCCACCTGAAGCGCGTGTCCGACCTGATGCAGCGGTTCGGGTACGTGGACAAGCCCATCGACGTCAAGAACTTCGTCGCGACGCCTTCATGAACCATCGCCGCATCGCGCTCGGCGCCGCCGGCGTCGCCGGGGTGGTGGCCGTCATGGAGGTCGTGAGCCGCACCGGTCTCGTCGACGACACCGCCCTGCCGCCGGCCTCGACCGTCCTCTGGGAGGCCGCGAAGCTCGCCGCCGACGGGGAGTTCCTGGTCGACGTCGGCGCGACGCTCGGGGCCTGGTCCGGCGGGCTCGCGCTGGCGGTGCTGGTCGCGGTCCCGCTGGGGGTGCTGCTCGGCTCGGTCCCGTTCCTCGGCACCGCCGCGCGGGCGCTGGTGGAGCTGCTGCGGCCGATCCCGTCGGTCGCGCTGATCCCGCTCGTGATCATCCTGGTCGCCGAGCCGGCCCGGATGAAGATGTCGCTGATCTTCTACGCCTGCCTGTGGCCGATCCTCATCAACACCCTGTACGCGCTCCGCGACGTCGACCCGATGGCGAAGGACAGCCTGCGCAGCTTCGGGTTCGGGACGCCGGCGGTGCTGTGGCACGTCTCGCTGCCGAGCGCGGCGCCGTTCATCGCGACCGGCGTCCGGATCGCCGCGTCCGTCGCCCTCATCGTCGTGATCAGCACCGAGCTGTACGCGGGCGGGGTCAACGGCCTGGGGATCTATCTCAGCGAGACCCAGTCGGCGGGCGGCCGGACGGACCTGCTGCTCGCGGGCGCCGTCTGGAGCGGGGTCATCGGGCTGCTGGTGGCCACCGGCCTGCGGAGGCTGGAGCGGATCGCGTTCCGCTGGCACGAGGAACGGGTGGAGGGCCTCGCATGAGCGGAGCGAACCGGGGGGTGTGGGGGGTCGTCCCCTCACAAAGACACCGCATGAGGCCGCTGCGGGGGTTCGCGGAGCGGGCGTGGCTCGTCGCGGCCGTCGTCGTGGTGTGGGAGCTCGTCACGCGCGCGGTGAACGACGTCTACTACCCGCCGCCGACGACCATCGCGACGTCGCTGCACGAGCTGTGGTTCTCCGGGCCCGCGTCGCGCGCGTTCCTCACGGGCGAGGCCGTCGACGACTTCTCCACGAGCCTCGCCCATCTGTTCATCGGCTGGGCCGCCGCGGGCGTCGCCGGGGTGGTGGCGGGCACGGTGACCGGACGGTCGCGCGTCCTGTACGACCTGCTGAACCCGGTCCTCGAGTTCCTGCGGGCGGTGCCGCCGCCGACGCTGGTGCCGTTCTTCATCATCGTGTTCCACCTCGGCGCGACCATGCAGGTGGTGACGATCGCGTTCGGCGTGGTGTGGCCCGTGCTGCTCAACACCTGCGACGGCGTCCGCGCCGTGGACGCCCTGCAGCTCGACACGGCCCGCGTGTTCGGCATCGGGCGGGTCCGCCGCCTCGTGGTCGTCATCCTCCCGGCGGCGGCGCCGAAGATCTTCGCGGGGCTGCGGGTGGCGCTGTCGTTCGCGCTGATCCTGATGGTCTTCTCCGAGATGTTCGGCAGCACCGCCGGCATCGGGGCGCGGCTGGTGGGCGCGCAGCGCGCGTTCGAGGCGAACCCGATGTGGGCGGCGATCGTGATGCTGGGCGTCCTCGGCCTGCTGTTCAACACGCTCTTCATGCTCCTGGAACGCCGCCTGCTGGCCTGGCACACGGGAGCGCGGCGGCTCACATGACGTTCGCAATGAAAAGGCGTCCTAGAGAAAGGGCTGGGCCATGCTTCAGATAGCCGGCCTGACGCACTCCTACGGCGGCGACCACGGGGTCCTCGGCGGGATCGACCTGACCGTCCCGGACGGGCAGCTGGTCAGCATCGTCGGCCCGTCCGGCTGCGGGAAGTCCACGCTGCTGCGCTGCATCGCCGGGCTGATCCGGCCGACCGGCGGGACGCTGACGCTGGACGGCGCGCCGATCGACGGCGTGCCCGACGATCTCGCCGTCGTCTTCCAGGACTACAGCCGGTCGCTGTTCCCGTGGCTGAGCGTCCGCGACAACGTGGCGCTGCCGCTGCGCAGGCGGGGAAAGTCGCGCCAGGAGCGGCGGGCGGCGGCGCAGGAGGCCCTGGAGTCGGTCGGCCTGCCGGACGCGGGCCGCAAGTACCCGTGGCAGCTGTCGGGCGGCATGCAGCAGCGCGTGTCGATCGCGCGGGCGCTGGCGTACCGGCCGTCGCTGATGCTGATGGACGAGCCGTTCGGGTCCGTGGACGCGCAGACCCGCGAGGACCTGGAGGACCTCCTCCTCCAGGTGCACCGGACGCAGAAGATGACGATCCTGCTCGTCACCCATGACATCGACGAGAGCGTCTACGTCGGTGACCGGGTCGTCGTGCTGCACCGCTCGCCCGCCCGCGTCCACGCGGACCTGGAGGTGGGGCTGCCCGCGTCCCGCGACCAGATCGAGACGCGGGGGCTGCCCGAGTTCGTCCGGCTGCGGGCGGAGGTCGGGCGGCTCGTCCGCGGCGGCGCGCGGGCACCCGAGGACACCGATTCCGGATCGGACATCGTGACGGAGAAATAGGGGGAACACCTTCCATGCGCGTACTCATCGTGGGGGCGGGGATCGGCGGGCTGACCTGCGCGCTGAGCCTGCACGAGGCCGGTGTGGAGACGCTCGTCGTCGACTCCTCCGCCCGGCTGCGGCCGCTCGGCGTCGGGATCAACCTGCTGCCGCACGCCGTGCGCGAGCTGACGGAGCTGGGGCTCGGCGGGGAGCTGGCCGAGCTCGGCATCCCGACCGGCGAGATGGTGCACTTCGACCGGTTCGGCGGCCGGATCTGGGGCGAGCCGCGGGGCCGCGCGCTCGGTTACGACTGGCCGCAGTACTCGATCCATCGCGGCGAGCTGCAGATGGCGCTGCTCGACGCCGTGCTGGCGCGGCTCGGGAAGGACGCCGTCCGCGCCGGGACGCTCTTCGAGGGGTTCGAGCAGGACGGGACGCGGGTACGGGCGCGGGTGCTCGACCGGGCGTCCGGGACCACCGGCACGGTCGAGGCCGACGTGCTGATCGGCGCGGACGGGCTGCACTCCGCCGTCCGCGCGCAGCTCAACCCGGACGAGCCGCCGCCGCTGTGGAACGGCATCCGGATGTGGCGCGGCATCACCGAGGGCGACCCGTTCCTGACCGGCCGGACGCTGGCCGTCGCGGGCAGCAACACCGCGGCGAAGATGGTCGTCTACCCGATCTCCATGCCGGCCGAGCGCCGCGGGCGGGCCCTGCTGAACTGGGTCGCGGAGGTGAAGGTCGCCGGCGAGGGGCTCGACACCACCGCCGACTGGAACCGCGAGGGCAGCCTGGAGGACGTCCTCCCCTACTACGCCGACTGGAAGTTCGACTGGCTCGACGTCCCGGCGATGCTGGCGGGCTCCGCGGAGATCCTGGAGTACCCGATGGTCGACCGGGACCCGCTCGACCGCTGGACGACCGGCCGGGTGACGCTGCTCGGCGACGCCGCCCATCCGATGTACCCGATCGGCTCCAACGGAGGATCGCAGGCCGTGCTGGACGCGCGCGTCCTGGCGCACGAGCTGGCGCGCGCCGACGACCCCGCCGAGGGCCTGCTCGCCTACGACCGGGCGCGCCGGGAGACGGTCAACGCGATCGTGCTGGCCTGCCGCGACATGCCCGCCGACCGGATCCTGCACACCGTCAGCGAGCGCGCGCCGCACGGCTTCGACGCCATCGAGGACGTCCTGACCGCCGATGAGCTGGCGACCATCACGGGCGCCTACCGCCGGACGTCCTTCGACGATGTCAAGACCCTCAACTCGCGGCCGTCGTACTCGCCGCCGAAGGGCTGACTCAGGTCGTCACCGCCGCGAGGCGGGTGTCCATGGCGTGGGCGGCGCGGGCGTAGAGGGACGGGTCGTCGTGCAGGAGCGCGTACGTGGCTCCGGTGCGGCAGAGGGCGTCCAGCTCGAAGGCGAGCTGCGCGACGTCGGCGGACGCGTCGATCTCGCCGAGGTCGCGGGCCTCGCGGATGCAGCGCTCGAAGAACTCGCGCCAGTCGCGCTGCGAGGACGCGATCGCGTCGCGGACGCGGCCGGGCCTGGCGTCGAACTCGGCCATCGTGGAGTCGAAGAAGCAGCCGCCGGGGAACACGGGTTCGCGCTGGTAGCGGCGCCACGCGTCCAGGAGCGCCCGGAGGCGGCCGAGGCCCCGGGGGACGGCGAGGGCGGGCTGGATCACGTGCTCGCGGAACACCTCGACGGCCCGCCGGACGGTCGCGAGCTGCAGCTCCTCCTTGGACCCGAAGTGCGTGAACACGCCGCTCTTGCTGATCTGCAGCTCGGTGGCGAGCCGGCCGATCGACAGGCCCTCCAGGCCCTCCGCCGAGGCGATGTCGGCGGCGCGGTCGAGGATCGTCCTGCGGGTCTGCTCGCCCTTGAGAATCCTTCCGTCGGTGCTCACGCGGCCTAATCTGCACGACCGTTCGTTCAAAGTCAATGCCGCCACCCCCTTGACGGACGGGCCCTCCAAAGAAGATTGTACGAACGGTCGTTTATTTTTCTGGAGGGCACCCATGTCCGTTGAGACCGCAGCGGCGCCGGACGCCGCGCCCCGCGCACGCCGCGACGTGCCCTGGCTGGCGGCCGGGGCGACGTTCCTGGCCATGCTCGACGCCACCGTCGCGAACCTGGCCGTCCCCGACCTGCACGCCGACTTCCCGAGCGCCTCGCTGTCCGGGCTGACCTGGGTGATCACCCTGTACGCGGTGCTGTTCGCGGCGCTGCTCGCCCCCGCCGGGCGGCTCGCCGACCTGGTCGGCCGGCGGACGCTCTACCTTTGGGGCATCGGGCTGTTCACGCTGGCGTCGCTGGCCTGCGCGCTCGCGCCGAACGTGCCGATCCTGCTGGCGACGCGCGCCTTCCAGGGGGCGGCGGCCGCCGCGATGATCCCCGCGTCGCTGGCGCTGCTGCTGCGCGACACGCCACCGGAGCGGCGCGCGGGCGCCATCGGGTTGTGGAGCGCCGCGGGCGCGTTCGCCGCCGCGATCGGCCCCAGCCTCGGCGGGATCCTGGTCGACCAGTTCGGCTGGCGGTCGCTGTTCCTCATCAACGTGCCCGTCGGGCTCGCGCTGCTGCTGGGCGGGCTGCGCCTCCCCCGCGCCGAGCACGGCAAGGGACGCCTGCCCGACCTGATCGGGACCGTCCTGCTCGGCGGCGGCGTCGGCGCGGTCGCGCTCGGCGTCACCCAGACCCAGGACTGGGCCTGGACCGACGCGCGCACCCTCGCCCTGCTGATCGGCGGCGGCGCCCTGGTCGCGCTGGCGCTGTGGCGGTCGGCGCGGCATCCGGTGCCCGCGCTGGAGATCTCGCTGTGGCGCAGCCGCCAGTTCGCCGTCGCCAACGCCGCCTCGTTCCTGTACGGGACGGCCCTCTACACGTGGCTGCTGGTCGGCGTGCTCTACCTCACCGCGGAGTGGGACTACTCGATCCTGAAGGCGGGCTTCGCCTCGACGCCCGGCGCGCTCACCGCCACCGCCGCCGCGATCCTCATGGGCCGCCTCACCGGCCGCATCGGCGTCCGCCCCGCCGTGACCGGCGGCGCGCTGATCATGGTCGGGTGCGGGCTCTGGGCGGTGCTGTCGATGCCGTCCGACCCGCACTACGTCACCTTCTGGCTCCCGATCGGACTGCTGGTCGGCACCGGGATGGGGATGATCACGACCGGCACCGCGTCCGCCGCCGCCCTCGCCGTGAACCCGCTACGGTTCGCCGGGGCCACCGGCCTCAACACCACCGCCCGGCAGCTCGGCGGCGCGTTCGGCATCGCCGTGCTCGCCGCGCTGCTGCCCGCAGGGGCCGTGCACGACGACTACACCGACGTCTACCTGTTCTGCACATTCGCCGCCGGCGGCGCGGGCCTCGCGGGGCTGCTGCTGACCGTCCGGCGCGGCGCGCCCTCCTAGGAGAGAAGATGACCGAGACGGCCCTTTCCGAATGGACGGACCCGTCCGTCCTGCCCACGGCCGAGGCCGCCGCGCTGCTGGCCGGCGTGTCCTGGAAGCGGATGGTGACGGTCGGCGACAGCGTCGCCGAGGGCGTCCGCGAGCCCGTGCCCGGCTACCGCAACCTGTCGTGGGCCGACCGGGTCGAGGAGGCCCTCCGCCTGGTGACGCCCGGGTTCACGGCCCGCAACCTGGGCCGCCGCGACCTCGTCGCCGCGCAGGTCGCGGCGGAACAGCTCGAAACAGCGCTGGCGTTCGGCCCCGACCTCGCGCTCGTCGCGGCCGGCGGCAACGACATGCTCCGCCCGCACTTCGACGAGGACGAGGTGCGCCGCGAACTGACCGCGATCGTGTCCGCGTTCCGTGCCGCAGGCGCGGACGTCGTCACGATCGGCCTCCTCGACATCACCGTCGCGGGCCTCGGCCCGTCCCGCTACCGGGACGTCATGTCGGCCCGGACGCGGCGCCTGAACGAGCTGGCGGCCGAGGTCGCCGCCGAGCACGGCGCCTGCCACGCCGCCAACCCCTACGACCATCCGGTCTCCACCGACCCCGGCATCTACAGCGGCGACCAGCTGCACCTCAACGCGCGCGGGCACGCGTTCGCCGCGGCCAATACCGTCCGCGCCATGGCGGCCTACTTCGCGTCGGAGTAGCGGTCCACGACCGCGATCTCCATCGGGAACGCGACCGGTGTGTCGCCGAACAGCAGCCGCCGCGCCTCGTCCGCCGAGGCGTGGACGGCGGCGACGACGTCCCCGGCCAGCCCCGAGGGCGCGTGCACGATGACCTCGTCGTGCTGGAAGAACACCAACCGGGGGGCGCCGAGCGAAGCTCGTCGATTGATTGGTGGTGGGTGGGGGCTGGAGGACGGTCCGATCGCCGTGAGGCGGCGGCGCAGCGAGCCGAGGAGGGCGAGCGCCCAGTCGGCGGCCGTGGCCTGGACGACGAAGTTGCGGGTGAACCGGCCGCGGCCGCGCAGCGCCTGCGCGGCCGCCGCCACCGGCGCGTCGTCGTCGCCCGCCGACGTCAGCTCGCGCCATCCGGCGGACGGCGGCGGGCACGTCCGCCCCAGCCTCGACCGGACGAGCCCCCCGCGCTCCCCCGCCCGCGCCGCCGCCTCCACGTACTCGAACGCGTCGGGGAACCGGCTCTTCAGGACGCCGAGGAGCTGCACCGCCTCGCCCGTCCCACCGCCGTACATTGCCGACAGCAGCGCGAGCTTCGCCTTGTCGCGCGCGCTCATCCCCTCGCCGCCCTCGTCGTGGAACACGTCGGAAAGCGCCGCGTAGAGGTCGCCGTGCGCGGCGGCGTCGGTGAACGCCCGGTCGCCCGCCAGCGCGGCGAGCACGCGCGGTTCGAGCTGCGCGGCATCGGCGACGACCAGCGACCAGCCCGGGTCGGCGACGACCGCCTTCCGCAGGACGCGCGGAATCTGCAGCGCTCCCCCGCCGCTCGTCGCCCACCGCCCGGACACCACGCCGCCTGCCACATATTCGGGACGGAACCGCCCGCCGCTCACCCACGTGTCGAGCCACGCCCAGCCGTGTGCCGTGTGGAGACGCGAAAGCTCCTTGTACTCCAGCAGCAGCGGCACGGCCGGATGGTCGAGCCGCTTGAGCACATGCGCCCGCGTCGACGTCACCGGCAACCCGGCCGACGCGAACGCCTTGAGAATCTGCGCGGGCGAATCAGGGTTGACGTGCACCCGCGGGCCGAACGCCGCGCTGATGCGATCAGCGAGATCCTGCAGCTTGCGAGGCCGCAGCCCACGGGCCGGACGCGGCCCGAGCAGCTCGGTGAGCAGCGCGTCGTGCTCGTCCGCCGACCAGGGCAGCCCGTCATGCCCCATCTCGGCCGCCACGAGCGCCCCCGCCGACTCGGCCGCCGCCAGCAGAGCGAACCCGTCCAGCCCGCGCATCCCCCGCTGCTGCTCCGCATGCACACCAACAACCTGCCCGATGTCGTCAGCGGCCTCTTCTCGCTCATCCTCGAACAACGAACCCTGCGCTGACTCCTCCTGCGGGACCCGATCAGGAGGCACCGGCTCTCCCCGCAACCGAGCCCACGCCGCCCGGACGGACCGTGGCTCCCCATACCGGCCCGCATGCCCAAGCAGAAGACTCTCCACCAGCTCCAGATCATGACAGCGCCCCACCCGCACACCCGCCTCGATGAGCCGCGGATAGATCCGCGCCGTAGACGCCCACACCCACCGGGGCGCCTCAGCCTTCTCGCGCTCAGCAATAGCCGCCACCAGATCCGGCACATGCTCGACGGCCCCCGCAGGCGAGCCGTCCTCCTCAAGAACGCGCAGGTCACCCCCACCCCGCGCCCCAACCGCCACCGCGACCCTCACACGCCCAATACTGCCCCCACCCACCGACAGAGGCTCGAACCCCCGACCCCGGCAGATTGAACCCCAGCGCCCGGCGCGCCGCGTCCCCGCAGCACGGCGACGGCCTGAACCCCAGCCCCGGCAGTTTGAACCACAGCCACCAGTTACGGGCAGGCACGCGGAGCGAGCCCCAGCGAGCGCAGCGGGCATGCCCGGCGCGCCGCGTCCCCACAGCGGCGGGAGCGCCAGCGACCAGAGCGAGGAGACCCGTGCCGCGCAGCCGGGGGTCTGGGGGTCGCCCCCCAGGTAAACAAGGCAGCGGGCCTGCCCGGCGCGCCGCGTCCCCGCAGCGCAGGGAGCGCCAGCGACCGAAGCGAGGAGACCCGTGCCGCGCAGCCGGGGGTCTGGGGGTCGCCCCCCAGATAAACAACAGAACCCCTCCGCGACGGGTGAGCGCGGAGGGGTTCTCTGTTGGCTTGCGGGGAGCCAGGGCCGTAGCCCCCGAGGTCGGTCAGGCGACCAGGGAGACCTGCTGGCCGGCGGGCGTCTCGCCGTAGCGGTCGACGACCTTGTTCAGCTGGATCTGGTAGTAGAGGGTGCCGAAACCGATGATGCCGAGCAGGAAGCCCATGCCGCCGCTGCAGCTGGGCTGGAGGCCGGCGGCGCGCTGGGCCTGGGCGATGCGGCCCGCGAGCTTCACCCACATGATCAGCGGCCAGATGCCGAGGGTGATGGCGCCGAAGAGCATCGAGAGCAGCGCGTTGGTGGCCGCGTTGTCGATGCGGCGGTCGTACTCGTGCAGCTCGTTGTGGACCTTGAAGAACCACACGAGGCCGTAAATGCCGAAGGTGATGATCGGCAGGCCGAGCCAGACGCCCGCCGGGTTGCGGCGCTTCATGTTGATGCCGGTGCCGCGCGCGACGGCGCCCTGCTGTTGTTGCTGGGCGGGCGCGTAGCCGCCCTGGTAGGCCTGCTGCTGCTGGTGTGATTGGCCCTGGCCCTGCTGGGGGTAGCTCATTGAGTTTCGCTCCTGAAGGACGCGGTCGTTCTCCGGCCGACCGTCCGTTACCGTTCACCCGTTCGGTGAGCCAAGACTGTAACGGCATCCGCGCACGGGACGCGCGGGGATCGCCGACTTTCCTGACATTACCGGCGAATTCTCTAGAGATCGGCTGGTCAACGCAAGTCGATCGTCACCTCGTCCTCGCACGGAGGTGCCGTCTCGTGGTCGCCGCATCCGGTCGCCGCGTGGCAGCGGATCCGCAGCTGCGACTCGGTCACGTCCAGGCGCAGGAAGCTCTTGAAGAACGGCGGGTCGTCCCAGTCGGCCAGTTCCGAGCGGAAGCGCTGCGGCACCTTGCGGACGGGGAACCGCAGGAACCGGGACCGGGCCCGGCCGTCGCGCGGGACGCCGAGGAGCGCGGCGACGAAGCGGGCGCGGCGGGTCGGCGCGGGCTTGCCGTAGCCGCGCCCCGCGGTGATGCCCAGCCGGTGCTCGACGGCGGCCGTCGCCTCCTCGGGGGTGAGCTCGAAGAGCCTGGGCAGGTGCAGCCACCGGCCGTACAGCCTGCTGTAGCGGGAGAGGGAGTCGCCGCGCAGCGGGTAGCAGCGGAAGTCGTCCTCGTCCACGGTGTGCGTCTTCGGGATGATGTGGGTCGCGTGCATGAACGCGCCCCCGGCGCCGGAGACGATGTACTGGATCGTCCGCCCGCCCTCGGTCGTCACCGGGTAGCGCTGGTAGTTGTGGGTGTCGCCGCCGATGGCCGCGACGTAGTTGTGCGCCGGGTCGCGGACGATCTCGTCGATCGTCCCGCCGCCCTCGATCGTCCCCGGACGGTGATCATCGTCCACATAGAGGGGCTTTCCGGTCACGAGCAGCTTGGGTTTCGGACCCGCGGAGACCTCGCGGAGCCAGCGGCCCTGGGCGCGGTCGACGACGCCCGTCATCCCGGTGTCGACGGTGATGACGCGCAGCGACGGCGTGTCGATCGCCCAGTACGGCCCCGGCTGGACGGCCTGCTGGCCGGGCGCGCCCCGGTACTTCCGGCGGGCCTCCGCGAGCGCGTCCCGGTCGACGTGCCCGGGGCGGCGCCAGAGCATGCGCGGGAGGAACGAGAGCGGGCCGCGCCAGGGCGGCGGCGTGCAGTCGGCGTCCAGGTCACAGAAGACGTGGAGGAAGCCGCGCAGGCCGTCGTACCAGTCGTGGTTGCCCGGCACGGCGTAGATGGGGGCCTGGTAGTCCTTGTAGGGGCGGAAGAACTTCTCGGTGTACTGGGACGCGTCCCCGGTCGGGTAGATCACATCGCTGGCGATGATCATGAAGTCGGTGTCGCCGGCGGCGTGCAGCAGCGGCGGGACCACCGCGTACTGCGACTTGTCGCCCTCGCCGGTGTCGCCGAGCAGGACGAACGAGAACTCCGGGTCGGAGCGGTGGACGGTGAACGCGGCGGGCGTCCCGCGCTCGCCCAGGGCCGTGATGCAGCGGCCGCGGATCGCGTTCGACGGGTCGCCGAACCAGCGTGCGAGCACGTCGTTGCGGGACCGCCACAGCACCTTCGGACGGCGCCAGGAGAAGTCGGCGACGCGCTCGGGAAGCAGGTCATGGAAGGTACCGGGCTTCCCGCAGGCCCACCCGGCCCCGGCCTCGGAGTCGCGCGAGCTCTCAGGACCGGGGGATTCCTCGGCGGACACAGGGCGCCTCCGGCAGCGTGTGAGGGGATTCTCACAGCGTGTCCGGAGGCGATTCCGGTCGTCAAGCGACTCACCGGGGCGCATCGGCCCTTTCTGCGCGCGCCCAGGAACGGGCTACGCGGCGGCCATAAGCGTGGTGGACACCGGCGCCACCCCCAGAGACGCCGGCGCCACCACGTCGCGGGTGTCCGCGGTCATCATGAGTCCCCCCAGAACGGCGATCAGTCGCCTTCCCATGATGTCTCCGCAGACAACCCCAAGGTCCCTTAGCGGGACGTAACTGACCGTACCCGAGGGGCCGTAATGCAGTCGTAAATCGACCCAAACTTCGGGCCAAGTCCAGGAGATGCCCCGGGGCGTCAGGGGGCCAGGACGCGGAGGGCGCCGGGCATGACCCGGGCCGTGACCGGCAGCGTGCCTGGCAGCTCGCCGTCCGCGCCGTACGGGAGCGTCCGTCCGGGCGGGCCCGCCAGCTCGATCCGGACCTCCTCACCCCGCATGACCTCGACCTCGGGGCGCCGCACGTGCGTGCCGTCCTCCAGCTCGCGCATGACGGCGAAGAACAGCCGCTTGGGCGCCGTCCGGATGAGGATCACGTCGAGCAGCCCGTCGTCCACGCGGGCGTCGGGCGCGATGTGCTTGCCGAACCCGTAGTAGCCGGAGTTGGCGGCGACGACGGTGTAGCCCTGCCGCTCGCGCGTCTCGCCGTCCACCGTGATCAGGTAGTCGGCGGCCCGCCACGAGACGATCGCGCGCAGGGCGCCGAAGTAGTAGGCGGCCGAGCCGCGCAGCAGCCGGGTCTTGTTGGCGTTGTCGTTGGCGACGGCGTCGACGCCCGCGTAGACGCTGCCGAGGACGGCCGTCCCGTTGGCGTCGATGGCGTCCACGGCGCGCGGCTCGCCCTCCAGCAGCAGCTTGGCCAGCTCCTCCGGATCGGACGGGACACCGAGCTGCCGCGCGAAGTCGTTGCCGCGCCCGGCGGGGACGATGCCGAAGATCGTGTCCGTCCCGGCGAGGGCGCCGCCGACACAGCCGGCCATGCCGTCGCCGCCGACGGCCAGCACGACGCGCCCGTCCTCCGCGGCGGCGCGGGCGACGTCGGCGGCGTGCTCCAGGCCGCGGCTGTACTCCACGGCGACCTCGGCGCCCGCCTCGCGCAGCAGCCGGGCCGGTGTGATCAGCGAGGAGGCGGACGCGGAGCCGCCCGCCGCCGGGTTGACGATGGCGGTGAACGAGCGTGCCTCGGCCATGTGCCTACCTTCCTGTGGGGGGTCGACCCCCCACACCCCCCGGTTCGCTTCGCTCATCGGTGCTCCTTCGCGACGGGCGGGATCAGGATGCCCGGGTTCATGATCCCGGACGGGTCGACCCGGTCCTTGACGGCGCGGAGCACCGCCGCGCCCAGTGGCCCGATCTCCCGCGCGTACGCGTCGCGATGGTCGGTGCCCACCCCGTGATGATGGCTGATCGTGCCGCCCACGTCGATGATCGCCTCCCCGGCGGCCCGCTTGGCCCGCGCCCAGGTCGCGACCGGGTCCTCGCCCTGCGCGGACACCACGGTGAAGTAGAGCGACGCGCCAGACGGGTAGACGTGCGAGATATGACACATCACCAGCGGCGGCGTCCCGGCGTCGGCGAGAGCGTTGGTCAGCGCGGCGCGGACTGCCTTGTAGAGGGCGGGGACGTCCGTCCAGAAGGCGGCGGTCTCCAGCGTCTCGGCGAACGCGCCCGCGTCCAGCAGCGCGTCGCGCAGGTAGGGGGCGTCGAAGCGGCCGTGCTCCCATTTCTCGCCCGGCCCGGCGCCGAGCGGTTCGCCGCCCGCGGCGCGCAGCGCGTCCGCCGCGCCCGCACGGAGTTCGGCGACGCGCTCCAGTGTCCCCTCGAAGCCCAGCACGGCCAGGCATCCGGCGGACGAACCCGAGCCGAGCTCGGACGGGTCGGCCAGCCCGACCATCGTCTCGGTCTCGTCGGAAAGGCGCAGCACGGTGGGCAGCGGGCCGTCCTGGGCGAGCCCGCGCAGCGCGGCGGCGCCCTCCCCGAAGGACGCGAACCGCCAGCCCTCGTACGCCTTCGCCGCCGGGACCGGCCGGATCCGCACGGTCACCGACGTGATCACCCCGAACGCGCCCTCCGACCCGAGGACGAGCTGCCGCAGATCGGGCCCGGCGGCGGACTTCGGCGCCCGGCCGAGCTCCAGGGTGCCCTCCGGCGTCGCGGCGGTCAGCGCGACGACCATGTCGTCGAACCGCCCGTACCCGGCGGACGCCTGCCCGCTGGAGCGCGCCGCCGCGAACCCGCCGATCGACGCCCACTCGTAGGACTGCGGGAAGTGCCCGAGCGTGTACCCGCGCTCCGCCAGCGCCGCCTCGGCGTCGGGCGCGCGCAGGCCGGGTTGCAGGACGGCCGTCCGCGACACCTCGTCGATCGACACGACGGCGTCCATGCGGCGGAGGTCGAGCGCGATGAAGGCGTCCACGTCCCCCGGTGCGAGGCCGCCGACGACCGAGGTTCCGCCGCCGAACGGGACCACCGCGATGCGGTGGTCCGCGCAGGCCCGCAGCACCGCGAGGACCTCGTCGTGCGTGCCGGGCAGGACGACCGCGTCCGGCGCGCCGGAGGTCTCCCCCGCGCGGAGGCGCAGCAGGTCCGTCGTGGACTTGCCGCGCGTGTGCCGGACGCGCGACTCGGTGTCGGCCCGGACGTTGCGGTCGCCGACGATCCCGGCGAGCGCGGCCAGCCCGCCGGCGGTCAGCCGGGGCTCGGGGACCTCGACGTCCGCCAGCGCGACCGGCGGCGCCTCGGCCGGACGGACGCCGAGCAGATCGCGCAGCAGCCCCGCCACCGCCTCCGGCAGCGGCGCGGCCCGGCCCGGGTCGCCCCAGCCGCTCCACAGCATGTCCCGCGTCCGCACCCCGCGCCTCCCCAGGTCATCGAGTTTGTGCTTACACTGTGACACATGACGTCGAATCGTCACAACAGACCCGCCGGGCGGACCGCCGACGACGTGGTGCTCGACGCCGCCCGCGCCTGCGTGCTGGCCGTCGGCGTGCGCCGGACCACGCTCACCGACATCGCCCGCCGCGCGGGCGTGTCGCGGATGACGCTGTACCGCCGCTGGCCGGACGTCCGCACGATCGTCGCCGACCTGATGACCCGCGAGTGGGTCGGGCTCTCGCTGCAGCCGCCCGACGACGGCCGTCCCGTCCGGCCCCGGATGGTGGACGGCCTGGTCACCGGCGTGCGGACGTTTCGCGACCACCCGCTGTTCCGCAAGATCATCGAGGTGGACCCGGAACTGCTGCTGCCCTACATCGTGGACCGCTGCGGCGCCAGCCAGCTGGTGTTCCTGGGCCAGTTCGAGGAGACGCTCAGGGCGGGCCACGCCGACGGGACGATCCGCCGCGACCATCCCGCCCGGCAGGCACGGTCGGTGCTGCTGGTCGTCCAGTCCTATGTGCTGTCCGGGCGGACGGTGATCGACGAGGCGGACGGCGAGCTCGATTCGGACGCCTTCGACGCCGACCTGCACCACGTCCTGGAAAGGATGCTCGCGCCATGAGAACACCGGAACCGGAGCCGCGGACGTCGCTCAACGCCGCGCGCAGGGAGCGCGAGCTCGCCGAACTGCCGGACGAGATCGTGGACGTGCTGGTCGTCGGCCTCGGCGCGACCGGGGCGGGCGCCGCGCTGGACGCCGCGTCCCGGGGCCTGTCGGTCGCCGCGATCGACGCCCACGACCTGGCGTTCGGCACGTCGCGCTGGAGCTCCAAGCTGATCCACGGCGGGCTGCGCTACCTGGCGGCCGGGCAGGTGGACGTGGCGCACGAGAGCGCGGTCGAGCGGGGCGTGCTGATGCGGCACACCGCGCCGCACCTCGTCCGGGCGCTGCCGTTCGTCACGCCGCTGACGCCGCTGGTGCCGCGCACCCGGGCGGCCGCCACCCTGGCCGCCTACCACGCGGGCGACGCGCTGCGGCTCGCCGCGCGCACCCCGCGCTCGGTGCTGCCGGGCCCGCGCCGCCTGTCGGCGGTCGAGACGCTGCGGCTCGCGCCCGCGCTGCGCCCGTACGGGCTGCGCGGCGGGCTGCTGTCGTGGGACGGCCAGCTCGCCGACGACGCGCGGCTGGTCACCGCGATCGCCAGGACCGCCGCCGGGCACGGCGCCCGCGTCCTCACCCGCTGCCGCGCGGTCGCGCTCGCGGGCGACGGCGCGCAGGTCCGCGACGAGCTGACCGGCCGCGAGTTCTCGATCCGGGCGCGCTCGGTGATCAACGCGACCGGGGTCTGGGCGGGCGGCCTGGTGGACGGGGTGCGGCTGCGCCCCTCGCGCGGCACCCACATCGTGGTGCGGGCGGAGACGCTGCGCGGGCTGACCGCCGGGATGCAGGTCGCCGTCCCGGGCACGTCCAGCCGGTTCCTGCTGGTGATGCCGCAGGGCGACGGCCGCGTGTACGTGGGCCTGACCGACGAGCCCGCCGACGGCCCGATCCCGGACGTCCCCGAGCCGACGGACGGCGAGATCGGGTTCCTGCTGGACGTGCTCGGCTCGGCGCTGGACGTTCCCGTCCGCCGCGCGGACCTGATCGGCGCGTTCGCCGGGCTCCGCCCGCTGCTGGACGCCGGCCACGGCAAGGCCACCACCGACATCTCCCGGCGCCATGCCGTGCTGACCTCGCGGGACGGCGTCATCACGATCGTCGGCGGCAAGCTCACCACCTACCGGCGGATGGCGCAGGACGCCGTCGACGCCGCCCTCCGCATCCGCGGCCTGGACGCGGGGCCGAGCCGGACCGCCCGGCTCCCGCTCGCCGGCGCCGCCGCGCGCGACCGGCTCGACGCGCTCGACGCCCCGCGGCGTCTCGTCCAGCGGTACGGGGTCGAGGCGCCGCTGGTGGCCGCGCTCGCCGCGGACGACCCGGCGCTGCTGGAGCCGGTCGTGCCGGGGCTGCCGGTGCTCGGCGTGGAGCTGGCGTGGGCGGTGCGGCACGAGGGCGCCCTCACCGCCGGTGACCTCCTGGACCGCCGCACCAGGATCGGGCTGGTCGCGTCCGACCGGGCCGCCGCGCGCCCCGCCGCGGAGGCGCTGCTGCCCCGGGCCGCCCTGCGCTGATCGTTTACATCCCGGACCCGCTGGTTTCGCGGCGCTGGATTAGGTTAACCTTACCTAATTGAGAGCGGTCAACGGGGGGTACTGTGACGCGCGGCAATGGCTGCGGGCACTGTCCAGGGAGTCATAGCGGCCAGCGGCCGTGCCTGGCCAGCGCCACGGAGAAGGCGGGATCCTGGCTGCTCATCGAGCACCCGGGCCCCTGGCCGGAGCGCGTCGAGGACCTCGCCCGGCCCGCGCCGGTCGCCGAAGCCGTGCGCGCCGCGAAGCGGGCGGGCGTCCGCCCGCAGCTGATCCGCCGGTCCGGACGCCGCCGCGCCACCCCGCCGCTCCAGGTCTACGCCGCCTACTCCCGCGGCGCCGAGGTCTGGGCCGAGGCACGCGAGCTCGCCGACCCCGCCGAGCTGGCCTCGCTCGACCTGGCCGCCCTCGCCGCCGGACGGTCCCCCGGCCTCGGCGAGCGCACGACGGAGCCGATCTTCCTGGTCTGCACGCACGGGCGCCACAACGCCTGCTGCGCCCGCACCGGAGCGCCCCTCGCCCGGACGCTCGCCGCCCGCTTCGACGGCCTCGTCTGGGAGACGACCCACGTCGGCGGCGACCGTTTCGCCGCCAACCTCGTGTGCCTCCCCCACGGGTTCTGCTACGGCAACCTCGGGGAGACCGAGGCGGTGGCGGCGGCGGACGCCTACCTGCGGGGCGAGGTCGTCCTCGACAGGCTGCGCGGGCGCGCCGGGACGCCCGAGCCCGAGCAGGCCGCCGAGCACTTCGTCCGCGCGCACGCGGGCCGGCTGGGGCTGGCCGACGTGACCGGCGTCTCCATCCGCGCGGTCGCGGGAACAACCAGGTACGAGGCCGTCGTTCAGCTACGGGAGAGCCGTTACCACATCGTCGTGGAGGCCGTCCAGCAGTCCGCCCCATGTGGAGCGGACTGCGGGGAGAACCTGAAAACCTACGTTGTTAGGGAACTCACCCTTCTCAACGAGGCGGCCCTCGTGTAATCTTTCTGAGGCCCCATTCGTGGGTCTCCCTGTCGCACGTCCCCAGGTTTCCGGAGTAACCGGACGGGGAACAGAGCGGCAACTCCAGACGTTGGACCATTCGGCGCTTCTGACGCATGTCACCCGAAGCATGTCGAGCGTCCATGTCCTGAATTGTTCAAACCAATCAAGGTGGGTGTTCCATGGCTCAGGTACGTCGGCAGGCAAACCTCCCTCGTCCCAGCTGGGGCTGGCAGGACGCCGCGGCGTGCCGGGGGGAAGACCTCGTCCTCTTCTTCGGTCCCGACGGTGAGCGCCAGCCCGAGCGGGAGATCCGCGAGCGCAAGGCGAAGCAGATCTGCATGGGCTGCCCCGTCCGCACGGAGTGCCTGGACTACGCGGTTTCCAGGCCCGAGAAGTACGGCACGTGGGGCGGTCTCAACGAAGACGAGCGCGCGTCCGAGCGCCGTCGCAGGATGCGCCGCGCCAACGCCGCGTAGTCAGCTGACAAGGCCGGTACGCACCGCCAGAACGCTCCCATCGCGCACCCCGGCACGCCACCGAGAAAACGTCACGGCCCCGCATCGCGGGGCCGTTTGCGTGTCCGCGCCCCGTTCCACTCGAACCGGGCGCGGCGGCTTCGTCACATGTGCGTCACATCTGCGTTACAACGGCCTCGACTTTCCACCGAACCGCGCTTTTACCGCACCGCCTCCCCCGGTGTGGCCATTTCGCAGAAATTCGCCACACCCCTTTTCTGCCGCCCCCGGCCGCACCCCGGCGCTCCGGCGCCACGGACTCGCCCGCGGCCTCCGCCCGCCCCGGGTTCAGCCCGGCCTCAGCCTCGCCCGGCGCCTCAGCCGGTCGTTCCGGCCCCCGCCGCCCGGTCCAGCCAGGCGATCACGTCGTCGTCGGTTAGCTGGTCGAAGTCGCGGTACCACTGGCCGACCGCGCGGAACTCCCACGGCGCCGCCGGGACCACCAGCTCGTCGACCTCGGACTCCAGGTCGTGGACGGTCTCCGCGGCGCCCACCGGCACCGCGAGGACAAGCCGGGACGGCTCCTGCTCGCGCAGCGCCCGGACGGCGGCGCGTGCGGTCCCGCCGGTGGCGAGCCCGTCGTCCACGACGATCACCGGCCGCCCGGACGTCTCCGGCAGCGGCCGCCCGCGCCGGTAGGCCGCCACCCGGCGGTCCAGCTCGGCGCGCTCGGCCGCGACGGTCTCCGCCAGGTCGTCCTCGCGGAGCCCGAGCCGCTCCAGCAGCTCGCCGTCGAACACCGGCGCGCCGCCCTCGGCGATCGCGCCGACCCCGAGCTCCGGCTGCGGCGGGTACCCGATCTTGCGGGTCACCAGGACGTCGAGCGGCGATCCGAGCCGCCGGGCGATCTCATGCCCGACGGGGACGCCGCCCCGTGGCAGCGCGAGCACGGCGGCGCCGTCCAGCCCCAGCGGCACGAGCCGCTCGGCGAGCACCCGGCCCGCCTCGGTGCGGTCGGTGTAGGGGAGCCGGACGGTCTCGGCCTGCCGGACGTCGCCGCGGTCGCGTGCGGGTCTCTTCCAGGACATTCGGCGCACCCCCTTCCGGGGACACCCCTACCCACTCCCGCGTCCGTTACAGGCACGTACACGGCCTTATGCAGGCATATGCCCGCAGCCTCGACGGCGACCGGCTGCTCGTCAGGCGGCGGTGAGCCAGCGCAGCGGGTTGTCGCGCAGGACGGTGTCGAGGGTCGCGTCGTCCGCTCCCGCGGCGCGCAGCGCGGGCAGGAAGGTGTCGAAGAGGTAGCCGAAGCCCCCGCCGCCGTACCGGGTGATCTGCGTCATCCGGGACACGCCGGTGCTCAGCAGCACCCGGGACGCGTGCCCGGCCTCCAGCAGGTCCATCACGCAGCGGACCCGGGCGCCGATCGCCGCGTGGTCGTCCCCGGCGAGGCCGAGCGTCCCGAACGACACGTACGCGCCCGACTCGGCGATCTTGCGGTGCTGGCCGGGGTCGTCCACCCGGTCCTGCTGGCCGACGGCGACGCGTTCCGGCGCCAGGCCGGCGCCCGTGAGGATCTCCAGCTGGGCGAGGCCGGCGCGGCCGTAGGTCGCGACCGACAGGCCCGAGTAGCGGGCGGCGCGGGCGGCGGCGCGCAGGCACAGCTCCTCCGCCTCGGTCGGCGCCTCGCCCCAGGTGCCGATCTCGCCGATGACGCCGGGCAGCGAGTTGGTCCCGTCCATGCCGAAGCCGACCTCGGCGAGGAGCCGCTCGGCCAGCCGCTCGACGCCGGTCCGCCCGTCCGGGCCCTCCGCGTCCCCTGCTTGCAGGGCCTCGCGGACGAACGACGGGTGGAACGGCTCGGTGAACACGCCCGTCCCGGCGACGACCGCGACCCGCGCCCCGGCGCTGATCCGCGCGAGCGCGGCGGCGTTGCGCCCCATCCCCGAGCACGTGAGGTCGACGACGAGGCCGAGCCCGTGGTCGCGGCGCAGGGCGGCGAGCTCCCGCTGGACGGACTTCTCCTCGTCCAGCCACCGGCCCGGGTCGGACTCCACCAGCTGCGGGCGCGCGGGCCACCGCAGGTCCATCTGCAGGTGCTCGTGGGACAGCACCGGCCCGGTGATCTCGGACGTCGGGATCGTTCCGGTCACGGTACGGAGCCTGCCGGAGTCCTGTCGGGGGGTCATGTCACGCGAGGCTACGACATGTTTGACCTTTTCAAGACCCTAGTCGGCCCTGTTTTTACCTTCGGCCACCCCGGTGTCCGAATCTCCGTCCGGCCCTGCCGCGGCTTGCGCGCCGGCGTCTCCATTGGCGGCCTTCGCGGCCTTGGCGGCGAGCTCGGCCCGCGCCCGCGCGGTGACCTCGCTCGGCCACCGCCCGTCGATCTCGGCGTTCAGCGTCGCCCCGATCAGCACCGCGAGCGCCGCGACGTACAGCCAGGCCAGCAGCGCGATCGCGGCGGCGAGCGACCCGTACACCGACACGCCGCTCAGCGAGCCGGTGAGGTAGAGCCGGAGCGTGATGCTGCCGACGATCCAGATCAGCAGCGCCAGCGCCGCGCCCGGCACCGCACGCCACCAGGCCGTCCGCACCGGGACGCTCACGTGGTACAGCGTCGCCAGGAAGACGATCGACAGGGTCACCACGACCGGCCAGTACAGCACCTGGACGGCCTCGGCGCTCTCCGGCAGCGCCTCCCGCGCCAGCGTCGGCCCGGCCACCAGCAGCGGGATGACGATCAGCAGGATCAGCAGGCCGATGAGGTAGAGGAAGAAGGCGCGCAGCCGGGTACGGATCACGCCGCGGATGCCGGACAGCCCGTAGGCGATGGTGATCGTGTCGACGTAGACGTTCGTCGCCCGCGAGCCCGCCCACAGCGAGATCAGGAAGCTGACCGACACGATGTCGGGGCTGCCGCCCCTGATCACGTCGTCGAGCAGCGGCTCGACGGCGGTCTCGACCGCCGGCCCGGTGAGGACCTGCTGGGCGTGCTCGATCACCCAGGTGCGGATGTCGGCGACGGTCTCGGGCCCGATCATGCCGCGCAGGTGCCCCATCGTGCCGATCAGCCCGATGACCAGCGGCGGCAGCGACAGCAACGCGAAGAACGCGGCCTCGGCCGCCAGCCCGGTCACCCGGTAGCGGAACGCCCCCGCCGCGGTGCCCTTGATCAGCTCCCAGCCGACCCGTCCGGACGTCCCCACCGACGCGCGAAGGCGCGAATCGAGCCGCTCACCATCGGTGCCACCGGATTCCGGGCCGTTCCGAGTGTCCGGGGCATCCGGGACATCCGGCGCGTCCTGCTCGGCATCGCGGTCGGAGTCCCCGGCCGGGGAGACGCCCGCGCGGTCGGAGACGGTGGTCACACCGCCCCACCGTAGAGCGTTACGCGCCCGGAACAAGTCGCATCACCCATCCCAGTGATCTGCTCCGCGCATCGCGTCCCGTCCGCCTCCCCTGCCCCCGCATCTCGCAGGGCTGGCTGCCGTTCCCCGCGCATCCCTGTGCACATACCCGATTTGACGGCACAGAACGTCGCCCGGACCAAGATCGTCTCCGGATGGACAGGGCACGGCGGGGGGACGGACAGGGCACCGTCCTCCATCGGTGACAATGGAAGCGTGATCTGCGAGTCGTGCCGAGAGCGCCGCCACGAGGAGTGCCGTGGCGGGTCCTGGTGCGATTGCCAGCACAAGCGGGGCCCGGCGACTCGCGACGGCGGGCCTCCCGAGACCGGCACGGAGACCAGCGACGATGCGGAGCCTCCGGTGAACTGGAGGCGGCAAGGATGACGCATCTCACCCGCCCGCATGCCGGACGTAACTGGACAGCCCGCGAGAGGGCGTGTCAAAGTTCAGGTATGACTGCCGCGGATCCGTTGCTGGCCAAGCGCCGGCACGTCGACTTCCTCCGCGTCCGCAGCGCGATCTGTCGGTGACGCTCCGACCACGCCCCTGCTCAGCCGGGCGCGTGGTGCACCGGCGTCACCTTTCACTCCACCCAGCTCAGTGTCGAGCCGGCTGCCCATGACTGCCGGTGCGCTACGCGTCCCTCACATCACAGATGAGGAACGCGCGCCGTGCCACCCGCGATCAAGCGCAAGAAGGCCGAGGGCCAGTGGGCCCTGGGCTATCACGAACCCCTCAACAAGAACGAAGAGAACAAGAAGAACGACGACGGGCTGAACGTCCGCCGCCGCATCATCGACATCTACTCCAAGACGGGCTTCGACTCGATCGACCCCGCCGACCTGCGCGGCCGGTTCCGCTGGATGGGCCTGTACACCCAGCGCAAGCCGGGCATCGACGGCGGCAGGACCGGCGCGCTGGAGGACGAGGAGCTCGAGGACCGCTACTTCATGATGCGGGTGCGGATCGACGGCGGGCAGCTCAGCGGCCAGCAGCTGCGCACGATCGCCGACATCTCCACCCGGTACGCGCGCGGCACCGCCGACATCACCGACCGGCAGAACGTCCAGCTGCACTGGGTGCGGATCGAGGACGTCCCGGCCATCTGGGAGGCCCTTGAGGCGGTCGGGCTGCACACGATGGAGGCGTGCGGGGACGTGCCCCGCGTCATCATCGGCTGTCCGCTCGCCGGGATCGCGGCCGATGAGATCATCGACGCGACGCCGCAGCTCCGCGACATCCACGACAACTACATCGGCTCCCCCGAGTTCTCGAACCTGCCGCGCAAGTACAAGACGGCGATGTCGGGCTGCACGGCGCACTGCACCGTCCACGAGATCAACGACATCGCCTACGTCGGCGTCGTGAACGAGGCCGGCGAGACCGGGTACCAGGTGTTCGTCGGCGGCGGGCTGTCCACGAACCCGATGTTCGCGCAGAGCCTCGGCGTGTTCGTCAAGCCCGAGCAGGCCACCGAGGTGTGGCACGGCGTCACCTCGATCTTCCGCGACTACGGCTACCGGCGGCTGCGCAGCCGCGCGCGGCTGAAGTTCCTGATGAAGGACTGGGGCGCCGCGAAGTTCCGCGAGGTGCTGGAGAAGGAGTACCTCGGGTACGCGCTGCCGGACGGCCCCGAGCCCGCCGCGCCGCTCCCCCGCCGCGACCACGTCGGCGTCCACCCGCAGCGGGACGGGAACTTCTACGTCGGGTTCGCGCCGCGCGTCGGCCGGGTGAGCGGCGAGATGCTCGGCGTCATCGGCGACCTCGCCGGCCGCTACGGCTCCGGCCGGGTCCGGACGACCAACGAGCAGAAGATCGTCATCCTGGACGTCCCGGAGGGGAACACCGAGGCGCTCGTCGAGGAGCTGGCGAAACACGACCTGCAGGCGCGTCCGTCCACGTTCCGCCGGCAGACGATGGCGTGCACGGGCATCGAGTACTGCAAGCTCGCGATCGTCGACACCAAGCAGCGCTCCATGGACCTGATCGACGAGCTGGAGAAGCGGCTCCCGGACTTCGACCAGCCGCTGACCATCAACGTCAACGGCTGCCCGAACGCGTGCGCCCGGATCCAGGTCGCCGACATCGGCCTGAAGGGCCAGCTCGTCGTGGACGAGAACGGCGACCAGGTCGAGGGCTTCCAGATCCATCTGGGCGGGCGGCTCGGCGCGTCGTTCGGCAAGAAGGTCCGCGGGCTGAAGACCACCTCGGCCGGGCTGACCGACTACGTCGAGCGGGTCGTCCGCAGGTTCGACGAGCAGCGCACCGACGGCGAGACGTTCGCCGACTGGGTGCACCGCGCGGACGAAGCGGACCTCAAATGAGCGAGCGGATGGCGCCGTTCTACTGCCCGTACTGCGGCGAGGAGAGCCTCGAACCCCGCGAAGAGCACGGGTCGTGGTTCTGCCCCGACTGCCTTCGCTCCTTCACATTGAAGTTCCTCGGTGTCGGCGCTCCCCGCACCACGAGCAAGGAGATCCCTCGGTGACTCTTCTGGAGACCGACAGACCAACCCTTGACCTCGAAGACATCGTCGAGTCCGCCGCCACCGCGCTGGAGGGCGCGCCCACGCTGGAGGTCATCCGCTGGGCCGTCGCCACGTTCGGCGACCGCATCTGCCTCACCTCGTCCATGTCGGACGCGGCACTGATCCACCTGGTGTCGAAGGTGAAGCCGGGCATCGACGTGCTGTTCGTCGACACCGGCTACCACTTCGCCGAGACGGTCGGGACCCGGGACGCGGTCGAGGCCGTCTACCCGGTGAACGTCATCAACGTCACGCCGTCCCGGACGGTGGAGGAGCAGGAGGCCGCGCTCGGCCCGCGGCTGTTCGGCCGCAACCCCGACCTGTGCTGCCACCTGCGCAAGGTGGAGCCGCTCGGCCGCGCGCTCGAGGGCTACATGGCGTGGTTCAGCGGCATCCGCCGGGACGAGACCGTGAGCCGCCGCGACCGGAGGGTCGTCGAGTGGGACCGCAAGCGCGGCATGGTCAAGGTGAACCCGATCCTCGACTGGACGCAGGAGGAGATGGACAACTACATCGAGGACAACGGGGTGCTCGTCAACCCGCTGCACTACGACGGCTACCCCTCGATCGGCTGCGCGCCGTGCACCCGTCCGGTCGCGCCCGGCGAGGACCCGCGCAGCGGCCGCTGGGCCGGGATGGGCAAGACCGAATGCGGTATCCACCTGTGAGTCATGACGGCCGGCCGATGGTGGCGGTGGCGCACGGCAGCCGGGATCCCCGCGCCGCCGCGACCGTCGCCGCGCTGCTGGACGCGGTCCGGGCCCGCCGCCCGGACGTGCCCGTGCACGCCTCGTTCCTGGACCACGCGGCGCCCGCGCCCGACCGCGTCCTGGACGGCCTCGCCCGCGACTTTGAGCGGTCGAGCGGAGCTCGTCGATTGATTGGTGGCGGGCGGGGGCTGGAGGACGGTGCGGCGGTCGTGCTGCCGCTGCTGCTCACGGCCGCCTACCACAGCAAGACCGACATCCCGGGCGTGCTGAACCGGGTGCGCGGCCTGCACCCGCGGCTGCGGATCCGCACCGCCGGGACGCTCGGCCCGCACCCGCTGCTCGTGGCCGCGCTGGAGCGCCGCCTCGCCGACGCGGGCGTCGTCGCCGGCGACCCGGACACGGCCGTCGTGCTGGTCTCGGCGGGCTCCAGCGACGCGTCCGCGAACGCCACCATCGCGCGGCTGGCCCGCGAGTGGCGGACGCGCGGCTGGCACGACGTGGTCCCGGCGTACGCGTCGGCGGCGCGGCCCACCCCGGCCGAAGCGGTCGCGGGCCTGCTCGACGCGGGCGCCCCTCGCGTGGCGGTGGCGTCGTACTTCCTGGCCCCGGGCTACTTCGCCGACAAGGTCCGGGCGGAGTCCCTCGCCGCCGGGGCCGCCGCGGTCTCGCCCGTCCTGGGCGCGGCCCCGGAGGTCGCCGATCTGATCGTCCGCCGCTACAACGAGGCGCTGGAGACGGCCCGCACCGCCACCGCCGTCTGACAGGCGTGGGCGGGCCCTGGCGCGCTCACGTCGCGCCAGGGCCCGGCGCTCTCGCGCCGCCGGAGCCCGTGTCAGCCGCCCGGCGGGGGCGTCCCGTCGTCGGACAGGGGCGGACCCGCGAGCACGATCCGCATCACGTCGTCGGGCGCCTCGGTGATCCGGCTCGCGCGGGCGAGGTAGTCGACGACCTCCTGCACCTTGTCGTAGGACGCGGTGGAGCGGCTGTTGTAGAGGGCCCCGGCGAGCTCCTCGTAGTCGTACTGGGTGATCGTGACGCCCTTGCCGAGGACGTAGCAGATGAGCTCGCCGTCGAGCATCCGCCACCAGTCGTCGGCGAGCCCGTCGACCACGGTCCCGTTGTTGCCGAGGGAGACCGCGACCGGCTCGCCGCCGCTCAGGAAGACCGGCACCTGCCGGGTCAGCCGGGTGAGGAACGCCCTGATCCGGCTCCAGGGGAACCGCTTGCCCGACTTGCTCGGCGCGTCCTGGGTCCTGTCCCGGACGGCGTGCACCGCGTCCCTGATGAGCTGGTCGGGCGTCCGGGACTTGTCCTCGACCAGCCGCTCCAGCTCGCGGTAGATGTCCTGCCGCAGTTCCTGGAACGGCCCCATGTTGTTCTGCCTCAGCACGTCCACGCACAGGTGCGAGAGCGAGCGGGGCTCGTGGCCGTTCGGGGAGACGGCCGGGGCGGGCGCCGGGGTGTCCGCGGGGGCGGCGGGGGACGCCGGCGCGAGCCGCGAGTACCCGGCGGCGGTGAGGGCGATCTGCGGGTTGTTGTCCCCGTTCGCGGTGGGGACGACGGCCACCAGGCCACGCTCCTCGGCCAGGGACACCAGCGTGGACATGAACTTCGGGCGGGCCGTGAACGTCCCGACCTGTTTCTGGAATCGCGGGTCGCGCGCGGAGAGGTGCTTGCGCAGGTCGGTCATCCGCGACTGCCCGGACGCCGCGCCTATCGCGTGGACCAGCGTGTTGACGGCGTCCTCGCGCTTCATCCAGCCGTCGTCCCAGTCGAGGCGCTCGCCCCCGGCCGTGGGGGGCGCGAACGTCCCCAGGTGGATGAACTCGACGCCGCCGTGGATGGTGGCGAGCATCTCCGCGACGCTCTTCACGCTGCCGCGAAACGACGCCACCGCGATCGCGACACCGGATTTCTGCGCCTGCCCGACCCGCTCGTGGACGGCGGCCGTGACCGCCGCGTCGTCGACCGTCCCGGGGAGTTCGGTCCATATATGGCCATCGGTGCCGGCGGGCCTGGCCTGGCCCGGCACCACGATGTATTCGGTCTTCGTGGGGGGCGGGCCCTCATGGGCGGCGTTGAACGCCTCCAGAATCGCGCCTTCGGTTCCCGCATGCGCGCGCGTCAGATCAATGAGCCTGTACATCTCGTCCTCCGTTTACGCTGGGGACCTCATCATCGAATGAGTGAGGTCCCCAGCGGAAGTAAAGTGAGCGGGCCGCCCGTTGGCTAGCCCCGCTTGAGCAATGCCCACTTCAGGAAAGCGCCGACGCTGACGCCCAGCAGCAGACCCACGGTCTGCGCGGGAAAGATCGTCGCTGTCACGGCTGTTCCGGTGAGCACCACGGCACAGATCAGGAACTCGGTCTCTCGGTCCATCATCGCCTCTAACGTGTCGTTCTCGGGCGACTCGAACTGGGACGGCGACTTCCTGGTGGACTTCGACTTCAGACGAGAACTGTGAAACTGGAGGACTGCGACGCCGACTGGCGACTGGGAATGGATGACTGACGACTGGGAGACTCAAGACTGGGACTCAGAACTGCGACTGCTCAACTGCGACTGCAGGACTCGGACGCGGACTGGTCGACTCAGACTGGTGAGGCAGCGCGAACGCTGCCGCACGCCGATTGTACATTCCCCGCCGTCTTCACGCCACACATGTGCGGCGCGGGCGGCCGGAGTCAGGTGCGGTCGCGCCACCAGGAGGCGATGGCGCGGCGGATGGGGGCGTGGTGCTCGTCGTCGACGATCTTGACGTCGCCCATCACGGCGTGCGCGGTGACGTGCACGACGGGGACGCGGGCGCCGGGCAGCGGGTCGCGGACGGCGACCTTGCGGGCACCGAGAAAGTTGTGGCCGGTCACCTCGACCCGGACGCCGTCCGGAACGATGATCTTGATGTCGCCCATCACGGCGTGCGCGGTGACGCTGACCTCGCCGGCGGGGACCTGGGCGCCGCGCAGGTCGAGCTCGACGTCGCCCATCACCGAGATGGCCTCAAGCGGCCCGTCGATGCGGCCGACGATGCGTTCCTTGCAGTCGCCCATGAAGGCGCTGAACTTGCGCTTGACCTGCAGCGGCGCGGGGTTGGCGCCGGGCGCGCCCATGCCGGGCAGGTCGGCGGTGATGTGCTCCAGGTCGCCGCGGGTGACGGCCGTGCAGGCGGCCTCGGTCCGCTCGACGAGCTCCTCGAAGGTGAGCCGTCCCTCGACGGAGGCGATCCGCAGCCGCTCGACGGCGGCCTCCCGCTCGGCGTCGGACGCGCGGATCGCCTCGGGCGACTGGGTCGCCCCGGGCACGCGGACCGCGTCGGAGGCCGCCGTGATCGCGTCGGACGCCGCCGTGAGCTCGTCGCGGGGAGCGCCGACGGGCCGGTCGGGGCGCAGGTCCTGCCGCCCGTCCCGCGGGCGTCCCGGGGACGGCCGCTCCGGCTGCGGACTGGACTGACTCATGATTCCGAAGGTATGCCCCCGGTGACCGTGGGCAATCCGCCGCGCGGACGAGATCGCCCCACCACTTCAGGAGGATGGACGCCAAGGCCAGGCTACCGGCAGGATCGAGCCTTGCCCGAACGGGGTCCCCGCGGGGGCGGACGCCGGGGGTTCACAGGGCGGGCGGCCCCGGCGCCGGGCGGCGCAGGAGGCGGTCGAGGGTGACGGCGGCCAGGATGAGCAGGCCCTCGATCACCTGCCGGTAGGTGGGGTCCCAGCCGAGCAGGTTGAACCCGTTGGAGATGAGCGTCAGGATCAGCACGCCTGCGAGGCAGCGCCACACGGCGCCCTCGCCGCCGAGGATGCTCGTCCCGCCGATGACGACCGCGGCGATCGCGGTGAGTTCGAGGAGCGAGCCGAGACCGGCCTGGGCGGAGCCGGCGCGGGTCGCCATGACCAGGCCCGCCGTCCCGGCGCAGGCGCCGCTGACGGCGAACACGGCGACCCGGACGGGCGCGATCCTGATGCCCGACAGCCGCGCCGCCTCGGCGTTGCCGCCGACGGCGTAGACGGCCCGGCCGAACGTCGTCGCGGCGAGCAGGACCCAGCAGGCGGCGGCGACGCCCGCGAGGACCAGCGTCGGGACGGTGATCCCGCCGAGCACGGTCGGCAGGCTCAGCGCCTGGAACGCGTCGAGCCGATCGGCGTGCGGGGAGACGATGGCACCACCGGTGATCACGACCGCGAGGCCCCGGTAGACGATGCTGAGCGCCAGCGTCGCGATGAACGAGTGGACGCGCGACAGCGCGACGACGAGCCCGGTCACGATGCCCATCAGCGTGCCGCTCGCGACGCCCGCCGCATACCCGGCGGGCACCCCGGCCGACTCGGTGACCAGCACGGCGACGACCGCGCTGACCGCCAGCACGGCGCTCACCGACAGGTCGAACACACCGCAGACGATGCACAGCGTCATCCCGCACGCCAGCAGCCCGACCACGACGGCCTGGTCGAGGACGTTGACCAGATTGCCCTTCGTGAGGAACGTGCTCGTCGACAGGGACAGCGCGACGACCAGCCCGGCGAGCGCCACCACGATCCCGTGGTCCCGGACGGCCGCGTACCTCATCGCAGGCCCGCCGCCACCAGGACGTCCTCGGCGCTCGCGCCCCGGGGGAACTCCCCCGCGACGCGGCCGTCCCGCATCACCAGGACGCGGTGCGCGAGCCCGAGCACCTCCTCGACCTCCGAGGACGCCAGGAGCACGCCCACGCCCCGCGCCGCCAGGCCGGCGATCAGCCGGTGGATCTGGACCTTGGCGGCGACGTCGACGCCGCGGGCCGGCTCGTCCACCAGCAGGACGCGCGGCGACCGGACCAGCCATTTGCCGAACACCGACCGCTGCTGGTTGCCGCCGGACAGCGTCCACGCGGGACGGTCGAGGCCCGCGCCGCGGATGCCGAGCGTCTCCGCCGCGCCGCCCACGGCACGGCGTTCCGCGCCGCGCCGCACGAAGCCGAGGCGGCGCCGGTCCGGCAGGCTGGCGAGGGCCAGGTTCTCGGCGGCGGACCGGACGAGGACGAGCCCCTGGTCCGCGCGCGACTCCGGCACCAGCCCGGCTCCGAGGGCCATCGCGTGGGACGGCGCCCGCCCGGTGACCCGGCGGCCCGCGATCGTCACCTCGCCGCCGTCCGGGCGGTCGGCGCCGAAGGCGAGGCGCAGCGTCTCCGTCCGGCCGCTGCCGACGAGCCCGGCCAGCCCGACGATCTCCCCGGCCCGCACGTCGAGGCTGACGCCGCGCACCGCGGTCCCGCGCGACAGCCCGCGCAGGGCCAGCACGACGGGGGCGCCGTCCGGGACGGGCGCGGGCTCGGGGTACAGCATCTCGACGGGGCGGCCGGCCATGGCGCGCAGCAGGGCCGCGGGCGTCAGGCCGGCGGCGGGGGCGGTGGTGACGTGCCGCCCGTCGCGCAGGACGGTGACGGTGTCGCAGGAGGCGAGGACCTCGTCCAGCCGGTGCGAGATGAGGACGATCGCGATGCCGTCGCGCTCGGCGAGGTCGCGCGCCAGGCGCAGCAGGCGCTCGGCGGCGGGCGCGGGCAGCAGGGCGGTCGGCTCGTCGAGGGCGATCAGGCGGGCGCCGCGGGCCAGCGCGCGCAGGATCTCGATCTGCTGGCGGTGCACGAGCGGCAGGCCGCCCGCGCGGGCGGACGGGTCCAGTACGAACCCCGTCCGGTCGAGGAGGGCGGCGAGGCGGCGGCGGTCCCCCGCCGGGTCGCGCAGGCCGTGCCGGCGGGATCCGGCGCCGAGGAAGACGTTGTCGGCCACGCTCAGGCCGGGGACGATCGCGCCTTCCTGCGTGACGAGCGCGAGCCCGTGCCGCAGCGCGTCGCGCGGTGAGCGGAGGGCGGCGGGCTCGCCGTCCACGGCGACGCGCCCCGAGTCGGCCGGGACGGCGCCGCACAGGACGCGGGCGAGGGTGCTCTTCCCCGCGCCGTTCTCGCCGACGAGGCCGTGCACCCGCCCGCCACGCAGGGTCAGCGAGACGTCGTGCAGGACGGTGATCCCGCCGTAGCGCTTGCGGATGCCTTCGAGCGCGACGTCCACGCCGCCACCCACACCGCTACTCGTCGTACTCGCCGGTGATCCCGGACGAGACGATCAGGTCCTTGGTGAGCGTTCCCCCGTTCGGCACGAGGGAGGAGATCTCGGTCGTCGCCGGGACGCCCTTGCCGCCCGCCTTCGCCAGCCCCAGCTCGGCGGCCTTCGCCCCGGCCGTCCGGACCGGCAGGTAGGGGATGCCGAACCAGCGCCCCTCGCGGACGGCCGTCACCGCCTGCCGGGACGCGCCGTTGCCGACGTACAGGATGTCCTTGCCCTTCGCCACGCCCTCGGCGCCGAACAGCGCCTGCGACGCCCCGATGACCACGTCGACGTCGGGGTGGGACTGGAGCAGGTCCTGCATCGCCTTGCGGCCGGAGTCGCGGGTGTAGCCGCCCTCGATCCGCGCGACGACCGCCACGCCGTCGGCGGCCTTCAGGGAGTCGACGACCGCCTTCGTGCGCGCGTTGTCGAGCGGCAGCGTCTTCAGGCCCTCCAGGTAGGCGACCTTGCAGGGCTTGGCCTTGACGGACTGGCAGGCGCCGATGCCGAGGACGCCCAGCTGCCTGCCGTTCTGCACGGGGACGTCCACCAGCGAGATCGCGCCCGGCACCTGCGGCGCGGCGGTGTCGTAGCGGGTCCCGACGGGCGTGAACTGCACGACGACCGCGATCCCGCTCCGGACCGCCTGCCGCACGGCGGGCACGACCGCGGTCCCGTCGTTGGCCTGGAGGACGAAAACGCCGAAACGCTTGGCCGTGATCGCGTCCTGGAGCTGGCGGATCTGCGTCTGCGCGTCGAAACCGGAATCGAAGAACTCCGCCTTCCCGCCCTCCTTCGCCGCCTGCTCCCTCACTCCCTCGAACGTCGCCTGCGAGAACGAATTGGCCTTCGCGAACCCGAAGAACGCGATGCTCTTGGGGTCACCGGCGCCGGACGAGCCGGAGCCGCCGGAATCGGTGCACGCCGGGAGCGCGAGGAGAAGACCCGCCGCGGCGATCACGCCCAGCCTTTTCACGGTTTCCGCCCCACTCCCACGTAGAACCATTCCCCGCCGGGACGCTCCCGGTCGAGGTCACTCTCGGGCCGCCATTCGTTGACGACCGTGACGCCCGGTTCCAGCACCTCGAACCCGTCGAAGAACCGGGAGATCGCGGCGTGGCCGCGATGGATCAGGGGCGCGGTCGCGCCGTCGTAGACCTCCCGGGCCGCCGCGCCCGCCTCGGGATGGGCGTCGTCGGTCAGGTGCGACACGATCAGATGGCTGCCCGGCGCCATCCGCTCGGCGAACGTCCGGACGACGCCCCACGGGTCCTCGGCGTCGGTCAGGCAGTGCAGGACGGCCACGAACAGCACCGCGACCGGCTCCGCGAAGTCGATCAGCCCCAGCACCTCGGGGTGCGCGAGGATCTCGCGGGGCGTGCGGATGTCCTCCCGGACGACGTTCGTGGTCGCGTCGATGGCCTTGAGCGCGCGGGCGTGCGCGAGGACGACCGGGTCGTAGTCGACGTAGACCACGCGCGAGCCGGGCGCCTCCCGCTGGGCGACCTCGTGCACGTTCTCCTGGGTCGGCAGCCCGGTGCCGAGGTCGAGGAACTGCCGGATCCCGTCCCGGGCGGCGAGCCGGACGGCGCGGCCGAGAAACCGCCGGTTGGCGACGCAGATGTCCCGGCTCGGGCCCAGCGCCATGATCTTCTCGGCGGCCTCCCGGTCGGCCGGGTAGTTGTCCTTTCCGCCCAGGTAGTAGTCGTACATGCGAGCCGCATTGGGCGTGTTCGCGTCGAAGTCGTACGGCGCGAATTCCGCTTGTGCCACCAATGCCCCTTGAACGGCGTTTTCAGCTGACAGCCGCCGAGTATGCGCCGTGAAGATCGCAAAGCGATAACTCTGCGATGATCATCCGGATCTCCGATTTCCGGCAGCCGAATCAGCGAATTTCGGTCCGAAACCGGAACGAGACGCGCGTGCGACCTCGTCCGGTCAGGCTGGGAGGCGATCGTGCGTCCAGCATCGGAGGTCGGGGTGTCGGTTCGGCGGCTCGCCGCGCTCGGCGCGGTGCTGCTCGCGGTCGCCGTGCTCGCCGGATGCGCCGGCGGCGGTGGCCCCGTCCCGCCGCAGCGGGCCTGGTTCCGGGTCGAGATCCGGCCGGACGGCGGCGCGCTGCTCGACCTCCACGCGGCCGGGCGGCTGCGGTCGGACGCCGAAGTCCGCGCCCTCGCCCGCCAGATCGCCGGCTCGATGTTCCCCGGCGCGCCGGACATCCGGGTGCGCACCGAGCACGATCGCGGCATGCCGTTCGCCCGCGCCGAGATCGACCGCGCCTACCGGACGGGAAGCGGCGCCTCCGTGCGGATCGACACGGCCGGTGCGCTGCGGCTGCTCCACGCGAAAGGGTTCCGCGACACGTCCATGAAGCTGCGGCTGCCGTCCGTGCCGTCCACGGTGGAGACGGACGGGACGCAGACCGGCCGGCGAACCTGGCGGCTGCACGCGGCCGGACCGCCACCGCCGGTCGTGACGGTCGAGATGCGTCCCAGCCCGGTGCGCTGGTTCGCGCTGCTCACGCTGCCGGTGCTGGGCGCGGCGGGGGTCGCGCTGGGCTTCTTCGTCCGGCGCCGGATCTTCGCGCTCCCCGCCGCGGGCGTCGCCGTCGCCGCCGCGCTCGCCGCGCTCGTCCTGCCCGCGGCGCGGCAGGGCGACAACCTCGGCGTCGCGGGCCTGCTCGGCGGGACCGCGCTGGAGCTCGCCACCATCGCGCCGCTCGCGGCCGTGCCGCTCGGGCTGCCCGCCGCGATGCTGCTGGCCGCGGTGGCCGCCCGCGGCCTCACCCGGCCCGGCGCCCCCGCGGCCCGCGAGGCCCGGCCGCGCGACACGGGAGTGTTCTGGTGACCCGGCGGTATGGGGAGTGGAGCGATGCCGATCGTCGACGGATCGTAAACTGAAGGTCATGTCCGACGGCCGCTCCCCGTGCACCTGCGTCATCTGCAATGACTACGGTGACCGCGACCGCTTGGACAACTTCCAGCTCCGCACCATCGTGCACATCACGGAGTACGGGTGGAGCGTCGTCCTCGTCCATCCCGACGACGCCGGGCCCGGCTGGGCGTACACGATCGGCCTGTGGCACAGCCACGGCGCGCCCGAGCTGGCCATGTTCGGCGGCGACGTGTACGAGATGGAGGAGACGCTCAACACGCTCGGCCGCCAGACCGCCGACGGGCGGCTCCCGGCCGACGGCGACCGCCGCGACGGCATCGTCCGCGGGCAGCCCGCCGCGTTCCGCGAGGTCGACCCGCACTGGTACGACGGCCTGTTCGGCGGGGCGGTGGCGTTCTACCGGCGGCCGCCGCTGCCGATGCTGCAGGTCGTCTGGCCCAACCCTGACGGCCTGTTCCCCTGGCAGCCCGGCACCGACCTGCCGTTCCGGCACTCCCAGCCGTGGCTGTGGCTCACCCCGAAGCAGCACGCGCGCGGGGTCTGGACACGGCGGCTCTGACCGGCCCCGATCTCCCGCCGAGGACATACGATCGGCGGAGTGTACGGGACGCTCTCCGAGCCGATCCGGACCCAGCGCCTCGTCCTGGAGCCGCTGGCCGTCGAGCACGCCGACGAGATGGCGCCCGTCCTCGACGATCCGCGCCTGCACCGCCACATCGGCGGCGAGCCCCTCACCCTGGCCGAGCTGCGCGCCCGCTACGCGCACCTGGTCGCCGGGCCCGCGCCGTACCACCAGGAGCACTGGCTGAACTGGATCGTCCGGCGCCTCCGCGACGGGCAGGCGATCGGGTACGTCCAGGCGACCGTCGCGCCCGCGCCGCCCGGCTTCACCGTGACGCCCGCGTCCGCCGGTTCGACGGTGACGCCGGGCCCGCCGCGCAGCATCGCGTCCGTGGCCTGGGTCATCGGGATGCCGTACCAGGGATTCGGGTTCGCGACCGAGGCCGCCCGCGCGCTGCTGAACTGGCTGCTCGCGCACGGTGTCCGCGACGTCGTCGCGACCGTCCACCCGGACAACCATCCGTCGAAGGCCGTCGCCGCCAAGCTCGGGCTACGGCCCACCCCCGAGACCACCGACGACGGCGAAACCGTCTGGCGCCTTCCCCACGCGGGGTGGGGGGTGGAGCAGGGGGCGTCGAGCTAGCTCGTCCGTTGAATGGCGGTGGGTGGGGGCTGGAGCAGGGGGCGTCGAGCTAGCTCGTCCGTTGGATGGTGGTGGGTGGGGGCTGGAGGACGGTGGGTAGGCCACAATCGACGTGCCAGGACGGACCGGTCGAGGAGTTGAAGCGCATGCGGGAGGTTTGGCCCGGGGACCCCTATCCGCTGGGCGCCACCTGGGACGGCACCGGCACGAACTTCGCTCTGTTCTCCGAGGTGGCGCACTGCGTCGAGCTGTGCCTGTTCGACGCCGACGGGCACGAGACCCGGCTGGCGCTTCCCGAGGTGGACGGGTTCGTCTGGCACGGCTACCTGCCGGGCATCGGGCCGGGGCAGCGGTACGGGTATCGCGTCCACGGGCCGTTCGATCCGCGCGAGGGTCATCGCTGCAACCCGGCCAAGCTGCTGCTCGACCCCTACGGCAAGGCCGTGGAGGGCGAGGTCCGCTGGCACGAGTCGCTGTTCTCGTACCGGTTCGCCGACCCCGACGTCCTGAACGAGGACGACAGCGCCCCCCACATGCCGAAGAACGTCGTCATCAACCCGTTCTTCGACTGGGCGGACGACCGGCCGCCGCGCGTCCCGTACCACGAGAGCGTCATCTACGAGGCGCACGTCAAGGGCCTCACGAAGCTGCATCCCGGCGTCCCGGAGGAGCAGCGCGGCACGTACGCGGGCCTCGCGCACCCGGTGATGATCGACCATCTGCTCGACCTCGGCGTGACGGCCGTGGAGCTGATGCCGGTGCACCAGTCGATCCCCGAGCACGCGCTGGTGGCGCGGGGCCTCGGCAACTACTGGGGCTACAACACGATCGGGTTCTTCGCGCCGCACAACGCCTACGGGTCGTCCGGGCAGCGCGGGGAGCAGGTGCTGGAGTTCAAGGCGATGGTCCGGGCGCTGCACGAGGCGGGCATCGAGGTCATCCTGGACGTCGTCTACAACCACACCGCCGAGGGCGACCATCTCGGCCCGACGCTGTCGTTCCGCGGCATCGACAACGCCTCCTACTACCGGCTCCGCGACGACGACAGGCGCTACCACCTCGACTACACCGGCTGCGGGAACTCGCTGAACGTCCGCAACCCGCACGCGCTGCAGCTCATCATGGACTCGCTGCGCTACTGGATCCTGGAGATGCACGTCGACGGGTTCCGCTTCGACCTGGCGTCCGCGCTGGCCCGCGACCTGCACGACGTCGACCGGCTCGCCACGTTCTTCGACCTCGTCCAGCAGGACCCGGTGGTGTCGCAGGTGAAGCTGATCGCCGAGCCGTGGGACGTCGGCGAGGGCGGCTACCAGGTCGGGAACTTCCCGCCGCTGTGGACGGAGTGGAACGGCAAGTACCGCGACACCGTCCGCGACTTCTGGCGCGGCTCGTACGCGACCATGCCGGAGTTCGCGTCCCGGCTCACGGGGTCGTCCGACCTGTACGAGCACAGCGCGCGGCGGCCGTTCGCGTCCATCAACTTCGTGACCTGCCACGACGGGTTCACGCTGACCGACCTCGTCTCCTACGACCACAAGCACAACGACGCCAACGGCGAGGACAACCGCGACGGCACCGACGACAACCGGTCGTGGAACTGCGGCGTCGAAGGCCCGGCCCGGGATCCGGCCGTCCTCGACCTGCGCGCACGCCAGCGGCGCAACTTCCTGGCGACCCTGTTCCTGTCCCAGGGCGTGCCGATGCTCTCCCACGGCGACGAGCTCGGCCGCACCCAGCAGGGCAACAACAACGCCTACTGCCAGGACAACGAGATCGCCTGGGTCCGCTGGGACGACACCGGCGACACCGAGTTCGTCCGGACCCTGTCGCGGCTGCGGCACGACCATCCGGTGTTCCGGCGCCGCCGCTTCTTCACCGGGACGGGCACCGGCGCGGCCGCCGACATCGCGTGGCTGACCCCGGCCGGCGAGAGCATGACCGACCATGACTGGAACGTCGGGTTCGCCAAGTCCCTCGGCGTGTTCCTCAACGGCGACGCGATCACCGAGCCCGACCCGCGCGGGCGGCGCGTCCGCGACGACTCCTTCCTCCTGCTGATCAACGCGGGCGCCGGGCCGGTGGAGTTCACGCTGCCCGGCGGCGAGTACGGCGAGCGCTGGGAGGTCGCCCTCGACACCGCCGAACCCGGCACCGCAGGCGAGCGCCCACGGGTCAAGGCGCGCGACACCCTCGCCCTCACCGACCGGTCGCTGACCGTCCTGCGCCGTGTCCCGTGAACCCCGCCCCTAGCCTCCGGTGATCTCCATGACGGTGAGGAAGACGAGCACGACCGTCGCGACGGCCACGCCGCCATGGACGGCCACGGCCGCCGCGGGGAACGCCTGTTCCGTGCCGCGGGCGTGGCGGCCACCGCGGCCGACGAGCCAGCGCGTGAACAGCATGAACCCCTGGAGAATGACGACCAGCAGCGCCGCGAACGCACCCCAGGCGTAGGCGGCGCCGCTGGTGGCCACGTACAGGATCCACAAGGCCAGGCCGCCGATCGCGGCCAGCGGATGGCCGACCACGACCAGGACCGGGAAGCGCGTCACCTTCGTCGAGGCTCCCCCGTGCGCCATCCAGATGATCAGCAGGTAGCCGCCCGCCACGGCGGCGAGGATCCACGCGGCAAGCGCGGCGAACTCCACCCCCGGCTCCTTCCATGCAATTCTCAAACCCCCGTCCCCCGCCCCAGTGTCACCTTTTCAGGGGCCTGCCATGACGGATTCGTACAGATTGGTGCACGGACGGTCAGCATCGGTGTGCAGTAGCTTGGGCGTCCTATGCGAGCCCTCACTCAGGACGCCGGCGACGTCGACCTCGCCGAGCGGTACGCCTACCCGCCCGACGGCACCTGGCTGCGGGCCAACATGGTCGCCAGCCTGGACGGCGCGGCGCAGCGCGACGAGCGCAGCGCCGGCCTCGGCAGCCCCGCCGACCAGCACCTGTTCCTGCTGCTGCGCGGGCTCGCCGACGTCGTCATCGTCGGCGCCGGCACGGTGCGCGCCGAGGGCTACGGGCCCGTCTCGCCGAGCGAGGGCTGGGACGGGGTCCGGGACGGGCGCCCGCCCGTCCCGCCGCTGGCGATCGTCTCCCGCACCCTCGACCTCGACTTCGACGCCCCGATCTTCACGGAGGCGAAGGCCCGGACGATCGTGCTGACGACCGCGTCAGCCACCCCGTCCCGGCTGGAGACCGCGCGGGAACGCGCCGACGTGATCGTCGCCGGGACGGACTCGCTCGACTTCCCCGCCGCCTTCGCGGAACTCGCGTCGCGCGGCCACCGGCGCCTCCTGTGCGAGGGCGGGCCGGGCGTCCTGGCGCAGGTGGTGGCGGCCGGGCTGCTGGACGAGCTGTGCCTCACCCTGAGCCCGCTGCTGCTCGGCGGGAACCCGACCCGGATCCTGAACGGGCCGCCGGTGGACGTCCCGCCGGAGCTGAGCCTCGCCCACGCGCTGCAGGACGACGACTTCCTCTTCCTCCGCTACGTCCGCAGCCGGTAGCGGACGAACAGCACGCCTTCGTCCAGGTAGAGGGCAGCCGGTTCGAGCGGCACCTCAACGTCCAGCTCATGGAGCAGGCGGGTGTGGCGGGGGCTGCCCAGAAGCGTCGGAGCGATGTTGAGGCACAGCTCGTCGACGAGGGACGCGCGGATCAGCGCGGTCGCCAGCGCCGGGCCCCCTTCGCAGAGCAGGCGCTCATGACCGAGCCCTTCGCGGAGCGCTCGCACTGCCGCCGGCAGGTCGACGTCGTCCTCGCCTTCGGCGACCACCTGGATCCCGCTCGGGACGCGGCTGCGGGCGGCGCGCGAGGTGACGACGACGGTCGGCGTCTCGGCCTCGGTGAACAGCGGGAGCGTCCAGTCGAGGTCGGCCGAGCGGCTGACCACCACGATGGGCGCGGGCGGCCCGCCGCGGCGCGCGCGCAGATCGCGGCGTAGGCGGGCGGGGCCGAGGCGTCCCGTCCGGGCGGTCCCGGCACCGACGAGGATCGCGCCGGCGAGGGCCCGCAGCGTCCGGAAGACGCGGAAGTCGGCGTCGCCGCCGAGCCCGTCGGTCCAGCCGTCGGCGTCGGTGACGGACCCGTCGGCGCTCATCACCATGCCGAGCCGCAGCCCGGGCGCATCGCCGTAGGCGTCGTACGGATCGACGCCGTCGACGGCGGGTTCGGGCAGCAGACGGCGCATGACCTGCAGGTTATCGGACGATCTTTCCGGCCCCCGCCGTGTCCCTCTGTCGGTCCGGGGGCGCACTATAGGGGGATGGACCTGCCGATCAGTCCGCCGTTCTCGCCGATGCTGGCGAAGGCGGTCAAGACCATGCCCAAGGGCGACCTGCTGTATGAGCCGAAGTGGGACGGCTTCCGCTGCATCGTGTTCCGCGACGGCGACGAGGTGGAGCTGTCCAGCCGGGGCGAGCGGCCGCTGACCCGGTACTTCCCCGAGCTGGTCGAGGCGGTGAGGCGCGAGCTGCCCGAGCGGTGCGTGGTCGACGGCGAGATCGTCCTGCCGCGCGGGACGCGCCTCGACTTCGAGGCCCTCCAGCAGCGCATCCATCCGGCCGCGTCGCGGGTCAAGCTGCTTTCGGAGGAGACTCCGGCGTCGTTCGTCGCGTTCGATCTGCTGGCGATCGGCGACGAGTCGCTGCTGGAGGTTCCGCTCGGCGAGCGGCGGCAGCGGCTCGTCGGCACGCTGTCGGGGGTGGGCGCGCCGATCCACGTGACGCCCGCGTCCGACTCCTACGAGCTGGCGCTGCGCTGGTTCGACGAGTTCGAGGGCGCCGGGCTCGACGGCGTCATCGCCAAGCCGCTCGACGTCCCGTACCAGCCCGACAAGCGGGTGCTGTTCAAGGTGAAGCACGAGCGGACCGCCGACTGCGTGGTGGCGGGCTTCCGCTGGCACAAGTCCGGCCCGATCGTGGGGTCGCTGCTGCTCGGCCTCTACAACGACAAGGGGCATCTCCAGCATGTGGGGGTCGCGGCGTCGTTCACGATGAAGCGCCGCGCCGAGCTGGTCGAGGAGCTCCAGCCGTACCGGTTGCAGGACATCGCGGACCATCCGTGGGCGGAGTGGGCGAGCCAGTCCGAGGCGACCGCCGACCGGATGCCGGGCGCGATCTCCCGCTGGACGGGCAAGAAGGACCTCAGCTGGGTGCCGCTGCGCCCCGACCTGGTGGTCGAGGTGGCGTACGAGGCGATGGAGGGCGACCGGTTCCGGCACACGGCCCGCTTCCGCAACTGGCGCCCCGACCGCACGCCCGGGTCGTGCACCTACGAGCAGCTGGAGGTCCCGGTCGCCTACGACCTGGCCGACATCCTCTCCGGCGAGGCCACCAGCCCCCGCGTCGACCGCTGAGGCCCTGGCCCGGGTGCTGCGTCCCGGGCCAGGGCGGGCGGCCGGATCGTCAGGGTCGCTGGGTCTCGTTCTCGATGGTCTGGCGGATCAGCTCCTCGTCCGAGCCCGAGCGCGTAGCTCCTTTCGGCGCGTCGAAGGGGCGCAGGTAGGTCTGCTTGACGCCGGGCACGCGGTCCTCGACGACGAACGTCGCCTTGACGGACGCCTGCGCGTCGTGCGTCCTGACGGTCGGCAGCGTCTTGAAGTCGGCCTTCATCTCGTCCCTGGACATCGTCGTCAGGACGTAGCCGCGCTGGTTGTTGTAGAACCGCAGATGCTTGTTGATCTTGAGGAAGGGGTGGTCGGCGGGGTCGGAGTCCGCCCCGTCGCCGCCGCTGGTGATGGACGAGCACACCAGCTCGGCGCCGACCGTCTTCGAGCCGGGGTCGTCGTAGTCGGCCTTCAGGTCGCTGGCCCAGTGGACGTGGACGTCGCCGGTGAGCACGACGGGGTTGCGGACCTTGGCGTCCAGCCAGCCCTTGGTGATCCGGTCGCGGGACGCGGCGTAGCCGTCCCAGGAGTCCATCGAGGTCTTCTTGACGGGCCCGTCGGTGTTGTCGCGCTGCGCGAAGAACACCTGCTGGCCGAGGACGTCCCACTGGGCGCGGGAGCGGCGGAAGCCGTCCAGCAGCCAGCGCTCCTGCCGGTCGCCGGTGATGGAGCGCTTCGGGTCGAGCGCGTCGGGGCAGTCCTTGTAGCCGTCGCCGCAGGCCTGGTCGTCGCGGAACTGACGGGTGTCGAGCATGTGGAAGTTGGCGAGCCGGCCCCAGGACACGCGCCGGTACACCTGGATGTCGGGGCCGCGCGGGATGGAGCGGCGGCGCAGCGGCATGTTCTCGTAGTACGCCTGGAACGCGGCGACCCGGCGGGCGCGGAACGCCTCGGGCGACGGGGTGTCGGAGTTGTTCTCGGGGACGTCGTCGGCCCAGTTGTTCTCGACCTCGTGGTCGTCGAACACGACGAGCCACGGCGCCGACTGGTGCGCGGCCTGCAGGTCGCGGTCGGACTTGTACTGGGCGTGCCGCTGCCGGTAGGTCGCCAGCGTGACGGTCTCGGGGCCCTCGTGGTCGCGGACGTTGCCGCCCGGGATGTTGTAGACGTCCTTCTTGTACTCGTACTGGTAGTCGCCGAGATGCAGGATCAGGTCGGGGTTCTCTTCGGCGAGCCGCCGGTACGCGGTGAAGTAGCCGTGCTCGAACTGGGAGCACGACACGAAGGCCATCGCGAGGGCCGGGCCGTAGGTGGCGGGGTGGGGGGCGGTGCGGGTCCGTCCGACCGGGGAGATGTGGCGGCCGGCGCGGAAGCGGTACCAGTACTCGCGGCCGGGGCGCAGGCCGTTCAGCTCGATGTGGACGGAGTGCGCGGACGCGGCGCGGGCGGCGGCGGTGCCGCGGCGCTCGATCCGGCGGAACCGCTCGTCGGACGCGACCTCCCAGCCGACGGGGATCGTCCGGGACGGCATGCCGCCGAGGCCGTCCTCGGCGATGGGGTCGAGGGCCAGCCGGGTCCAGAGGACGAACCCGTCCGGTTCGGGGTCGCCGGACGCGACGCCGAGGGTGAACGGGTCACCGTCGAGGGTCCGGGGTCGTGGGGCGGCGTGCGCGGGGCCGGGGGCGCCGGCCACGGCGACGGCGGTGGCGAGCCCGCTGGTGACGAGGAAGCGTCGCCGGTTCAGCGGGCGTGCGATGTCGGCCATGGGGGTAGCGACCTTTCGGGAGATTCCGGCATCGATCGCCGAAAGCCTCACCGAGGCCGATGGCCCGCGGGTACCGCCGGGATGACCACGACCCCAACAGACATGATCTTTTTTGGGCCGGGCCGAAAGATCGCGCACAGCGCGCAGGAAAAGGATGGTAGGGTGGCAACTTACGAGTTGCGCACAAAAATTCCATCCTATGAATAGGAGCGTAGCACAGGCATGGGACTCCGTCAAGCGGACGCTGTCAACCCCGAACGCGAGGAAAATGCGCGGCAGGCCGTGATACGCACCGAGCAGGAGTACGTGTCCCGCGTGTACACGCGGCTCGACATCGAGCGCGAGCAGGCCGAGCGGGCGCTGCGCGAGGGCCCCGCGACGGGCGGCGGCAGCGCCTTCCAGGCCCGGCTGGAGAGCGCCGTCGCCACCGACGAGGCCGCCCGCCGCCTCGCCCGGCTCGGCGGCGTCGAGCACGGCCTGTGCTTCGGCCGGATCGACCACCGCGCCGACGCGGACGGCCCCGGCGACACGTTCTACATCGGCCGCGTCGGCCTCCGCGACGAGAACCGCGAGCCCCTTCTGATCGACTGGCGCGCCGCCGCGGCCCGCCCGTTCTACACCGCCACGCCGGGCGCGCCCGGCACCCTCGCCCGGCGCCGCCACCTGCACCTGCGCCACCGCGAGGTCGTCCGGCTTGACGACGAGGTGTTCGACCTGGAGGGCCTGGCGGAGTCCGAGCGCGGCGGCATCGTCGGGGAGGCCGCGCTCCTCGCCACGCTCCGCCGCGGCCGGACGGGCCGGATGAGCGACGTCGTCGCCACCATCCAGGAGGAGCAGGACCAGGTCATCCGCTCCGGCCTGCAGGGGGTGCTCGTCGTCCAGGGCGGCCCCGGCACCGGCAAGACGGTCGCCGCGCTGCACCGTGCCGCGTACCTGCTGTACACGCACCGGGACGTCCTCGAACGGCGCGGCGTGCTCGTCGTCGGCCCGAACGCCACGTTCCTCCGCTACATCGAGCAGGTGCTCCCCGGCCTGGGCGAGACGGACGTCGCCCTCTCCACGGTCGGCGAGCTGTATCCGGGCCTGAAGGCGACCGCCACGGAAGACCCCGCGGTCGCCGTCGTGAAAGGCGACCTGCGCATGGCCGATCTGCTGCGGGAGGCCGTCCACGACCGGCAGCGCGTCCCGGAGGACGGCCTGCACGTCGGCGCCGACGGCCTCACCCTGGTCGTGGACGCCGAGACCTGCGAACAGGCACGCGACCGTGCGCGCGGCCTGCACCTCCCCCACAACATCCAGCGGCGCCGGTTCGTCCACGACCTGCTGGAGGCGCTCGCCGTCAACCGCGCCGAGCAGTTCGACCGCATCATGGACGAGCCCCTGGAGGACATCGCCGGCAACGGCGGCCTGCCCGCCTGGCTCCAGGAACTCATCGACGAGGCCGAGGACGAGCCCCTCCTGGACGAGACGGAACTCCGCCTCGCCAAGGAGAACCTCTGGCAGGAACCCGCCGTCCAGTCCGCGATCAACGCGCTCTGGCCCGAACTGACCCCCGAGCGGCTCCTGTCCGACCTCTTCGCCGACCCCGATGCCCTAGACCGCCTGGGCGCCCAAGCAGGTCTGAAGCCCGCCGAGTCGGCACTCCTGCACCGTCCTCCAGCCCCCACCCACCACCGTTCAACGGACGAGCTCCGCTCGGCGCCCCGCCCGTCCAGCGCCCCTTGGACGGTCTCCGACGTCCCCCTCCTGGACGAGGCCGCCGACCTGCTCGGCAAGGACGACTCCGCCGACAAGGCCCGCGAGCGCGCCGCCGCCGCAGAGCGCGCGCGGGAGGCGAAGTACGCCCAGGAGGTGATCGAGTCCGCCGGCACCGGCAGCGCCGAGGCGCTCGCCGCCGGCGATCTGATCTCCGGGACCGACCTGGCCGAACGCCACCAGGACGGCGGCCCGCCGCTCACCACCGCCCAGCGCGCCCTGGCCGACCGCGAATGGGTGTACGGGCACGTGATCGTCGACGAGGCGCAGGAGCTGTCGGAGATGGCCTGGCGGACGGTGATGAAGCGCGTCCCGACCCGTTCCCTGACCGTCGTCGGCGACATCGCCCAGACCGGCAACGCCGCCGGGGCCGCGTCCTGGGGCCAGATGCTCGACCGGTACGTCCCCGGCCGCTGGCGCGAGCAGCGCCTGCTGGTCAACTACCGCACCCCGGCCGCCATCATGCGGGTCGCCGCCCGCGTCCTCGCCGCCGTCGCGCCCGGCCAGACACCGCCCGAGTCCGTCCGCGACGACGGCCCGCCGCCCGCCGCGCTCGCGCTGCCGGTCGCGGAGCTGCCCTCGCTCGTCCGGTCGGAGCTGTCGAGCATCGCCGCCGGGACCCCCGACGGCATCGGCGGCGCGTTCAAGGAGGGGCGGCTCGCCGTCATCGCGTCCGCCGCCCGGCACGCCGCCGTCCTGGCCGCCCTCCCGCACGCCGCCGCGGGCGCGACCCCGGAGGCGCTCGACTCCCCCGTCGTCGTGCTGACCACCGAGGAGGCCAAGGGCCTGGAGTTCGACTCCGTGATCATCGTCGACCCGGCGGGCATCCTGGCCGGCTCCCCGAAGGGCGGCCAGGACCTCTACGTCGCGCTGACCAGGGCCACCCGCCGGCTGACGCTCGTCCACGACGGCGACCTGCCGCCCCTCCTCGCCGACCTGGCCTGATGGCAAGGGCAGGACATGACCAAATCCGGCCGGAGTTAACCGAGCACCCGCCCTTTACCCGGCCATCCCCGGGCGAGAGCCTGTGCCCCCGTAGAGATCATTCTTTATTCGGGAGGTGCGGGTTGGCCAGGAGATCCCTGAGACGGACCCGGCGGACGGGGGCGGTGGCCGTACTGACCGGTGCGGCCCTGATCGCGGCGGGCGGCGCGACTGCGTTCGCCCAGGCGGCCCCCAGGATCGTGGTGAAGGACGGCGTGACCCAGCCGGTCTTCTCCTACAAGGACGCGATCCGCGAGCACGTGTACGTCGAGTCCGGGGTGGACAGCGACGGCGACGGCAAGAAGGACCGCGTCAACGTGGACATCATCCGGCCCAAGGAGACCGAGAAGGGCCTCAAGGTCCCGATCGTGATGGACGCGAGCCCGTACTACGACAACGCGGGACGCGGCAACGAGGGCGAGCGCAAGACCTACGACGCGAACGGGAACCCGGTGAAGTTCCCGCTCTACTACGACAACTACTTCGTGCCGCGCGGGTACGCGTTCCTCGCCGTCGACATGATCGGGACGACGAAGTCCGACGGCTGCCCGGTGAGCGGCGGGCCGACCGACATCCTCGGCGTCAAGGCCGTGGTCGACTGGCTGAACGGGCGCGCGAAGGCGACCCGGGCGGACGGCAGCGCGGTGAAGGCCGCGTGGAGCACCGGCCGCACCGGCATGATCGGCAAGTCCTACGACGGGACGCTCGCCAACGGCGTCGCGGCGACCGGTGTCGAGGGCCTGGAGACGATCGTCCCCATCTCGGCGATCAGCAGCTGGTACGACTACAGCCGCATGAACGGCGTGAAGTACTGGACGGACGAGCAGCCGTGGCTCTCCGACTACGTCGACACCGACCCGCCCGAGAAGTGCGCCGCCGTCAGGGCCGCGCTCGACGAGGGCGAGGACGACGCGACCGGCAACTACAACGCCTACTGGCGGACCGCCGACCACCGGCACGGGACGGTCGGCGACGTCCGCAACGTCCGCGCCAGCCTGTTCGCCTTCCACGGCGTGAACGACCTGAACGTGAAGGGCAACCACTTCTCGCTCTGGTGGAACGAGCTCGCCAGGCGCGGCATCGACCGGAAGGTGTGGCTGTCGCAGCGCGGCCACGTCGACCCGTTCGACACGCGGCGGGACGAGTGGGTCGCGACCCTGCACAAGTGGTTCGACCACGAGCTGCACAAGATCCGCAACGATGTGATGCGGGAGCCGCGCGCCGACATCGAGATCGGCCCCGACCAGTGGATCACGCAGCGGGACTGGCCGTCCCGGGACGCCCGGCCCCTCACCCTGCGGCCCGCCGCGGACGGCTCGCTCGGCCTGAAGCCCGCCGCGAAGGGCTCGACGGTCACCTTCACCGACGCCGCCGGCCCGCGCGGTGCGGGCCACTCGGAGGGCGAGATGGTCAGCGACCCGGGGACGGCGAAGCCGTTCAGGGCCGCGTTCGTGTCGGGCCCGCTGCCGCTGACCGGACGCCTGTCCGGGACGCCCGACGCCCGCCTGCGGATCATGCTGGACAAGCCGACGTCCAACCTGACCGCGCTGCTCGTCGACTATGGCGAGGACACCCGGGTCGACTACCTCGGGCGGGGCTCCGGCATCCGGACGCTCGACACCGAGGACTGCAACGGTGAGAGCGCGCCCGGTGACGACGCCTGCTACAAGCAGACGGAGACCACCACGGTGACCTCGCCGGTGAACGTGGTCGCCCGCGGCTGGCTCGACGCGCAGAACGACCGGTCGCTGAGCCGTCCGGCGCCGCTGAAGCCGGGCCGCTACTACGACGTCCGGTGGGAGACGCTCAGCCAGGAGTACGTGCTGAAGAAGGGGCACCGCCTCGCGCTGGTCATCGCCGGGACGGACGCCGACTACAACACCGAGACGCCGACCGAGGCCAAGGTGACGGTGGACCTGCGCGGCAGCTCCATCAGCATCCCGGTCGTCGTCGGCGGGGACGACGCCACGGCGCTCGCCCCGCAGCCGCTCACGACGTGGCGCGGCCCGTCCGGTGTCACGCTGCCCGTCCAGGAACGCAAGTTCCACTGATCCGACGAAGAGGCCGCCGTCCCCCGAGGGGGCGGCGGCCTCGCCATGTCCGGAGCGGCGCGGTCAGCGGACGGCCGTCACGCGCCTGGAGTCGGGGACGCGGTGGGCGGTCACGCGACCGCGCCGCCGCCCGTGAATGGACTCGAAGGCCCAGTCCGCGGACATCATCGCGCCCTCCTGCCAGCCGGGCAGCGGGCAGATCTGGTCGCCGATCACCAGGACGTTGCCGTGCCCCTGGAGGTTGATCAGCGTCTCGTAGATCTCCCGCTGCTCGGGGACGGTGTGGTCCCAGTTGGCCCACGACCCCAGCTGGTAGGGCACCTTGTGCCAGGCGACGGACATGCCCTGCCGGTCCGGGACGATCGACCGGTCGGCGAACTCGCCGTGCAGCCTCGCCCCGGCCTCCCGGGCGACCTTCAGGCGCTGGTCGTGCGGCCGGTCGCCGAGCGTCTCGGCGTTGTCGTAGGAGCAGTAGGCGCCGATCAGGACGCCCTTGTCCGCGCGGTCGACGTGGCCGGTGGACGGATACCAGACCTGGGTGATCTCGTTGTCGATCCGGCTCATCCCGCCGTAGATCCGGTACTTCTCCGACTCCCAGAACCGCCGGTTCGCCTGCCAGCCGATCTTGCACGCGGGCGCGAACCCGACGCCCGCGACGGCGCGCGCGAACTCGGCGGAGAACCCGGCGAGCTCGACGCGCTGCCGCAGGACCGGGACGGGGATGCTGCTCAGGCAGTAGTCGAACCGCTCGTCGTGCTCGCCGTCGCCGTCCTTCCACGCGACGCGCACCCCGTCTTCGGCGGCCCTGATGGCATGGACGGGCGCGTCGAGCGTGACGGTCCCGGCGGGCAGCGCGGCGGCCATCCGGCGGACGATCACGTCCATTCCGCCGGCCGGCTGGAGCATCGAGGGCTGGTAGCCGTGATAGAGGTAATCGAAATACCGATGCTCCCAGAATGCGCTTTCCAGCAGGTCCGGAAGAGCGAGCGGATCGGCCTTCTCGGGCTGCTGCTTGACGCTGAGGGGTTTGGCCAAAGCCGACCGCGTGGACCCCTTGTAAACGTGGTCGGACTCGTCCAGATCGCCGAATTCGGTGAGCAGAACAAGCAACGCCTGGCGCTGGGCCTCGCTCAATCCCGACGGCCCGCCTCCGCCGCCGTCGAGCAGCCCTTTCTTGACGGCCGCGGCCGCCAATTCGGCGACATATCCCTGGACGTCGTTGGTGATGCGGCCGTGCGGCACGGCCGCCCGCTGCCACACCCGTTCGGTCTGGTACAGGTTCGCGTGGGACTTCATCAGGAACGGTTCGAGCGGGATGCGGAGCCTGCGGCACATCGCGATGACCCGCTGGTCGTCGCTCGACAGGCGCGCGGGGCCGAGGTTGGCGTAGAGGCCGCGGTCGAACCGGCAGGTCTGGGTGCGGGCCGATCCATCCGCCCACACCTCGGTGATCGTGGCGCCGCGGCGGGCGGTGAAGCTGCGGCCGCCGACGCGGTCCTGCGCCTCCAGGACGGTCACCTTGTAGCCGGCCTCGGTGAACCTGAGCGCGGCGGTCAGCCCGCTGACGCCCGCGCCGAGGATCGCGACCGTCTTACCGCGGCCCTTCCGCCCCGGCGGCTTCGGCGGGCCGGCCGGCGCGGACGCCGCTTCGGCCGGCGCGGCACCGGTCATGACCTGCACCAGGGTGGCGGTGGCGGCCATGCCCAGGAACGTCCGGCGGGAAGAGCCATGGTGTGGCTGGTCCATCATGCTCCTTCTGGGAGACGTGCCGACGACGGCACGTGACGGACAGCACGGTAAATGACTTCCGACGATTCTTGACAGGCGCAGAAAATGACCTGGTTGATCACTCAACGCGACAGTGACAGCTCACCGCGCGACACCTTCCCCGTCCGGAATCGGCCAGTGAAATACACCACACGGGTGCCCCAGGAACCCCGGACTTTCCGCGGTCAGCGGTTGTCGGTGTCCTTGCTCGGCTGGACGCGTTTCGGCTCGCCCGGCATCTTCGGATAGTTCGGCGGATACGGCATGTCGCCGAGGCCGTGGTCGCGCTCGTCGCGGTCGGCGAGGTCGAGGAGGCCCTGGAGGGAGAACGACTCGTCGTCGATCGCGGCGTGCAGGTCGCCGAGCTTGGCGAAGCGGGCGGGCATGGTGGCGATGGTGAAGTCGTGCGGGTCGGCGTCGGCGAGCTCGTCCCAGGTCACGGGCGCCGAGACGGGCGCGTGCGGGGCGGGCCGGACGCTGTAGGCGGACGCGATCGTCCGGTCGCGGGCGTTCTGGTTGTAGTCGATGAAGACCTGCTCGCCGCGCTCCTCCTTCCACCACCGGGTGGTGACCTCGGCCGGAGCCCGGCGCTCCACCTCGCGGCCGAACGCCAGCGCGGCCCGGCGGACCTCGGTGAACGTCCAGCGCGGCTCGATCCGGACGTAGATGTGCACGCCGCCCTTCCCGGACGTCTTCACGAAGCCGGTGAGCCCCAGCTCGGCGAGCAGCTCGCGGGCCGGGCCGAGCGCGACGCGGACGGCGTCGGAGAAGTCGGTGCCGGGCTGCGGGTCGAGGTCGATGCGCAGCTCGTCGGGATGGTCGACGTCGCCGTCGCGGACGGGCCACGGGTGGAACGTCAGCGTGCCGAGGTTGGCCGCCCACGCGATCACGGCGACCTCCGTCGGGCGGACCTCGTCGGCGGAGCGGCCGCTGGGGAACGCGATGCGCGACGTTTTCACCCAGTCGGGCGCGCCCTTGGGGACGCGCTTCTGGTAGAACGCGTCGGACTTGCCCGCGCCCCCCACGCCCGCCTGACCGCGCGCGTAGTCTTCGCGGGTGGCCATGCGGGCACCCTCGAAGACGCCGGCGGGCCAGCGCTCCAGCGTCGTCGGGCGGTTGCGGGTGGCGCGCAGGATGCCCTCCCCCACGGCCAGGTAGTACTCCACGAGCTGCCGCTTGGTGTAGCCGTGCTCGGGAAAGTAGACCTTGTCGGGGTTGGACACCTTGACGAGCCGATCCCCGACCGGGATCTCGATGTAGGGCGAGGCCATACCCAGCACGTTAACCCACTGGTCGGACAGGGCGGCGGGTACCGTCGACGGTATGGAGAAGATCCGCAAGAGCGAGGATGAGTGGCGGGCGGAGCTCAGCCCCGAGGAGTTCCACGTGCTGCGGGAGGCCGGTACCGAGAAGCCCTTCACCGGCGAGTACACCGACACCAAGACCGTCGGCGTGTACCGGTGCCGCGCCTGCGGGACGGAGCTGTTCCGCTCGGAGACCAAGTTCGAGAGCCACTGCGGCTGGCCGTCGTTCTACGCGCCGTCCGACTCCGACAAGGTCACCCTGATCGAGGACCGCACGCTCGGCATGGTCCGCACGGAGGTGCGCTGTGCGGTGTGCGACTCGCATCTTGGGCACGTCTTCCACGGCGAGGGCTACGACACGCCCACCGACGACCGCTACTGCATCAACTCGATCTCCCTCACCCTCGAACCCGCGGAATAGGGGCCGGGCAGGCAACCGCCACGGTTGCCGGAACGTCCTCTTGGACGACGGCGCGTCGCGAGGGGGCACATTGGACGAGCTCGACCGTTACACGACCGCGTATCTGTGCGGCGGGCCGTCCAGGGTCGTCCTGGTCGCGGTGCTCGCCCTGTACGAGCGGCGCGCCATCCGGATCTCCAGGGCCACGCGCCGGGCCGGCGCCGTGGTGCGCGAGCCCGGCGATCCGGTGGAGGAGGCGGTGCTCACCGCGATCCCCAACGCCGGGCGGCCGCTCGGCCAGGTGATCGCGGAGGCCGCGGAGTCGGCGGCGGCGCTCGCCGTCGCGGACGCGCTGCGCGAGGCCGGGCTGATGCGCGGCAGGCGCCCCACCCGGCGGGGCCGGGCGCTGCGCCGGAGCCTCATCGGGGAGCCGGGCGCGTCCCAGGCCGGACGGCTCGCCGTGCTCGGGCCGGACGGCGTCGAGGACGCCAGGCTCCGCGCGATCCTCCAGGCAAAGGACCCGAAACCGATCGCGCTGCCCCGCGACCGGCACCGTGGGCACCGGAACCTGGGAGCCGGCAACCGGTCCGACCCCGGCTTCGACGCAGGCGATTACGGAGGCGGCTCGGGGGGCGGCGACTAGCGGGCCTCCGCGATCACGGGACGGTCAGGCGAGGCCGGCGACGAGTTCGGCGACCGGCTTGCGGCGGCCCGTGTAGAACGGGATCTCCTCGCGGGTGTGGATCCGGGCCCGCGCGCCGCGCAGGTGGCGCATCAGGTCGACGATGCGGTGCAGCTCGTCGGCCTCGAACGCCAGCATCCACTCGTAGTCGCCGAGCGCGAACGACGCCACCGTGTTGGCCCGGACGTCGGGGTACTCGCGCGCCATCTTGCCGTGCTCGGCGAGCATCGCGCGGCGCTCCTCGTCCGGCAGCAGGTACCACTCGTAGGACCGGACGAACGGGTACACGCACACGTACGCGCGCGGCTCCTCGTCGGCGAGGAACGCGGGAATGTGGCTCTTGTTGAACTCGGCCGGGCGGTGCAGCGCCATCTGCGACCACACCGGTTCGCTGTTGCGGCCCAGGAACGTCCGGCGGAACCGGGTGTAGGTCTCCTGGAGGTCGTCGGAGGTCGGCGCGTGCCACCAGAACATGTAGTCGGCGTCGGCGCGCAGCCCGGCGACGTCGTAGGCGCCGCGGGTGGTCACGTCCTTCTGGGCGGCCTGGTCGAGGAGGTCCTGGACCTCGGCGGCGTCGCGCTCGCCGACCGAGCCGGGGTTCGCGAGCCGGAACACCGACCACATCGTGTAGCGGATGACGTCATTGAGTTCGCGTGCCTTCGGCTTGCCCGCCGGCTGCGTCATGATCTGCTCCTTCTCGGCTGCGCGGGTCTCCGCCGCGCGGGTCTCGGCTCCGCAGGTCGTCCAGGATCCGGGTGGCGGCCGCGCGCGCGGAGGCGATGCACGCGGGGATGCCCAGGCCGTCGTAGGCGGCGCCCGCGACGGCGAGGCCCGGCTGCCCGGCGACCGCGGCCCGGATCCTGGCCACGCGGTCGGCGTGGCCCACGTTGTACTGCGGGAGTCCGCCGCCCCAGCGGGTCACCCGGCTGTCCTCGGGCAGCTCGGTGACGCCGCAGGTCGCGGCCAGCTCGGCCATCGCGGTGGCGGTCAGCTCGTCGTCGGGCCGCTGGAGCGTGCGCTCCTCGCCGAACCGCCCGATGGAGCAGCGGACCGCGATCATGCCGGAGCCGTGTTCGCGCAGGTGAGGCCATTTTATCGAGCTGAACGTGACGGCCTTGACGCCGCGTCCGCCGCGCTCGGGATCGCTCTCCACGGCGGGGACGAGGTAGCCGCTGCCCTTGGGGAGGCGCGGGAACGCGGTGGTCCGGTAGGCGAGCGTGACGATCGCCATGCTGGCGTACTCGATATCGGCGAGCTCGCGGGCGGCGGCGGGGACGTCCGGCTTGAGGAGCCGGGACGCGGGCGCGGCCGGGACGGCGATCACGACGGCGTCGGCGTCCAGGTACTCGGGGTCGCGGGTGGGGCCGATGGTGAGCCGCCAGCCGCCGTCGCGGCGGCGCAGCTCGCGGACGGTCGCGCCCGTCCTGACCGTGCCTCCGGCGGCGGCGATGTCGTCGGCGACCAGGTGCGGGAGGGTGCCGAGCCCGTCCGGGAGGGTGGCGAACACCGGGCCGGGGTTCTTGGGCGCGGCGTCCCGGACGCCCTGGACGGCGCCGATCAGCGAGCGGTGGGTGCGCGCGGCGGCGGCGACGGCGGGCAGCGTCGAGTCGAACGACAGCAGGTCGGCGCGTCCCGCGTACACGCCGCCGAGCAGCGGCTCGACGAGCCGGTCGACGACCTCGCGGCCGACGCGGGCGCCGATGAACGCGGCGACGGATACGTCGGCGCCGCGCCGCGTCTCCGGCAGGACGAGGTCCAGCGGGACGCGCGCCAGCCCCGCCGGGGACAGCACCTGGGAGGCGGCCAGCGCCCGCAGGTCGGACGGCACGCCCATCACCTGCCCGGACGGGATCGTCCGCAGCGCGCCCCGGCTGAAGATCGCCGAGGAGGTGGTGCCGGGGTTCACGAGATCGTCGCCACGCCCGAGCTCCTCGACCAGGTCGAGGCCTTCCGGGCGGCGGGCGAGCATCGCCTCCGCGCCCTCGTCCACCGGGATCCCGGCGATCTCGCTCACGTGCAGCTTGCCGCCGATGCGCGGGGAGCCCTCCAGCACGGTCACGCGCACGCCCTCGCGGGCGAGCAGGCGCGCGGCGGTGAGCCCCGCGATGCCGCCCCCGACGACGACGGCGTGGGACGTGGACATGTTCCAAGCCTCCCAGACGCCGCGCGGCATCGCGCACCGGGTCCGGTGCGGGCGGGAGGCGGCCGTGATGTCCGTGTGCCCGGTTCGTGCCCTGATCGCGACGCGTCCGCCGGAACTGTGACCTGTGTCATCTCCGTCCAAGCCGCATGCGGATCGTCAGGAATGTCAGGCAGGTCGCGTACGTGATGGTCGTGCTCCTGCTCGCCGGGACGCTGGCCGCCTGCAGCAGCGGCGGCAGCGACAGCGGCGGCAGCGAGTCACGGGCCGTGGACAAAGGCGGCCCTGCCGCGCCGGAGGCCCAGCCGGGGGCGGGCAGGAACGAGGCGCCCGGCGCCGGGACGACGACGCGGGCGCCCCTCGCCGCCGCGCGCGAGGTCGTCCACACGGCGCGGCTCCGGGTCAGGGCCGATGACGTGGACGCCTCCGCCACCAAGGCCAAGCAGCTGGTGACGGCGGCCGGCGGCTACATCGAGCGGGAGTCGAGCTCGACCGACCCGGCCCGCTCCGAGATCGCGCTGAAGATCCCCACCCCCCGGTACACGGAACTGCTGAACCAGCTCAGCACGCAGCTCGGCAGCAAGCTGTCGCTGACCCAGGAGGCCGAGGACGTCACGGGCGAGGTCGCGGACGTGCAGGCCCGCGTCCGCTCCGCCGAGGCGACGCTCGTCTCGTTCCGCAAGCTGCTGGAGCGGGCGAACTCCGTCAGCGAGATCATCAACGTCGAGCAGGAGATCGCGGAGCGGGAGTCGGACCTGGAGGCGCTGCAGGCGCGCGAGAAGGCGCTCAGGAGCAGCACCCAGTACGCGACGGTGACCGTCACGCTGGTGACCAAGCCCGAGCCGCCCAAGGAGAAGGACGACGAGGGCGGCTTCGTGGACGCGCTCGGCGACGGCTGGAACGCCTTCGCCACGTTCCTCGGCGGCATCGCCATCCTGCTGGCCTGGCTGCTGCCGTTCCTCGTCCTGGCCGCGGTGATCGCCACGCCGCTGGTGATGTTCCGGCACCGGCTGCGCGCACGGTTCGGGATCGGCTCCCGCCCGCCCGCGCCCGGCGGCGGGCCGGGCACCCAGCAGCCGGCCCCGGCGCCGGGGAACGCCACCGCCGGCTCCGGTCCGTCGGGCCCGAAAGCCCCGAAGGGGCCTCCGCCGCCCGCTTAGAGCGTGTCCCTGTGCGTGCTAAAGGGTGCTCGCCTCGTGGACGAGGTCCGCGAGGCGGGCCAGCACGTCCGGGTCGGTGGCCGGCGACACGCCGTGCCCCAGGTTGAAGATGTGGCCCTCGGCGGTGCGGCCGCGGGCGAGCACGTCCCGGGCCCGGCTCTCGATGGTCTCCCACGGGGCGAACAGGATCGCCGGGTCGAGGTTGCCCTGCAGTGCCTTGCCGTGCGGGACGCGGCTGACGGCCTCGTCGAGCGGGACCCGCCAGTCGACGCCGACGACGTCCGCCCCGGCCTCGCCCATCGGGCCGAGCAGCTCGCCCGTCCCGACGCCGAAGTGGATGCGCGGGACGCCGAGCGGCTCGATCTCGGCGAAGATCCGCTGGGTGTGCGGCAGCACGGACTCGCGGTAGTCCTGCGCGGCGACCGCGCCGACCCACGAGTCGAACAGCTGCACGGCGCTCGCCCCCGCCGCGACCTGCACCTTCAGGAACGCGATCGTGAGGTCGGCGAGCCGGGCCATGAGGTCGGCCCACAGCTCGGGCTCGCCGTACATCAGGGCCTTGGTGCGCTCGTGGCTCTTGGACGGCCCGCCCTCGATCAGGTACGAGGCGAGCGTGAACGGGCCCCCGGCGAAGCCGATCAGCGGGGTGGCGCCGAGCTCCCCGACCAGGCCCTGGACGGCCTCGGTCACGTACGGGACGTCGTCCGGCACGAGCGGCCGCAGCGCCGCCACACCGGACGCGTCGCGGATCGGGTCGGCGATGACGGGGCCCACGCCCGGCTTGATGTCGAGGTCCACGCCGATGGCCTTGAGCGGCACCATGATGTCGCTGAAGAAGATCGCCGCGTCCACCGCGTAGCGGCGCACCGGCTGCAGCGTGATCTCGACGATCATGTCGGGGCGGGCGCAGGACTCCAGCATCGGCACGCCGTCGCGGACGCGCAGGTACTCGGGCAGCGAACGGCCGGCCTGCCGCATGAACCACACGGGCGTGTGCGGCACCGGACGCCGGCGGCATGCCAGCAGGAAGGGGCTGTCGGTCGCGGTGCTGTCGGTCACCACGCGATCGTCCCACGAAAAAACGGTGAGAAAGCACGGGAACGGGCCCCGGACCGGCACGAACTTCCGGACACGCCGAGCGAAGTCCCGCATTCTGTCACCCGCGCGTGCGAACGTGATGCGTGTCATAGCCGAGGGAGGTCCCCCTTGTACTGCTCCACCTGCGGTGATGAACGTATGTTCGAGCAGCCGCCGTGTCCGGACGGTCATGGTGAGGAGTGCCCCGAGCGGGCCTGCGTGGAGTGCGGCACGGCCGTCATGGTCGGCTCGCCGCTGACCGCGCCCGGCGCCATCGGGGTCCCCGCCGCGCCCGCCCTGGCAGCCCTGGCGTCCGGCGCGCCCACCGGCCGCGCCGCCACCGTGCGGGCCGTCGCCTGAGCGGCCCGGCCCCCGAGACGAAACCACCTGTGCCGTGCCCGCTTCCCCTCCGCGTTCTGCCGCCGCCGCTCCGTTCCGGCATCGCCGGCCAGAGCAGCACCGTCCCGAACCACTCCCCCGCATCCGACCACACCCCCGCGATCAGGCCGGTCCATCCATGAACCCACCTGCCTTCGAGCGGGCCCTCGGCACGCTCCAGGAAATCCTCGACGGGCCCGGCGTCCGTCCAGAACTCGACCTGGAGGACATGCCCGCCCCGCAGAGCCTGGCGCCCTACGCCGCCGCGCTGTCCGGCAGCGTCTACCGCGACGACGACACCGAGATCGCCATGGGGCGCCTCATCGTCCTGTACGACCCGGACGGCGAGAGCGGCTGGACGAACGGGTTCCGCATCGTGGCCTACATCCGCGCCGACCTGGAGCCCGAGATCGCCGCCGACGAGCTGATCGGCTCCGTCGCGTGGGACTGGCTGCTCGAGGCGCTGGAACCGGCCGGGTACGCGGGCGAGTCCGGGACGATCACCCGGGCGGTGTCGGAGAGCTTCGGCGACAAGCGCGGCGAGCCGTCCACGACCGAGCTGGAGCTGCGCGCGTCGTGGTCCCCGACGGGCGATGATCTCGCCCCGCATGTGCGGGCCTGGTGCGAGGTGATGTGCACGACGGCGGGCCTGCCGCCGTCCGGCGTCGCCGCGCTGCCGGACCGCCCTGGCGGGGCAGGCGGCTGAGCGACGTACGGTAGGGGGCGTGAGCACAGCGTCCGAGACCGAGGCGGCGGAAGTGCACACGGAGGCTGGCAGCCCTTCTCGTCCGCCGGTGTCCCGGAAGCCGCGCACGGCTCGTCGACCCGAGGATGAAAAAGGTTCTGTGGGAGTGTCCGAAACGCGCGCCACCGGCCCCGAACGGGACACCGGTGCTGATACCACGGCCGCGACGCGGTCCGGGACCGTTCCAGAGCAGGCCGTGCGGGAGCCGGCCGAGGACACCGGCGGCGGCCCGCCGCCCGTCCCGCTGCTGGAACCGCGCGAGGGCGTCCCGCCCGTCATCACCGACGACGCCGAACTGGAACGTGTCATCGCCGCGTTCGCCGCGGGCGCCGGACCGGTCGCCGTCGACGCCGAGCGGGCGTCCGGCTACCGCTACGGGCAGCGCGCCTACCTGATCCAGCTGCGCCGCGCGGGCGCGGGCACGGCGCTGATCGACCCGATCGCGCTGCCCGACCTGTCCGGCCTGGACGCCGCGATCGCCGACGCCGAGCTCGTCCTGCACGCCGCCAACCAGGATCTGCCCTGCCTGGCCGAGGTCGGCCTCGTCCCGCGGCGGCTGTTCGACACCGAGCTGGCGGGGCGGCTGCTCGGGTATCCGCGCGTCGGGCTCGGATCCATGGTCGAGAACGTGCTGGGCTTCCTGCTGGAGAAGGGGCATTCGGCCGCCGACTGGTCGACGCGCCCCCTCCCGGAGGACTGGCTCCGCTACGCCGCGCTGGACGTCGAGCTGCTGGTCGAGCTGCGCGACGCGCTGCAGGCCGAGCTGGAGGCCGAGGGCAAGCTGGAGTGGGCCCTGGAGGAGTTCGCGGCGATCCTGACGACGCCGCCGAAGCCGCCGCGGGCCGACCCGTGGCGCCGCACGTCCGGGATCCACCGGGTGCGGAACCGGCGGGCGCTCGCCACCGTCCGGGAGATCTGGGAGGCCCGCGACAAGATCGCCCGCGAGCGGGACCTGTCCCCCGGCCGGGTGCTGCAGGACGCCGCGATCATCGAGCTGGCGCAACGCGCCCCGCGCACGCCCGCCGAACTGCAGGCGCTGCCGACGATGCGGGGCCGCGGCGCCCGCCGGCACCAGTCCGCGTGGCTGCGCGCCATCGCCCGCGCCCGCGACCTCACCGACCGCGGGCTGCCCGAGCCGACCGTCCCCGGCGACGGCCCGCCGCCCGCGCACCGCTGGGCCGACCGCGACCCCGAGGCCGCCAAGCGCCTCACCGCCGCCCGCGCGGTCATCGCCGCGCTCGCCGACGAGCACTCCATGCCGTCGGAGAACCTCATCCAGCCCGACTCCGTCCGCCGGCTGGCCTGGACGCCGCCGCCGGAGGCGTCCGCGTCGGCGGTCGCCGCTACCCTCCGCGAGCTCGGCGCCCGCCGCTGGCAGGTGGAGCTCACCGCGCAGCCCCTCGCCCGCGCCTTCCACCGCCTCGAGTTCAAGGGCGACCTCTGACCCCGGATCACAGGTCGGGGAGCGGGTCCTTCGGGAGGCTGTCGCGGTCGAAGATCTCCGCGTCGGCCGCGTTGACGACCGCGATGTACTCGTCGTCGATCTCGAAGTCCGCGCCCGCGAAATGGAACGCCGGGGTCGTGCTGGTCTCCACCGGCCCGAGCCGGCTGCCGCGCGGATAGCCGCCCCAGACGCTCTTCGGCGTGGTGCGGCTGATCGCGCCGGTGGAGATCACCGAGATCTGCTCGTCGGTGATGACGAAGATGAAACCGGCTCCCCCGCCGTAGGCCTGCGCGGGAAAGATGTAGCGGATCTCTTCTTCGATCCCGAGGAACTCACGGCAGCGTTCGCGGAGCGGACGTGGCACCGGCATGGCTGTGGAGTCACCTCCCCCCAGGCGAGACGGCATCGGCGTCCCAATCATGCACCGGTTGGCAAGCGCGTCGCCAGGGTCAGGCGGTGGCCAGGGCCGCGGTCGGGGGCAGCCGCGCCGCGCGCATCGCCGGATACAGGCCCGCGACGGTCCCGATCGCGAGCGTCGCGGCGAGCGCGCCGCCGAGCGCCCACCCGGGCACGACCGGCGGCCAGCCCTTCCAGAGCGCGAATCCGATGGTCACCGCCGCGCCGAGCAGGACGCCCGCCGCGCCGCCGAGCGCCGACAGCAGCAGCGACTCGGCCAGGAACTGCGTCCGGACCTGCCCGCGCGTCGCGCCGAGCGAGCGGCGCAGCCCGATCTCGCGGCGCCGCTCCAGCACCGAGATCACCATCGTGTTCGCGACGCCGACACCGCCGACGAGCAGCGCGACCGCGCCGAGCCCGAGGAGCAGCCCGGTGAACGCGCCGGTCGCCGCGGCCTTGGCCGCCAGCGCGTCCGAGGGCCGGCTGACCTGGACCTCCTCGGGGTGCTCCGGGTTGACCGTCCGGGCCAGAACGTCTCTGACCTCGTTGACGGACGCGTCGGCCGACCGCTCGTAGATCGTCGTCGGATGCCCGTCGAAGCCCAGGTAGCGGCGTGCCGCGTCCCAGCCGACGAGCGCGGAGCGGTCGATCTCCGGCGCCAGCTCCGCGGGCCGCAGGACGCCGAGGACGACGAACCAGCGCCCGCCGATCCACACCTGCCCGCCCGCCCGGTCCAGCCCGAGCCGCCGCGCCGCCTCCGCGCCGAGCACGACACTCGGATAACGCGCGGTACCGGCATTCAGCCAGCGCCCGCTCGCCGTTTGGACGCCGAGGGTGCCGAGCAGGTCCGGCGTCGCGGCCTGGACGGAGATGCCGTGCGTGACCTCCTCCGGGATCTTGTCGGTGCGGCGGACACTCGCAGATACCGCTCCCGTAGCGCCGACCGCCGTGACGGGCCCGATCCGCCGCACCATCTCGGGCGCCGATTGCGGCAAAGCGGCCTTGTCACCGAACAGCGTGTCGCCGGGCCTGGCCGTCAGCAGGTTCGTGCCGAGCCGGTCGAGCCGCCGCAGCAGATCCTCCTTCCCGGACGAGGAGATCCCGATCACCGCGACCATCGTGGCGATCCCGATCGCGATGCCGAGCGCGGACAGCACCACCCGCGCCGGACGCGCCCGCAGCCCGCCCAGCCCGACGCGCAGCACGTCCACCGGCCCGAGCCGCGCAGGCTCCAGCTCCGTCTTCATCGGCTGCCGGCCTCCGCCCGCTCGTCGGCCACGATCAGGCCGTCCAGGACCCGGACCCGGCGCCGCGCCGCGGCCGCCACGTCCAGGTCGTGCGTGATGATCGCGACGGTGGTCCCGGCGCGGTTCAGCTCGTCCAGCAGTGCGAGCACCTCGGCGCCCGCCGCGGAGTCGAGGTTGCCGGTCGGCTCGTCGGCCAGCAGCAGGCCCGGCTCGCCCACGACGGCCCGCGCCACCGCGACCCGCTGCTGCTCGCCGCCCGACAGCTCGTGCGGCCGGTGCCCGGCCCGCTGCCCGAGCCCGACCCGCTCAAGCGCGTCCCTGGCCCGCTCCCTGCGCTCCCGCAGCCCGGCCCCGCTGTACAGGAGCCCGTCGGCGACGTTGTCGAGCGCGCTCACCCCCGCCGCCAGATGGAACTGCTGGAACACGAACCCGATATGCCGCGCCCGCAGCGCCGACAGGGCCCGGTCGCTCAGCCTCGCCACCTCGTGCCCGGCGACCCGCACGGTGCCCCTGGTCGGACGGTCCAGCGTCCCGATCATGTGCAGCAGCGTCGACTTCCCGGATCCCGAGGGCCCGACGATCGCGGCCAGCTCCCCCGCCTCGATCACCAGGTCCACGCCGCGCAGCGCCGCGACGCCGCCCGCGTACTCCTTGGCCACCCCTGCCAGCTCCACGATGCTCATTCGGCGGGCACCCCGACCCGGACGCCTTCGGCGATCCCGGCCCCGGCGATCTCGACCCGCCCGCCGCCGAACGCCCCGGCCTCCACGGCGACGAGCCGCCGCCCGCCGTCCATGACCTCGACGCCGAAGCCGCCCTCGCGCAGCGCCAGCAGCGCCTCCACCGGCACCGACAGGACGCCCTCCCGGCGCTCGCTCTCCAGCTCGACGCTGACCGGCGCCTCGTCGAACCGCCCTGTCCCGGCGCCGCCGAGGGAGATCTCGACGCCGATCGTGGTCTTCTTCTCCTGCCCCTCCCCCGTGCTCTCCGCGACCTCGCCGACATCGCTGATCGTCCCTTCGACCTTCTTCCCGCCCGGCAGTTCCACGGAGACCTTCGCGCCTTTCCGCGCGAGATCCTGCCTGTCGGCGTCCAGATCGACACGAACGACCCGCCGGGTCCCGGCCACGGTAAGAACGGGCTGCCCTTTGACCGCCTGCTTCCCTTCCGGCGCCTTGACCTCCCGGATCTGCACAGCCCCATCCAGGAAGACGACCTGCGCACCATCGACCATTCCGGTCTGCTCAAGCCCGCGATCGTCCTGCCACTCCTTAACAACGTTCTCAGTGGCCGCGGTGAACTCCTCGTCCACGGTCAAGCCGCCATAACCGAGCGCCCGAAGATTCCTCTCTAGCTGCCGAACATCGTTCCCCGAGTCACCGTTCTTGAGCACCCGGTACATGGGACTGCCGCCGTACATGAGCGTGACGGGCTCCCCCGCGACTCTCAGCAGCGTCCCGCCCCGCTTGACCACCGCCCCCTGCCCGGGCGCCCACGTCACGACCCCGGACGCGCCCGCCCACACCTCGCGGACACCGTCATGGGTGAGCTTCCCGTCGACCGTCTCGGTGTCGACAAGATCCCCCCGGCTGACGGCGACGGCCCGCAGCTTCGCCGCGTTCCCGGCCCGGGCCTCACCGCCCTCCGCCGTCCAGGCCAGCGCGCTTCCCCCGCCGACCACCACCACGACGGCCACACCGCCCGCCACGACCCCGCGCCTCACTTCGCGGCCCCTGGCAGGCTCCCCCTGCACGCCTTCCGCGCCTTCTCGACCGCTTCCGGGCTGACGGCCCCCGAAGGAATCTTGATCTGCCCGTCCGGCCCCGGGTCGGGGACGTCCACCCCGTGCTCGCGCATGCACTGCGCGAACTTGACGTACTGGTCACGGGTCTTCGGGTCCTTGAGATCGGGCATCTTCCCCCCGGCCTTGAGCCACGACCTGCATTTCTCCAGCGCCGCCTCAAGCTTCTTCCGGTCGTTCCCCTTGCCCAGCCGCATCGACTTCTGGTCACCGCCGGGATCGGGAACGTCCACCCCGTTCTCGCGCATGCACTGCGCGAACTTAAGCTGCGCGTCCTCCGGCGAAAGCGAGGCCGACGCCGACGCCGACCCCTTGGCCGCCGCCGCCCCACCGACACTCGCCACTCCACCCCCTTCATCACTCCCACACCCGGCGACCACGAACACGACCGCGATCATCACGGCCCACACCCGACCCCTCATCACGCCCTCTCCACCGAGGCCACGCACCCCGGACGAAGCCCAAGAACACCGCCCAAGGCGTTAAACCCGCATTAACCGTGTGGGGGAAGTCAGAGGGGGGTGGCATTGGCTGAGCGTGCCGATAATGCGTGCCATCGCGGCGCTGAGCAGGTGTTCAGCGGGTGTATGGCGGTGCGCCCGGGGTAATGGGTCTGGCTCCCGAAGGGCTCGTGCGGGACGTTGATGCCATGTGGTCTCGAATTCTCAGCACTGCACTGATGGTCGGGGTTCTGGTTCCCCTCGGGGCGTCCGCGCACGGGGACGTGGCGGCGCCGCCGGACCGGATCGCGTTGCCGGCGGGGTTCCAGCCCGAGGGGATCGCGGCCGGGCCCGGGAAGGTGGCGTTCCTCGGCTCGCGGGCCACGGGGGCGATCTACCGGGCCGATCTGCGCACCGGCGAGGGGCAGGTGATCACCCCGGCGACGGGGACGCCCTCGCTCGGCATGAAGACGCAGGGGCACCGGCTGTACGTGGCCGGCGGGCGCGGCGGTGACGCGCGCATCGTCGACACGCGGACCGGGGCGATCCTGCGGTCGTTCAAGCTCACGACGAAGACGGCGTTCGTCAACGACGTCACCGTCGGCGCGGACGGCGCGTACCTGACCGACTCGACCAATCCCCAGCTCTACCGGATCCCGCTCGACGAGGACGACGCCGCGGACGTGAAGACCATCCCGCTGAGCGGCGACCTCGTCTTCCAGCAGGGGTTCAACGCCAACGGGATCGCCGCGCTGCCGGACGGCAAGTCGCTGATCGTCATCCAGTCCAACACCGGCAAGATCTTCAAGGTCGACGCGCAGACCGGTGTCGCGAAGACGATCGACCTGGGCGGCGAGGTCCTGACCGCCGGCGACGGGATCCTGCTCGACGGCAAGACCCTGTACGCCGTGCAGAACGCGCTCAACACCGTGGCCGTCATCGAGCTGAACGAGGACGCCACCGCGGGGAAGGTCGTCAAGAAGCTGACCGATCCGCGGTTCGACGTTCCCACGACCGTGGCGAAGTCCGGGAACACGCTGTATCTCCCGAACGCCCGGTTCAGCACTCCGCCGGCCCCGGACACGCCGTACGACATCATCGCCGTCCAATCGTGACCTTTGTCCGGCGTCCCCGGCGCGGTGCCGGCGGCGGGGTGAACCCGCCGCCGGTGTCGCCGCCGGGTTTCCTTACCGGCGTTTAACCTCCCGCCGGTCATGCTCGGCGGCATGCGTGTTCTGATCGTCGAGGACGAGCGGGTGCTCGCGGACGCGATCGCCGAGGGGCTCCGCGAAGAGGCGATGGCCGTCGACGTGGTGTACGACGGCGACGACGCGTTGGAGCGGGCGTCCTACAACGAGTACGACGTGGTGGTCCTCGACCGCGACCTGCCGACCGTGCACGGCGACGACGTGTGCCGCGACCTGGTGGCGCGGCGGAGTCCTGTCCGGATCCTGATGCTGACCGCGTCCGGCGACGTCGGCGACCGGGTGGACGGGCTGTCCCTCGGCGCCGACGACTATCTCCCGAAGCCGTTCGTGTTCGGTGAGCTGGTGGCGCGGGTGCGGGCGCTGGCGCGCAGGTCCGGGCCGCCGGTGCCGCCGGTGCTGGAGCGGCGCGGCATCCGGCTCGATCCGCACCGGCGGAAGGTGGCGCGCGACGGCCGGGAGCTGCGGCTGACGAAGAAGGAGTTCGCCGTGCTGGAGGAGCTGATGCGGGCGGAGGGCGGTGTCGTGAGCGCGGAGCGGCTGCTGGAGCGCGCGTGGGACGAGAACATCGACCCGTTCAGCAACATCGTCCGGGTCACGATGGCGACGCTGCGCCGCAAGCTGGGCGCGCCGCCGGTGATCGAGACGGTGACGGGCTCCGGATACCGGTTGGAGGCCCGATGACGGTGCCCCGGCTGAGTGTGCGGACGCGGCTTACGTTGGTGTACGGGTCGCTGTATCTCGTCAGTTCGGCGGTTCTGGTCGCGGTGACGTATCTGCTGACCGTCCACACCATGGACCAGCGCCTCACGGTGGCGGGGGACGACGTCAACCCGGCGGCGTTCACGCGGCTGCGGGACCTGGCGTCGCGGGGTGACGTGAGCGCGCTGGTGGAGCTGAAGGCGGAGGCGAACCGGCGGGTCGCCGAGCAGAAGCGCGAGGTGCTGGAGCAGCTGCTGCAGAGCTCGCTGGTCACGATGCTGGTGCTCGGGGTCCTCGCGGTGGCGATCGGGTATGTGGTGGCGGGGCGGATGCTGCGCCCGCTGCACGCGGTGACGGCGACGGCGCGGCGGCTGTCGGAGAGCAATCTGCACGAGCGGATCGCGCTGGACGGCCCGCAGGACGAGATCAAGGACCTGGCGGAGACGTTCAACCGGATGCTGGACCGGCTGAACCGAGCGTTCGACGTCCAGCGGCGCTTCGTCGCGAACGCCTCGCACGAGCTGCGCACGCCGCTGACCATCAACCGGACGGTGCTGGAGGTCGCGCTCGCGAGCCGGAAGAGCCCGCCGGAGACGAAGGCGCTCGCGGACGTGCTGCTCGGCAACACCGCCCGGCACGAGCGGCTCATCGACGGGCTGCTGACGCTGGCCCGGTCCGAGCGGGACCTGGCCGCCCGGACCGCGACGCCGCTGCCGGACGTGGTGCAGGGCGCGCTCGGCCATCTCGACGACCTGGCCGGGGAGGCGGGCGTGGACGTGGAGGCGCGGCTGGCGCCCGTGGTCGTGACCGGCGATCCCGTCCTGCTGGAGCGCTGCGCGGTGAACCTGCTGGAGAACGCGCTCAAGTACAACGTGAAGGACGGGCGGGTGTGGGTCCGCACCGGGGTGCGGGACGGCGCGGCGTTCTTGCAGGTCGTGAACACGGGGCGGCCCGTCCCGTCGTACGAGGTGGAGGCGATCTTCGAGCCGTTCCGGCGGCTGCGCCCCGACCGGGACCGGACGGGGTCGGCGGACGGCACGGGTCTCGGGCTGTCGATCGTCCGGGCGGTGGTCGAGGCGCACGGCGGCACGATCGAGACGGTCCCGCGGGACGGCGGCGGGCTGTCGATCACCGTGCGGCTGCCCGTGTCCGAGCGGCCCGTCCCGGCGCTGGCCGGGGTGCCCTAGCTCGCCGCCTCGGCGGTGGGCGGCTGCTGCGCCTGCGCGTGACGGCCGGGGCGCGGCCATTCGACGCGGCCCTCCGGTGCGGGACGGCTCGGACGCGCGGCCAGCCAGCGGTGCACGACCTTTCCGGTCGCGTTGCGGGGCAGCTCGGGGATGAAGTGCACCTCGCGCGGCACCGCGTACCGGGCGACGTGGGCGCGCACGTACTCGCGGACCTTCTCCGCCTCCAGCCGCGCCCCGGACCGCAGGACGACGTACGCCGCGAGCCGCTGCCCCCACGCGTCGTCGGGCACGCCGACCACGGCGACCTCGTGGATCTCCGGCATCCGCAGCAGCGCGTCCTCCACGTCGCGGGGGACGACGTTCTCGCCGCCCGACACGATCACGCCGTCGCCGCGCCCGGCCACGAACAGCAGCCCGCGCTCGTCGATGTGCCCGAGGTCGCCGGTGGCGAGCAGCCCGTCGCGGACCTGCATCGGCTCGCCGCCCGTGTACCCCTCGAACAGCAGCTCGTTCGCGGCGAAGATCTGCCCGATGGCGCCGCGGCCGAGCCGCCCGCCCTGCGCGTCGCGGATCTCCAGCGCGGTGTTGCGGGGCGGCCGCCCGGCGGTGCGCGGGTCGAGCCGCAGGTCGCGCGGGGTGGCGATGGACACCCAGGACACCTCTGTCGAGCCGTACACGTTGTAGAGCCGGTCGCCGAACTCGTCCATGAACCGGGTGGCGAGGTCGCCGGGCAGCGCGGCGCCGCTGAGCGCCAGGATCCGCAGCGAGGACGTGTCGTAGAGCGCGCGGACCTCGGGCGCGAGGTCCAGGATGCGCTGGAGCATCACCGGGACGGCGAACACGGCCGTCTCGCGGTGGGAGGCGATCGCCCGCAGCGTCCGCTCGGGGTCGAACCGGCGGTGCAGGACGACCGGTGCCCGCAGCGCCCACGCCATCTGCAGCGCGGCGTACCCCCAGGTGTGGAACAGCGGCGCCTCGATGATCATCGTCTGGCGGGCGCGCAGCGGGATCCGGGACGTCATCGAGGCGAGCGGCCAGAGCCCGGGGCGGGGCGGGCGGCGGGCGCCCTTCGGCCGTCCGGTGGTCCCGGAGCTGAGCATGATGGTGCGGCCCTGGATGCGCCGCGGCGCGTCTGCGGCGTCGTCCGCCGGGACGGACCGGACGATCGCGTCCAGGCCGGGGTCGCGGTCGGTCCACCGGACCGTCCGGCGCAGCGCGAGGGGCACGTCGGCGAGCAGCGGCGCGAACTCGGTGTCGGCGACGATCAGGTCGGGCCGCAGCTCGCCGAGCACGGCGCGGAGCTGGCCGGTGCCGAAGCCGGTGTTGAGCAGGACGACCTCGGCGCCGCGCCGGCTGCACGCGACGAGCGTCTCGACCATCCCGCGGTGGTTGCGGCACAGCACCCCGACGCGCGGGCGCGGGCCGGGCAGCGGCAGCCCGGCGGCGAGCCGCGCGGCGCGCTCGTCGAGCTCGGCGAAGGTGACGGCGCCGTCGTCGTCGATCAGCGCGAGGCGGGACGGGGAGCGGGCGGCGGACGAGGCGACCAGCCCGGCGAGGGTGGTGCCCCAGCGCCGGAGGGCGCGCAGCTGCCGGCCGATCCGGCGGGGGCCGCCGGCGAACAGCAGCCCGGTCCTCAGCAGGAGGGCGGCGAGATCGCGGATGTGCCCGATCCGCCGGCGCATTCCCGGCCGGTACGCGGGCCTCGCATGCGTCACCGCGGCCTCCTCCGGCGATTTCACGCCACGCTATCCACCGGTTCACCTGCCGGACAAGGCCAGGTGCGCGGCGATCCGAAGGTCAGTGGTTACTGACGAGTAGCATGGCGGTCAGGAGCACACCGGACCCATCGCAGGGAGGACGACCCCGTGCCTCGCACCGCACGCGACGTCGTGTTCGTCGACGGCGTACGCACACCGTTCGGCAAGGCGGGCCCCAAGGGCCTGTACGCGCAGACCCGAGCCGACGACATGGTCGTCCGCGCGATCCGCGAGCTGCTGCGCCGCAACCCGTCCCTGCCGCCCGAGCGGGTGGACGAGGTCGCCGTCGCCGCCACCACCCAGACCGGCGACCAGGGCCTCACCATCGGGCGGTCCGCCGCCGTGCTGGCCGGGCTGCCGAAGAGCGTCCCCGGGTTCGCGATCGACCGGATGTGCGCGGGCGCGATGACGGCCGTCACCACGACCGGCGCCGGGATCGCGTTCGGCTCGTACGACGTCGCCATCGCGGGCGGCGTCGAGCACATGGGGCGGCACCCGATGGGCGAGGGCGTCGACCCGAACCCGCGGTTCCTCGCCGAGAAGCTCGTCGACCCGTCCGCCCTCGTCATGGGCTCGACGGCGGAGAACCTGCACGACCGCTTCCCCGGGATCACCAAGGACCGCGCGGACGCCTACGCCGTCCGGAGCCAGCAGAAGGTCGCCGCCGCCTACGCCGCCGGGAAGATCCAGCCCGACCTCGTGCCGACCGCGATCCGGTCGGCGGAGAAGGGCTGGGGGCTCGCGACGGAGGACGAGCCGCCGCGTCCCGGCACCACGCTGGACGACCTGGCCAAGCTGAAGACGCCGTTCCGGGTGCACGGCAACGTCACGGCCGGGAACGCCGCCGGGCTGAACGACGGCGCCACCGCCTGCCTGCTGGCCGCCGAGGACGTCGCCGCCGAGCTCGGCCTCACCCCGAAGATGCGCCTGGTCGACTTCGCGTTCGCGGGCGTCGACCCGGAGGTGATGGGCGTCGGGCCCGTCCCCGCGACCGAGAAGCTCCTCGCCCGCAACGCGCTGACCATGGACGACATCGGCCTCATCGAGATCAACGAGGCGTTCGCGGTGCAGGTGCTGGCGTTCCTGGAGCACTTCAAGCTCGCCGACGACGACGCGCGCGTGAACCCGTGGGGCGGCGCGATCGCGCTCGGGCATCCGCTGGCCTCGTCCGGCGTCCGGCTGATGAACCAGCTCGCCCGCCTATTTGGGGAGCGCCGAAACGTCCGGTTCGGACTGACCACGATGTGCGTGGGCATGGGCATGGGCGGAACGGTTCTGTGGGAGAACGCCAATTGGGAGGGCTCGCGGTGAGCAGCTTCGGAGAACTCTTCGCTGACGAGGTCGTGACGCACGCCCACGTCAGGGACGTGACGCTGCCCCTCGGCGCGGGCACGCTCGCGCTCATCACGCTCGACAACGGGCACGACCACACCAAGCCCAGCACGTTCGGCCCGAACGGGCTCGCCGAGCTGGACGCCGCCCTCGACACGATCGCCGCGCGCGACGACATCGCCGCCGTCGGCGTCACCGGCAAGCCGTTCATCTTCGCCGTCGGCGCCGACCTCAACGGCGTCCCGCTGGTCCGGAAGCGGGAGGACGCGGCGGCCATCGCCGGGCTCGGGCACGATGTGTTCCGGCGGCTCGGGGAGCTGGACGTCCCGTCGTTCGCGTACTACAACGGCGCGGCGATGGGCGGCGGCGTCGAGCTCGGGCTGCACTGCACCTACCGGACGATCTCGTCCGGCGTTCCGGCGTTCGCGCTGCCCGAGACGTTCCTCGGCCTGGTGCCCGGGTGGGGCGGGACGTACCTGCTCCCGAACCTCATCGGCGCCGAGAAGGCGCTCAAGGTCGTCATCGACAACCCGATGTCGCAGAACCGGATGCTGAAGGGCCCGCAGGCCTACGAGCTGGGCATCGCGGACGCGATCTTCGAGCCGGCCGACTTCCTGGAGGAGTCGCTCTCCTGGACGGCCCGCGTCCTGAACGGCGAGATCACCGTCCGGCGGGCGGCGGTCGACACGGGCAAGGCGTGGGACGACGCCGTCGCCATGGCCCGCTGGAACGTCGACGGCAAGCTCCACGGCGCGGCCCCGTCCTACCTGAAGGCCCTCGACCTGGTCGCCGCCGCCAAGGACCGCACCCGCGACGAAGGCTTCGCCGCGGAAAACGAGGCACTTGCCGACCTCATCATGAGCGACGAGCTGCGCGCCGGGCTGTACGCGTTCGACCTCACCCAGAAGCGCGCGAAGAAGCCGGCCGGGGCGCCCGACCCGTCGCTCGCCTACTCGGTCACCAAGGTCGGGATCGTCGGCGCCGGGCTGATGGCGTCGCAGCTCGCGCTGCTGTTCGCGCGCCGCATGGAGGTCCCGGTCGTGCTGACCGACCTCGACCAGGAGCGGATCGACAAGGGCGTCGGCTACGCGCACGGCGAGATCGACAAGCTGCTCGGCAAGGGCCGCGTCTCCCCCGACAAGGCGAACCGGCTCAAGTCGCTGATCAGCGGCTCGCTCCGCAAGGACGCCTTCGCCGACGCCGACTTCGTCATCGAGGCCGTCTTCGAGGAGATGTCGGTCAAGCGGAAGGTGTTCGCCGAGGTCGAGGAGCACGTCTCGGCCGAATGCGTCCTCGCGACCAACACCTCCTCGCTGTCGGTCAGCGAGATGGCGTCCGGGCTCAAGCACCCCGAGCGCGTGGTCGGGTTCCACTTCTTCAACCCGGTCGCGGTGCTGCCGCTGCTGGAGATCGTCCGGGGCACCGCGACGGACGACGCCACGCTGGCCACCGCGTTCGCGACCGGGAAGGCGCTCAAGAAGTCGTGCGTGCTGGTGAAGGACGCCCCGGCGTTCGTCGTCAACCGCGTCCTGCTGCGGCTGCTCGCCGAGATCGTCCGGGCGGTGGACGAGGGCACGCCCATCGAGACCGCCGAACGGGCCGCGCAGCCGCTGGGCCTGCCGATGCCGCCGTTCGTGCTGATGGGGCTCGTCGGCCCGGCGATCGCGCTGCACGTGAACGAGACCCTGCACGCCGCCTTCCCGGACCGGTTCCCGCTGTCGGACAACCTGGCGAAGCTGGTCGCGGCCGGCAAGCCCGGCGTGTACCTGCCCGACTTCTCCCTCGACCCGGAGGCCGTGGAGATCTTCGGGGGCGGGGACAGCCCGTCCAGCGAGGAGCAGGTCCTCGACCGGGCGCTGGCCGCGCTCGCCGACGAGATCCGCATCATGCTGGACGAGGGCGTCGTCGCGGCCCCGCAGGACATCGACCTCTGCATGATCCTCGGCGCGGGCTGGCCGTTCCACCTCGGCGGGATCACCCCGTACCTCGACAGGTCCGGCATTTCAGAAAAGGCGACCGGGCGCCGTTTCCTGGAGCCGGGGGTAGCCTCCGTCACTACCGGTTGATCTGGTCGCTGTCCTCGTCGATGGGGTCGGTCGGCTTCACGCCGACCGCCTCCAGGGCCGGGTCGCCGAGCAGGTCGTCGATCAGCCCGGCCGGGCCGCCGGCGTAGGTCGAGTCGAAGTCGACGTCGGTCGCGACGCACCATGAGCGGTCGGCGGGCCAGAACAGGTTGGGCGACTGCGGGAAGAAGGACCCCGCCGTGCGCTGCCCCAGTTCCATGGCGGCGCCGAGCGGGCCCTCGAACATCACGTAGTCGCGCCAGGGCAGCCGGACCCGCGGCAGCTCGTCGAACGCGGGCACCATCGCCGCCGCCTCGTTCCGGCCCGGCCCCGGCGCGTCCGGCAGGGCCTCCAGCAGGACCATCGAGGACGCGGCGTCGGCGATCCAGGACCAGCCGTCCCACAGGCAGAAGCGGCACCGGTCCGCGGTGCCGGTGTGGCGGGCGAGGACGGCGCACAGCGCGCTCAGCATCGGCTGCGGCAGCTCGCCGCGCTCGGGCGGTTCGTCCCACGGCGGCGGGCCGTCCCCCGCCCCGCGCGCCGGCCGGGCCAGCGCCTTGAACTGGACGCCCGGATGCATCGAGCGCCCCGTCCACCTGGCCACCTCGCGCCAGGGGACCGGCTCACCCTGCGGCGAATCGGCGGGATGCAGGATGCGGGCATAGGCGTCGAACCGGCCCGGCAGCAGGGCTCGGACGTCCGCGTCGAAATCGCCCATCTCCGCTTCAAGCCAGGCCGCGGGCGACGTGTCGGTCATCAGGCGGAGCCGGGAAGGAAGGTCGGTCACGCGGGTCACCCCCCATGCGGTTTCCGCCCGGTGCCGGACGGCCCCCCTGCACATTCTCGCTCGGGTCCGCGACAGCGGCGAGCGGTAATCGCGCAGGCGGCGGTTCCCCGCCGCCCGCGAGAGCCCCGCCCGCCCGGCAACGTCCCATACACCGCAACATAAGCCGTCTCCGAACGGGCATAGGGCACACGGCCGTAACGATCACGCAACCGGGCGGGAAAGGGCGGGGAGGATGACTCTGCTGCGCACGAAGTCGGTCGAACAGTCGATACGCGACACGGAGGAACCCGGGCATCGGCTGCGGCGCGCCCTGTCGGCGCTCGACCTCACCGTCTTCGGCGTCGGCGTGATCATCGGAACGGGCATCTTCGTGCTGACCGGCCAGGTCGCGCGGGACAAGGCCGGGCCCGCGGTCGCGATCTCGTTCATCCTCGCCGCCGTGGTGTGCGGGCTCGCGGCGCTGTGCTACGCCGAGTTCGCCTCGACCGTCCCGGTGGCCGGGTCGGCGTACACCTTCTCCTACGCCACGCTCGGCGAGTTCCCCGCGTGGATCATCGGCTGGGACCTCATCCTGGAGATGGGGCTGGCCGCGGCGGTCGTGTCGGTCGGCTGGTCCGGCTACTTCGCGGCGCTGCTGGACGACGTCGGCGTGACGATACCGGAGTCCATCGCGGCCCCGCCGGGCGACGGCGGGACGGTCAACGTCCCCGCGATCGGGCTCGTGCTGGCGGTCACGGCGCTGCTCGTCCTCGGCATCAAGGTCTCCTCGCGGGTCAACGCGGTCGTCGTCGCCATCAAGGTGTTCGTGGTGCTGCTGGTGATCGTCGCCGGGCTGTTCTTCATCAAGGGCGCCAACTACGACCCGTTCATCCCGCCGTCGAAGCCGACCGAGGAGACGGGCGGCCTCCACGCGCCGCTGATGCAGGTGCTGTTCGGGGCCACGCCCGCCACCTACGGCTGGCTCGGGATCTTCTCCGCCGTCGCGCTGGTCTTCTTCGCCTACATCGGGTTCGACATCGTCGCCACCGCCGCGGAGGAGGCGAAGCGGCCGCAGCGGGATCTGCCGATCGGGCTCATCGGCTCGCTCGCCATCACCGCCGTCCTGTACGCGGCCGTGTCGATCGTCGTCGTGGGCATGCAGCACTACTCGGAGCTGAGCACGGAGGCACCGCTCGCGGACGCGTTCAAGGCGAACGGGCATCCCGCGTTCGCGACGATCATCGACGTCGGGGCCGTCGCCGGGCTCATCACCGTCGTGATGATCCTGCTGCTCGGGATGAGCCGGATCCTGTTCGCGATGGGCCGCGACAAGCTCCTGCCCGCCTGGCTGTCGGCCGTCCACCCGCGGTTCGGGACCCCGTACCGGTCCACCGTCCTGATGGGCGTGATCGCCGCGGTGCTCGCCGGGTTCATCCCGCTCGCCGAGCTGGCGGAGCTGGTCAACATCGGGACGCTGTTCGCGTTCCTGGTCGTCTCGGTCGCGGTCGTCATCCTGCGCCGCACCCGCCCGGACCTGCCGCGCGCGTTCCGGACGCCGTGGGTTCCGGTCATCCCGATCCTGTCGGTGCTGGCGTGCCTGTTCGTGATGATCAACCTGCCGGTGGAGACATGGCTGCGGTTCCTGGCGTGGCTGGCCATCGGCGTCGTCGTCTACGCCCTGTACGGCTACCGGAACAGCCGCGTGCAGCGGTCCAGCAAGCCCGCCACCAAATCCTGACACGCTCGGTGAGCGGGGTCACGGTGTCGTTTTCGGTGCCGGATGGGCACAATGGCGCCCATGGCTCAACCAGTGCGCGTCGCGGTGATCGGTTCGGGCCCGGCGGGGATCTACGCCGCCGAGGCGCTCGTCAAGCAGACCGGCGGGGACGTCCGGGTGGACGTGTTCGACCGGCTGCCATCGCCGTACGGGCTGGTCCGCTACGGTGTCGCGCCGGACCACAAGTCGATCAAGTCGATTGCCCGGTACCTGCAGAAGGTGCTGGAGACGCCGGGCGTCCGGTTCTTCGGCTGCGTGGAGTTGGGCCGTGACCTGAGCCGCGCCGACCTGCTGGACTGCTACGACGCCGTGATCTACTCGACCGGCGCGATGGTCGACCGGCACATGCGCATCCCCGGTGAGGACCTGCCCGGCAGCATCGCCGCGACCGACTTCGTCAACTGGTACTGCGGGCATCCCGACGCCGCCGACCACGAGTTCGACCTGTCGGTCGAGGAGGTCGCGGTGATCGGCGTCGGGAACGTGGCCGTCGACGTCGTCCGGATCCTCGCCAAGACCGTGGACGAGCTGCGCGAGACCGACGTCCCCGAGCAGGTCATCGAGGCGCTGTCGCGGAGCCGGGTCAAGCGCGTCCACATGGTCGGGCGGCGCGGCCCGGCGCAGGCGAAGTTCACCACCAAGGAGGCCCGGGAGCTGGGCGAGCTGCCGAACGCGGGCATCCACGTCAGCCCCGCGGACATGGACCTCGACCCGGCGAGCGCCGAGCTCGCCGAGAACGACCGGCACGTCCGCGGCAACATCAAGGTCCTGAACACCTGGACCGAAGAGCCGCCCGCCGACCGCCTCCGCCGCATCGACGTGCGGTTCTGGCGCGCCCCGGCGGAGATCGTCGGCACCGACCGCGTCGAGGGGCTCCGGCTGGAGAAGACCCGGCTGGACGAGAACGGCCGCGTCACCGGCACCGGCGAGTTCGAGACGCTGCCCGTCGGGATGGTGCTGCGGTCGGTCGGCTACCAGAGCGTCCCGCTGGACGGCGTCCCGTTCGACGAGCGGACCTCCACGGTCCCCAACGACGGCGGCCGCGTCCTCGGCCCGGACGGGAGCCCGATCCCGCGCGAGTACGTCGCCGGCTGGATCAAGCGCGGGCCGACCGGCGTCGTCGGGACCAACAAGTCCGACGCCGCCGAGACCGTCCGCAACCTCCTGGAGGACGTGGTCGGCGACGGCGCCGGGGCGCGGACGCCGCCGAAGCTCACCATCGAGGAGCTGCTGGAGTCGCGGGGCCTCCGCGTCGTCACCTACGACGACTGGCTCAACCTCGACGCCGCCGAGATCGCCCTCGCACGCAGGCTCGACCGCGGCGAACGCGTCAAACTGGCCCGCTGGGAGGCGATGACGTCCGCGTGCCGCACAAGGGAATAATTCACCCTCCAGGTAATATCTCGCCTGGAAGGTAGTGACGGACATGTCACGCTAGCGCTACGGTGCGGCCTGTGACCGGCGGTCCAGAACTGTACGGGTTCCCCCCACCCGAGACGGTGCCCGACCTCAGGTGGCTCGGCCCCGACTACGTTTCCGTACTCGTGTACGACCTGACGCAGGGCCTACTGCGCCAGGATCCGCGCACGTCCGTGATGGGCGTGCGGTGCGAGGGCGAGCCCCGGCTCGACCCCTCGGTCGACACGTCCGGCGTCATCCGCGCCCATGACGCCAGCTTCCCGCTCCAGGTCTTCGTCCGCGACGGCGCCGGGCGCCCGTGGCGGCTGCGCGGCAGATGGACGTACTCGGGCCGCGAGCTGGGCACGTCCGCGGCGTCCATCACCCACTTCTGGCAGCTGCTGTCCGCCGAAGGGGTCTGAGCCCGGGGCCTAGTCGCGGTCGGAGGGCTCCTGGTCGCGCTCGGCGGGGGCGTGCGTGTCGGACGAGGTGATCCGGGCGACGTGCTCGGTGATGTCGCGGGCCAGGGCCTGCGGGGTCAGGCCGATGTCGGCGAGGATCTCGCCGCGGGACGCGTGGTCGAGGAACTCCTGCGGGATGCCGAAGGTGCGGATCGGGGCGTCGACGCCCTCGTCGCGCAGCAGCCGCGCGACGGCGTCGCCGACGGCGCCGGTGCGGCCGTTGTCCTCCGCGACGGCGACGAGCGTGTGCTCCCCGGCCAGGCCAGCGAGCGCCGGGTCGAGCGGCTTCACCCAGCGGGGGTCGACGACGGTGACGCCGATGCCCTGGGCGGCGATCAGCTCGGCGGCCTCGACCGCGGGCGTCGCCATCGACCCGGCGGCGACCAGCAGGACGCGGGTGCCGTTGGAGCCGTCGTGGCGGGCGAGGACGTCCATCCCGCCGACCTGGTCGACGGCCTCGATGTCGGCGGCGGCGGAGCCCTTCGGGTAGCGGATCGCGGTCGGGCCGTCCGACACGGCGACGCATTCGCGCAGCAGCTCGCGCAGCCGGGCGCCGTCGCGCGGGACGGCGATGCGCATGCCGGGGACGAGCTGCAGGATCGACAGGTCCCACATGCCGTTGTGGCTGGGGCCGTCGTCGCCGGTCACGCCGGAGCGATCCAACGCGAACGTGACGGGCTGCCCGTGCAGCGCCGTGTCCATGAGGACCTGGTCGAACGCGCGGTTGAGGAACGTCGCGTACACGGCCACGACCGGGTGCAGCCCGCCCATCGCGAGGCCGGTGGCGGAGGTGACGGCGTGCTGCTCGGCGATGCCGACGTCGAAGATGCGGTCGGGGAACGCCTCGGCGAACGGCGCGAGCCCGACCGGGTGGAGCATCGCGGCGGTGATGCCGACGACGTCGCGGCGCTCGCGGCCGATCGCGACCATCTCCTCGCCGAAGATCTTCGTCCAGGCGGGGCCGCCCGCCTTGCGGACGAACCGCCCGGTGGCGGGGTCGAACGCGCCGCCGCCGTGCATGCAGTCTTCTTCGTCGTTCTCGGCGGGGGCGTAGCCGCGTCCCTTGGTGGTGATGCAGTGCACGATGACGGGACGGCCGAACCCGCGGGCCCGGCGCAGCGCGCGCTCGACGGCGTCCTCGTCGTGGCCGTCGATCGGGCCGACGTACTTGATGCCGAGGTCTTCGAACATGGCCTGCGGCTGGAGGACGTCCTTGATGCCCTTCTTGATGCCGTGCAGCGCCTCGTAGGCGACGTTCCCGACGACCGGCGCGCGGGGCACGGTCTTCTTGATGAGGTCGAGCGCGTTCTCGTAGCCCTGCGTGACACGGAGCTGGGCCAGGTGCGAGGCGAGGCCGCCGATCGTCGGCGAGTACGAGCGGCCGTTGTCGTTGACGACGATGATGACGGGACGGTCGGCGCCCCCGGCCGCGATGTTGTTGAGCGCCTCCCAGCACATGCCGCCGGTCAGCGCGCCGTCGCCGACGACCGCGACCACGGCGCGGTCGGTCTCACCGCGGATCTGGAACGCCTTGGCGAACCCGTCGGCGTACGACAGGGCGGGCGAGGCGTGCGAGTTCTCGATGATGTCGTGCTCGGACTCGGCGCGGCTCGGGTACCCCGACAGCCCGCCGCGCTTGCGCAGCCGCTCGAAGTCGTGCCGCCCGGTCAGCATCTTGTGCACGTAGGCCTGGTGCCCCGTGTCGAACAGGACCTTGTCGTGCGGCGAGTCGAAGACCCGGTGCAGCGCGATCGTCAGCTCGACCGCGCCGAGGTTCGGCCCGAGGTGGCCGCCCGTCTTGGAGACCGCCTGGACGAGGAACTCGCGGATCTCCTCCGCCAGCCGAGTCAGTTGAGCGGCGTCCAGTCGTTTGAGGTCGTCGGGACCTGTGATCGACTCCAGCAGGCTCACTCGTGTCAACTCCTCCGTCGGGGACCGTGCTCCCCTGGCTCGGGCCGTTCCGAGTTTAATCCCGGTTCGCCCGCGACGCGCCGGAGGGCCACTGCCCCGGGGGTGTGAAACGGCTGACCCTGGCGGCGCGCCTGGGCGGGAACGACTGACCCGGCGGTGCGCATGGGGTAGGACTTGAGCATGGGCGTCGAAGAGATTGTGCTGCTCAACGCGGACGACGAGGCCGTCGGAACGGCTCCGAAGAGCGCGAGCCACCATAGGGACACGCCGTACCACCTGGCCTTTTCCTGCTATGTCACGGACACGGAGGGTCGCGTGCTGATCACTCAGCGCGCCCTGGACAAGCGGACGTTCCCCGGCGTCTGGACGGGAAGCTGCTGCGGGCACCCCGGCCCGGGCGAGAAGCTCCGCGACGCCGTCCTGCGGCGGCTCCGCGACGAGCTGGGCATCCCGGACGCCGAGCTCATGTCGGTCCTGCCCCGGTTCCAGTACCGGGCCGTCGCGGCGGACGGGACCGTCGAGAACGAGCGCTGCCCGGTCGTGCGCGCGACCGTCCCGGCGGGCACCGGCGTCCGGCCGAACGCCGACGAGGTCGAGCAGGCCGAGTGGTGGACGTGGGACCGGTGCCTGGAGCTGACGGGGCGGCCCGAGTCGTCGCCGTGGTACCGCCTCCAGCTGGCCGAGCTCGCGCCCCTCGGCGCGCCGCTGGACTGGCCGGACGCGGGCCCCGCCGACCTGCCGCCCGCCCTCGCCTGGTAGCTCCCGCACCGCACCTGGCGGCTCCCGCACCCGTGCCCGGGGCTCCCGCCGCGGCGCCCGGGGCTCCCGCCGCGGCGCTCGGTGGCTCCCGCATCGGTCGCGCTCTGTAGCGGAGCGTGGCGCTCGCATCACCGCTAGATCACTTTTCCGTCCCCGGTGTTGACCCGCCCGGGCGTCCGAACGGACGCTTGCTTTTCCGGGGAACGGAGGAATCGGACGATGCGACGACGTGCTCCCAGGACCCGCAGGACGGTCTTCGCGGCCGTGGCGATGGCCGGCGCGCTGACCGGCGCGCTCGCCCTGACCGGCTGCGGCGCGAACGAGGGCGACGGCTCGAACGACAAGTCCCAGGTCGAGGTCTTCTCCTGGTGGACCGGTCCGGGCGAGGCCGACGGGCTGAAGGCCATGCAGGCCGACTTCGAGAAGAAGAATCCCGGCACGAAGTTCGTCAACGCGGCCATCGCCGGCGGGTCGGGCACGCAGGCGAAGGCCGTCCTGGCGAGCCGGCTGCAGAACCGCAAGCCGCCGGACTCGTTCCAGGGCCACGCGGGCGCGGAGCTGCTCGACTACATCAAGGCCGGGCAGATCGAGCCGCTGGACGACTTCTACCAGCAGAACAACCTGAAGTCGGTGTACCCGCAGCAGCTCATCGACCAGATCACCTACCAGGGCAAGATCTACTCGGTGCCGGTGAACATCCACCGCTCGAACGTCCTCTGGTACAACCCGGGCATTCTCCAGGATGCCGGGATCGCCGGGCCGCCGAAGACGATCGCGGAGTTCATCACCGCGCTGAAGGCCGTCAAGGAGAGGACGAAGAAGGTCCCGCTGTCGCTCGGCGCGCAGTGGACGGCCGACCACCTGCTGGAGAACGTCCTGCTCGGCGATCTCGGCACCGACGCCTACAACGCGCTGTGGAAGCCGGGCGCCGACTGGAACACCCCGGCCGTGACCAGGGCGCTGAACGACTTCGCCGAGATCATGAAGTACACGACGCTGGAGGCCGCGTCCACGGACTGGCAGGGCGCCGCGAAGGCCGTCGTGGACGGCAAGGCCGCGTTCAACATCATGGGCGACTGGGCGTACGGCTACTTCGTCGGGAGCGCGCCGAACGGCCTCGGCAAGAAGCTCGACACCGATTTCAAGTACGCGGCGGCGCCGGGCACCGAGGGCACCTACATGTGGCTGTCGGACAGTTTCACCCTCCCCAAGGGCGCGCCGCACCGGGGCGGGGCACTCGCGTGGCTGAAGGAGGTGTCCAGCAAGGAGGGGCAGGACCTGTTCAACCCGAAGAAGGGCTCCATCCCCGCCCGAAAGGACGCCGACAAGAGCCTCTACACGGGCTACCTGAAGGACGCGTTCGAGCAGTGGAACAGCCCGGACATCAAGCTGGCGGGCTCGTTCTGGCACGGCGTGAACGCCAACAACAAATGGCATGCCGACATCGACACCGCGGTGGGCCTGTTCCTTCAGAACAAGGACGCGGCCAAACTGCAGCAGGGACTGGTGAGCGCCGCCAAGAACAGCGGCATCTGAACCGGTGAGGCTCCGCCGTAGCGGGAAATGGCTGCCCGGTCTGCTGCTGCTCTCGCCGTCCATCGTCGCGATCGGCCTGTTCGTCTACGGGCTCATCTTCTGGAACACGCGGGTCGCGCTGAGCGGCAAGCACGACGAGGTCAGCGAGTACGGGTTCGACAAGGGCCGCAACTTCGTCGACCTGTGGGACCAGCCGAGCTGGCCGGGCGCGGTGCAGAACGCCCTGGTGTTCACGGCCGTGTTCGTCGTCGGCGCCCTGGTGCTCGGCGCGTTCCTGGCGTTCCTGATGGATAAGGGGATCCGCGGCGAGGCGTCGTTCCGCGTCATCTACCTGTTCCCGATGGCGGTGTCGTTCATCGCCAGCGGCGTGGTGTGGCGCTGGCTGATGAACCCGGCGCCGCCGGACCGCGCGGTCGGCTTCAACCAGCTGTTCGACAAGCTCCATCTCGGGGCGCTGGCGAACAGCTGGTGGCAGGACCCGACGTGGGGCATGGCGGCGATGGCCCTCCCCGCCATCTGGCAGATGTCCGGATATGTCATGGCTCTGTATCTGGCGGGGTTCCGGAGCGTGCCGGAGGAGCTGCGGGAGGCGGCGCGGGTGGACGGCGCCTCCGAGTGGAAGGTGTATCGCCACGTGGTGTTCCCGCAGCTCCGCCCGGTGACGCTGTCCGCGCTGATCATCCTCGGGCACATCTCGCTCAAGGTGTTCGACCTGATCATGGCGATCGCGGGCAAGCAGATCGTCACCTATGTCCCGGCCGTCGCCACCTTCGTGGAGATCTTCGACCGGCACGACCCGGCCAACGGCGCCACGATCGCCACGTACCTGCTGGTCGCGGTCGCCGTCCTGGTGATCCCCTACCTGGTGTGGTCGGTGCGAGCGGAGCGGCCGCGATGACGGCCCCGGCGCGCACCGCGGGCCGTCCGATGCAGGCGGTGAAGCTGGCCGTGCTGCTGGCGTTCGTCCTGCTGTTCCTGATCCCCGTCTACGTCCTGGTCGTGACGAGCTTCAAGCCGCTGGACGAGGCGGACCCGAGCAGCGCGTGGAGCCTGCCGGACAACTGGAGCACCTCCGGCTGGAGCGCCGCCTGGCACGACCTGCGCCCCGGCCTGGAGAACAGCGTCAAGATCGCCGTCTCGGGCTCGGTGATCTCCGCCGTGCTCGGCTCGCTGAACGGCTACGTCCTGTCGAAATGGCGCTTCCCCGGCTCCGACGTCGTCTTCACGCTGTTCCTGTTCGGCATGTTCATCCCGTACCAGGCGGTGATGATCCCGCTGGCCGGGCTGCTGACCGACATGGAACTCTCCGGGACGATCCGCGGCCTGATCCTGGCCCATGTCGTCTACGGCATCCCGATCTGCACGCTCATCTTCCGGAACTACTACGTCACCGTCCCCGGCGAGCTGATCGAGGCGGCCCGCGTGGACGGCGCCGGGATGCTCCGCACCTACTGGTCGATCATGCTGCCCGTCTCAGGACCGGCCTTCGCCGTGACGCTGATCTGGCAGTTCACGTCCATGTGGAACGACTTCCTCTTCGCCGTCTTCCTGGGCACGCCCGACAGCTGGCCGGTCACGGTGATGCTGAACAACCTGGCCGGTTCGGGCGCGGTGGCCGTCCAGTACAACCAGCAGATGGCGTCGGCGCTGCTGGCGTCGCTGCCGACCGTCCTCGTCTATCTGCTGCTCGGACGTTTCTTCATGCGCGGCCTCATGGCGGGAGCACTGAAAGGGTGAGACACTCCTACCCGTCAACCTGACGACAAGTTTGAGCGTCACATGGATGACCAGAGGAAATCGGATGGGAATCGAACGGTTTTCCGTCCGTCCCATACCACGACAGCGACCCGCTCGCCTCGTCCATTGGCAATTCCGCCGGGATGCGCCTAGCCTCTCGGGCATCACTGCGCGGCGTACCGGCATCTCGCCGGGGCCCGGGGGATCCCGTGGCGGTGAAGGACGGGAGAGCACTGGAGGTGACCGCGTGCAGGCGATCAGTGTTCAGCAGCCCTGGGCCTTCACGATCGCACGCGGCGGCAAGACCGTCTCGAACCAGGGCCTGCCGACCGCCTACCGCGGCCCGCTGCTGATCCACGCGTCCATGCGCGTCGACCTGAAGGCCTGCGACTCCCCGCTCATCCAGGCCGCCGGCTGGGACCCCCGCGACCCCCTCGCCACCATCGGCGCCGTCATCGCGATGGCCGACCTCGACGAGGTCTGCTCGGCCACCGTCGGGGGCGGCACCTGCGGCTGCGGCCCCTGGTCGGAGCCGGGGACCTACCACTGGCGCCTCGCGGGCGTCCGGGCCCTCCCCCGCCCGATCGTCGCCCTGGGCCGCCCGGGCCTGTGGGAGCCGAAGCCCACGCTCATCCAGACGGTCACGACCATGCTCACGGCGGCGGCCGCTCTGGACCCGTCGCCCTGAGCGCATCGGCGGCTTCACGGAGCCGCCCGAACTCGGCGACGATCCGGTCGAGCGGCCAGGACGCGTTCAACCCGCTCGGGTTGGGCAGGACCCACACCTTCGCGCTTCCGAACGAGTCGTCCTGCGGCCCGATCTGGGCCCGCGGCCGCCCGAAAGCAGTGCGATAGGCCGTGACCCCGGCGACGGCAAGGTAGGCCGGCCGACAACGCTCGACAAGGTCGGCGAGCCGCCGTCCACCCTCCCGAAGCTCGGCGTCGGTCAACTCGTCAGCGCGAGCAGTGGTCCGGTGCGCCAGATTGGTGATTCCGAGCCCATACGACGGCAGAAGCCCCTGCTCGGACGGATCCAGAAGCCGATCGGTGAACCCCGACCGATAAAGCGCGGGCCAGAACCGATTCCCAGGACGCGCGAAGTGAAATCCAGTGGCCCCGGAGTAGAGCCCAGGGTTGATGCCACTGAAAAGCACCCGCAACGTCCCGCCGTCCTCAGGCAGAACGTCCGCAATGACCCGATCCCGAGCCGCCTCAAGCTCAGCCTTCGTAGGACGCATCCCCTCAGACTACGAACGACCAGCCCCATCACGATGTCGCCACCGCAGATCCACCGAACTCGACTCCATACAGTCAGACTCCCACTACGCTGGGTCGCGAACGTCGGGCGGGGTAACCTAGTCCCTGCATGGATCTGTCATGCCACCACCTGGAGCAAAACGTGAGCCTCGCACACGATCATGGCGGGCGCGGCCCGTACACGGTGGAAGACCTGCACGCCCGAGAGGACGAAGGCCGAGGCCTGGAACTCGAGGATGGGTGGCTGGTCAAGCTGTCTCCGAACCCCCTGCACAACTACGCCTATCGAAGGCTGCATGAACTCATCGAGGCCGCTGCCCGGGAGAACGGCGCCTCGGTCTACGTGGACAGAGGCGGCGACTGGGAGATCGAGACTGCCGCCGGTGTCCGCAAGCCAGATGTGATCGTGGTCCCCGGGGACGTCGCCGACTCGTGGTTCGACGGCGACTGCCCGACCACCATTCCGGGCCAGGAACTGCTCCTCGTCGTCGAGGTGGTCTCGCCGCGCAGCGGCAGCGAAGGCAGGGACCGTTTCCGCAAGCCCCAGGAATACGCGGCGATGGGAATCCCCCAGTACTGGCTGGTCGACTACACGCCGGAGCCCGTCGTCCAGGTGTTCGTCTTGGACGAGTACGAGGCCGGTCCCAAGGGCAAGAAGGTCGGCGCTTACCGGCTCGACCAGACGGCGAAGGCCGGCGACACCCTGGAAGTCGAGGTATCAGCCGACAAGTCGTTCATCGTCCGGTTCGATCCGAAGATCCTGGCAGAACGCCCCAAGCGCTTCACCGATCTCTGAGCGCTTCGGCCCATCCGATGGCAGCAGGGGCTTGTTCGACCCGGGGAAGCTCGTCGAGTTCTAGGTCAGGTTGCGGATGATGAGGGTCGTGGCGGAGGTTCCCACGACGATGAGCAGGGCCTGGCGGAGGCGGCCGGCGTCCAGGTAGCGGCGCAGGGGGTCGGCGGCGAGGTAGCCGGCGAGGATGAACGGGAGCAGTTCCAGGCCGGCGATGACCTGGCGGGCGGGGAGCCGTCCGGCCAGTGCGAGGGCGGCGAGCGAGAGCAGCGCGCTGGCGCTGAAGAACACGGCGAGGGTGGCGCGGACGCGGGGGCCGCTCTCCCGCTGGTAGAGGAGCGCGACGGGCGGGCCGCCGATGCCGGAGGCGGTGCCGGCGGTGCCGGAGATGATCCCGGCGACGGTGAGCGTCCGGCGGTTGCGCGGGACCTCGCGGGACCAGCCGGTCGCGGCCAGCGCGGCAAGGACGAAGAGGCCGATCACGATGCCGAGGGCGCGGGTGGGGACGGCCGCGACCAGCACGACGCCGAGCGGCGTCCCGGCGAGGCGGCCGCCGAACGCCCAGCCGATGCCGCGCAGGTCGACGTGGTCGACCTCCCGCGAGAGGGTCGCGAGCGGCAGGAACACCGAGAGCACGAGGATCGTGCCCGGCATCAGCGACGGAAACAGCATCGTCACGATCGGGGTCGCGACCAATCCGACGCCGAGACCGACGCTGCCCTGAACGATCGCGCCCACCATTGCGGCGAGCCCGGCGATCAGCAGGAATTCATAGTCCGGCACGCCGTAGAACGGTACATGCCGGAGATTTCAGGCGGAGGCGTCTGAGAGGCGCCGGATCTGGTCATCTGTCAGGGTCGTGCGGGCCACGTCGATGAGCGGCGGGAGCTGGTCGAGGGTGCGGGCGCTGGCGATGGGCGCGGCGACGGTCGGCTGCGCGGCGAGCCAGGCGAGCGCGATGGTCGCGACGGCCTTGCCCTGCTCCTCGGCGACGATGTCGAGGGCGGCGAGGACGTTGCGGCCGCGTTCGGTGCCGAGGTGCTTGGACGCGCCTCCGGCCCGCACGCTGTCGACGTTGGTTCCGGGGCGGTACTTGCCGGTCAGGAAGCCGGACGCGAGGCCGTAGTACGGGACGGCCGCCAGCCCGTGGCGTTCGGCGATGGCGCGGCGCTCGCCCTCGTAGGTGTCGCGTGAGACGAGGTTGTAGTGCGGCTGGATGGCGACGTAGCGGGCGGTGCCCTCGCGTTCGCTGAACTCCAGCGACGCCTCCAGCCGGTCGAGTTCGATGTTGGACACCGCGATCTGCCGGATCTTGCCCGCGGTGACGAGCTCGTCCAGCGCCGTCATGATCTCCTCGACGGGGACGGACGGGTCGTCGAAGTGGGTGTAGTAGAGGTCGATGCGGTCGGTGCGGAGGCGGGTGAGCGAGTCGTCCACGGCGGCCTTGATCGTCGGTGCGGCGAGGCCCTGGTGGTCGGGGTGGCGGCCGCCCTTGGTCGCGATCACGAGGTCGTCGCGGTTGCGGCGGGCCGCCGTCCAGTCGCCGATGATGGTCTCGGACTCGCCGCCGCGGTTGCCCTCGACCCACGCGGAGTACTGGTCGGCGGTGTCGACGAAGGTGCCGCCGCCCCCGGCGTAGGCGTCCAGGATCTCGAACGAGCGGTCCCGGTCCGCGGTCCAGCCGAAGACGTTGCCGCCGAGCGCGAGCGGGAAGACGTCCAGGTCCCCGATCTTCTTCGTGTCAGCCATGGTCCGATCCAATCAAACGTTCCCGGCGGCCCATGCCCGCCGTGGCCGGGAAGATGCCTGGCAGAATGGAACGTATGTTCACCGCCTGCCTCGCCTTCGCCGCGGTGGCCGCCCTCGTGACGATCACCCCCGGCGTGGACACGATGCTCGTCCTGCGCACGACCGTGACCAGCGGGCGGAGAACGGGTTACCTGGCCGGGGCCGGGGTGGCGGCGGGCCTGCTGTGCTGGGCGGCGGCGAGCGCCGCCGGGCTGACCGCGCTGCTGGCCGCATCGCAGATCGCGTTCGACGTGCTGCGCGTCGCGGGCGCGTGCTACCTGCTGTGGCTGGGCGGCCAGGCGCTGTGGAAGGCCCGCCGGAAGACGCGCGATTCGGAGGAGGCGCCGGACGCGAGCGTCTCCGGCCTCACCGCGCTGCGCACGGGGCTGACGAGCAACCTGCTGAACCCCAAGGTCGGCGTCTTCTACATGAGCATGCTTCCGCAGTTCATCCCGCACGGCGCGCCGACGTTCGGGACGAGCATGCTCTTCGGTGTCATCCACGTCGCCGAGGTGCTGGTGTGGCTGGGGCTCGTCGTCGTGGCGGCGAGCGCGGCGCGGCGGGCCCTGTCGCGTCCGGCGGTGAAGCGCCGTTTGCAGCAGGTGACGGGCGTGGCGTTCATCGGCTTCGGGGTCCGCCTGGCCGTAGAGCGTTAGAAAAACGGGCCGCCCCACGCGGAGCGGCCCGTTCCTCTTTCGTGGCCTACTTGCGGATGAGGTTGCGGAGGACGTACTGCAGGATGCCGCCGTTGCGGTAGTAGTCCGCCTCGCCGGGGGTGTCGATGCGGACGGTCGCGGTGAACTCCTTGCCGTCCGCCTTGACGGTGACCTCGTCGGGCACGCCGCCCTCGTTCAGCGCGGTGACGCCGGTGATGTCGAACGTCTCGGTGCCGGTGAGGCCCAGCGACGCGGCGGAGTCGCCGTCCTTGAACTGCAGCGGCAGGACGCCGAGGCCGATGAGGTTGGAGCGGTGGATCCGCTCGTACGACTCGGCGATGACGGCGCGGACGCCGAGCAGCGCGGTGCCCTTCGCGGCCCAGTCGCGCGACGACCCGGAGCCGTACTCCTTGCCCGCGATGACGACCAGCGGGGTGCCCTGCGCGGCGTAGTTCTGCGCGGCGTCGTAGATGAACGCCTGGGGCGCGCCGTCCTGGGTGAAGTCGCGGGTGTAGCCGCCCTCGACGTCGTCCAGGAGCTGGTTGCGGAGCCGGATGTTGGCGAACGTCCCGCGGATCATGACCTCGTGGTTGCCGCGGCGCGAGCCGTAGGAGTTGAAGTCCTTGACGGCGACGCCGTTGTCCTGGAGGTACTGCGCGGCGGGCGTGCCGGCCTTGATGGACCCGGCCGGGGAGATGTGGTCGGTGGTGACCGAGTCGCCGAGCTTCGCCAGGACCCGCGCGCCGTGGATGTCGGTGACGGGCTCCGGCTCGGCGTTCATGCCGTCGAAGTACGGGGCCTTGCGGACGTAGGTGGACGACGGGTCCCACTCGAACAGGTCGCCGGACGGGATGTCCAGGGCGGCCCAGCGCTCGTCGCCCTTGAAGACGTCGGCGTAGCTCTGCGTGAACATCTCCTGCCCGATGGACGACTCGACGATCGCGGCGACGTCCTCCGGCGCGGGCCAGATGTCGCGCAGGTGGACGGGCCCGTCGGCGCCCTCGGCGATCGGGTCGTTGAGGATGTCGATGTCCATCGTCCCGGCCAGCGCGTAGGCGATGACCAGCGGCGGCGACGCGAGGTAGTTCATCTTCACGTCGGGGCTGATGCGGCCCTCGAAGTTGCGGTTGCCGGACAGCACCGCCGTGACCGCGAGGTCGTTGTCGTTGACGGCCTTGGAGATCTCCGGCTGCAGCGGCCCGGTGTTGCCGATGCAGGTCGTGCAGCCGTACCCGACCAGGTTGAAGCCGATCTTGTCGAGGTAGGGGGTGAGGCCCGCGCGCTCCAGGTAGTCGGTGACGACCTGCGACCCGGGCGCGAGCGAGGTCTTGACCCATGGCTTGCGGGTCAGGCCCTTCTCGACCGCGTTCTTGGCCAGGAGCGCCGCGCCGATCATCACGTACGGGTTGGACGTGTTGGTGCACGAGGTGATGGCGGCGACGGCGACGTGCCCGTGGTCGAGCTCGAACGTGGTGCCGGTGTCGAGCGTGACGGGCACCCGGTTGTGCGGGCGGAACGAGCCGTTGGGGTCGACGTGCCGCGGCTTGTCGCCGCTGGTGTCGTGGCTGATCGCCGGGGAGTCGGAGGCGGGGAAGGACTCGTTGGACGCCTCGTCCGCCGCGCCCTGGACGCTCGCGACGTAGTTCTGCACGTCCCGGCGCCAGGTCTGCTTGGCGTCCGACAGGGAGATCCGGTCCTGCGGGCGCTTCGGGCCGGCCAGCGACGGGACGACCGTCGCGAGGTCAAGCTCCATGTACTCGGAGAACTCGGGCTCGACCGACGGGTCGAGCCACATGCCCTGCGCCTTCGCGTACGCCTCGACGAGCGCGATCTGCTCCTCGCTGCGGCCGGTCAGCCGCAGGTAGCTGAGCGTCTCGTCGTCGATCGGGAAGATCGCGCAGGTGGACCCGAACTCGGGGCTCATGTTGCCGATCGTGGCGCGGTTCGCCAGCGGCAGCGCGTGCACGCCCTCGCCGTAGAACTCGACGAACTTGCCGACGACGCCGTGCTCGCGCAGCATCTCGGTGACGGTCAGCACGAGGTCGGTCGCGGTCGTCCCGGCGGGCAGCTCGCCGCTCAGCTTGAAGCCGACCACGCGCGGGATGAGCATCGAGATCGGCTGCCCGAGCATCGCGGCCTCCGCCTCGATGCCGCCGACGCCCCACCCGAGCACGCCGATGCCGTTCTCCATCGTGGTGTGCGAGTCGGTGCCGACGCAGGTGTCGGGGTAGGCGACGCCGTCGCGGTCGAACACCACGCGGGCGAGGTGCTCGATGTTCACCTGGTGGACGATGCCGGTGCCGGGCGGGACGACCTTGAACTCGTCGAACGCCGTCTGCCCCCACCGCAGGAACTGGTACCGCTCGCGGTTGCGCTCGTACTCGCGCTGGACGTTGCGCTCGAACGCGTCCGGCGAGCCGAAGTAGTCGACGATGACGGAGTGGTCGATGACCATCTCGGCGGGCGCCAGCGGGTTGATCTTGCTCGCGTCGCCGCCGAGCTCCCGGACGGCCTCGCGCATCGTGGCGAGGTCGACCACGCACGGCACGCCGGTGAAGTCCTGCATGATCACCCGGGCCGGGGTGAACTGGATCTCCTTGCTCGGCTGGGCCTGCGCGTCCCACTGCGCGAGCGCGCGGATGTGGTCGGCCGTGACGTTCGCGCCGTCCTCGGTGCGCAGCAGGTTCTCCAGCAGCACCTTGAGGCTGTACGGGAGACGAGCCGCGCCCTCGACGGCGTCCAGCCGGTAGATGTCGTACGACTTGTCGCCCACCTGCAGCTTGTCAAGGCTGCCGAAGCTGTTCGCGGACACGGACTCCTCCTCCGTCAGCACCGCGCGTCGGGTCCGGGACATGAGCGCGCGGGCATGTATCGATCTTCAGCGGGTTCGATGCTCGCCTACCTTGATCCTGCCTTAGTCGGGCCGTGGACCAAGAATCAGGGCCGCCTAACTTCCGCACCTTTTCTCTTGACGTCAAGCTATCTACAACTTATCTCGACATCAAGCTTCTTGAACCTCCGGCACCGGTCGATGCGCGCACCCGCGTCCTGACCCGCCCGCCTCCCCGAGGCGAGCCCGGCCCCCACCTGGGGCGGCACCTACGACACCTTGGTGAATCGGGGCCCGAGAGGTTCCGCGACGCGGGGTCGTAGGGTGCGGGCATGGTTCGGAAGTGGGGGCTTGTGTACCGGCTCTGCGGACGGGTGCTGCATCCGTCCGCGTACCGGACCACGCTGGCGGATGGCGGGCTTGGGCGGCTGCGCGGGCACGGGACCGTCCTGGTCGTGACGTTCCGGGCCGGCGGCGATCCGGTGCCGACTCCCCTCTCGTGCGCGGTGGCGGACGGGCGGCTCTACGCGAGCACCGCGCCCGGTTCCGGCAAGGTCGGGCGCATCCGCCGGAACCCGCGCGTCCTTGTGGCGCCGTGCACGGTGCGGGGCAGGCCGCTGGGCCCGCACGCCGAGGCGACGGCCCGGGTCCTGGAGCCCGGCGAGGCGGAGCGCGCCGAACGGGTCCTGGACGGGCGGTTCGGGGCGCTCCGGCGGCTGTACCGCAAGGCGATCGGGGTGGGCCCGGCCGACACCGCCTACCTGGAGATCACTCCCCGCACGGGGTTCCGGGGCGGGCGATGAGTTTTGTGGTTCCGGGCGGTCTCCCTACTACAAGAAGGGAGCCAACTCATGGCGACGAAGGTCAACAGCAAGCAGTACGAGCTCGACGAGCAGTTCACGGCGGCTCTGCGGAAGAGTCCTGCCAAGGGTGGCTGGACCTATGTGATCTGGCCCGAATCCGCCGAGTTCTTTGGCACACGCGGGCTGGTCAAGGTCAAGGGGACGATCGACGGGCACCCGTTCCAAGGCTCGTTCATGGCGCTCGGGGACGGCAATCACAAGCTGGCGGTCAAGGCGGAGCTCCGTCAGTCGCTGGGCAAGGACGCCGGCGATGAGGTGACCGTTCACCTGACCGAACGCCTTGGCTGACCGAATGGCAGGATTGGCCGCATGCCCTCCGTCGTGCCTCCGCCCGCCCTTGCCCGGAATGCCGTAGAAGTCTGGGGCGCGGACGGTCGGCGATGGCTGGACACCCTGCCCGCGATCATCGACGCCGTGGCCCGCGATTGGCGGCTGCGCATAGGACGACCGTTCGAGCTGAGCTACCACTGGGTGGCCGAGGCGACGCGAGAGGACGACGGCTCAGCGGCGGTGCTCAAACTCGGACCACCGCAGCCCGGCCATCTCGACATCGAGGCGGCGGCGCTCCGCTTCTACGACGGCCGGGGCGCCGTCCGCCTGCTGGCTCACGACCCGGCGCGCGGCGCGCTCCTGCTGGAACGCGCCACGCCCGGAACCATGGCGCGCTCCCTGGTCCCGGCCACGGACGAGGAGGCGACGGCCGCCGTGATCGCGGTCATGGGGCGGCTGCATCGCACGCCGCCCCCGCCCGACTGCCCGCTGCCTGAGCTGTCCACGGTGAGCACCTCGTTCAAGGACCACCTGCGCCGCTTCCCGGGTGACGACCCGCTGCCACGCCACCTGGTGGAGCGCGCAGGACGCCTCTTCGACGAACTCTGCTCGGACGGCACCGACCGGGTCGTCCTACATGGCGATCTCCACCACGACAACGTCCTGCGGGCGACTCGCGAACCGTGGCTGGCGATCGACCCGCACGGCTATGTCGGCGACCGCGGCTACGAGGCGGGAGCGCTGCTCTACAACCCCGATCTGGACGACCGCGACGACGACCTGCTCAAGCTGGTCCCGGCGCGCATCGAACAGCTCGCGGACGGCATGTCCCTCCCCATCGAACGCGTCCGGGCATGGGGCTTCGTGACGGCCGTCCTCTCCGAAGTCTGGACGGCCGAGGCCTGGACGCCGCTCGAGCCGACCAAGCCGACCCGGGCTCTGGACGTGGCCATGCACCTGCTCCCCCACCTGACTTGACCGATCAAGCGGCGTCCGGGGCCCAGCTCCCGTGGAACCCGAGCGGCACGCGCACCGGCAGGTGGACGGTCGCGACGGGCTCGCCGGTGAAGTCCTGCGAGGCGATGATGACCAGATCGGTGGCCTGACGCTCGGGATCGAAGGTCAGGGCCATCAGGTACCCGTCGTCCTCGGCGGCGGAGGGACCGGACGGCACGAACGCCGCCTCCCCCACCCCGGACCCCGCCGGGAAGAGCCGGGCCTCGGACGACCCGTTCACGTAGTCGTGCTTCATCAGCGCCTCACCGGCCTGGTTCTGGACGATCGCCTCCGCGGTCACCGTGTACCCGTACCGGTGCGGGCGCGTGACGAGCCGCTCGTCCATCCGGGGGAACTCCTGGGCGCGGTCGTCGATCGTCTCCTGGTGGACGGTGAGCGCCGCCGGGTCGATCGTCCACCGGTCCAGGGTGGGCGGCGGGTTGCCGTCCGTCCGTCCGCCGTTCATGAAGCTGGGGAAGGAGACGAGGTCCACCACGACGCGGTCGCCGTCGTCGTAGGCGTTGAGCGTGTGGAAGACCCAGCAGGGCGGGATGTCGATCCACCGGACGTCGGCGGCGCCGCCGGAGCGCGGCATGATGCCGACCCGGGCGGGGTGCTTGGGGTTCCACTCGTACGGGAGGGACCTGCCCTCCTCCGCCAATCGCATGGAGAACGTGATGGGCAGGTCGTAGATGACGACGTACTTCTGCGTCAGCGCGAGGTCGTGCACCATCGGGGAGTCCGCGACCGGGATCTCCACCGACCGGACGATCCGCCCGTCCGCGCTCAGGACGGTGTATTCCAGATGCTCCCAGCCGAAGTAGTAGCCGATGGCGTGGAGTTCTCCGGTGTCCGGGTCCTTCTTGGTGTGCGCCGGGTAGCCGCCCTTGAGGGTGCCGCCGAAGTCGGAGGGGCCGAGCGTGCCGAGTTCGTGGTCGAGCCGGTAGGGCCTGGCCCCGGCCTCGATGAGCGCGTAGGTCTCTCCGGCGTGTTCGATGACGTGGGTGTTGGGCGAGACGTCGAAGCCCTCGACGGCGGGCCCCGCGGCCCACGGCTCGCCGAGCCGCTCCGCGACGTCCCGTGAGCGGACCCAGCGGTTGCGGTACCACTCGGCGCGACCGTCGCGGAGCCGGATCCCGTGGACCATGCCGGCGCCGGTGAACAGGTGGTAGGACGCGTCCTCGTCCGGCCCGAGCGGTCCGAGCGGGTTCGGGCCGATGCGCAGGTAGCGGCCGCGCAGCCCGGCCGGGATGCGTCCGGTGACGGGCAGGTCGTGGGCGGTGACCTCTTCGGCGACGGGGGCGAAGAGTCCTTGCAGGTAGGGATTCTTGACGTTCGTCATGATGGCCTCACTTCGGGAGTTCGGGTGATGGTGCGTCGACGAAGAAGCCGGAGGCCGCGCCGCGCATGAAGGCGTCGAGTACGGCTTCGGCGTCGTCGAGGTGGCCGCCGAGTTCGAGGCTGACAAAGCCATGGATTCCGGCCCAGAACGACGCCGCCACATGGCTCGGGTCGGCGTCGATGAGCAGGCCGGCTGCGGCGCAGGCGGCCACGGCGTCCTCCAGGACCGCGTAGGCGGAGGCCGCCTTGGCCATCGCCTCCTCGCCGGGCTGGAATCCGGGGACGGTCTCGCCGAACATCAGCCCGTAGTAGTTGCGTTCGGCGAGCGCGTTGGCCCGGTAGGCGCGGCCGAGTTCGCGCACGTGGTCGCGCGGGTCGGGGTGGTGCGGGACGGCGGCGAGGCGCTGGCGGAACCGCTCGAAGCCCTCGACGAAGAGCGCCTTGGTCAGCCCGGCCTTGCCGCCGAACATCCGGTACAGGACGGTGGTCGAGCAGCCGACCTCGGCGGCGATCCGGCGCAGCGCGAGGGCCTGCGATCCCTCGGCGGCCAGCAGGCGGCTGGCGGCGTCGAGGATCGTCGTCCGGATCGCCTGGTCGCCCTGCCGCTGGGCCAGCGCGTACGCGCTGGGACCGTCGGTCTCCTCGTTCATCAAGCCCTCGCAGTAACGTTGTTTCTGATCAATAACACTGTTATCGCACACTCCCGGCGGAAGGTCAACCGTGAGCGGGCCGGTGACTGAATGCCTTTCATCCGGCCGACCGCACCGCCGTGGACCTCGCGGGCCGACCGAGGATGAAAAGCATTCACCGCGGAACGGTTGCGGCGGAACGCGCAACGTTTCAATGACTCAATACCTTGGCCAGAGTTTCTCTAGTGCCGGTCCGGTCGATCTCATCAAGGTGATCATTGAATCGCCCAGGAGCCGCGACGGCGGGCGCTGCGAGGGCTGGAGTTTCGAGGAGCACGATCGCACGCTGGCCCGGCTCGCCGCGCGGGAGAACTTCCCGGTCGCGGCGCGGCTGCTGCCCGCCCGGCACCGCGCCGGGCTGCTCGCCGTCTACGGTTTCGCGCGGCTCGTCGACGACGTCGGCGACGAGGCCCCGCCGGAGCAGCGGCTGAAGCTGCTCGGCCTCGTGGACGACGACCTCGACCACGTGTTCGCCGGGCGGACGCCGAACCTGCCGCAGCTGCGGCGGCTGGCCCCGGTCGTGCACGCGCACCGGCTGCCGGCGGAGCCGTTCCGCGACCTGGTCCGGGCGAACCGGCAGGACCAGGCCGTCCACCGCTACGAGACGTTCGGCGACCTGAAGGGGTACTGCGCGCTGTCGGCCGCGCCGGTGGGACGGATCGTCCTGCGGCTGTTCCGGGTGCACCGGCCCGGCCTGGTGGCGGCGTCCGACGACGTCTGCACGGCGCTGCAGATCATCGAGCATTGCCAGGACGCCGGGGAGGACTACCGGGCCGGGCGGATCTACCTGCCCGGCGAGGACCTGCGCCGGTTCGGCTGCGCCGAGGCCGACCTCGCCCGCCCGATGACGCCGACGCGGCTGCGCGGCGTCCTGGCGCTGGAGGCCGGCCGCGCCCGCGACCTGCTGGACGGCGGCGCCGCGCCGCTGCTGGCGGGGTTGACGGGCTGGGCGCGGGTCGCCGTCGCGGGCTACGTCGCCGGTGGACGTGCCGCGCTCACCGCGCTGGAGCGCGGCCGCTACGACGTGCTCGCGCGGCGCCTGCGCCCGCGGCGGCCCACGTTGCTGACCGGATGGGCGCGAGCCCTCGGAACGGAAAGGGGGAGGCGATGACGGTTTCGGAGACGCGGGTGCGTCCCGGCCAGGTCGTCGAGGCGTACCGGCACTGCGAGCGGGTGGTGCGCGAGGAGGCCCGCAACTTCTCCTACGGGATCCGGCTGATGCCGGTCCCGAAGCGGCGGGCGATGAGCGCGGTCTACGCGTTCGCGCGCGGCATCGACGACATCGGCGACGGCCCCGACCCGGCGTGCGTGCGCCTCGACCAGCTCGACCGGTCGCGGCGGCGGCTGGCGACGGTGCAGGACGTGCTGCGCGGCCACGCGGACGTCCAGGCGCTGGACGGCCATCCGGTGCTGACCGCGCTGGCGGACGCGGCGGCCCGCTACCCGATCCCGCTGGACGCGTTCGGCGAGCTGATCGACGGCTGCGAGGACGACGTCCGCGGCGCCGACTACAAGACCTTCGACGACCTGCTGCGCTACTGCCAGCGGGTGGCGGGGACGGTCGGCCGGCTGTCGCTCGGGGTGTTCGGCGGGCAGGGGCGCATGCGCGCCGAGGGCCTCGCGGATTCGCTCGGCGTCGCGCTGCAGCTCACGAACATCCTGCGCGACCTGCGCGAGGACCGGATCGCCGGCCGGATCTACCTGCCCACCGAAGATCTGGAGCGCTTCGGCTGCACCCTCGACCTGGACGACTCCGGCAGGTTCGCCGATCCGCCGTGGCGGCTGAACCAGCTGGTCGGGTTCCAGGCGGAGCGGGCGCGGGCCTGGTACGCCGAGGGCCTGCGGCTGCTGCCGCTGCTTGACCGCCGCAGCGCCGCGTGCACGGCGGCGATGGCGGGCATCTACCGGCGGCTGCTGGAGAACATCGCGGCGCGGCCCGCCGCCGCGCTGAACACGCGCGCGTCCCTGCCGACCTGGCAGAAGGCGGTCGTGGCGGCCCGCGCGCTCTCGGGGGTGGAGCGGTGAGCGTCGTGATCGTGGGCGGCGGGCTCGCGGGCATCAGCGCCGCGATCGCGCTGCAGGAGTCAGGCGTCCCGGTGACGCTCGTGGAGTCCAGGCCGTGGCTCGGCGGCGCGACGCATTCGTTCGGGCGCGGCGAGCTGAGCGTCGACAACGGCCAGCACGTCTTCATCCGGTGCTGCTCGGCGTACCAGGGGCTGCTGCGCAGGCTGCGCGCCGACCACCTGGTGGAAGTGCAGGACCGCTTCGACGTCACCGTCCTGCGGCCAGGCGCGCACCCGGCCCGGCTGCGGCGCTCGAACCTGCCGAGCCCCCTGCATCTGCTGCCCGCGCTGGCCGGATACGCGCCGCTCCCCGTCAAGGACCGGCTCCGCGCGATCCGCGCGTCGGCGGGGATCCGGCGGCTCGACCCGGCCGACCCGGCGCTGGACGCCGTGTCGGCCGGGTCGTGGCTGGCGGAGCACGGGCAGCGGCCGTGGGCGCGGCAGGCGCTGTGGGGCCTGTTCCTGACGTCCGCGCTGAACGCCGAGGTCGACGACGCCGCCATGGGCCTGTCGGCGACGGTGTGCCGCAGGGCGCTGTTCGGGCGCGCCGACGCCGCCGACATCGGGCTGCCGCTCGTCCCGCTGGAGGAGCTGCACGGCGGCCCGGCACTGCGGCGGATCGCGGAGATGGGCGGGACGGTCCGGCTCAAGGCCAAGGTGGAGGCGGTCACCACGGACCCGAAGGTCGTGGTGGACGGCGTCCCGATGGCCGCCGACGCGGTGATCATGGCGGTGCCGCACGAGGCGGCGGCGCGGCTGCTGCCCGCGCAGGCGCTGCCGGACCCGCTGCGCTGGCACGAGCTGGACGCGAGCCCGATCGTGAACGTCCACGTCGTCTACGACCGCAAGGTGATGGACGGCCCGTTCGCCGCCGCCGTCGGCTCGCCCGTCCAGTGGGTGTTCGACCGGACGGCGGTCAGCGGCCTGCGCCGCGGCCAGTACCTGGCGATCTCGCTGTCGGCCGCGGACCGCTGGATCGACATGCCGACCGCCGAGCTGCGCGCCCGGTTCGTCCCGGAGCTGCGGCGGCTGCTGCCCGCCGCGCGGGGCGCCGCCGTCCGGGAGCTGTTCGTGACGCGGGAGCGGCGGGCGACGTTCCGGCAGTCTCCCGGGAGCGCGTCCGTCCGGCCCGCCGCGGCGACGCGGGCACCCGGCCTGTTCCTGGCGGGCGCGTGGACCGACACCGGCTGGCCCGACACGATGGAGGGCGCGGTGCGCAGCGGCCTGACCGCCGCCCGCCTCGTCCGCCGCCACCTGGAACACCCCCAAGACCGCTACCTGGAGGGGGTGAGGGGCCGGTGACGACCGTTCCGGTGTCCCTGACCGATGTCCGCGAACTGGTCGACGGGGCGCTGCGCGCCGCGGTCGGCCGGCTCGATCCGCGCACCTACCGTGTCGCGGCCTACCACCTGGGCTGGACGGACGAGGAAGGCCGTCCGCGCAAGAACCCGGCGGGCAAGGCGCTCCGGCCCGCGCTCGCGCTGCTGTCCGCGCGTGCGGCCTTGGCCCCGCCGGAGAGCGCTCTACCGGGAGCGGTCGCGGTCGAACTGACCCACGCGTTCTCGCTTCTGCACGACGACATCATGGACGGCGACCGGACCCGCAGGCACCGCCCGGCCGCCTGGACGGTGTTCGGCGAGGCGTCCGCGATCCTGGCCGGTGACGCGCTCCTCGCGCTCGCCGTCGAGGTGCTGCTGGAGGCGCCCGGCCAGGGCTCCGCACGGGCGGCGCGGGCGCTGACCGCGACCACCCGGCGGCTCATCACCGGCCAGGCCCTCGACATGGACTTCGAGACGCGCAGGCAGATCGGCGTGGACGAGTGCCTGGCGATGGCGTCCGACAAGACCGCCGCGCTGCTGGCGTGCTCGTGCGCGATCGGGGCCGTCCTGGACGGGGCGCCGGAGCCGCTGTCGGACGCGCTGGACGCGTTCGGCACCGACCTCGGCATCGCGTTCCAGCTGGTGGACGACCTGCTCGGCATCTGGGGCGACCCGGCGACGACCGGGAAGCCCGCGCTGTCGGACGTCCGGTCCCGCAAGATGTCGCTCCCGGTCGTCGCCGCGCTGAACGCCGACAGGCCGGAGGCCGCGCGCCTGGCAGACCTGTACGCCCGCCCGGACCTCTCCGAGGACGAGCTGGCGGAGATCGCCGGGCTGGTGGAGGCGGCGGGCGGGCGCGCCTGGGCCGAGATGGAGGCGGAGAGCCGCATCCAGCGCGCCGCCGAGCATCTGGTCTCGGCGCGGCTGCCCGAGCCCGTCCGCGCCGAGTTCCTGCACGTAGCCGACTTCGTCACCCGCCGGGACCACTGATGACAGCGATGGAGGAACAGACCGGAACGCGGACGGCGGCCGACGCGGTCGAGGCCGCGCGCGAGCATCTGCTCCTGCTCCAGTCGCCGGAGGGCTGGTGGAAGGGCGAGCTGCAGACGAACGTCACGATGGACGCGGAAGACCTGCTCCTCCGCGAGTTCCTCGGCATCCGCGACGAGGACGACACCCGCGAGGCGGCCCGCTGGATCAGGTCGCAGCAGGCCGCCGACGGCACGTGGGCGAACTTCCACGACGGGCCGCCCGAGCTGTCCACGACGGTCGAGGCGTACGTCGCGCTGCGGCTCGCCGGGGACGCGCCCGGCGCCGATCACATGGCCCGCGCCGCCGCCTACATCCGCGGCGAGGGCGGCGTCCCGGCGACGCGCGTGTTCACGCGTTTCTGGCTGGCGATGTTCGGCCGGTGGTCATGGGACGAGCTGCCGGTGGTGCCGCCGGAGATGATGTTCCTGCCGCGCTGGTTCCCGCTGAACGTCTACGACTTCGCGTGCTGGGCGCGGCAGACGATCGTCCCGCTGACGGTGGTGGCGGCGGTGCGTCCCGTCCGTCCGCTGCCCTTCGAGCTGGACGAGCTGTATCCGGACTACGACGTCCCGCGTTCCGCCGGCAAGGCCCCGACCGGCTGGGACGTGGCGTTCCAGGCGCTCGACAAGGCCCTGCACCTGTACGAGCGGCGCCCGTCGAAGGCCGTGCGGAGGGCGGCGCTGCGCAGGGCCGCCGACTGGATCATCGCGCGGCAGGAGCGGGACGGCTCGTGGGGCGGCATCCAGCCGCCGTGGGTGTATTCGCTGCTCGCGCTGCACCTTCTCGGCTACGGCCTCGACCATCCCGTCATCCGGCGCGGGCTGGACGGGCTCGAACGCTTCACGGTCCGCGACGAGAAGGGGCGGCGGCTCGAAGCGTGCCAGTCGCCCGTCTGGGACACCGTCCTCGCCATGAACGCGCTCGCCGACGCCGGTCTCCCCACCGGGCACCCCGCCCTGGAACGGGCGGCCGGCTGGGTGATCCGCGAGGAGGTCAAGGGGCCCGGCGACTGGTCGGTGCGGCGCCCCGAACTGCCCCCGGGAGGCTGGGCGTTCGAGTTCGACAACGACTGCTATCCGGACGTGGACGACACGGCCGAGGTCGTCATCGCGCTGAACCGCGTCCAGCATCCGCTGGCCGAGCCCGCGATCGAGCGGGGCGTGCGGTGGATGGCCGGGATGGTGTCCAGGGACGGCGGGTTCGGCGCGTTCGACGCCGACAACACCCGCACGCTGTGCCGCAGGCTGCCGTTCTGCGACTTCGGCGAGGTGATCGACCCGCCGTCCGCGGACGTCACCGCGCACGTGGTCGAGGCGATGGCGCACCGCGGCATGGCCGACTCGCTGCTGGTCAAGAAGGCCGTCGTGTGGCTGCTGAAGGCGCAGGAGCCGGACGGCTCGTGGTTCGGCCGCTGGGGCGCCAACCACGTGTACGGGACGGGCAGCGTCGTGCCCGCGCTGATCGCGGCGGGCGTCCGGCCCGAGAAGCCGGTGATCCGCGACGCGGTCGGCTGGCTGCAGCGCCACCAGCGCGACGACGGCGGCTGGGGTGAGGACCTGCGGTCCTACCGCGACCGGTCGTGGGTCGGGCACGGCGCCTCCACCGCCTCCCAGACGGCGTGGGCGCTGCTCGCGCTGCTCGCCGCCGGTGAGCGCGGCGAGTCCGTGGAGCGCGGGGTGCGGTGGCTCGTCGAGCGGCAGCGCCCGGACGGCACCTGGGACGAGGACCACTACACCGGCACCGGATTCCCCGGCGACTTCTACATCAACTACCACCTGTACCGCCTGGTGTTCCCCCTCAGCGCGCTGGGCCGCTACCTGAAGGGTTCGTGAACAGATGGCGATGCCACTGCGCCAGAGCCTGCGCATCGGCGGATACGTCCTGCGCAACAAGCTCCGCGGCCGCACCCGGTTCCCGCTGATCGTCGAGCTGGAGCCGCTGTACGCGTGCAACCTGGCGTGCGCGGGCTGCGGGAAGATCCAGCATCCGGCGGACGTGCTGAAGCAGCGGATGCCGGTCGAGCAGGCGGTCGCGGCGATCCGCGAGTGCGGTGCGCCGATGGTGTCGATCGCGGGCGGCGAGCCGCTCATGCACCCGCAGATCGGGGAGCTGGTCGCCGAGCTGATCAAGATGAAGCGGTACGTGTTCCTGTGCACGAACGCCGCGCTGATCCCGAAGAAGATCGACCGGTTCGAGCCGTCGCGGTACTTCGCGTGGGCGGTGCACATCGACGGGCTGCGGGAGCGGCACGACGCGTCCGTCTGCAAGGAGGGCGTGTTCGACCAGGCGGTGGACGCGATCAGGCTGTGCCAGGAGCGCGGGTTCCGGGTGACGACGAACACGACCGTGTTCAACACCGACACCCCGCAGACGGTGATCGACGTCCTCGACTACCTCAACGACGACCTGCGCGTCGACCAGATGATGATCTCGCCCGCGTACGCCTACGAGAAGGCGCCCGACCAGGAGCACTTCCTCGGCGTGCGGGAGACGCGGGAGCTGTTCGCCAAGGCGTTCGCGGGCGGGCGGCGGCGCCGCTGGCGGTTCAACCACTCGCCGCTGTTCCTCGACTTCCTCGAAGGGAAGGCCGACTTCCCGTGCACGGCGTGGGCGATCCCGTCGTACTCGCTGAAGGGCTGGCAGCGGCCCTGCTACCTGATGGACGACGGCTACACCGCCACCTACCAGGAGCTTCTCGACACGACCGACTGGGACGCCTACGGGCGCGGGCGCGACGAGCGCTGCGCGAACTGCATGGCGCACTGCGGCTACGAGCCGACCGCAGTGTTCGCGACGATGGGCTCGCTCAAGGAGTCGCTGCGCGCCGTCCGCAGCATCTGATCCCGTCGAGCGGAGCTCGTCCGTTGAATGGTGGTGGGCGGGGGCTGGAGGACGGTCAGCCCCGGAGTTCCTCGATGACGTCGCGGACGGCGTCCATCAGCGCGTCGGCGTCGTCCGCGAGGCCGGGGTCGAGGGAGAGGCCGAAGCACAGCTCGCGGTCGACGCCGAGCCCGGCGATCGCGAACGCCGTGCCGGGCGCGATCGGGACGATCGGGTACACGGCGGTGAGCGGCGCCCCGGCGAGCCGGAGCGTCTTGTCGGGGCCGGGCAGGCTCGACACGGTGCCCTGGAGGAAACGGCCGCTGTAGGCGATCCGCGCGAACCGGGCGTGCAGCGGGACGGGCATGAGCCGTCCGGCCTGCCACATCACGGTCCACGCGGCCTGCGCCCGCGTCCCGGACCGCAGCACCCGGCTGCGCTTGGCGATCAGCGCGAGCCGGTCGGTCTCGGACATCTTCCCGATCGGCAGGTCGACCATGACGGCGCTGGTGTGGTTGCCGACCATCGCGCTGCCCGGCGGCCGCATCATCAGCGGGACGGCGACGCGGCAGGTGCCGGGACGGCCGTCCTCCTCGCTGACGACGCGGTTCAGCGCGCCCGCGACCGCGCACAGCACGACGTCGGTGACCCGCGCGCCGTGGCTGCGGCCCACGTCCCGGACGGTCGCCAGCGGCAGGTGCATGGTGCTGAACCGGCGCTCGGACGTGCCCTTCGCGGGCAGCCGATCGGGAGGCGCGACGTCGACGGCGAGCTGGGCGAGCCCGACCACGGTGGCGAGCGCCTTGCGGATCGGCTTGCGCGGGAGCCGGCCGGTGAACGGTTCGGGCGGCGGGTCCATCAGGTGGACGGCCTGCGCCACGATGCCGACGCCGTCGGCGACGACGTGATGCATCAGGAACACGACTACGGTGCGGCCGGGTCCGGCGCCCTTCAGCACGACCATGCGCCAGGGCGGCCGGTCGAGCGGCAGGGCCTGCGACTGGAGTTCGGCGACGGCGGCGCGCACGCCGGTCATGCCGTCGACGCGCCGTTCGGTGACGTGCCATTCCCAGTCGACCGGCTGGTGGTCGCGCCAGACGGGGCGGCGCCAGCGGCCCCGCCGGACCAGCCGCTGCCGGAACCTCGGCAGCCCGTCGAGCCGCTCGTTGATCACGCGGATGAGGTCGTCGCGGCCGACGTCCTTCCGGGACGTGTCCAGCATGATCACGCCGCCGGGGTGCTGCGGTGCCTCGGGCGTCTCCACCGCGAGGAAGAACGTGTCGGGGCCCTGGGCCTGCGCGTACGCCGGGCGGGCGATGCGCTCGGCGACGAACACGGCGCCGAAGACGTAGGGGACGGCGATGACCGCGTCGAGGATGTAGTGGTTCGCGGTGGCCAGGATGACGTACAGGGTGACGAGGACGTGCACGGCGTTCACCACCTGCACCCAGCGTCTGGCGTTCACGCGGGCCAGCTCGACGCCGACCCAGAGCGTCCAGCCCATGTGCAGGGACGGCACGGCGGCGAACTTGTCGGCGTGCTCGACCAGCGGCGACCCCCACGACCCCCAGGTGCGGCCCTGCATGACGGTGTCGATGAACCCGAGGTCGGGCATGAGCCGCGGCGGCATGACGGGATACAGCGCGAACGTGGCCAGGCCGCCGAGGTTGAGCAGGATGAAGGCGTTGCGGGCCGTCCGGTACCGCTCGGGATGCCGGACGAACAGCCAGATCAGCAGGGCCAGCGCGCTCGCGATGTAGGTGATCGCGTACTCGTAGTTGGCCAGCACCCGCAGCACGGACTGGTTCGCGAGCCAGCCGTTGAGGCCGAGCTCGACGTCGAGGCGCAGGGTCTTCTCCAGGTTGAAGATGGCCTCGCCGTGCGCGCGGGCGGTGGCCGTCCTGCCCTCGGCGGGGAGCCGGGTGACCAGGGCGTACAGCGCGAAGAGCAGTAGCCCGACCAGCAGCTCTCGGCGGACGCGCAGGCTGGGGCCCGGCGCGTCCGGTGTGAACACCGCGTCTCTCGCGGTCACCGCTTCCTGTGTGCCCATCGTCCCCCTCATACGCCTGTTACCCACCTTTCCCGACGATCAGACGACTCCGGGAACGATCTGGCGCGACCGGACGTCTTCGATATATCGTTGTCGTATCGCGAGGGGTCATAGAGATCTCTCAGAAGGTGGTGGAGAACATGGGTCACATGCACGGCCGGGGCCCCTGGGGCGACTTCCCGTTCGGTGCCCTGTTCGGCGGCGGGCACGGCCACGGTCCCTTCCCGGGTCCGTGGGGCGGGCCGCGGCCGCCCTGGGCGCGCGGGCGCGGCGGGCCGTGGGGCCGGAGCGCCAAGGCGCGCAAGGGGAACGTCCGCGCGGCGATCCTCGTGCTGCTCGCCGAGGAGCCGCGCAACGGCTACCAGATCATCCAGGAGATCAACGAGCGCAGCGGCGGCGCGTGGAAGCCGTCCCCCGGCGCGGTCTACCCGGCGCTCCAGCAGCTCGCGGACGAGGGCCTGATCGCGAGCGAGGAGGCCGGCGGGCGGCGCTCGTTCCACCTGACCGACGCGGGCCGCGCCTACGTCGAGGAGCACGCCGACCGGCTGGCCGAGCCGTGGGCCGAGATGACGCCCGAGTACGGCGAGGGCGTCCCGGAGCTGTTCAAGCAGGCCGCGCAGACGGGCGCCGCGGTGATGCAGATCGTCCACTCCGGGTCGCCGGAGCAGGTCGACCTGGCCAAGGACGTCCTGTCGGACGCGCGGCGCAGCCTCTACCGCATCCTCGCCGACGACATCGACACCGAAGACACCGACGAAGACGGCGACGACGCCGGGCCGACGGCCGCGAGCGGCAAGGAGTGACCATGGCACGCCAGGATGAGATCCGGATCGGCGACGCGGAGCGCGACGCGGTGATGCTCGCCCTGCACGACCACTACGCGGCCGGCCGCCTGGACCGCGGTGAGCTGGACGAGCGTCTCGACACGGTCCTGTCCGCCAAGACGCGCGGCGACCTGCGCGGGCTGGTCCGCGACCTGCCACCGCCGACCGGGCTGCCCGAGCCGGACAAGGCGCCCGACGTCCCCTGGCAGCAGGGGGCGGCCGTCATGTTCGGCGGGCCGGGGCATCCGGCGTGGCGGCACCACCGGCACCACCACATGCGGCGCCATCAGCACCATCACGGGCCGCACTTCAAGGCGTTCCCGGTGATGCTCGCGGTGTTCCTGGTACTGGCGTTCACGGTCGGGCCGGGCGCGGGGTTCCTCGCCGTCCTGCAGATCGCGCTGGCCGTCTGGGTCATCCGCGCGATCGTGCTGGCGGTCGGCATGCGCCGCAACCGCGCCTGACCGGGCCGGGCTCAGCGGAGGCCCGCGTCGCGGGCGACGAGCCCCGCCTGGGTGCGGTTGGCGCAGCCGAGCTTGTCGAGCAGCCGGGACACATGGCCCTTCACGGTGGCCTCGCTGAGATGGAGGCGGCCCGCGATCTGCGCGTTGGACAGGCCCTCGCCCAGGCAGGCCAGCACCTGCGTCTCGCGTCCGGTGAGGCCGCCGAGCAGGGCCCGGGTCCGGTCGCGGTCGGACGCGCGGGCATCGGCCGTGCCGAGCAGCCGCATGGTCGCGGCGGCCGACATCACGGTGTGCCCGTCGGCGGCGACCCGGACCAGCTTCACCAGGTCCTCCGGCGGCGTCGACTTCAGCAGGAAGCCCGCCGCGCCCGCACGCAGCGCCCGGATGACGTACTCGTCGGCGTCGAACGTCGTCAGCGCGACGACGGCGGGCGGGGAGCGCAGCGCGGCGATCCGCTCGATGGCGGCGAGGCCGTCCACGCCGGGCATCCGCAGGTCCATGAGCACGACGTGCGGCCGGTACCGGACGACGGCCTCCACCCCGGCGGCCCCGTCGTGCGCCTCCCCCACCACCTCGACGTCGTCGGCGGCGCCGAGGATGGTGCGCAGGTGCGCGCAGACCATCGGCTCGTCGTCCACCAGCAGGACCGTGATCACGGCTTGGCCACCGGGACGTAGGCGGGCAAAGACGCCTCGACCTGGTAGCCGTCCAGGTGCGGGCCCGCGGTGAACGTCCCGCCGATCAGCTCGACGCGTTCGCGCAGCCCGGCGAGCCCCATCCCGGACCCGCTGGCCGCCAGCTCGATATCCGGCTCGCGCGCCGCGGCCGCGTTGCGGACGGTCAGCGTCACCCCGTCGGTGCGGTAGCGGACGTCGACGTGGACGGCGGCGCCCGGCGCGTGCTTGCGCGCGTTGGTCAGCGCCTCCTGGACGACCCGGTACGCGGTCCGTCCCACGGCGGGCGACGCGGCCGGCGGGTCGCCGTGCTCGGCCAGCTCGACCGGGACGCCGACCGCCGCCGACTCGGCGACCAGCACCGACAGGTCGGGCAGCGGCCCCGACTCGGCCGCCGGGGGCGCCGCCGACGGGTCGCGGCGCAGCAGGCCGATGACGTCGCGGAGCTCTTCGAGGGCCAGGCAGCCGGTGCCGCGCAGCTCCTCGGCGGCGTCGCGGGTCGGCTCGTCCGGCGCCCGGACGCGCAGCGCCCCCGCCTGCAGCACCATCAGCGTCACCCGGTGCGCGACGACGTCGTGCATCTCGGCGGCGAGCCGGGTGCGCTCCTCCGCGCGGGCCCGCTCGGCCAGCAGGTGCCGCTCCCGCTCGGCGCGCTCGGCCCGCTCGGTGAGCGCCTGGACGACACGGCGGCGGGCGGCCACGTACATGCCGATCAGCGCCGCGACCGCGACGGCGACCACGCTGCGGAACACCAGCGCCTCGACGCTGTCGGTCTCCTGCGCGGAGAAGCGCCGCATGGCCCCGCCGGGCAGGACGTCGCGGAGCAGGCCGATGGGGACGAGCAGCGCGGCGACGGGCAGCGCGCGGATCCAGCCGGGGCGGGCGCCGTCGCGCGGGAACGCCATCGCAGCGTAGGCGGCAAGCGGCGCGGTCGGCGTCCACCACACCGGCGGGCGGAGGGCGTGGTCGGCGTCGGCGCGCAGCAGCGTCCCGGGCGCGGCCTGCTCGACGGCCCACACCAGGACGGCGAGCGCGACGGTGATCCACGCGACCGTCATCGGGGCGCGGCGCCGGAACGCCAGCGCCAGCGCGGGCATGAGAAAGAGCACAGCCGTGGCGCCGCCGTGCGGGCGGACGATCGTGCCTCCGTCCCCGCCCAGGCTGAGCGCCACGCCGAGCGTGACGGCGAGCACGTCGGCGGTCAGGTCACGGGACCGTCCGGACGGCGGGAAAGGCAGGCGCACAGGGAACACGGTACGCACCCGGAGCGGCCCGCGACCCCTACGAAAGTCGCGCCCCGGAGACCCTTCGGAGGGGAAGGACGCGACGAATCGCGCTGCCGGGCGGCGGGGCGTCCGGGCTGGAATCGGCGGCATGATGTCCAAGCTCGTCCTCCGCGGCCTCGTCGCGCACCGTGCCCGCCTGCTGCTGTCGACGGTCGCGGTGGTGGCCGGGGTCGCGTTCGTCGCCGGCACGCTGATCTTCTCCGCCACCCTGGACCGCTCGTTCGACCGGGCCTTCGACGACCTTGGCCGCGGCACCGACGTCATCGTCCGGACGGACCGGGCGTTCGAGCCGGGCCTCGGCGAGCGGGCGGCGGAGCGTCCCGTCCCGGCGGCCTTGCTGGCGGCCGTCCAGGGCGTGGACGGGGTGGAGAAGGCGCACGGCGTCGTGACGGGGTTCGCCGCCGTCGTCGACCGGCAGGGGAAGATCGTCGGGGCGGAGCCGCAGCAGGGCGTCGCCTGGGACGGCGACCCCGACCTGTCGCTCCCCCGCCTCACGTCCGGGGCACCGCCCGCCGCGCCGGACGAGGTCGCCGTCGACGTCACGACCGCCCGCGACGCCGGATACCGCGTCGGCGACCGGGTCACGGTGGCGCTGTCCTCGGGCACGCGCGCGTTCCGGCTGACCGGCCTGTTCGAGGTCGGCGACTCGGCGCTGAGCGACCAGATCTCGATGACGGCGTTCGCGCCGCGGGCGGCGGAGCGCCTGCTGTCCGGCCATCCCGGGACCTATGCGCGGATCGTCGTGCACGGGGACGACGGCGTCCCGCAGGAACGGCTCCGGGACGCGGTCGCGGCGGCGCTCCCGCCCGGCGTGGAGGCGATCACCGGGCGGGCGGCCATCGCCGAGCAGGCCGCCTCCTTCAAGGACGTCCTCAAGATCCTGCGGACGTTCCTGCTGGTCTTCGCGGTGATCGCGGTGTTCGTCGGCTCGTTCATCATCTTCAACACGTTCGCGATGCTGGTGAGCGGCCGGGTGCGGGAGCTGGCCCTGCTGCGCGCGGTCGGCGCGTCGCGCGGGCAGGTGACGCGGTCGGTGCTCGGCGAGGCGGCCGGGGTCGGGCTGGCGGGCTCCACGCTGGGCCTGGTGGCGGGCGCGGGCGTCGCGGCCGGGCTGGCACGGCTGATGTCGGCCGTCACGGGCGGCGAGGAGCTGCCGTTCGGGACGCTCACCGTCCCGGCCTCGGCGGTGATCGCGTCCTACGCGGTGGGGACGCTCGTGACGCTGGCCGCCGCGTTCGTCCCGGCGCGGCGCGCGTCCCGGATCGCGCCCGTCGCCGCGCTCCGCGAGGGGAAGGCGAAGGCGCGCCCGCTGCGGGGCCGGGCGGTGTACGGCGGCGAAGCGCTCGCGGTGGGCGGCGCACTGATCGCGGCCGGTCTGGCGGCGGACGGGTCGACGGCGCTGACCCTCGCCGGGACGGGCGCGATGGCGCTGTTCGTGGGGGTGGTCGTGATATCGCCCGTCGCCGGGCGTCCGGTGATCCGGGTGCTGGCCTGGCCGTTCGCCCGGTTCGGCGGCAGCGCGGGCCGGATGGGCGGGCGGAACGCGCTGCGCGACCCCCGGCAGACGGCGGCGACGGCGTCCGCGCTGACGATCGGGCTCGCGCTGATCGCGACGGTATCGGTGATCGTCCAGTCGATGGCGTCGTCGGTGGACCGGCAGCTCGACGCGGGCCTCACCGCCGACTACCAGGTCACCGGCCGCAGCCAGATCACGCCGGTGGCAGCGGAGGCCGCGGGCGCGGTGGCGGGCGTGGACGGCGTCCGGTCGGCGATCGCGATCCGGACGGCGCGGTTCGAGCTGGACGGCTCCGTCCGGACGGCGGCGGCGGGCACGCCCGGCGAGCTGCTCGGCCATTTCCGCCTGCCGCTCCAGCAGGGGACGCCGTCCACGGGCGGGGACGAACTCCTGGTCGGCCGCAGCGTCGCGACCGCGCAGGGCTGGACGGTCGGAACCACGATCAAGGGCCGCTACCAGGACGGGACGCGCCGCACGTTCCGCATCGCGGGGATCTACGCCGACCGGCCGTCGGTGACCCCGGCCGCCCCGTCCATGATCATCAACTGGGCGGGCTACCGGAAGCGCGACCCGGACGCGCCCATCGACCGCATCGAGGTCAACGTCGCGGACGCGGGCCGGGGCGCGCTGGAGGCGGCGCTCGCCCCCTGGCCCAACCTGGAGCTCAAGGACCGCGCCCAGGTAAAGGACGACGCCGCCGGGGACATCGGCCTGTTCCTGAACCTCGTCCTGGGCCTGCTGGTGCTGTCGGTCCTGGTGGCGGCGCTCGGCATCGTCAACACGCTCGCGCTCGCCGTCACCGAGCGGACGCGGGAGATCGGCCTGCTCCGCGCGGTCGGCATGGAGCGCCGCCAGGTCCGCCGGATGATCCGGTACGAGGCGGTCGTGGTGTCGCTGTTCGGCGCGGCGGCCGGGGTCGGGACGGGCGTCGTGCTCGGGGTCGTCCTGCAGCGCGTGATGGCGGACGGGGACGGCGGCATGGAGGTCCTCGCGATCCCGTACGGGCGGCTGGCGCTGTGCGTCGTGGCGGCGGCCGTGATCGGCGTCGTCGCCGCGGTGTGGCCGGCGCGGCGCGCCGCCCGCATGAACGTCCTGGAGGCGATCGCCACGGAGTAGGGGCTCAGGCGGCCATCCGGGTGCAGCGGTCGGGGACGGCGTCGTGCAGCGCGCCCAGCGCCCGGACGATCAGCGGATGCTCGCGGCTCCCCCGCCGCACGCAGGTCAGCACCCGCCGCTTCGGGACGCCGTCACCGGTCAGCGGGACCCGGACGACGGGCTGGTCGGACGGCCCGCCCGCCAGCCGCGGGACGAGCGACACCCCGAGCCCGTTGGCGACCAGCGCCCAGATCACCGACCAGGTGGTGGCGTGGTGGGAGATGCGGGGCGTGAACCCGGCGGCGGCACAGTACGCCATGACCTGCTGGTGGTGGGCGCAGGCTTCGGGATGGACGCTGATCCACGCCTCGCCGGCCGCGTCCTCCAGGGAGACTCCGGGCCGCAGCGCGAGCGGGTGCCCGCCGGGGACGATCAGGTCGAGCGCCTCCTCCAGCAGCGGCTCCCGGTCGAAGCGCGGGTCGCCGGGCGGCGGCGCGTCCGGGGTGGGTTCGATGACGGCGATGTCAGTCTCGTCGGCCGCGAGCAGGCCCAGCGCCTCGTCGGTGTCGCACTCGCGGATCTCGACGGAGAGGCCGGGGTCGTCGCGCAGCAGCGCGCCCGCGGCGGGGGCGATCAGCCCGCCGACCGCCGTCGTGAACCCGCACATGCGCAGCGGCCCCGCGACCCCGGCGCGGTGCGACTCCAGATCGGCGAGCGTCTCCTCCCACTTGGCGAGCAGCCCGTCGGCATGCCCGATCAGCAGGTGCGCGGCCGGGGTCAGCTTCACCTTGCGGCCCTGCGGCTCCAGCAGCGGCACCTTCAGCTCCCGCGCCAGCTCGCGCAGGTGGTGCGAGACCGCCGACGGGGTGAGGTGCATCGCCTCCGCCGCCGAGGTGACCGTCCCGAACTGGTGGACGAGCCGGAGCATGTGCAGCCGCCGCAGATCAATCATGTAACCATCTTGCACGATCCGATGCGGAAATCTGAAATGGACGAGAACGTTCGGCCGTCGCAGACTGGTGGCATGGAACAGCAGAACACCATCCTGTCCCGGCATGTGACCAGCGACGGAGTCGTCGTCTGGACCCGCTGCGCGTGCGGCCGGCTCCGGATGGACCTCGTCCCGACCGGCGGCGGGCGGGGCCTGGTCGCCGGTCCCTGCCCGCACTGCGCACGCGTCAGCGACTCTCCAGGGTGACCTCGTAGTGGAGGGTCTGGTAGCGCTTCATCTTGTGGAACAGCGGTACCGCGAACCCCTGGAGGAAGGGGTACTTGCGGGCCAGCAGCCTGCGGATCGGCCGCGCTTCCTCCACCGTCAGCAGCCGGGCGCGGCCGTGCACCGCCGGGCCGGTGACCGTCCCCTTGGCGGTGCTCGGCGCGATCTCGATCTCGGGGTTGCGCGCCAGCCGCTTCGCCTTGAACGCCTTGTCGTAGGTGCGGAAGTAGGCGTGGTCGCCGCGCACGACGATGCTGACCGGCGTCCCGACCGGCGTCCCGTCCTTGCGGTAGGACGTCAGCTGGACGGTCCGCTGCTTCTTCAGGCTCTCAAGAGTCGGTGTCTCGTTCATGCCCAGGGGACGGGACGGCGGCGTCCGGATGTGACATCAGCCGCCGGAGCGGAGCGCCGCGGCCTCGGCGGCGAGCTTGCGGACGCGGTCCCAGTCGCCGTCGCGGACGGCGTCCGCGGGCGTGAGCCAGGACCCGCCTACGCAGCCGACGTTCTCCAGCGCGAGATAGCCGGCGGCGTTCCCCGGCCCGACGCCGCCGGTCGGGCAGAACCGGATCTGCGGCAGCGGCCCGTACAGCGACTTCAGGTACGCGATCCCGCCCGCGGCCTCGGCGGGGAAGAACTTCATGGCCGTGATCCCGTCCTCCAGCAGCGCGATCGCCTCGGACGCCGTCGCGACGCCCGGCAGGAACGGCAGCCCCGCCGCGGCCATCGCCGCCTGGAGCCGGGGCGTGCAGCCGGGGCTGACCAGGAACCGGGCCCCGGCCGCGGCGGACCGCTCGGCGTCCTCCGGCCGGACGACCGTGCCCGCGCCGACGACCGCGTCCGGGACCTCCGCCGCGATCCGCGTGATCGCCGCGAGCGCCGCCTCCGTGCGGAGCGTCACCTCGATCACCGGGAGCCCGCCGTCGACCAGGGCGCGGGCCAGCGGGACGGCCGCGCCGGCGTCGTCCAGCACCACGACCGGGATGACGGGCGCGAGGTCGAACAGGTCGGCGGCGATCATGCGGTCTCCCTCGTGGGCGGGCTCTGCGCGAGCCGCATCGTGGCACCGGCCAGCGCCGGGCCGGGGTGGACGATCAGCGCGGTCGGAATGCCGCGCAGGTAGTCCTCGACGGGAGGCTTCCCCTCGAAGCGGTCACGGAACGTGCTGTCGCGGAGCACGTCCGCGATGCGCGGCAGGATCCCGCCGCCCAGGTAGACGCCGCCGCGGGCGCCGAGCGTCAGCGCGACGTTCCCGGCGAGCGACCCGAGCAGCGCGCAGAACATCAGCAGCGTCTCGTGGCAGCGCGGGTCGTCGCGGCGCTCGGTGATCTCCTCGGCGGTGCGCTCCTCGGCGGGCTCGCCGTCGATCTCGGCCAGGTACCGGTGGATGCGGGTCAGGCCGCCGCCGGACAGCAGGTACTCGGCGTTCGCCACGCCGCGCTCGGCGCGCAGCAGCCGCGCGACCTCCAGCTCGCGGCCGGTCGCGGCCGGGAGGTCGACCTGGCCGCCCTCGCCGGGCAGCGGCACCCACCCGGACGGCGTCGGGACGAGCCCGGCGACGCCGAGCCCCGTGCCCGGCCCGAGCACGGCGAGCGGCGCGTCCTCCGCCGCGGCCACGTCGCCGATGGGGACGAGGTCGTCCGCGCCGAGGCGCGGCAGGGCGAGGGCGAGCGCCTCGAAGTCGTTGATGATCTCCAGGTGGGGCAGGCCGAGGTGGGCGCGCACCGCCTCCGGGGTGCCCTTCGGCCAGCCCGCGTTCGTCAGGTGGTAGGTGCCGCCCGCGACCGGCCCGGCTACCGCCAGGCACGCGGCGGACGGCCGCACGTCCGGCGCGAACTCGGCGAGGTAGGCCGCGGCCGCCTCGGCGAGACCGGCGTGCTCGCGGGTGGGAAGGGACTCAGCGCGGGCCGGTGCGCCGTCCGGGCCGTCCACCAGCGCGAACCGGGCGTTGGTGCCGCCGATGTCCCCGACCAGCCAGGGGCCGGCGCCGGCGCTCATGAGAAGACTCCCGCGCCGCGCTCGGCCGGGCCGACGGCGGCGCGGAACGCCCCGAACAGCTCGCGTCCCGTGCCCCAGGTCTCGCCGGGCGGTCCGGCGGCGGGTTCGCGGGCCTGGAACTCCTCGTCGGGGACGAGGACCTCCAGCACCCCGGCGTCCGCGTCGAGCCGGACGACGTCACCGTCGCGGACGCGGGCGAGCGGCCCGCCCGCCGCCGCCTCCGGCGACACGTGGATCGCGGCGGGCACCGCCCCCGAGGCGCCCGACATACGACCGTCCGTGACGAGCGCCACGCGGTGCCCCCGGTCCTGGAGGACGGACAGCGGCGGGGTCAGCCGGTGCAGCTCGGGCATCCCGTTGGCGCGCGGCCCCTGGTTGCGGACGACCACGACCACGTCCCGGTCGAGCTCCCCGGCGGCGAACGCGTCCTGGAACCGTTGCTGCGAGTCGAACACGCGGGCCGGGGCCTCGATCGTGCGGTGCTCGGGACGCACCGCCGACACCTTGATCACCGCCCGGCCCAGGTTGCCGCGCACGGTGTGCAGGCCGCCGTGCGCGTCGAACGGCTCGGCGACGGGACGCAGCACGGCGGTGTCGCCCGACACGGAGACGGTGTCCCGCCACTCGACACCGCCGCCCTCGGCCTCCGGGACCTTCCGGTACTCGGCGAGGGTGCCGCCGCCGACCGTCCGCGCGTCCGCGTGGAGGAGCCCGGCGTCGATCAGCTCGCCGATGAGGAACGCGGTGCCGCCCGCCGCGTGGAAGTGGTTCACGTCGGCGCTCCCGTTCGGGTAGAGGCGGGTGAGCAGCGGCGTGACCTTGGACAGCTCGTCGAAGTCGTCCCAGGTCAGCTCGATGCCGGCCGCCGCCGCCATCGCGACCAGGTGCAGCGTGTGGTTCGTGGACCCGCCGGTGGCCAGCAGCGCGACGACCCCGTTGACGAACGCCCGCTCGTCCAGCAGTTCGCCGACCGGGAGGTAGCCGCCGGTCAGGCCGGTCAGCTCCAGGACGCGCCGTCCAGCCGCCTCGGTCAGGGCGTCGCGCAGCTTCGTGCCCGGCGGGACGAAGCTCGCCCCCGGCAGGTGCAGGCCCATGACCTCCATCAGGAGCTGGTTGGAGTTGGCCGTCCCGTAGAAGGTGCAGGTGCCGGGCGAGTGGTAAGACGCGGCCTCGGCGGCGAGGAGCTGCTCGCGCCCGATCTCCCCGGCCTCGAACCGCTTGCGGACCTTCGCCTTCTCCCCGTTCGGCAGCCCCGACGCCATCGGCCCGGCGGGCACCAGGAGCACCGGCAGGTGCCCGAACGACAGCGCCCCGATCACCAGCCCCGGGACGATCTTGTCGCACACGCCGAGCAGCAGCGCGCCGTCGAACATGTCGTGCGACAGCGCGACCGCGGTGGCCATCGCCACCACGTCCCGGCTGAACAGCGACAGCTCCATCCCGGCGCGGCCCTGCGTGATCCCGTCGCACATCGCGGGCACGCCGCCGGCGAACTGCGCCGTCCCGCCCGCCGCGCGGATCGCGGACTTGAGCAGGTCGGGGTAGTCCTTCAGCGGCTGGTGCGCGGACAGCATGTCGTTGTACGCCGAAACGATCGCGATGTTGGGCGTGACGTCGCCCCGGAGCCACAGCTTGTCCTGGACGCCGCAGGCCGCGAAGCCGTGGGCGAGGTTCGCGCAGCCCATCCCGCCGCGCACCGGCCCCTCCGTCCGGGCGTCCCGGATACGGCTCAGGTAGGCGCCGCGCGGTCCGGCGCTCCGCTCGACGACGCGCCGGGTCACTTCCGCCAGCGCGGGATGTAGGGCCATAGGACGCTCCAGGACCAGGGGGATCTCCAGGTCGTCAAGCTACCGAGACATACGTAACCGGCACAACCCGACTTACGAACTAGATCTTACAAAAGTGACCGAACTTGCAATAGCTGGACGTACCAAAGCCCCGCGTGCTTGACTGGCCGGATGCCGATGCCGCGCCCCGGGACCCGCCCGTCCACCAGCGGGGACGTGCTCCGCCTGATCCGGGAGGACGGCGTCGCCACCCGCGCCGAGCTGGGCCGCGTCACCGGGCTGTCCCGGCCCGCCGTGGCGGCCCGCGTCGCCGCGCTGATCTCCCGCGGGCTCGTGGTCGAGCGCGCCGACGGCCCGTCCACGGGCGGGCGCCCGCCCGCCCGGCTGGAGTTCAACGCGGCGGGCGGCACCGTCCTGGTCGCGAACCTCGGCCAGTCCCGCGGCCAGCTCGCCGTGTGCGACCTCGCGGGCACGATCCTCGCCCGCGCCGACGGCCCCCCGGCCGAGGTCTCCCCCGGCAAGACGCTCCCCCGCCTCCTCGACGCGTGGACGTCGCTGCTCGCGTCCTCCGGCCTGGACGCGTCCACCGTCCGCGGCGTCGGCCTCGGCGTCCCCGACACGGTCGAGCACGCCGCCGGACGCTGGGACGACGTCGACATCGGCCCGCCGATCACGGCCCGCTTCGGCGTCCCCGCTTACCTCGACAACGAGGTCAACGCCGCCGCGCTCGGCGAGCACCAGGCCCACCCCGGCGTCGACGACCTGCTGTTCGTGAAGGTGTCCACCGGCATCGGCGCGGGACTGATCAGCGGCGGCCGCATCCAGCGGGGCGCGCTCGGCGCCGCGGGCGAGATCGGGCACGTCCCCGTCCCCGCCGCCGCCGAGGCGCCGTGCCGCTGCGGCAACGTCAACTGCGTCGAGGCCATCGCGGGCGGCACCGCGCTCCTGGCCCGCTCCACCGCCACCGACCTTCCCGGCCTCGCGGCCCTCGCCCGCTCCGGCGACCCGGCCACCGTCGCGCTCCTGCGCGAGGCCGGACGCCGCATCGGCGAGGTCGTCGCCACCGCCGTCAACCTCCTCAACCCCGCCGTCGTCGTCCTCGGCGGCGACCTGGCCGGCGCCGACGCGCCCCTCATCGCGGGCCTGCGCGAGGTCGTCTACCAGCGCTCCACCGCGTTCGCCACCCGCAACCTCCGCATCGAGCCCAGCCGCCTCGGCGAGCAGGCGGGCCTCAAGGGCTGCGCCGCCATGGTCCTGGACCGCATCCTCGCCCCAGAGGTCATCGACGCGCCCCGGCCGCTCTAGCGGCTGTCGCGCCTCGCCTGCCGCCGAGCGCCCTTCGCCCTGGTGGCGGCGTGCCTCCGGTTCACCGCCGGGTCGGCACTGGTCGGCCTGCGGCGGCGTGTCGTCTGGGACTCCTTCGGCGCGGTCTCCGGAGCCCCGGCGCTCGGCGGGGCGGGCGCATCGGGGCGTGCCGCCGCGATCCGCTCCGCCTTGAGCGCGGCGGCACTGCGCCGCGCCGCCCGTGCCAGGTACCAGCTCACGCGGGCGAGCGCGTCCTCGAACACCTCCGCCTTCTGCGCGTTCCGGACGTTCTTCGGACGCGCCTTCCCCCGTCCCCCGTACTTCTCGACCCGCGCGCTCGCCGTACGCCGGTACAGCTTGCTGTACTTGTCGCGGGCGCGCCTGATCCTCGTGTGCAGATCGACGAGCCCGTCCTCCTCCATGCCGGCGAGTTCCCCGCTCCCGGTCTCCCGGACGAGGGCCTTCTCGTCCTCGTTCAGCGAGTTGAGCAGCGCCTTCATCAGCCCTCCAGGCGTCCGTGATCTCCATCGAGCGTCGCACGCGCACCCCCAAAAGGGGGTACGAGAACACCCCAAGAAACCGCAATCCGGACAGAGTCCCGGCTCAGGACGTCGCGCGGCGTCCGCTGGCATGGCGGCGGCGCGCGACCAGCGCCCAGCCGATCGGCACGGTCCCGGCGGCCAGCGCGGCGATCGCGCCGGGGAGCAGGAAGCCGAAGCGCAGCCCGATCGAGGCGTGCGCGTCCACGCCGGATCGGCCGTCCATCCGCATCACGACCACGGACCAGGCGCCGCCGGTCTTGTCCCACGTGACGGTGCGCGTCCCGGCTCCCGCCGAACTGGCGACCCAGAACCGCTGCTGCGACGGCGGCGCGACGGCCCGGTCCGCACCCGGCAGCCGGTGGAACACCGGCTTGAACGGGCTGAGCTCGGCCGACACGAACTCGTCCCGCGACACCCCGCGCAGGTACTTCTCGACCTCCGCCTTCGGCCCGATCCCCACGAACAGCGGGACGCGGGGGTCCCCGGGCCGCACGACGATCTTCACTTCGGCGAGTTCCCCCACGTCGGGCATCGGGTTCCCGGCCCGCGCCGTCTCGGACCCGACCTCGATCTCGTCGGTCTTGAGCGCGACGGCCGAGGTCCCGAAGCGCTGCTCCGGTGTCGAGAACGCACCGCCCGAGGAGGCCTGGAGCGCCGCCCCGGCGGCGAGCCCGCCCCCGGTGAGCAGCAGCGGACCGGCGGTGAGGGTGACGGCGAGCGCACGTCCCATGATCGCTCCTTTTTAGTACGACTGTGTCAACAAGCTGAATGTAACACAGCTGTGCTATAAAAGTCCGTATGCCAAAGGTGGTGGATCCGGCGAGGCGCCGGCAGGACGTGGTCGCGGCGGTATGGCGGGTGGTCCGGCGGGACGGCCTGGACCGCGCGTCGGTCCGCAACGTCGCGAAGGAGGCGGGCCTGTCGGCGGGCTCGCTACGGCACTACTTCGCGACCCAGCCCGAGCTGCTCGCCTTCACGCTCCGGACGATCATCGAGCGGATCGAGCGGCGGATCGCCGCCGTCCCGGCCACGGACGGCGGCGATCCCCGCGAGCGCGCCGCCCGCGTCCTGAACGAGCTCCTTCCCATGGACGCCGAACGCGCCGCCGAGAACCACGTCTGGCTGGCCTTCACCGCCCGCGCTCTCGTCGACCCCGAGCTTCGCGCCCTCTGCGAGGAGGCACACGCCGCCATGCGCTCCGGCTGCCTCGCGCTGGCCGGTTCCCTGGCCCCCGAATCGGACAGGGAACTGGAAGCCGACCGCCTCCACGCCCTGGTCGACGGCCTGGCCGTCCACGCGGCCCTACACCCCCGGACCACCACCCCGGAACGGATGCGCGCCGCGGTACAGGCCCACCTCGACGACCTGTACCACCGGAGGAGCCGATGAGCATGCGGAGCTCACCAGGCGATCAGGCCCAGGTCCGAGCGGCGCAGGTCGGGCAGGCGTCGACCTTCGCGCGGTCCTGCGGGACGAGGAACGGCGACGGCACGCGCCAGGCCCCCCTCCAGCAGCCAGACCCGCGTCGTCGCGGCGCCGGTCAGCCGCTGGCCGATCTCGGCCAGGCCGAACTCGGTGCCGCAGGATGTCGAGGGTCGAGCGGCGGGCGATCTCGGACGTGATCGCCTCGTCCCGCCACAGCGATGACCGTCCGGCGCCCCACATGCCCATCGCCAGCGCCAGCAGGGCGGGCACCACGGGAAGGAGCCAGGCCCGCCACCGCTCTCGCCCGGCCTCCCCCCGCCGACCTGCGCTTCCGATGTTCCGGCCGGGGTGCTCGGCGATGGCCAGGGGGCGCTCAGCGGGCAGAAGATCCAGTTTCGTGGTCACGCCAAGAGACGCGGGGAGCCCCGCGCTGTTGCAATCCCCCGGCCCCTATCTTCGGCTGGGTCAGAGCGTCCAGATCATCGACCGGCTATTCGGCGCCACGGCAGAAGCACGAGGCGGTGATCTCGGTGTCGGCGTGGGACGCGGCCACGTCCAGGCGGGCCTGGACCGGCTCGGCCTCCGCGCACTTGCCCAGCCGGTGCAGGCATTCCACGTAACCGTGGAGGCTCCAGATGTTGTCCGGGTGACGGGCCGCTCGGTGCGCCGTATCGGCCAGCCCCAGGTCGGCGCGGTACACCTCCGCCGCCTCCTCGACGTGGCCCTGCTCCAGTAGAAGCGCGCCCAAGGCGTGCCGGGGCGGCTGCATCCAGCCCCAGGGCTCGTCGTAGGGAAGCCCGTCATAGCGGGCGACCGCCGTGCGGAGGTGGGCGAAGGCCCTGGCGTGTTCGCCCCTGCGGTACTCGATCTCGCCCTTCAGCATCTCGTCCGCGATGCCGAGGATGTCGACGTACCGGTTGTTGAAGAACCGGCGGGTCTCGGGGACCCGCGAGAACGCCGCCTCGAACAGGGCGCGTTCGGTGTCGGCCTCGGGCAGGTTCCCGAGGACGGCGTGCGCCACTCCCTTCGCGTAGTGGAAGGTCGCGGTCGTCACTGCGTAGAGATCGGGGTCGTCCGGGAGGGGCTCGTCGAGGATCTCCTGCCACCGGCCGAACCTCACGAGCACGTGCGCCTTCATGGGGACGAACCCCTCCAGCCAGTCGGCCATCGGCCGCTCGGCCTCGCGGAGCAGAAGTTCGGGAATGGCGTCGACCATCTCGTCCGCGGCCTCCAGGGCCGGACGGTACCGGCCGAGGAACATCGCCGCATAAATCTTGAAATGGAAATCGTGGCAGCGTGAAAGGGTATAGAAGTTGAACGGCCCTGCCCGCTCCACGTATTTGCGGTCGGCTTCGATGGCCCGTTCATTGGCGGCCAGTGCGGCCTGGTAGTCGCCGAGCTGGACGTCGATGTGCGAGGGCATGTGCAGGAAGTGTCCCGCGTCGGTCTCGGCAGCGCGCAGGGCGTCGGCCGACGTCCGGGCACGTCGGGGGTCGGGCGACATTTCCAGGGCGTGGACGTGCAGATGCAGAATGCCCTGATGCGGCTGCTCTCCGCGCTCCTCCGAACGACGCGAAGAGCGTTCGAGCACCTCTATCACCTCGGTGGTGTCGGCACCTGCGGCGGGCTCGCCGCTCTCCAGATCCCAGAGCTGCCACGGCGTCCGGTTCATCATCGCCTCGGCGAAGAGGGCCGCGACATCGGAGTCGTCGGGGAACCGCGCGTAGACCTCTCGCATCGACGCGGCGTACGCGTCCTCCCACGCCTTCCAGCCGTCCGCCACCGGAAGCCGAGCCTCTGGGTAGCGGCTCCGCAGCGCCTCGATCAGGGCGTTTTCAAGGGACGTGACGGAGCCCGTCGACGCGAGCGCCGCCGCGAGCGCCCGGCGCGCGTCCGTCAGGCTTTCCGCGGCCTCTTCCGGGGTGAAATCGTCCCACGGCTTGTTGTAGTAGGGACCCGACGCGTATGCGATGCCCCAGTGCGCCATGGCGCAACCAGGATCGTGCTCCAAAGCCTTCTCAAAACACAGAAGGGCCTCTTCATGGTTGAACGCGTAGCGCCAGATCAAACCCCGGTCGAACCAGATCTGCGCCTCCGGTGAGACGGTCGTCACCGGAAACGTGTGCGACCCGAGCTCGTAATAGCCGTCCATTCCCCGAGTATAGGACGATCAGCGCTCGGCGTTCTTGAAGGTCTTCTGCTTCTTGGACTCGCCCGGGAAGACGACGATGAGATGATGCTCCGTCGGCATATCCGGCGCGAAGGCCTCGGGAGTGTCGCGCCCGCGGACATGGATGCGCATCCGGTACGCCCCCGGACCGGCGACGGTGATCGGCGGCGGTTCGTCCGCCACCAGGACCGGACCGATGTCGGGCTTCCCGTCCACGGTGTCGAAGCCGACCTCGGCGACACGATCCCAGCCCTTCAGCTCAAGCGGTGGTGCCTTCCTGTACGACCGGATGGTCAGGCACACGTCCCCTTCCCTTCCCGTGAGCACCGTGACCAGCCCCTCCACAGCGGCGGCCAGCCCGTCGCGCTGCGCCTTGTCGAACGTGACACCGCCGTCGCCTCCAGGCCCGATGGAGTAGCCGCGCATCTCGCCGCCGGAAATGACGTCCGTGAACCGCCTGGCCGGGCGCGGCCCAGGCGGGACGGACCGCGCGCAATACCTCGCCGCCTTGATGCGATACTCCCGATATCCCCATCCGGGTTCCAACGCGAAAGGCCTCATTTCCCTCAGCAGCGCGGCAGCTCTGTCCGGGCACAGGTATGCGAATTGCTCGAAGCTCGGCTGCCGTACTCCCTGGCGGCGCGGTTTACGAGGCGGTACCGGCTCGTCACCACGGCATGCTCGCTGGCCCTGGGCGAGCAGAGAGCTTTCGTCCGGATCGTCCTCGTCCAAAACCGTCCGTCCGGGAAAACCGCGCATCAAGCATAGGTAGGCGAGCTTCCGCTGTTGCTCTGAGAGTTGCATGGCCGTGGACACCAGAATCTCAGGCGCATGCGGGTCGACATACCTGATGTCGTTGCAGTCCTCCGCGCTCGCGACCATCGGCGTGGGCGCCCGCACATCGCCCCCGACACCGAGCACCAGCCCCGTGACCACGGTCGCCGAAAACACCCGGATCGCCCCTCGACCCGGCCGGTAGGTCGCCGCCAGAATCAGAATCGCGGTCCCTAGGCCGGACGTCCACAAGGCGATCTGCCAACCAACGAAAGGGGTCAGCCATAAGTGGGTGCACTCACTTCCGTACCTTGCGGCGTCATAACCCAGCAGCACAAGCTCGAAGGACACGATCGGCCCGATGATTCCGGCGGCCACCCATCCCACGACACGGCGCCTGGTCACCAGCCACAGCAGAAACGCTGGGACGACGACCAGATACGGCATGTTCCTCAGCCGGACATACCACGGCTCCCCCGCCGCATCCACCCACAGCAAGAAGCCGCCACATTCGGAACTGGTGATTGTTCCGCTCGCCCAGACCCCCTCGGACGCCGACCCGAACAGCGAGCCTATCCAACCCACGGTATCGGGACCCGCACATACCGCGACCGCCGCCATCCACAAACCCGTTTGCGTTCGCCTGCTCCACTGAGTCATGATCCGCAAACCATAGCCAGGACACCACTCCACTGACTCTCACTTCAGCCAAAGTCATGGCGTGGGTCACGCGGCCACGGCAACGTTTCAGCATCGGAACGATATTCTCGTCGGTGATCGAGCTGGAACGGGTCGTCTCCGACGGATAATTCGGTTCGCTGACGCCGGATACGACATACCGCTCCGTGCGAGATCTGTTCGAGACGCCCCCACCTTTTGGACGACAAACGCAGGACACGGCGCGTGATCGCCGGTATTGGGGGCGTCGAGTTCCGCTTCCAAGCCGAAGCCTTTCACACCGTGGCCGTCTACCTGAAGCCCGACGAGCCGACCGACGGCGGCCGCGTGCCCCTCACCGGCCCATGGCCCATGGAGAAGCGATCGAGCCAGGCGATCCGCGATCTACTCGCCCTCCACGACGTGTCCTGGGAGCGCGACGAGACCATTAGCGCTCGGTGTTCTTGAGGAGCTTCTGCTTCTTGGACTTGCCCGGGAAGACGACGAGCAGGTGATGTTCCGCCGGCATGTCCGGCCAGAACGCCTCCGGGGCGTTGCGGCCGCGCACGTGCAGGCGAATTCGGTAGGACCCGGCACCGGCCACGGTCATGGGCGGCGGTTCGTCCCCGGACAGGAGCGAGCTGATGCCGGCCTGTCCATCCGCGCTGTGGAATCCCACTTCGGTGACCCGGTCCCAATGCTTGAGGTCCAGCGGCGGAGCCTTCCGGTACGACCGGACGGTGAGGCACAGGTCCCACTCCGTTCCCGTGAGCACCGTGACCAGACCGTCCACGGCGGCGACCAGTCCATCGTCAGTCGCTCTAGCGAAAGAATCGTCGCCGTCGCCCGACCCGATGGAATAGCTGCGCATCTCGTCACCAAAAACGACCTCTGTGAACTCTCTCACCGGGCGCGGCCCGTCAGGGACGGTCCGCTTGCAATACGCCCGAATACTTACCTGCTGGCGCTCATACTCCCGTGCTTCTACCGCAACCAACCGCTCTCGCTCGCGCAGGCGCAACCGCTCTTTCTGGGCAGAGATAGGCGATCTGCTCGAGCGTCGGCCACTGCACCCCGTGCCGGACCAGAACACGCATCGACATCTGCTTGCCTCCGCTGCATGCGAGCCTCCCCTGGTTGAGGAGGACGGCGTCGGACAACGGACCGTCCTCGGTCGGACGCTCCGTCCCGATCATCCTCGGATCGGGAAGGCCACGAATGGCGCAGACATAGGCGAGACGCCGCTCACGCATCGAAAGGGCGTTGACCCGGGACGCCAGCGTCGCGAGGTCGCTCACATCGACGCGTCTCGCGTCCTTGCAGTCGTCCGCGCTCGTGATCACCGGCCTGGGCGCATCGCTGGCGGCACTGAGCACCAGGCCGATGGCCACCGTTCCCGAAACCACCCGGAACGCCCCGTAGCCCGGCCGGTAGGTCGCCAGCAGGATCAAGACCACCGGGACCAGGCCGTGCGTCCACGAGGTGACCTGCCATCTAGTGCTGGGGAACAGCCACATATCGACGCAGGCGCTACCCCACCGTGCGGCGTCATAGCCCACCAGCACGGGCTCGAAGGCCATCACCGGCCCAAGAACCCCGGCCGCCACCCATCCCACGGCGCGCCGCCTGACCACCAGCCACACCAGGAACGCCGGGACGACGATCAGGTAAGGCATCGTGCTCAGCCGCAAATACCAAGGCGACAGCGCGACATCGACCCACAGGTCAAAGCCATCACATCGAGGAACGGCGAAGAACCCGCCTAGGAAGCGCCTCTCAGACGCCGACCCGAACAGCGAAGCGACCCAGCCCACGGTATCCGGCAACGCACTCACCGCAACCGCGGCCACCCATAACCCCGTCTGCGTACGTCTGCTCCACTGAGACATAATTCGCAGACCATAGTGACCCGGCCACCCCGCCGACCCCGTTTTTGATCAAGGCCACGGAACTTTCGGATTCAGGAACGAAGCAAGCAAGCCCGGGATGCTCCGTCCGACCAGCCCGGAAAGGGTCAGCGGTCGAACTCACCACGCCTGATGCGCGCCACCAACCCACCAAACTCCTGAGAGCTGAACCCCAGACGTTCACCATCCGGATCCTTCGAGTCACGCACGCCGATGCTGGACCCCAGGTGAGCGACCTCCACACAAGCGTTGTCGCTCATGCCACCGCTGCGCGAGCTCTTACGCCAAGCGATCACAGGACGCTCCTGGCCAAATACTTGATCACCCGTCAGGACTCTTGCTGTTCAACGTCCAACTCGCCACGCCTGATGCGCGTCAGCAGCCCGCCGAAGTCACGCTGACTGAGCCCGAGGCGGGGACCACCTGGGTCCTTGGAATCCCTGATACCAATGCGTCCGCCCAGGTCAGCTACCTCGACGCACACATCGTCGTTGCCGCTGCCCGTGTAGGAACTCTTCCGCCACTTGATCATTCGTACGTCCTCATAGTCCGCTCGATCAGTTCCAGTGAGGCGTCCCGAGATAGGGCAAGCGCCCCGATTTGATCGAACTTTATCGTGAGGGCCGCCGTCTCGCCTCCAGCCTCGATCAGGCGTCCGCTGAGCTGGGCTCCCGCGTAGGCGACCTCTCGGCTTTTGATCTTCAGCAGCTGGAATGGGCCATCGTGACCGGGATGTGGCCCTGCGGACCTGGGAACCACGCGCACCGTCAGCCTCGGGTCGTCTCCGATGTCGAGGAGGCGCCGCATCTGACTTCGCATGACCTCCTTGCCGCCCACCGGGCATTCGAGGACATCTTGATCGATAAGGATCCACACGTGCGGCGGTTCAGGTCGCGCGAGGATGGCCTGCCGCTTCATCCGGGCCTTACTCTCCGCCTCCACCTCACGCGTGCGGCCAGCCATCCAAAGGATGGCCTGAGCATAAGCCTCATTCTGGACGAGAACCGGAAGATTCTTGCCGTTGTAGATCTTGATGATCTCGGCAGCCTCTTCGTACTGGACATACTGCTTAAACCAGTCGGGATTGTGTCCGGTCTGCGCGTACCAGAGCAGCCGCGCGAAGTGGCCGCCCGTGTTCCACGCCTCGTCCAAGCGCGACATGTGGTCATCCTGGGGCCTCAAACGCCCTGCTTCCCAGTTGGATACCGTCCCACGCGTCGCCTTTACGATCATGCCCATCTGCGCCAGCGACAGGCCTCTCTGAGTGCGCTGAAACCACAGGTCAAAGGCCAGCCACGCCCACATTGACGACTTCGGATCGATCATTTCACGAGCCTTCATCGCCACTCCCGTGTATCTGCTTTTTCTCGATACAGTGCACATTAGCTTGGCGACGCCGATCCTGTGTGTCAGATCACAGAAATCGGGACGGCGGATATGAACGATCAAGTGCCATTGCAGCAAAGGGTTAAATCGGACGAAATACGGATGTCTCTGCTCGGAGTGCGCTCTTCGGTCTCGCTCGCGCGGGAACTCGTCCGGTACGCGCTCACCAATTGGGGTTTCGAGCGGTCCGTGATCGATGACTCGGCGGTCGTCATGAGCGAAATCGTGACGAATGCGGTCGCCGCGGCCCACGGGCACACGCTCAGGATCCGGGTCGCCCTCCACGAGGGCGCCCCGATCCTGGAGTGCTGGGACGCCTCCTCCGAACTCCCCCGCGCCTCCGCCGTCGGCCTGGACGCGCTGAGCGGGCGCGGCCTCGCGATCATCGCCGCATACGCCAAGGACACCGGCATCCGGCCGTCCGCCAACGGCGTCGGAAAGATCGTCTGGGCGCTCATGCCCACCGGCGACAACGCCCCCGTGCGGTGACCCCGGCGATCCTGCTCGGCCTGACCGGCGTCCTCGTGGACGACGAGGACCTGCACCGACGCGCGTTCTATGAGTCCGCCACGGACGCCGGTCTTCGCGTCACCGCCCACGACTACCGGACCTTCTTCACCGGACGCACGGCCCGCGAAGGCATCCGCGCACTCCTGGCCCAGCGCGCACCCGGACGGTTGCCCGACCTCGACGACCTCCTCGCCGCCAAAACCCGCGCCTACTGCGCTCTGGCGGAGACCGGCCTCAACCCCTACCCGGGCGCCATCGACCTGGTCTTGACGCTCGCCAGGTCCCGGCACCGGCTGGCGCTGGTCACCGGCTCAACGACCCGGGAGGTCGCCGCGACGCTCCGCGTCCTCCGCCTGGACGACGCGTTCGACGCGATCGTGACCGCTGAGACGGTCCCCGAGGGCGATGTGCGAGGAACGCGCTATCTCGCCGCGGCCCGGCTGCTGAACCGTCCACCAGGCCAATGCGTGATCATGGAACGCGCCACCGCGCGCCTTGACCTCAAGTATGGATGAGGATTGAGACTGGCCTCCTGACTAGAAGGAGACCGGACATGCGAGTGATCGAAGTGAAGGAGTTCGGCGGGCCGGAGGTACTAGCGGTGCGCGAGGCGCCGGATCCCGTGGCCGGCCCCGGGGAGGTCGTGATCGCGGTGGCCGCCGCGGACACCCTGTTCGTGGAGACCCGAATCCGCTCGGGCATGGCCAGGGCGTTCTTCGACACGGCACCGCCCTACGTGCCGGGCGGCGGCGGGGCCGGGGTGGTGATCGCGGCCGGGCCGGACGTCGACCCGGCCTGGATCGGTCGCCGCGTCATCGCGTCGGTCGTGAACGGCGGCTACGCCGAACGGATGGCGGCGCCGCTGGAGAACGTCCTGCCCCTGCCGGACGGCCTCGGTCCCAAGGACGCCGCGGCGCTCCTGCACGACGGCGTGACCGCGCTCCGCATTTTCGAGGGAACCGAGGTCAAGGCCGGTGACACGGTTCTGGTGGTGGGCGCGACCGGCGGGATGGGCGTCCTTCTCGTCCAGCTCGCGCACGCTCAGGGCGCCCGGGTCATCGCGGCGGCGCGCGACGCCCGCAAGCTGGAGCTGGCCCGCGAGCTGGGCGCCGATGTCGTCCTCGACTACTCAAGGCCCCGCTGGACGGACGAGATCCTCGGCAAGGTCGACGTGGTCTTCGACGGCGTCGGCGACAAGATCGGCCTCGCCGCCTTCGCCGCCACGCGAGACGGCGGCACATTCTCCGCCCACGGCTCCACCTTGGGCGGCTTCACCGCCGTCGACCCGCAGAAAGCCGAGCGCAAAGGCATCATTTTGCGCGGCATCCAAGACGTACAGATCAGCAAGCCCGAACGCATGCGCCTCCTGGGCAGCGCCCTAGAGAAGGCCGCAGAGGGCGTATTCAAGCCCGTCATCGGCCAGACATTCCCGCTGGAACGAGCCGCCGATGCCCACACGGCCATCGAAACACGGACCGTCGTAGCCAAAACCCTCCTGCTCCCTTAGCCCTCCGGGGTGGGGTTAGCTCCACCTTCGGGTGGGGGCTTTCCCTTCTCGGGGTGGGTGGCTGGGGCCAGTGTTTCCCGGAATGTCCGACGCGAAGGTTGTCATTGGACGACGACGACCGGCACGGGGAGGACACATGGCGAGCGTGGCGATGCGGCGCGGGGCGGTGCGGCCGCTGGTCACCGAGGTCGGGCTGCTGTTGGTGCTGTTCGCCTTCTACAAGTGGGGGCGGACGCTCGTCGAGCACGGGCCCGGCCAGGCGATGGCGAACGCCGCGTGGCTGTGGGACTTCGAGCGGTCGTGGTTGCCCAACGAGGTGGACTTCCAGCAGTGGGCGCTGGGATGGGATCACACCGCATTCCTCGCGAACGTGTACTACGTGGGCGTGCACTTTCCGGGGACGGCGCTCCTGCTGGTCTGGCTTTACGTGCGGCACCGGTCGTCGTACGGGAGGGTGCGGAACGAGCTGGTCGCGCTGACCGCGGCGGGGCTGCTTGTGCACATGCTGTACCCGCTGGCGCCGCCGCGGCTGGCCCAGATCGGGGCCGTGGACACGATGCTGACGGTGGGGCCGTCGGCGTATCCGGCGGGGGCGGCCGAGGGGATCGCCAACCAGTACGCGGCGATGCCGTCGCTGCACATCGGGTGGGCGCTCGTCGTGGCGGTCGCGGTGGTGCGGGTGTCGCGGAGCCGGTGGCGGTGGGTCATCGCGATGCATGCGCCTATCACCGTGTTCGTGGTCGTGGTGACCGCCAACCACTACTGGACGGACGGCATCGTCGCCGCCGTGCTGCTGGCCGGGGCCATGGCGCTGGTTTCGCTGGTGGAGCGGGTGCGGCAGGGTGGGACGCATGCTGCCGACGCACACGAGTTCCGAGGTCCCGGACGTCCCCGTAGCGGTCTTGCCGATCGGGAGCCACGAGCAGCACGGCCCGTTCCTGCCGCTGGCGACGGACACGGTGATCGCCTGCACGATCGCGGCGGAGATCGCGAAGGCCCATCCGGTGCGGACGCTCCCGCCCGTGACGATCTCGTGCTCGCATGAGCACGAGAACGCGGCCTGGCCCGGGACGGTGAGCATCTCGGCGGCGACCCTGCACGCGGTGGTGCGGGACGTCGCCGAGTCGCTCGCGAGGGCCGGGGTGCCGAAGCTCGTGCTGGTCAACGGGCATGGGGGCAACTACGTGCTGGGGAACGTCGTCCAGGAGGCGCGCGGGGACATGGCGCTCTTCCCAGGGCTGGAGGATTGGGAGGACGCGCGGCGGGCGGCGGGCATCGAGACCTCCGGGGACGGTGACATGCACGCCGGGGAGCTGGAGACGTCGATCCTGCTGCACGCCCATCCGGAGCTGGTGCGGGATGGGTACGAGACCGCCGATCATCTGGCCGATGACCGGCGGCATCTGCTGACCTCGGGGATGGCCGCCTACACCGCGTCGGGCGTCATCGGGCGGCCGTCACTGGCCCGCGCCGGCAAGGGCCGGGACGTGCTGGCGAGCCTCGTCGCGTCGTTCGGGGACCGGCTGGCGGCGCTTCGGCAGCAGGGTCGCGGCGCCGGGCAGGCACGCGACGAAGGTGAGCACGCCGTAGACGACGGAGACGGTCAGCCCCTGCGCTGAGCCGAGCCCGGCCGCGCCGAACGCGAGGGCGAGGACGGCCTCGCGCGGGCCCCAGCCGCCGACGTTCACCGGCAGCACCATCACGAGCAGCGCGAGGAGGAGCAGGGGCAGCAGGTCCAGGAGGGGGGCCGTGGAGCCTGCCAGGCGGGCGGCGATCACGAAGAGGGCGAGGTGCCCGGCCAGTGCGGTGACGGAGAGTGCCGTTATGGCGGGCCAGGCGTTCAGGACGGTGCGGGCGTCCGCGAATGTCGCCGCTAGCGCGCGGTGGCGTGAGCGGGCCAGGAGGAGCAGGGCGCTCAGGACGATCGCGAGCGTGATCAGTGCTGGTGTCATCGCCGACAGCACGGCGGGCTGGGTGAACAGGACGATCACCCCGAGGAGGATGGGGACGGCCTGGCCTATGACCCGCTCCAGGAACACGGCGCGGAGCGCGCCGGCGCCGGAACGGTGGGCGTGGCTCACGGCGCGGTGGACGTCCCCGAGAATCCCCGCGGGCAGGACGGCGTTCAGGAACTGCGCCTTGTAGTAGTCGGTGACCGCGCTGGTCAGCGGCAGGTCCAGGCCGAGACGGCGGGCCACCAGGCGCCAGCGGGCCGCGTTCAGGACGGTCGTCAGGAGACCGACCGCGAGGGCGAGGACGATGGAGCGGGCGTCGATGGCGTGGAGCGCGGCCACCAACGCGTCCGTGCTGTGCCACCAGAGAAGCGCGGCGAGGATGCCGAGCCCGATGAGCAGGCGCAGCCAGGGCCAGAGCCTCGTCACGACGTCCTCCCTGGGATGGCGAGCAGGTCGAGATGGTGGACCTCGACGATGAGCGAGCCCACGGCGCATTCGTCCAGGCGACGGCGCAGGTAGGACTCGGCGGCGGGGGCGAGGTCGGGGCGTTGTTCGGTGGCGGCGCCCACCCAGCCGCGCAGCCACGCCGAGGTCAGCGCCGCCTGGCCGGGGCCGAGCCGCCACGGGCTCGACCGGGTCTGGACGGTGGCGCCGCGCCGTTCGAACGCCTCGGTCGCAGCGGTGACGGCGTCCGGGCCGAGGAGGCCGTCGCGGCGCTGGTGCGCGTCGAAGGCGGCGGCGAGGTCGGCGTCGAGGGGGTCGGGCGGGGACAGCCGGACGCGTCCGACGACCGACAGCGTCAGCAGCGCCGGGCAGGCCGCGGCGGCCGCGATCTTCTCGACGCCGGCGGCGATGAGCACGTCCAGCAGGGCGGACGCGGTGACCAGCGACGCACCGACCAGGTCGGACGCCTGGAGCGCGGCGACGTCGCCCTTCCGGGTCTCGATCGTCGCGCGGTGCCCGCCGGCGGTGGTGTAGATGTTCGCGGCGGCCCGTTCGAGCAGTTCGGGGTCGTTGTCGTACAGGATCCAGTGCTGCGGGCCGCGCAGGCGCCCGGACAGCCAGCGGCCCAGGGAGCCGGTGCCGCAGCCGAGGTCCCAGATGACCAGCGGCCCGTCCGGCGGGAGGGCGGCGCGGAGCGGGACGAGCAGCTCGGAGGCGCGGGCGGCGGCGTCGGCGCTCTCGCGGAGCGCCAGCCATGACGGATCGAAGCTCATCGGTTCTCCCTCCGGAGCCGGGACAGGATGGTGGCCATGCGGCGGGCGGTGTCGTCCCAGCCGGGGAGGGTGTCGCGGCGCTCGCGGGCGGCGGCGCGCAGGCGGGTCCGCAGGTCGGGTTCGACGAGCCAGCGGCGCAGCGCGGCGGACAGCGCGGTGGGGTCGTCGGGTGGGACGAGGAGCCCGGGGACGGCGCCGGACGGGTCCCAGCCGAGGGTGTCGGGCACGCCGTCGACCGCGGTCGCGACGACGGGGACGCCGCGCGCGAGGGCCTCCGTCACGACCATCCCGTACGTCTCGGCGCGGGACGCGAGGACGAGGAGGTCGGCGGACGCGTAGGCATCGTCGAGGCGTTTACCGGTCAGCGGGCCCTCCAGGCGGACGCGGTCGCCCAGGCGGTGCTGGGCGATCAGCCGCTGGAGGCGCGTCACGTGCTCGGGGTCGCGGCGCAGCGGGCCGACGCATTCGCACTGCCACGGCAGGTGCGCAAGGGTGGCCAGGGCTTCGACCAGGATGTCGTGGCCTTTGCGAGGCGTCACGGACGCGACGCACAGCAGGCGGGTCGCGCCGTCGGTGCCGGTCGCCAGCGGCGCGGGCTCCGTGCCCGGGGTGACGGCGTGGACGCGGGACGCTTCGAGGCCGTGATGGGCGAGGAGGTGATCCCGCGCCCACGGGCTGGTCGCCACGACGGCGCCGACCGCTTCCAGCGTTCTGCGTTCGGCGGCGTTCAGGTCGGCCTGTCCGGGTTCGTCCGCCAGCGGGAGGTGGATGAGGACGGCGAGCCGCAGCCGCTCCGCCTCCGGGACGACGATCTCCGGGACACCGCACGCCACCAGGCCGTCCAGCAGGACGACGGCGCCATCGGGCAGCCCGGCGAGCGCGCGGGCGAGACCGGCGCGGGCGGCGGAGTCGGGCCGCGGCCACGCCCCCGGCACCGCCAGCTCCCGGACGGGACGTCCCGACGCCGCAAGCTCCTCGCACAGCATCCGGTCGTAGTGGTTCCCGCCGCTCGGGACCCCGGCGTCGTCGATATCGCCGGGGACGACGAAGCAGATCTCGTGTGCGGTGCTCATAGCTCGCGCTCGTAACTCGCCCAGGCGACATGCGACTCGTGCAGCGTCACCGTGATCCCGGCCAGGCCGCTCGCGTGCTCGCCGAGCGCGCCCGCGTGAACCCGGTCGGCGAGGCGGTCGGCGATGACCTTGGCGAGGAACTCCGTCGAGGTGTTGATCCCGGCGAAGTCGGGCTCGTCGTCGAGGTTGCGGTAGTTCAGCGCGGCCAGGACCTCGCCCAGCTCCCGGGTGGCGAGACCGATGTCGACGACGATGCCGTCCGGGTCGAGGCCGGGGCGGCGGAACGTCGCGTCCACCAGGTAGGTGGCGCCGTGCAGCCGCTGCGCCGGTCCGAAGACCTCGCCGCGGAAGCTGTGCGCGATCATGACATGGTCGCGGACGGTGATCGCGAACACGGGTGCTCTCCAGTTGGTCGGTCGGGGTTGAATCTTGAAAACGGATTCACTGGTAGATGATTCGGTGGCAGAGCGCGGGAAGTTCACCGCCCGCCAGCCGCGGCATGATCGCCGGGAGGTCGGCGAAGGGGCTCTCGCCGGTGACGAGCACGTCGAACGCGGGGTCGGCGAGGAGGCGCAGCGCAAGCGCGAGCCGGTCGGCGAAGCCGCGGCGCGACCGGCGGGCGGGCGGCACCGCGCCGACCTGGCTGCTCCGGACGGTCAGCCGCCGCGAGTGGAAGAACTCCCCGAGCGGGACGGCGACCCGCCGGTCCCCGTACCAGCTCAGCTCCACGACCTCGCCGTCGGGTGCGAGCAGCTCCAGCGACCGCGCCAGGCCCGCCTCGGTGGCGCTGGCGTGGATCACCAGGTCGCAGCCGTCGTCCGCCTGCTCGGGCAGGACGAACTCGACGCCGAACGCCCGCGCGACGCCCGCGCGGGACGGGTCGGTGTCCACGAGCTGGACGCGGCACCCCGGGAACCCGGCGAGGACCCCGGCGACCGAGGAGCCCACCATCCCGGCGCCGACCACGGCGATCCGGTCGCCGATCAGCGGGGCCGCGTCCCACAGCGCGTTCACGGCGGTCTCGACGGTCCCGGCGAGGACGGCGCGCTCCGGCGGCACGTCGTCCGGGACGGGGCACACCGCGCTCGCCGGGACGACGTACCGGGTCTGGTGCGGATACAGGCAATACACCGGGCGGCCGAGCAGGCCGGACGCGCCCTCCTCGACCACGCCGACGTTCAGGTAGCCGTACTTGACGGGGGCGGGGAACGTCCCGTCCTGGAACGGCGCCCGCATGACCGCGTGCTGGTTCGGCGGGACGCCGCCGCGGAAGACGATCGCCTCCGTGCCCCGGCTCACGCCGGAGAAGAGCGTCCGGACCACCACATCGCCCGGCCCCGGCTCCGGCAGTACCTCGTCGCGGATCTCCCCGTTACCGGGCGACCGGATCCAGAACGCGCGGGCTTCCCGCTCCATCCGTGCTCCTCCCCCGGCTCCCCCGGCTTCCCCGCCGCTCACGTCGGGTGAACAGCCACACCACGTCGCGTCCGAACGACCACAGCAGCAGTGCGAGCGCCGCGCCGACCAGCGCGCCCGCGTACGGGACGACGCCCGACACCGCCACGACCAGCGTCACGCCCTGCACCACCGCGACGGCCTTCCGGGCGATGCTCGGCCGCAGGTCGGCGCGCAGCCACGGCGCCACCCAGGCCGCCGCGCCGAACGCGTACCGCATGACGCCGATCGCCAGCACCCACACCCCGGCGGTCCACGCGACGTGCACGCTCAGCACCAGCACGAGGAAGGCGTCGACCTCCATGTCGAACCGCGCGCCGAGCCGCGACGCGGTCCCGGTGCGGCGGGCGACCTGGCCGTCCACCCCGTCCAGGACGAGCGCCACCGTCGCGACCGCGACCAGCGTCCACGCGTGCCCGCCACCGAGGAAATGCCCCGTGACCAGCGCGGAAACACCGCCGGTGAGGACAGCTCGCGTCAAGGTCACGTGATCGGCGGGGCCGAGCGCCCGCCGCCCCCGGAACGCCGCGGTGAGGATCGCCCAGGCGGACAGCGCGTACACGACGCCCACCGCCACGCCCGCGATCCCGGGACGCAGCGCCGCCACCAGCGCGACCTGGACTCCGGCCGCGCCCGCCAGCTCGGTGCCCTTGCCCAGCCGCACGGCCTTCCGCCGCGCCGATGGCGGTGCGGCGGCGCGCCAGACGACCCCGACCGGCCGGGGCGCGGTCATCGGGCGGGTCATCGGCTGGCCTCGCCGACCGGCGTGCCGCCGAGCATCGGAGCGGGGCCGTCGAGCTGCGGCAGGTCGTGGCCGAGGCGGTCGCGCTTCGCGGTCAGGTACCGGACGTTGTCGTCGCTGACCGGGACGAGCAGCGGCACCCGCTCCGCGACCTCGACGCCGTAGGACTCCAGCGCGTCGACCTTGGCCGGGTTGTTCGACATCAGCCGCACCGACCGGACCTCGAGGTGCCGCAGGACGCGGGCCGCCGGGCCGTAGTCGCGGACGTCGACCGGCAGGCCGATCGCGGTCGCGGAGTCGACGGTGTCCAGGCCCTGGTCGTCCTGGAGGATGCAGGTCCGGATCTTGGCGACCAGCCCGATCCCGCGTCCCTCGTGCCCGCGCAGGTAGACCAGGACACCGGCGCCCTCCCGGACTATCGCGTCCAGCGCCGCGCCGAGCTGGTCCCCGCACTCGCAGCGCGTGGCGGCGAAGATGTCGCCGGTCAGGCACTCCGAATGCGTCCGGACGAGCACGTCCTCCCGGCCCCGGACGTCGCCGCGGACGAGCGCCATGTGCTCGTGCCCGTCGACCGGGTCCCGGAACGCGACGGCGCGGAACACGCCCCGCCGTGTCCGCAGCTCCGCCTCCGCGATGTCGTCTTGCTCGATGCCCTGGTCGTGCATCGCTCCCCTTCCTCGGCTCCGCAATCACCCGTGGTACGTGGCGGACGCACGCGGTGGTTGCGTTGTGAATCGGTCCGTACGATCCGTGGCACGGAGGGGAGGCACCTCAGGGTTCAGCGTATGCGGGTCCGGACCACCAAGTCGTGCACGGCACGGTGGTTCGCGGATACTTCCGGCAGCCCGCTGCGGTCGCGCTCGGTTTCCAGGCGGGCGGTGAGCGCGGCGACGTCGTCGCTGAGGCGGGGCACGGCGGGCGCGTCCTCCGGTAGCGCGCCGTGTTCGGCGGCCCGCTTCGCCTCGATCAGGGCGGGCAGGTACGGCGGGCCGTCGCCGGTGAGGCGGGTCAGGTCGGCCTCGATCTCGCCGGTCCGCATCAGGTGGATTCCGGTCAGCAGCACCCGGAACGTGTAGAGGAGCGGTTTCAGCTCGTTCGTCCGCTCGAACAGGTTCCACTGCGTCCGCGCGAAGCCGAGGTAGTGGTGCGCGTGGTGGGACGTGACCAGCCCCGGGACGAGCGCCCTCAGCTCCTCGTGCACCGGCGACGTCGCGACGACCAGGGGCGACATGACCTGCTCCAGGACGTACCCGTTGCGCCGCAGCAGCAGCGTGCAGAACTTGGCGAGGTCGTGGGTGACGGCGTCGGCCTCCACGCCCGCGTGGTCCCACATGAGCGTGACGGTCTCCCGCCCCTTCTCCAGGCCGACGATCTCCTCCAGCGGCAGCAGGTGGACGCCGCGCAGGTCGACGTCGGAGTCCCGCGACGGGAACCCGTACAGGTGCGCGCCGCTGACGGTGACGAACGCGCGGGGGTACGGGTGGTCTGCGGCGAGCCGGTCGAGCATGCCGGCGGGCAGATCCACGGGGTGGTGCAGGGTCACAGGTCGACGCTCCTTCGCCGGATGGAGATCAGCAGGGTCTCGACCGCGGCGCGGTCGGGTTCGGGGGGCAGCGGGCTGCGGTCGAGGGCGCCGTCCAGGTCGGTGGTGAGGGCGGTGCGCCAGGCCTCGATCTCGTCCCAGCCGACCTCGCCCCGGCGGACGGCGAGGAGCCGTTCGCGCAGGTCACCGACGTCCACCCGCGGCTCGCCGTGCTGGACGAGATGCGCCCCGCTCGCCAGCAGCCGCAGCATGTGCATGACGTGCTTCCAGCGCGGCGAGCCGCCGTTGCGCAGGTCGCCCTCCAGCTTGCGGAACTGGGCCTCGGCGTACCGGAGGAACGTGCGATGTGCCGCGCGGGACAGGAAAGCCCGCCGGACGGCCAGCAACTCCTCACCTTCCGGTGTGATCTTCTCGACCAGCGGCGACCACAGGCATTCCAGGACGGTCGGATTCGCGGCCAGGGCCAGCTCGCAGAACCGCTCCAGCTCCCACGAGAACTGCTCGGGGAGCGGGCCGTCCAGATGGGTCGGCGGTTTGGTGAAACCCCAGAACAGCGGGGCCGGCGCGGCGTACACGCCGCGCCGGTCGACGTCGCTGGCGTCCGTCGCCAATCCGTAGGCCCGCGACCCCGTCACGACCGACAGGATCGTGTGGTCGCGGACGAGGTCGAGCGCCTCGGCGGGGTGGTCTGAGGTCGTCACGGACGCAGCCTGGCGCAGCCCGCCGCCGGGTGTCGACTTGTAACGGTTGTGTTTCGGCGCATTGACACTGAGCCGGGTTCGGTCTTTCCTTCGTGGGAGCGCTCCCACACGGAAACCGGAAGTACACGACCTGGAGAGGGGTCCGCGATGAGGGCCATCATGCGGCGCGGACTGGGCACGGCGATGGCGGCCGTGCTGGCCGGAAGTCTCGCCGTCGCCTGCGGCGACGACAACGACGGAGGGGGCGGCTCCGACAGCGGGCCCGTCACGCTCACCGTCGACGTCTTCGGCGAGCCGGGCTACGACGCGCTCTACAAGCAGTACGAGCAGTCGCACCCGAACGTCACGATCAAGCAACGCAAGGTGTCCAGCCTGGACGAGTACAAGCCCCGCATCCAGCAGTGGATGGCCACCGGCAGCGGCGCCGGGGACGTCGTCATGCTGGAGGAGGGCATCCTGCCGCTCTACATGCAGCAGCGGACCAAGTTCGTCAACCTCTTCGACCACGGCGGCAAGACGCTGGAGCAGAACTTCCTGCCGTGGAAGTGGCAGATGGGCCTCAGCCCGGACGGCAAGCAGCTCGTCGGGCTCGGCACCGACGTCGGCCCGCTCGCCATGTGCTACCGCAAGGACCTGTTCGAGAAGGCGGGCCTGCCGACCGAGCGCGACGAGGTCGGCAAGCTGTGGCCGACGTGGGACGCGTTCCTGTCCACCGGCCAGAAGTTCCAGAAGAACGTGCCCGGCAGCAAGTGGCTGGACGGCCCCACCGCCGTGTTCCGCGCGACCGTCCTGCAGAACGCGGGCAGCGGCCCCGGCCACAGCTTCTTCGACAAGGAGGACAAGCTCGTCTTCGGCACCAACCCGGCCGTGAAGCAGGCGTTCGACACGACGCTGAAGTTCGAGCAGGCCAAGCTCACCGCCGACATGTCGGTCTTCACGCCGCCGTGGCAGACCGGGCTCAAGCGGGACACGTTCGCGACGGTGCCGTGCCCGTCCTGGATGCTCGGGGGCATCGAGGAGTTCTCCGGCGCCGCGGGCAAGGGCAAGTGGGACGTCGCGACGACCCCGGGCGGCTCCGGCTACTGGGGCGGGTCGTGGCTGGCCGTGCCGAAGCAGACCAAGCACGCGAAGGCCGCCGCCGAGCTGGCGAAGTTCCTGACCTCGCCGCAGGGGCAGGTCGGGGCGTTCAAGGAGGCGAAGGTCTTCCCGTCCTCGCCGCAGGCCGCGCAGGACCCGGCGGTCTCCGGCACGAAGAGCGCCTACTTCGGTGACGCCCCGATCGGGCAGATCTTCGGGCAGCTCGTCGCGGCGGTGAAGCCGGTGCATCTCGGGCCGAAGAACGAGGACGTGCGGGCCGCGGTCGAGAACGTCCTGATCTCCGTGGGGCAGGGCGGGCAGAAGCCCGGGGACGCCTGGTCGAAGTCCGTCGAAGAGGCCGAGAAGGCCGCCAGGTAGCGATGACGACCGATCTGCGCCAGAGCCGGAACGGGCCGCCGCCCGCCTCGGCGAAGGACCGCCCGGGACCGCGCCGCACATGGCGGTCCCGGGTGGCCCGGCTCGACCTGAAGGGCGCGCCCTACGCCTTCATCTCGCCGTTCTACCTGGTGTTCCTGGTGTTCGGCGCGTTCCCGCTCGGCTTCACGCTCTGGGTGTCGCTGCACGAGTGGGAGCTGGGCTCGGGGACGCGCGAGTTCATCGGGCTCGACAACTACGACTACCTGCTGACGGACGCCGACTTCTGGCACGCGACGGTCAACACCCTCGGGATCTTCGTGGTGGCGACCGTCCCGCAGCTGCTGATCGCGCTGCTGGTCGCCAACGCGCTGAACCGGCGGATGCGGATGCCGACCTTCTTCCGGATCGGGATGGTCGCGCCGCTGGTCACCTCGACCGCCGCCGTGGCGATCGTGTTCACCCAGATGTTCGACAAGGACTGGGGCATGATCAACTGGGCGCTCGGGCTGGCCGGGATCGACCCGATCGCCTGGGCGAGCAGCCGCGGCTGGTCCTGGCTCGCGATCACGGTGATGGTCGACTGGCGCTGGACGGGCTACAACGCGCTGATCTACCTGGCCTCCATGCAGGCGATCCCGAAGGACCTGTACGAGGCGGCGGCGATGGACGGCGCGTCCAGGATCCGGCAGTTCTGGTCGATCACGGTGCCGATGCTGCGGCCCACGATCCTCTTCACGGTGATCATCTCGACGATCGGCGGGCTCCAGCTGTTCACCGAGCCCGTGCTGTTCAGCGTCGGGACGCCCAACAAGATGGACGGCGGCCCGGCGCACCAGTTCCAGACGATCACGATGTACATGTACGACAACGCCTTCGGCCACGACCGGTACGGCTACGGCGCCACCGTCGCCTGGGCGCTGTTCGTGATGATCATCGTGTTCTCCCTGATCAACTTTCTGGCGGTCCGCCGGACGGGAGGCACGAAATGACCACGCTCCTGGCCGGGCCCCGGCGCTCCGGCGGGCCGGAGTCCCGGCATCCGGGACGGTTCCGCGGGCTCTGGAACGCGAGCCCGCTCACCTACCTCACGCTGGTCGCGGCGCTGGCGCTGTCGGTGTTCCCGATCTACTGGATGATCATCGTGGCGACGCGGACGAACAGCGTGGTCGCGGACGTCCCGCCGCCGCTGCTGCCCGGCGGACAGGGCGCCGACAACGTCGGCCGGCTGTTCGACAACCCGGAGGCGTACTTCGCGAAGGGGCTGCTGAACTCGGCCATCGCGTCCGGCGCGGTGACGATCTCGACGGTGTTCTTCGCCTCGCTGGCCGGGTTCGCGTTCGCCAAGCTGCGCTTCCGCGGCAAGAACGCGCTGCTGCTCGTCATCGTCGCGACGATGATGATCCCGGTGCAGATGGGCATCATCCCGCTCTACATGATCATGGTGGAGCTGGGGTGGCAGAACCAGCTGCGGGCGGTCATCGTCCCGTTCCTGGTCACCGGGTTCGGCGTGTTCATGATGCGGCAGTACGCCGAGCAGGCCGTCCCGGACGAGCTGATCGAGGCGGCGCGCGTCGACGGGTGCACCACGTTCGGCATCTACTGGCGCGTCGTGCTGCCCGCGCTGCGTCCCGCCGCGGGCGTCCTCGGCCTGTTCACGTTCATGCAGACCTGGAACGAGTTCATGTGGCCGCTCGCGGTGCTGAGCCCCGACAACCCGACGGTGCAGCTGTCCATCAACAACCTGGCGAACGCGTACTTCAAGGACTACACGCTCATGTTCGCCGGGACCAGCGTGGCGATCCTGCCGCTTCTCGTCGTGTTCATCGTTTTCGGCCGCCAGATCATCGGCGGAATCATGGAAGGTGCAGTGAAGGCGTGACCTCCCTCAAGGACGACGCACAGGACGACACCGGGTCGGCGCCCGCCGCGCTGTTCCCGACGGGTTTCCGCTGGGGAGCCGCCACCGCCGCCTATCAGATCGAGGGCGCCGCCGATGAGGGCGGGCGCGGGCCGTCCATCTGGGACACCTTCGCGCGCACCCCCGGCAAGGTCCTCGGCGGCGACACCGGCGACGTCGCCGTCGACCACTACCACCGGTTCCGCGACGACGTGGCGCTGATGGCCGGCCTCGGGCTGACCTCGTACCGGTTCTCGATCTCCTGGCCGCGGGTGCAGCCCGCCGGGTCCGGCGCCTTCAACCAGGAGGGCGTCGACTTCTACGGGCGGCTGGTGGACGCGCTGCTCGACGCCGGGATCGAGCCCTGGCCGACCCTCTACCACTGGGACCTCCCGCAGCCGCTGGAGGACAAGGGCGGCTGGCCCGAGCGGGACACCGCGCACCGGTTCGCCGAGTACGCCGCCCACGTGCACGCCGCGCTGGGCGACCGCGTCCGGCACTGGACGACCGTGAACGAGCCGTGGTGCGCGGCGTTCCTCGGGTACGCGTCCGGCGAGCACGCGCCGGGACGCCGGGACGCGGCCGCGTCGCTGCACGCCGCGCACCATCTGATGCTCGGCCACGGGCTGGCCGTCGAGGCGATGCGGGCGCACGCCCCCGGCAACCGGTTCGGCGCGGCCGTGAACCTGTACGCGGTGACGCCCGCGACCGACGACCCCGCCGACATGGACGCCGCGCGCCGCGTCGACGGGCTCCAGAACCGGCTGCTCCTCGACCCGCTGCTGCTCGGCCACTACCCGTGGGACGTCCTCGCCGACACCTCCGGCCACGGGTTCGAGCCGCCCGCCGAGGACCTGGCGGTGATCCGGCAGCCGCTCGACCAGCTCGGGATCAACTACTACTCGCGGCACACCGTCGCGGGGACGCCCGGCGAGGCTGCGCAGACCGCGTCGTCGCCGTTCTCGTCGCACTCGCCGTGGGTCGGGAGCGGGCATGTCCGGTTCGTCCCGTCCGGGCGGCCCGTGACGGGGATGGGCTGGGACATCGACGCGGGCGGCCTGCACGAGGTGCTGACCCGGCTGCACCGCGAGTACCCGTCCGTCCCGCTGTACATCACGGAGAACGGCGCAGGTTACGACGAGGAACCGGACGAGAACGGCGCGATAGGGGACGCGGACCGCATCGCCTACCTCGACGCGCACCTCCGGGCGTGCCACGACGCGATCTCCGACGGTGTACCGCTTCGCGGGTACTTCACGTGGTCGCTGCTGGATAATTTCGAGTGGGCTTGGGGCTATGCCAAGCGCTTCGGGCTCGTCCACGTCGACTACGCCACGCAGCGCCGCACACCCAAGGACAGCGCGCGGTGGTACGCCGGGGTGATCGAGCGCGGCGGGCTCCCCGGGCGGGACTGACCGGGGCGGGACGGGCGGACGGACGGACGAGAAGGGGGCCAGATGGCGGGCAGGAGCACGCGCCCGACCCTGGAGGAGGTCGCGACGCGGGCCGGGGTCGGCCGCGGCACGGTGTCGCGGGTGATCAACGGCTCGCCGCGGGTCAGCCCGCAGGCCCGGGAGGCGGTGCTGAAGGCGATCGACGAGCTCGGGTACGTGCCGAACCGCGCGGCCCGCACGCTCGTCACCCGACGCACCGACACCGTCGCGCTCGTCGTCGCCGAGTCCGACCAGCGGCTGTTCGACGAGCCGTACTTCGCCGGGATCATCCGCGGCATCGGCAACGGCCTCGCCGACACCGGGCTGCAGCTCCTGCTCGCCCTCGCCCGCTCCCCCGCCGAGTACGGGCGCCTTGAGGAGTACCTCACCACGCAGCACGTGGACGGCGTGCTCCTCACGTCCCTGCACGCCGAAGACCCGCTGCCCGCGAAGCTGGAGGCCAACGGCGTCCCGACCGTGCTCGGCGGCCGGCCGCCGGGGCTGTCGCCGGTCAGCTATGTCGACGTCGACAACCGCAGCGGCGCCCGGGAGGCCGTCACGCACCTGGTCGCGGCGGGACGGCGGCGGATCGCGACCATCGCCGGGCCGCAGGACATGGGCGTCGGCATCGACCGCCTCGCCGGTTACCGGGACGCGCTCGCCGCGGCGGGGCTGCCCGAGCTCGTCGAGTACGGCGACTTCGGCGAGGCCAGCGGGATCGCCGCGGCGGAGCGGCTGCTGGCCGCCGAGCCGGCGGTGGACGCGGTGTTCGCCGCCGACGACCCCATGGCGCTCGGCGCGCTGCGCGTGCTGCACCGGCACGGCCGCAGCGTCCCCGGCGACGTCGCCGTGATCGGGTTCGACGACTCGGCCGCCGCGCCGCTGGCCGACCCGCCGCTGACGACCGTCCACCAGTCGCCGGAGGAGATGGGCCGGGAGATGGCGCGGCTGCTGGTGTCCCGGATCCGCGGCGAGACGGTCGCGGATCCGGTGGTCATCCTGCGCCCCCACCTGGTCCTTCGTGACTCCGCCTGACATGATCGTCACATGGCCTACGAACCGACCGCCGCCGAACTCGCCCATCTGAGCCGCTGCGTCGCGCTCGCCGCCGAGGCCCTGGACGCGGGCGACGAGCCGTTCGGGACGGTGCTCGTGGCCGAGTCCGGCGAGCCCCTGTTCGAGGACCGCAACCGCACCGCGGACGGCGACCAGACCCGCCACCCCGAGTTCGAGGCCGCGCGGTGGGCGGCCGCCCATCTGACGCCGGAGGAGCGGGCGGCGGCGACGGTGTTCACGTCCGGGGAGCACTGCCCGATGTGCTCGGCCGCGCACGGGTGGGTGGGCCTCGGCCGGATCGTCTACGTCCACTCGTCGGCGCAGCTCGCCGCGTGGCGGGCCGAGCTGGGCGTCGAGCCGGGCCCGGTGGCGGCGATCCCGGTGCAGGAGGTCGTGCCGGGCCTGCCGGTCGACGGCCCGGTCGCGGCCCTGGAAGCGGCGATGCGCGAGCTCCACACCCGCGCCGTCAACGGCGGGTGAGCGCCTCCAGCCGCTTGACCGCCGCCCGCCAGTCGGACGGCAGCCAGCAGCGCGTCGCCCGGTGGCCGCGGTAGTCGAGCGTGTAGGTGAAGTGGTCGGCGACGTCGCAGCCCGCCGTCGACGACCAGGTGGTGACGATGCCGTTCAGCGCGGCGCGCAGGCCGCGCATCTCCGCGTCCTTGAGCATGATCGTCTTGTCGTTGACGAGGGCCGTTCCGGAAACGTCGACGGTCACCCGCTGCTGAATTCCGGCAAATCCCCCAGATCGCTCGTAGGTCACCAGAACATCCGGCCCGGTGAAAGCGAACATCGCGTAACGCCTCCGTCAATGCACCGTCGCGGCCCTACCGGAACAGGATTCCGCCCGTTTGGCGCACGGCGGCACAGCGGTTCGGATATGTCCCGGCGAAATGGCGCGCCTTGCCGCGCCATCTGCCGTCGGCGCTCACCCGGACGGGCGAGTACTCCATCGTGCACGCGCCCTGCTGGACGCCGATACGCCGCACTTCGCCATTGACGGATTCGAGCTGGTCGCAGGCCCGGGACGGGGCGTGGTGCGTCCCGCCGTCCGGGCGGCACCACAGGTTGACCGCGGTGACGGAGCCGTGCTCCGGCGTCACCATCAGCAGGTAGGCGCCGACCGGCTCCGCCGCCCGGACGGGCGCTGCGGGCGCGAGGACCGCCATTCCCGCCAGCACGGCGGCCCAGCGGAAACGGGCACGCGGCATTTGCATGATTTCCTCCCAGAATTGCCCACCGGTATCCACGGCACCGACCGGCCGGACACCGAAGGCCCCGTTCACTCTTAATCCAAGTCTGCCTCTGTGCGCAATGACCGCGGGCCCAATTGCGCGCGCGCCTGCGATATCGCGCTTCGCCGGGCCTACGAAACAGGACATCCCGCCGCTAGGCTGACCTGTCATGACCGACTTGTTGAATTCGCCCTTCCTCAAGATCGAGCAGCGGTCGTCACAACTGGAGTACCGGATCGAGGGCCGGGACGACCGGCCCCTCGGCCACGCCACCCAGGTCGCGGGCCCGAAACCGCGCAAGGGGCTCATCGGCATGTTCAGCTCTGGCCTGAAGGACGCGCGGGTCGTCGTCCAGGTCACCGGGCTCGACGGCGCGCCCCTCTTCTACGTCGACCACCAGGACGGCGCGCCCGTCGCGATCGTCGCCCCTGACGGGACCGTCATCGGCCGGTTCCAGTACGACCTGGCGGGCGTGGCGCAGCAGATGGCCAGCGGCGGCGCAGGCCGGGGCATGCTCAACGCCCTCGCCGGGGCGGCGGCGATGCGGCACCGCCTCCTCGACGCGTCCGACCGTCCCCTGTGCGAGCTCGCGTGGGAGCTGCGGCGCACGGGGGCGGGCGAGAACATCCGCTGGGTCCCGGTCGCCTGCGACTACACCGACATGAACGGGCAGCGCATCGCGCACGCGGACGTCAAGGAGGCGACGTTCAAGGACCGGTACGCCCTCCAGCTCCTGTACCAGCTCCCCGAACCGCTGCGCACGCTCGTCATCGCCTCCCCGCTCGCGTTCGACCTGACCCGGAGCTGACGTGCCGACCCTGTACGACGCCCTCACCTGGACGATCGACGAGCCGCAGCACCCGCGCGAGTACGTCTTCCACGACGGCGGCGAGCTGCTCGCGGGCGCCACCCGCGTCCCGATCAGGCGCCCGGACGAGGCCGCCATGCCCTACGCCAGCCCGCACGCCCAGTACGACGAGAGCCGCGTCGTCCTCTGCGTCGCGGGCCCCGACCGGACGCCCTACTTCTACGTGGACCGCACCAACGACCCCATGCGCCCGCAACCGGCCTACGTGGTCGCGCCCAACGGCGGCCGCATCGGCTCCATCGCCGTCTCCACCGGCGGCGTCAAGGGCGTCTTCAAGCTCATGTCCGGGCAGCAGGGCGGCCGGTACGCCCTCCTCGACGCGCACGGGAACCAGACCGCCCTGCTGACCACCCCAGGCCTGCGGAACCCGCACGAGGAGGGCACGATCACCGACCCGGGCGGGACGCAGATCGCCGCCTACCGGACGGCCCGCTCCGCGTACGGCGAGCGGCGCCGCAGCCACACCGTCCGCCTCGTCCACCCGCTCCCGGAGCCGCGGCGCACCCTCGTCCTCGCGTCCCTGATCGGCGTGGAGCTGATGATCCCGGCCTGACCGCGATCACGGCGGCCGGGGTCAGGGGCCGCAGCGGGCGCCGTTCAGGGTGAAGTGGGACGGGGCGGAGTTCGCGCCGTCCTGGCGTCCGAGGAAGCCGAACTCGGCGGACCCTGCGGGCGGGATCGCGCTGTTCCAGTCCGCCGACGTCACGGTGACGGACTTGCCGCTCTGCACCTGGCTGCCGTTCCACAGCTGGACGATCGCCTGCCCGTCCGGGAACTCGAAGCCGAGCGTCCAGCCGTCGATGGCGCCGGCGCCGAGGTTCGTGATCCGCACCGTCGCCTGGAAGCCCTGCTCCCATGTCCCGACGATCCGGTAGGACACCGAGCAGGTGGCGGCCGGCCGGGTCCGCGCCGGGCTCGCGGTCGGCGGCTGGGCCGCGGTCGGCTCGGAGGAGTCCGGGGAGAGCACCGCCAGCAGCACCGCCACCAGCGCGATCGCGCCGACCGCGACCCCCGCGATGATCAGCGGCTTGCGCGCCGACGGGTGCGGCGGTGGCGGCGGATCCAGGGGCGGCGGCTCGTCGAGCAGCACCCGGGTCGGGTTCGGGTCGCGCTTCGGCTCGGCGGGCGGGGCCGGGCCGGCCAGGATCGAGGTCGCGTCGGCCTGCGGCTCGGGCTGACCGTCGTCGGCGGGGACGTGCGGCGGCGAGAACTGGGCGAGCTGGACACCGGCCGCACTTGCCAGGATGCGGGCCGTCTCCGCAGCCGCCGGCCGGGCGCCGGGGTCCTCGCCGAGGCAGCGGCGGCAGAGGGCGGCGACCTCGTCCGGAACGCCCGCCGGGAGCGCCGCGGTCGACACGGGCAGCCCGGTCACCGACTCGTGCAGGACGACACCGAGCGAGAAGATGTCGGCGGCCGGGGTGGGCGCCGAACCCGACAGCAGTTCAGGCGCGACGTAGGCGGGGGTGCCGAGCACGGGGCCGCCGGACGCGGACGGCCCGGTGAAGGCGATGCCGAAATCCAGGACCTTCACGCCGACCGGCGTGAGGAAGATGTTCGCCGGCTTGATGTCGCGGTGGACGATCCCGGCGGCGTGGGCGGCGGCCAAGGCGTCCGCGACGCGCGCGCAGATCGCGGCGGCCTCCTGCCAGGGCAACGGCCCACGGGACAGGCGCGCCGACAGGCTCTCCCCGTCCAGCAACTCCATGACGACATACGGCACATGGCTGTGCTCGCCATAGTCATAGACGCCGGTGATGCTGGGGTGGGTGAGGCCCGCGGCGGCCTTCGCCTCCTGGCGGAGCCGCCGCGTGAACTCCTCGGGCCAGCCCTCCTTGGGCACCTTCACCGCGACGGGACGGTCGAGGACGAGGTCGACCGCGCGCCAGACGGTCGCCATCCCGCCGGCGCCGAGGGGCCTGTCCAGGCGGTAGCGGTCCCCGAGGCGGTCGCCCGGGGCGACGATCTCGGGCATGGGGGCAGCCTAATGCCGTGCTCAGGGCACCAGGTACCGGGTGTCGCGGGCGTCGGTGATCGCCATGTGGCCCGGCGCGTGCCCGATGGCGAGCTTCGGCCGGGACGCCATCACGGCGGCCTGCGGGGTCACGCCGCACGCCCAGAACACCGGGAGCTCGTCCACCCGGACCTCGACGGGATCGCCGAAGTCGGGGCGGCCGAGGTCGTCGATGCCGAGCTCGACGGGATCGCCGACGTGAACGGGCGCGCCGTGCACCGACGGGTACCGGGAGGTGACCCGGACGGCGTCGGCGACCAGCGCGGCGGGCACGGGACGCATGGACACGACGAGCGGGCCGCCGAACTCTCCGGCGCGGCGGCACATCCGGTTCGTCCGGTACATGGGGACGTTCCGGCCCTGCTCGATGTGCCGGACGGGGACGCCCGCCTCCCGGAGCGCGTCCTCGAAGGTGAAGCTGCAGCCGATGAGGAAGGAGACCAGGTCGTCCCGCCAGTAGCCGGTCACGTCGGCGACCTCGGCGACCGGTTCGCCGCGCTCGTAGACGACGTAGCCGGGCAGGTCGGTGCGCAGGTCGCCGGCGAACAGGGACGCGGACGTCGCGCCGGGTTCGGTGACGTCCAGGACGGGGCACGGCTTGGGGTTGCGCTGCGCGAACAGCAGCAGGTCGTAGGCGTGCTCGCGCGGGACGGAGATCAGGTTCGCCTGCGTCCAGCCGGCGCACCAGCCCGCGGTGGGGACGCGCAGGCCCGCGCGGAACAGGGCCCTGGCCTGCTCCGGCGACAGCGCGCCCGGGTCGAGAGGTCCGGTCATGCTCGCTCCTTGGGAACCGTGGGACGGTCGAAAACGGAGCGGAAACCGAGAAAAAGGCGAGACCGATTCATAAGTTCGGAAAAGGGGTTGCCGCGCGATGGGAAGGGAAGATGAGTCCGGGTCTGCGGCGCTCGACACCCCCACGCCAAGCGCCGCATGACCCGGACGGCCCCAATCCTGACTGTCGCCAGCGGCCTTGTCTGGTTGAACGCGCGGCCCCGGTCTCATGGTTCCCGCTCTCTGGAGAAATCTGGGAATTCGTCCTCACCTCCACAGTTGGTCCAGCTCGGTGAGCAGATCCCAGCTCAGATACAGGGACATGACCCAGGCGACGCCGCCGAGGACGAGCAGCCAGGCCGGGTACCGGTAGCCGCCGAGCAGGTCGCGGCGGCGGGCCGCCGCCCACATCAGCACGCCGAGCCCGAACGGCAGGATCATCCCGTTCAGCGCCCCAGCGAGGACGAGCAGCTTGGCCGGCGTCGTGCCGATGATGAGGTAGATCACCGCGGACACGAGGATGAACGCCACGACCAGGCGGTTGCGGTGCCGCTCGACGAAGGACGAGAACGAGACCAGGAACGACACCGAGGTGTAGGACGCGCCGATCACGCTGGTGATCGCGGCCGACCACATGATCAGCCCGAACAGCCGCAGCCCCGCCTCGCCCGCCGCGTGCTCGAACGCCGACGACGGCGGGTTCTCCTTGGCCAGCGTCACCCCGCCCGCGACGACGCCGAGCACGGCGAGGAACAGCAGCACGCGCATCAGCCCGGTGACGAGGATGCCGGTGACCGCGCTGCGGTTGATCTGCTTGACGTGCTCCGGGCCGGTCACCCCGGACTCGATCATGCGGTGCGCGCCCGCGTAGGTGATGTAGCCGCCGACCGTCCCGCCGATGAGGGTGGTGATGACGAGGAAGTCGACGGTCTCGGGCGCGACGGTCTGCGTCAGCGCGTCGCCGAGGGGCGGCCCGGACACGAACGCCACGTACAACGTCAAAAGGATCATCACCGCACCGAGAAGAACGACGATGCGGTCCATGGCGACGCCGGCGCGGTGGCTCAGGAAGATCCCGATGGCGACCAGCGCGGAGATCCCGCCGCCGATCTTGACGTCCAGGCCGAGCAGCGCGTTCAGGCCGAGGGCGGTGCCGGCGATGTTGCCGATGTTGAAGACGAGGCCGCCGAAGACGTCCAGCGCGGCGAGCCCGTAACCGGCGCCGGGCAGGACGCGGTTGCCGAGCTCCTGCGCGCGCATGCCGGACACGCCGACGATGCGCCACACGTTCAGCTGGATCGCGATGTCGACCAGCACGGACACGAGGATCGCGAACGCGAACGCGGCGCCGAGCTTGGCGGTGAACACGGTGGTCTGGGTGATGAAGCCGGGGCCGATGGCGCTGGTGGCCATCAGGAACATGGCGCCGAGGAGCGCGCCGCGGCGGGAGGGGGCGGATGGTGCCGGGGGTTTGTCCAGGGTCCGATCCGTCATGGGGCTGGCCCTTTCAGGGGGATGTGCCTTACAGGGATGCGCCTTTCCGCCAGCGTAGAGATTGTTCAACAATTCAGCAATCCCCTTGTTGAGAGATTTCGGGCCCGCTGGGATACGCTGACGTTTCACACGAGGATCGCGGCGGGGCGCTCCGCCAGGGAGAAGGGACGCCGATGACCGTGGGAGAGCCGTGGCTCGACGAGATCGCGGCGGCGCGGCACGGGATGGACCGGTCGAGCACCGCGACCCGGGTCGCGGACGTGTTCCGCGAGAAGATCGCCGACGGGCGGCTCGTCCCGGGCACGCGGCTGTCCGACGACAAGCTCGCCACCGTCATGGGGGTGTCGCGCAACACGATGCGCGAGGCGTTCCAGATGCTCGTCAAGGAACGGCTGCTCGTGCACGAGTTCAACCGCGGCATCTTCGTGAGCCGGGTGCCCGCCGACGCGCTCGCCGACCTCTACCGGGTCCGGCGCATCCTGGAGTGCGAGGCCGTCCGCAACGGCCGTCACGCCACCGAGGCCGCGCTCGCCCGGGTGGAGGCCGCCGTGCGGGAGGGCGAGCAGGCCGCGGCGCTGGGCAACTGGGCGGACGTCGGAACCGCCGACATCAAGTTCCACAAGGCCCTGGCCGCTCTGATGGACAGCCCCCGGGTGGACGAGATGATCGGCCACGTCCTCGTCGAGATGCGCCTCGTCTTCCACGAGATGGGCTCGCCACGCGAGTTCCACGAGCCCTACCTGGCCCGCAACCGCCGCCTCTACAACCTGATGGCGGAGGGCGACTTCGCCCGCGCCGAAGGCGAACTACGCGCCTACCTGGACGACGCGGAGTCCCAGCTGATGAAGGCGTACCACGAGAAAGAGTGATCCCCCGGGCTACGGGGCGTAGTTCATGACGTGGTCGTGGAGGAGTTGCGGGGCCTGCGGGTCGTGGCGGCGGAAGGCCTCGATCAGCTCCGCGTGCTCGGCCGACTTGGAGTAGATCTCCGTGTGGTGCAGGCGGAGCGACAGCGTCGTCCACAGCTCGATGCCGAGGCCCTCCCAGACCGACACCAGCAGCCTGTTCCCGGCCGACTCCACGATCGCGCGGTGGAAGGCGATGCTGAGGCGCATCTGCTCGGTCAGGTCGCCGTTCCGCGCGGCCTCGCCGAGCCGGCGGTTGTGCTCCTCCAGCGCGTCCAGGCAGCCGGACAGGGCGGGCAGGGCCAGCTCCACGGCCGTCCGCTCCAGGCCGGCGCGGACGGGGAAGATCTCGGCGAGGTCCCGCTCGGTGAACTCGCGGACGCGGGCGCCGCGGTTCGGCAGCGACTCGATCAGCCGCTCGGCCTCCAGCTGGCGGAGCGCCTCGCGGACGGGGCCCTGGCTGACGCCGAGCTCGGCGGCGATGCGGCGCTCGACGACGCGTTCACCGGGCTGCCAGCGTCCGGAGCTGATGCCGTCCACGATGAACTCGCGGATCTGGTCGGCGAGTCCGGTGCGGAGCAGCGGTGCGGGGATCGGCGCGTTCACAGCGTTCCATGTTAGACCGAGCGTCGGTAAGTGACTCTTGACGGGCCGAATATGATCGATCATAGATCAATGATGATCGGTGAGCGTCGTGGCGATCCTACGGCGTTACCCCGGACAGAGGAAGATCGCCGATGGCTGAGACAACGAAGGCCGCTCCGGCCCGTAGCCGGAGAACGCGCGGCACCAGGACCCCCCGGGCGAACGCCGCGCCGCCGACCCCGCCGCCCGACGCGGAGACGCTCGTCGGCTACTACCGGCAGATGCTGCTGATCAGGCGGTTCGAGGAGCGGGCCGCCCGCGCCTACACCGAGGCCAAGATCGGCGGTTACTGCCATCTGAACCTCGGCGAGGAGGCCACGGTCGTCGGGCTGATGGCCGCGCTGCGCCCGTCCGACTACCTGTTCACCAACTACCGCGAGCACGGATACGCCTTGTCCAAAGGCATCAGCGCGGACCGGGTGATGGCCGAGCTGTACGGGCGGTCGACCGGCGTGTCGAAGGGCTGGGGCGGGTCGATGCACCTGTTCGACGCCGACGCCCGGCTGCTCGGCGGGTACGGCATCGTCGGCGGCCAGGTGCCGCTCGCCACGGGCGCGGCGCTCGCCGTGTCCTACAAGGGCGGCGACGACGTCGTGATGTGCCACATGGGCGACGGGACGGCCGCGATCGGCGCGTTCCACGAGTCGCTGAACATCGCCGGCCTCTGGGACTTGCCGGTCGTCTTCGTCGTGATCAACAACGGGCTCGGGATGGGCACGACGGTGGAGAACTCCGCCGCCGAGCCCGAGCTGTACCGGCGCGGTGCCGCGTACCGGATGGAGAGCGCCCGGGTGGACGGCACCGACGTGGTCGCCGTCCGGGACGCCGCGCGCCTCGCCGTGGAACGCGCCAGGTCGGAGAGCAAGCCGTACCTGCTGGAGACCACCAGCCCCCGGCTGAAGGGCCACTCGGTCGTCGACCCGGCCCGGTACCGGTCCAAAGAGGAGAAGGAGGACCTCAAGGCCGCCGACCCGCTGGCCCGGATGGCACTGGAGCTGGAGGAGGCCGGGGTCCTCTCCCACGACGACCGCGACAAGCTCGACGCCGAAGTCATGGCCGAGATCGACGCCGCCGCCGCGTTCGCCGACGAGAGCCCCGCCCCCGAGGTGTCGACGCTCTTCGACTACACCTACGCCACCCCCGTCCCGGGCGAGTTGCGCCGCCTGCCCGCCGACCCGGTATTCAGCTCCTGAGAGGCACCCCATGGCAACCGTGACCTACCGCCAGGCCCTCCGGGACACGCTCCGCGCCGAGATGCTGCGCGACGAGAACGTCTTCCTGATGGGCGAGGAGATCGGGCTCTTCGAGGGCTCCTACAAGATCACCGAGGGGCTGCTGAAGGAGTTCGGGCCGCGCCGCGTCCGCGACACCCCGATCGCCGAGGAGGGCTTCGTCGGCGCCGCCATCGGCGCCGCGATGCTCGGCCTGCGCCCCGTCGTGGAGATCATGACGATCAACTTCTCGCTGCTGGCGCTCGACCAGATCGTCAACCACGCCGCGAAGATCTACGGGATGTTCGGCGGGCAGGCCAGCGTCCCGATGGTGATCCGCACCCCGGGCGGCGGCGGGCAGCAGCTCGGCGCGACGCACTCGCAGAACGTCGAGCTGTTCTACTCGTTCATCCCCGGCCTGAAGGTCGTCGCGCCGAGCACGCCCGCCGAGGCGTCCGCGATGCTGAAGGCCGCGATCCGCGACGACGACCCGGTGCTGTTCCTGGAGAACCTCGCGCTCTACAACACCAAGGGCGAACTGCCCGCCGCCGTCGAGGACATCGAGCCCGCCGAGATCGGCCGCGCCGGGGTCACCCGCCCCGGCACCGACATCACGATCATCGGCTACTCGCGGATGGCCCGCGTCGCCTCCGAGGTCGCCGAGACGCTCGCCGCCGACGGGATCTCCGCCGAGGTCGTCGACCTGCGCAGCCTGCGCCCGCTCGACCGGCGGACGATCGTGGAGTCCGTCCGCAGGACGGGCTGCGCCGTGGTCGCCGAGGACGACTGGCTCACCTACGGCATCGGCGCCGAGATCGCCGCGACGATCCAGGAGGGCGCGTTCGACTGGCTGGACGCCCCCGTCCGGCGCGTCGCGATGGCCGAGGTGCCCCTCCCCTACGCCAAGTCCCTGGAGACGGCGGCGCTGCCGTCCGCCGACTCGCTGCTCACCGCCGTCCGCGACACGCTCCGCGCGACCGGCCGTATCTCGTGGGGGACGACCCCCACACCCCCGCACATCTCCCTGGAGCCCAGCTCATGACCGACATCCTCATGCCGCGCCTCTCCGACACGATGGAGGAGGGCGTCATCAGCTCCTGGCAGAAGCAGCCGGGGGACGAGGTCGCGGTCGGCGACGTGATCGTCGACATCGAGACCGACAAGGCGGTCATGGAGTACGAGGCGTACGAGGCGGGCGTCCTGGAGAAGATCCTGGTCGCCGAGGGCGAGACCGCCGCGATCGGCGCCCCGATCGCCGTGCTCGCCACCTCCGGCGCCGCGAGCTCCGCGCCCGCGCCCGCCCCCGCCGCTCCGGAACCGGCGTCCGCCCCGGAACCGGAGCCCGTCGTGGAGACGCCGTCCGCTCCGGCTCCCGTCGCGGCTGTGCCGCGTTCGGGCAACGGGTCCCGGCCTCCGTCGTCGCCGCTGGCGCGGCGGCTGGCCCGCGACCACGGCATCGACCTGGCGACGCTGAACGGCTCCGGCCCGGGCGGGCGCATCGTCCGCGCGGACATCGAGTCCGCGATCCGGTCCGGCGCCCCGGCTCCGGCTCCGGCCGCCGCGCCCGCTCCGGCGCCCGCTGCTCCCGCCGCCCCGGCCGTCAAGGCGCAGGCAGCCGAGGATCCGGACGTCGAGGCCGTCCCGCTGAACCGCTTCCGCAAGGTGGCGGCGCGGCGGCTGACCGAGAGCAAGCGCGAGGCGCCGCACTTCTACCTCAACCGCGAGGTGGACGCCGAGCCGCTGCTGGCCTTCCGCGCCCGGTTGAACGAGGCGCTCTCCCCGGCCAAGGTCAGCGTGAACGACCTGATCGTGAAGGCGTCGGCGACCGCGCTGCGCGAGCATCCGGCCGTGAACGTCTCCTACACCGAGGAGAACCTGCTCTTCCACAAGCGCGTCCACGTCGGCATCGCGGTGGCGGTCGAGGACGGCCTGCTCGTCCCCGTGATCAAGGACACGGACCGCAAGGGCGTCGCGGAGATCGGCCGGGAGACCCGCGAGCTGGCCGGCAAGGCCCGCGACGGGAAGCTGAAGCCGCAGGAGATGAGCGGCGGGACGTTCAGCATCAGCAACCTCGGCATGTTCGGCGTCGACTCGTTCGCCGCCGTGATCAACCCGCCGGAGGCGGCGATCCTCGCCGTCGGCGGGATCCGGGACGAGCCGGTCGTCCGCGACGGCCAGGTCGTGCCGGGCAAGCGCCTGGCGCTGACGCTGTCGGTCGACCACCGCGCCACCGACGGCGCGACGGCCGCCAAGTTCCTGGACCGGCTCGCCACCCTGCTCCAGAACCCGCTGCTCATCGTCGCCTAGAGCACGACCCGGCCACCGGCTTCCGACCGGCCGCCCCGACCGGCCGGAGGCCGGTGACGGCACTGTGCCCCGCGAGATCGCGGGGCACAGTCGTTTCGCCTGGCCGGGTTCCGTCCCACTTGAAACCCCACCGTCCGGCGGCCGAATCCCGGTGGTCCCCGGCCCTCGCCCGCGTCCTCATGGAGCCGCGCGCCAGGTGACGCCGCGGAGGCCGCGTTTCGCGGATTTGTTCGGCGATGGCCGTATGCGGACAGCGGCAATCAGATTCCCGGACGGCCGCGAATGAGTGGCGGGCATGGCGAGGGAACCGGTCGATCCGGCGCCGCGGCATTCCAAGCCCAGCGCCACGGAACGGCGCCGCCGCGACGGCATCCGGACACCGGTAGGGGAATGCAGAATGCCGACAATCCATCCGCTCAGGACGCGCGTCGCCGCGCTGGTCGCCGCCGGAGGGCTGCTGGTCACCAGCGGGCTCCTCGGGCTGGCGCCGAAGCCGGGCGAGGCGTCCAGCCACCGCGAGGCGCCGCTCATCTCGGGGCAGCCGCAGTACGACAACACCGACGTGTACGCGTTCGTCAGTCCCGACAAGCCGGACACCACAACGCTGATCGCCAACTTCATCCCCTTCGAGGACCCGGCCGGCGGGCCCAACTTCTACAAGTTCGCGCGGGACGCCCGCTACGACTTCAACGTCGACAACAACGGCGACGCGCAGCCGGACCTGATCTACCGGTTCGAGTTCAACGACTTCCTGAAGAACGGGAACACCTTCCTCTACAACACCGGGCCGGTGACGAGCCTGGACGACCCCGACCTCAACTTCACCCAGACCTACGACCTGACGCTGATCAAGCAGACCGACGGCAAGGTGACCCGCGTCAGCAAGCTCGCCGACAACGCGCCCGTGGCGCCGTCGAACGTGGGCAAGGCGTCCATGCCGAACTACCCGGTGCTGCGCCAGCAGGCGGTCAAGCAGCTCGGCAACGGGTCCACCGCGTTCGCCGGCCAGGCCGACGACTCCTTCTTCATCGACCTGCAGATCTTCAACCTGCTTTTCGGGGGGAACCTCTCGGAGGTCGGCGACGACACCGTCAGCGGCTACAACGTGAACACCCTGGCCGTCCAGGTGCCGACGAAGGACCTGGTCACGGCCCAGGATCCGGTGATCGGCGTGTACTCGACCGTGCAGCGGCAGACCGCCTCGGGCGACTACACGCAGGTCTCCCGGCTCGGCGCGTCGCTGGTGAACGAGGTCGTCATCCCGCGCGGGAAGAAGGACACGTTCAACGCGTCCAACCCGTGGGCGGACGCGCAGTTCGCGCAGTTCGTCCTCGAACCTGAGGTGCCGAAGCTGATCGAGCAGCTCTACAAGATCCCGGCGCCTGCGACGCCGCGCAAGGATCTCGTCCAGGCGTTCCTGACCGGCGTGCCGGGGCTGAACCAGCCGAAGAACGTGCGGCCGGCGGAGCTGCTGCGGCTCAACACCTCGATCAAGCCGACTCCGAAGCCGGACCGGCTCGCCGTGCTGAACGGCGACAACCAGGGCTTCCCGAACGGGCGGCGGCTCACCGACGACGTCACCGACATCATCCTCCAGGTCGCCGAGGGCGAGCTGCTCGGCAGCAAGAACGACCTGGGCGACGCCGTCAACGCCAACGACCTCCCGTTCGAGAAGGCGTTCCCGTACGTGGCGCAGCCCAGGTCCGGGACCGACGCCCGCGGCCGCACTCCCGCCAAGGCATCCGGCGGGGCCCGCAAGGGCCCGGACGGAAAGCCGATGAGCTTCCTCAACGCGGGCGCCTCCGAGGGCATCGCCGACGAGGACGGCGGTTCCGGACTGGCCGGTGCGCTGCCCGCGGCGGCGCTGGCCGGCGGTGCGGCGTTCATGCTGGCCGGCGGGCTGCTGTGGTGGCGGCGCAGGCGCCCCGCCACCGGACGGCTCGAGGTCTGATGCGCCGTCCGCTTATCGCCGGGGTCTCGGCCGCCGGCCTGGTCGCGGTACTGACGTTCGGAGCAGCGGTCGCCCCCGTCCGCTCATCCGGCACGTCGGCCACGACCGGGTCCTCGGTGGCCGGGGCCCCGGCCTCGGGGCTCGCGCCTGCGAGCGTCGAGGGGCTGCAGAAGCACCTCCGCCGGCAGCCGCGCGACGCGTCCGGGTGGGCGGCGCTCGGGTTCGCGTACGTGGAGAAGGCCCGGGTGACCGGCGACACCACGTACTACCCGAAGGCCGAGGGCGTCCTGCGGCGCTCGCTGCGGGAGTCCCCCGGCAACGACACGGCGCTGGCCGGGCAGGGCGCGCTGGCGGCGGCCCGGCACGACTTCCACGCCGCGCTGCGGTACGCCGATAGCGCGCTGAAAGCGAACCCGTACGGGGAGCGTGCGGCGGCCGTCCGGGTGGACGCGCTGGTCGAGCTCGGCCGCTACGACGACGCGCTCGAGGCGGCGGAGAACGCGGACCTCAAACGCCCCGGCATCCCGATCTTCACGCGGCTCGCGTACGTGCGGGAGCTGCGCGGAGAGGTCCGGGAGGCGCGGCGGGTGCTGGACCTGGCCCTCGCGTCCGCCACCGAGCCGGGCGACCGCGCCTTCATCGCGACACAGCTCGGCGAGCTCGCCTGGAACGACGGCGACCTCGACCGGGCCGGACGCGAATACGCGGAGGCGCTGCGGGTGTCGCCCGGCCACCTGCCCGCCCTGGACGGGCAGGCCCGCGTCCGTGCGGCGCGGGGCGATGTTAAGGGGGCGCTCGCGGACCGGGCGGAGATCGTCCGGCGGCTGCCGCTGCCGGAGTACCTGGCCGGGTACGGGGAGCTGCTGGAGTCGGCGGGACGCCCGGACGAGGCGAAACGGCAGTACGCGGTCGCGGCGGCGTGGGCCAGGATCGCCAAGGCCAACGGCGTCGACGCGGATCTGGAGACGGCGCTGTTCGAGTCCGACCACGGCGATCCGAAGGTTGCCTTGCGCGCGGCGCGGGCCGAATACGACCGGCGCTGCCCGGCCCCGCGTTCAGGCAAGATGCGGCAGTGCAGCGTCCACGCGGCCGACGCGCTCGCCTGGGCCCTGCACGTCAACGGGCGCGACGAGGAGGCACTCCCCTACGCCCGCCAGGCGGTCGCGACGGGATACCGCCGCCCGCAGTTCCGCGCCCACCTGCGCGCGATCGAGAAGGCGCTCGGCAAGCGTCCGGGCGGGGGCCGTGACCTGGAGGACGCATCATGATCGCCTACGCGCTCGCGGCCGGGCTGGTCGCCGCGCACCCGCTGGGCAACTTCAGCGTGAACCACTACGACGGGCTCGTCGTGGCCCCGCACGAGCTGCGGATCGACCACGTCGAGGACCTCGCGGAGATTCCCGCCGCGCAGGCCCTGCCGCAGGTGGACATCGATGGTGACGGCCGCCCGTCCGCCGCCGAGCTCGGCGCCTGGGCGGGCGGCGTCTGCGACCGCGCGGCCACGTCGTTCCGCGTCACGGTGAACGGACGGGCCGTGACCGCGACCGTCGCATCGGCGTCCGCCACGGCACCGAAGGGGCAGGCGGGCCTGCCGACGCTACGGACCGAATGCCGGATCATCGCGCCCGCCGGCCCCGGCACGATCTCGTTCCGGGACGGCGGCGCGGGAGACGGCCGGGTCGGCTGGCGGGAGATCACGGCGCGGGGCGACCGGATGACGCTGTCCGCGTCCGACGTGCCGGAGACGTCCCGCAGCGGGCGGCTCGCCAGCTATCCGGAGGACATGCTCGCCTCGCCGCTCGACCAGCGGGCGGCGACCCTGACGGCGCGGGCGGGCGGCCCGCCCCTCGCGGCGTCCGGGCCCGCGGCGGGGTCCGGATCAGGCGGCGGGGCCGAGCGGCTGCTGCCGCGCGGCGCGGACGGGCTCACCCAGCGGTTCACGTCCCTGGTCGCGCGGCACGACCTCACGCCGGGCTTCGCCCTCCTGGCCTTCCTGGTCGCGCTGGCGCTCGGCGCGCTGCACGCGCTCGCCCCCGGGCACGGCAAGACGATCATGGCGGCGCACGCGATCGGCGAGAGCCGGAACCGGAACCGGGACATCCTCACCCTGGGCCTGACCGTCACGGCGACGCACACCGCGGGCGTCCTCGTCCTCGGGCTGCTGGTGACGACCGGAACGCTCCTCGCCCCCGACGCGCTGTTCCCCTGGCTCGGCGCGGCCGGCGGCGTCCTCGTGACAGCGGCCGGAGCCCTCCTCCTACGCCGCGCCCTGCAGAACCGCCACGGCCATGGGCACGGCCACGGGCACGGCCACGGACATGGGCATGGACACGGCCACGGGCACGAGCACGGGCCCCGCCACGGGAACTCGGACGAGCACGGGCATGATCACCGCGGGTCGCGGCGCGGCGGGGTGGTGCTGCTGGGGCTGGCGGGCGGCATGGTCCCGAGCCCGTCCGCGGTCGTGGTGCTGGTCGGCGGCGCGGCCATCGGGCGGATGTGGTTCGGGCTCGTCCTCGTCCTCGCCTACGGGCTCGGCCTGGCCGCCGCGCTCGTGACGGTCGGCCTGCTCGTCGCCGGTTCCGGACGCGTCCTCGCGCGGCGCATGCTCACCGGGCTCGCCGGGCGGCGCATTCTGGCCAAGCGCGCGCGGCTTCCCTCCGGAATGATGCCTATCGGGACGTCCGCGACCGTCGTCGTTCTCGGGGTCGGGCTCACGCTGCGCAGCCTCGTTCTGTGAACGCCCATCATCCAGGACGGCCCCGGACGCGAAGTACCCCGGACGGGCGACCGTCGAGCGAAGCCCGTCCATCGAATGGCGGCGGGTGGGGCCTGGAGGACGGTCTAGGAGAGGAGCGCGGCATGGCGACAGGGACGAGACCGCCGGAGAACGGCACCGTGCCCGGTCATGACGCCGACGCGCTCCTCGGCCGGACGGCGCGCGGCGACGAGCGCGCGTTCGAGCAGCTCTACGACGTGGTGGCGGCACCGGTGCACGGCCTCGCGCGGCGGATCGTCCGGGATCCGGCGATGGCCGAGGAGGTGACGCAGGAGGTGATGATCGAGGTGTGGCGGTCGGCGACCCGCTACGACCCCGGCCGCGGCTCCGCCATGGCCTGGATCATGACGATCGCGCACCGCCGGGCCGTGGACCGGGTGCGGCGCGAGCAGTCCGCGGGCGAGCGGGAGGCGCGGGCCGCGCGGTACGGCCCCGGCGCCGCGCACGATCCGGTGGGCGAGCGGGTCGAGACGCGGCTGGAGCACGAACGGGTGCGCCGCTGCCTGGACGCGCTGACGCAGCTGCAGCGCCAGTCGGTGACGCTCGCCTATTACGGCGGGCACACGTACCGTGAAGTCGCCGAGATGACCGGGGCGCCGCTCAACACCGTGCGGACCCGGATGCGCGACGGCATCATCCGCCTGCGCGACTGCCTGGGGGTGGACCGATGAGGGAGGACGTGCACGCCCTCGCCGGCGCGTACGCGCTGGACGCGATCGACGACGCGGAGGAGCGGCGGCTGTTCGAGTCGCATCTCGCCGGGTGCGAGACCTGCGCGGCCGAGCTCGCCGAGTTCCGCGCGACGGCCACGCGGCTCGGCCTGGCGGTCGCGGAGGCGCCGCCGCCGCGGCTGCGCGGCCAGGTGCTGGCCGACATCCGGCGGGTCCGGCAGCTCCCGCCGGTCACCCCGGCCCTCCCGCCGGACGCCCCGGCCCAGCCGCCGCTCGCGCCGAACCAGCGGCCGGACATGACACCCCGGGGACCGGGCGCGCCGAACCGGCCCCCGGACACGCGGAGCGAGGCGCGCGCCCGGGTCGAGCCGATCCGGCCGAACCGCTGGCGGCGCGCCGCCGTCGCGGGGCTCGCGGCCGCCGCATGCCTGGTGGCGGCCGTGTCCGTCACCGAGGCGGTGCGGGAACGGCATCGCGTGGAGCGGGCCGAGGGCGCCTACCGCGACGTGGCGTCCGTGCTGTCCGCGCCGGACGCGCGGTCGGCGACCGGCATCGCCAGGGGCGGCGGGACGGTGACGATCGTCGCGTCCGCCTCCCGCGGCCGGGTCGTCGTCGGGTCGTCGGGGCTGCCTGGGCTGCCGTCCGCGCGGGCGTACCAGCTGTGGCTGATCGACGGCAACGGTGCCCGCTCGGCGGGCCTGCTCCCCACCGGCGGGACCCAGGCGGTCGTGGCGGGGACGTGGCGTCCGGCGGACAAGCTGGGCATCACGGTCGAGCCGGCGGGCGGCTCCGCGCAACCGACCACGGAGCCGCTCGTCCTGGTCGGGACCACCTGACCCGTTCCGGTCTCGTGCACACCGGCCCCTTGTCGTCCCTCTGACGATATGTGACGATTACGGGCATGTCGGTGAACGTCCCGCTGGGTCCGCTGCTCGAACCCGCCTTCCATATCGGTTCCGTCCCCACCACGTGGGCGGAGCTGCTCGGCTTCGCGACCGGCGCGGTCAACGTATGGCTCGTCGTCAGGCAGAACATCCTGAACTGGCCGATCGGCATCGCGAACGTGATCCTGCTCGGCCTCGTCTTCCTGGACGGCGGCCTCTACGCCGACTCGGGCCTCCAGGTCGTCTACATCGCGCTCCAGGCGTACGGGTGGTGGGTGTGGCTGTACGGCGGCGAGGGCCGCGACCGGCTGCCCGTCCGGCGCACCCGGGGAACCGAGTGGGCCGCCCTCATCACCGCGGGCGCGGCCGGCACCGCCCTCCTGACCTGGGCCCTGTCCGCCTGGACGGACTCGACCGTGCCGTTCTGGGACGCCCTCACCACCTCGATCTCCCTCATGGCGATCTACGGGCAGTCGCGGAAGCTGCTGGAGTCGTGGTGGCTGTGGATCACCGCCGACCTCGTCTACATCCCGCTGTACTTCTACAAGGACCTGAAGCTGACGAGCGCGCTGTACGTCATCTTCCTGACCCTGTGCGTGTTCGGGCTGCTGGCCTGGCACCGCGACTTCCGGTCCGGCCGCATCGCCGCCGGCCCGGCCCCGGCGGCGGCGTGACGGCGACGTGAGGCACGCGCACGGGCTGGTGATCGGCAAGTTCTACCCGCCGCACGCCGGCCACCACCACCTGATCGACGTCGCGGCGGCGGCGTGCGACCGGCTGAGCGTGGTCGTCGCCGCGTCCAGCGTGGAGAGCATCCCGCTGCCGCTGCGGGCGGCGTGGCTGCGCGAGACGCACCCGCAGCCGCACGTGGAGATCGTCCCGGTCGTGGACGACGAGGAGATCGACTACGGGTCGGACGAGATCTGGTCGGCGCACGTCGCGGCGTTCCGGGCGGGCGTGGCGATGCGCTCGGGTCTCGGCGTGCCCGTGCCGCCGGTGGACGCGGTGTTCAGCTCGGAGGCCTACGGGCCCGAGCTGGCGAGGCGCTTCTCCGCCGTCCACGTGCCGGTGGACCCGCCCCGCGAACGGTTTCCGGTGAGCAGTACCGCCGTCCGCGACGACCCCGTGGGGAACTGGGGGTTTCTCGCACCGGCCGTCCGGGGGTATCTGGCGCGGCGCGTCGTGGTCGCCGGCGCGGAGTCGACCGGGACGACGACGCTGGCCCGCGCCCTCGCCGCGCACTACGCGGAGCGGGGCGGGGTGTGGGCGGCGACGCGATGGGTCCCGGAGTACGGGCGGACGTTCACCGAGGAGAAGCTGGCCGCCGCGCGCCGCGCCGCCGGCGACCCTTCGCTGTGGCTGGACGACCTGGCGTGGGAGTCCGCCGACTTCGTCCGGATCGCCGAGTACCACGCCGCCATGGAGGACGCCGCCGCCCGGTCGGGTTCACCGCTGCTGGTCTGCGACACCGACGCGTTCGCCACCGCGATCTGGCACGAGCGCTATCTGGGCTCGCCGTCGCCGGAGGTGGAGGCGGTTCACGAGCGCACCCCGCACGCGCTGTGGATCCTGACCTCGCCGGAGGGCGTCCCGTTCGAGCAGGACGGCTGGCGCGACGGCGCGGCGATCAGATCGTGGATGTCGGGACGTTTCGAGGAGGAGCTGGAGGAACGGGCCCTGCCGCACATCACCGTGACGGGCCCGCACGAGGATCGCTTGGCCGCGGCCGTCGCCGCGACCGACGACCTGATGACCAAGGGCTGGACGTTCAGCACCCCGCTGACCCCCTAGCCCTTGGCCGTCCGCTACCAGCGGCAGAGCATCCTGGTGATGAAGAACTCCTTGATGTCGGTCTTGACCTCGTACTCGATGAAGATCCCGGAATGCTCGACGACGAGGCTGTAGGCGCCCGCGCCGCTCTGACGTGTTCCGGGCGGTGGATGACCCAGGTCGACCGCGGTCCCGGCCTTAACGGCGAAGTCGCAGAAGAACTCCACGAAGAATTTCCTCATCGTGGGCATCGACTCCATGACTTCGCACACCGATTCCGAACAGAAGACGGTCCAGGCCTTCTTGGGAGTGGTCACTCGGCGGCGTCGCTCCCGAACCACCGGGCGCGGAGCTCGTCTATCGAGACCTTGCGGCCGGCTTCCATCTCCTTGAGCGCCTCGGCGCGGCGCTCCTCGCGGTACGGATCCTGGTCGAGGTGGGCCTCGGCCCACCAGTTGTCCATGACCTGGTTGTAGTCGTCCTCCTCCTTGGCGGCCATGACCTGCTCCAGGAACCTGGCGCGCTTCTCCTCCGTCAGCCAGTCACTGATGCCCTTGATCGTCCGCGGGACCCGCTGGACCTGCCCCGGGAGGAGGGGCTCCACCGGCTGTGCGCTCATGTCACTCCTTTGTCTCTCGTCGGTCCCCGCTCACCCGTACACGGAGACACTACAGCGCCCCACCGACAGGACGGCGGCCCATTTCGAGAAGCACAATACATTTCCCTTTTGGGCGTTAAGAAACACAAAAGCGCTTTGTAGAAATAGGAGGGTGTTTAGTGCTCGGAGATTGACCGAAGCCGATAAATCCGCCGTTCGCCAGCCAGCAGCCGTCAGGCGTCGGCGGGGCGGCGGTCGAGGCGGAAGAGGTCCTCGTCGATCCGGTCGAGGGCGAGCCGGACGGCGCCGAGGCCGACCGCCTCGTCCGCCAGTTCGGACGCCTCGATGCGGACCGGGCTCAGGCACAGCGGCGCGATCCGCCGGCGCAGCTCGGTGACCAGCAGGTCACCGGCCCTGACCAGCGGCCCGCCGACCACGATCATCTCGGGGTCGAGGGCGAGCGCCATCGCCGCGACGCCGCGCGCCATCCGGGCCGCGAGTTGTTCCACGACCGCCTGCGCCTCCGCCGCGCCCCAGCCGGCGGCCTCCAGGACACGTCCGGCGTGATCCACGCCCGCGCCTTGCAGTGCGGCGCCCGGCGTATCGGCGCCTCCTGACGCGAAGGCGGCAAGCGCGGCCTCCGCCGCCTCCGGGGTCGCGTCCGTTCCGGTGATGAGCGCGGCGGTGGTGTAGCGCAGGCCCAGCTCAGGCAGCATGCCGACTTCGCCTGCGGCGCCCCAGCGTCCGCGGTGCAGGCGGCCGCCGATGATCGCGCCCATGCCGGTGTGCAGGCCCGCGTGGACGCAGACGACGTCGTCGGCGTCCCGGGCGGCGCCGCGCCACCGTTCGGCGACCGCGGCGAGGTTGGCGTCGTTCTCGACGAGCACCGGGCAGGAGAAGGAGCGGCCCAGCTCGCGGCCCAGCCGCACGCCCTCCCAGCCGGGCACGGCCGCGCAGGACGTGACGGTCCCGTCCGGCGCGACGACGCCGGGCGTCCCGGCGGCCACGGCCAGCAGCGACGCACGGTCGACGGCCACGGCCGCGAGGCACGCCGTCACCGCGTCGCGGACCGCCGCGATCCGCTCGCCGGGCGGCCCCTGCACGTCGAGCCCGGCGCGGTGGCCGCCGACGACGTCGCCGGTGAGGTCGGCGACGACGAGGCTCACCCGGTGCGCGTCGATGTCGATGCCGAGCGCGTACCCGGCGTCGGCGCGGAAGCGGTAGCGGCGGGCGGGACGGCCGAGCCCCGCGCCGGGACGCGGCGCGCTCTCGGCGGCGAGACCGCGGTCGATCAGCCCGGCCAGCACGCCCTCGGTGGTGGGCCTGGACAGCCCGACCCGTCCGGCCAGCTCCGTCAGCGTGCACTCGCCGCACTCCCGCAGCGCCCGCAGGGTCGCGGCGGAGTTGAGGCGGCGGAGCACCGAGGGGTCGCCCCCATGCAGGGAGGGTCGCGTCACGGGGTACCCCTTGGCGGCGATCGGCGGGACGAACGGCGGGCGAACGACGTCCACTGCGGGCGGATGGGCGCGCCCGTATCCGGACGCATCCAAGAATATCGAGGTCAGAGCCGCATCTCCGGCGTATCAGTCGTCGTAGGTGAGACCGAACCCGAACGGGAACAGCGGCTTCTTGCCGTCGCCCTGGTTGATGGGCTGCTGGCCGGCGTCGCGCATCCAGGTGACGGGAAGCCGCCCGGTGGGATCTGCGTCGCCGTACAGGACGTCCGCGACGCCCGCGCCCTCCGTGCCGGGGAGCCACGCCGCGACCAGCGCGTCCCAGCGGGGGAGCTGCGCGGCGATGTCCATCGGGCGCCCCGACACCAGCACCACGATCACCGGGACGCCCGCGCCGCGGAGCCGGTCGATGGTTTTGAGGTCCTCCGCGTCGAGGCCGAGACCGCCCGTCCGGTCACCGTGGTACTCGGCGTACGGCTTCTCGCCCACCACGGCGATCGCGGCGTCATAGGACTCGTCAACACCCTTGCCGTCCCTGCTGTAGGCGACGGTGGCGGACGGGTCGGCGGCCTTGCGGACGCCGTCCAGGATCGTCGTGCCCGGCGTGATCGGCCCCGGCTCGCCCTGCCAGGTGATCGTCCACCCGCCGGACTGCATGCCGATGTCGTCGGCGCTGCGGCCCGCCACGAAGATCTTGTCCTCGTCATCGAGCGGAAGCACGTCGGCGTCGTTCTTCAACAGCACCTGCGATTCGGCCACGGCCCTCCGCGCGAGCTCCCGATGCTCCGCTCCCCCGACCGTCTTCAGGTAAGCCCGATCCGCGAACGGACGCTCGAAAAGGCCCAGCTCGAACTTCTTCGTGAGGATCCGCCGGTTGGCGTCATCGATGCGAGACATGGGCACGCGTCCACCCACCACCTCATCCCGCAGATACCGGATGAACCGGCGCCATTCCGTCGGCACCATGGCCACGTCGATCCCGGCGTTGATCGCGGATGCGACCTCGTCCCTGGTGAAGCCGGGCCGCCCATCGATCCGGTCGATTCCCTTGTAGTCGGAGACCACGATCCCGGTAAAACCCAGCTCGCCCTTCAGCACATCGTTAATCAGATATCGATGCCGGTGCATTTTCTGCCCGTTCCACGAGCTGTAGGAGATCATCACAGACCCTACCCCTCGCGCCACCGCCGCCCGGAAAGGCGGCAGATGAACGGCCCGCAGCTCCTTCTCCGAGATCTGGGCGTCGCCCCGGTCGCGGCCGCCCTCCGTGCCGCCGTCCCCCACGAAATGCTTGGCCGTGGCCAGCACGGACGCGGCCCCGCCCAGCTCCTCGCCCTGGAGCCCCTCAATGGCCGTCGTCATCCTCGCCGCCAGCGCGGGCACCTCGCCGAACGACTCGTACGTCCGCCCCCATCGGTCGTTCCGCACGACACAAACACAGGGCGCGAAATCCCAGTCGACCCCGGTCGCGGCCATTTCCTCGGCGGTCGCCGCGCCGATCTCGCGGACCAGATCCGCGTCTCGGGACGCGCCGAGCCCGATGTTGTGCGGGAAGATCGTCGCGCCCACGACCGTGTTGTGGCCGTGCACCGCGTCCACCCCGTACATGATCGGGACGCGCAGCGGCCCGGCGAGCGCGGCACGCTGCAGCCCGTCGTACATGTCCGCCCATTTCTCCGCCCGGTTCGGGCTGGGCGCCGACCCGCCGCTCGACAGCACCGACCCGATCCCGTACCGGGTGATCTCCTCCGGCGTGACGAACCTGCGTTCGGGCTGCGTCATCTGGCCGAGCTTGTCGTCCAGGCTCATCCGGCCGAGCAGATCGTCCACCCGGTCCTCGACGGACGGCCGCGGATCGAGATAGGGCGCGGGTTCCGCCCAGGCAGGCCCGCCCAAAGCGGCGAGCACAAGCACACCGGACGCCAGCAGCCGGGCCTTCACGGAAGAGCTGAACATGCGGAAAGCTTTTCCAGCATCGCTCCATTGCAATCCGCTCCGGAGCAGGCTCCTCGGCAATTTATCCTCGCCAAATCACCACAGGGCCCCCGAACGGGATCGAACCGATACCTCCAGGATCACAACCTGGCGTGCAGACCACTACACCACGGAAGCCGCATCTCCGGCAGGATTCGAACCTGCGACCTCCGGGTCCGCAACCCGGCGCGCTCTCCAACTGCGCCACGGAGACTCGATGATTCAATTGTCGCGTACCGGGTGCAGGAATCGAACCTGCCTCCCGCGGCTTATGAAACCGCTGGACACACCAGCGTCCCCACCCGGTGCGGAGGGTGCGAGATTCGAACTCGCGCAGGGGTGACCCTGACGACGGCGTAGCAAACCGCTGCCTTCCCGCTCGGCCAACCCTCCGGGAAAAACAAAAAACCGCCCGCGATCCACGGGCGGCCGGCGTCAGAACACGCGTATCACGTCCTGAAACGGCTCCCGAGACCGAGAAGACTGCTATGCATTCGTCGAAGCATGGTCTCTCCCCTTCCGGTCTCGTGTTCGTACGACGCCCATCATGCCGGGGCGGTTCCCGTCCCGGCAAACCATTATCGGCCCAATGCGGCGTTCAGCGCGCGGAGCGCGTGGTAGACGCGGAGCTTGACCACGTCGACCGGCACCCCCAGCAAGGCCGCCGCCTCATTGACCGAACGGTCCCTGAACACCGTTTCGGCCAAGATCTCACGATGCGCCGGCGGCAACGCCTGGAAGGCCCGGGCGACCACCGCCGGACGCGCCCGCTCCCCCACCGACCCGGGGACGAACGAACCGGTGCTCCTACCCATTCGCAGTGCCACGCCACGAACCTCGCACCCCCACCCCCACCCAGCCCCCTCCTTATGCCCGCGTTAAGGAAGTGTTGAGTCTTCGGTTTGAGGGTGGCATTCGGGTGGGGGTCAGGCGCGCTGTCTTACGGCGTAGGCGGTCAGGCGGGATGAGAGGTGCAGGGCGGTGGCGTCGTGCCAGTGCGAGCGGCGGGGTGGCCAGGCGTAGCAGGGGGTGCCGTCGCTGATCAGGTCCTCGATGCCGGGCAGGGCCAGCGACTCGGCCGCGAATTCATAGAGGGGGACGAGGCGCGGGACGATGATGCCGTAGTCGAGGGCGCGCGGCAGTGGGCCCTCGGCTGCGATGAGGTACTCGGCGCTCAGGCCGCGTAGCGGGTAGCGCTCGGGGAACGCGCGGCGGAGGTCGAGGAAGAGGCCGACCGTCCCGCTGCGGGGGTCGCCTAGGAGGCGGCCGAGTGGCGCGAAGGGGCCTAGGGCGAGGCGGGGGCGGGCGACCAATGTGTGCGCGTAGAGGACGCGGACTAGCGCGACGTTCATCATGAACCGCTCGGCGGGTAGTTCCGATCGCGCGAGGGTGTCGTTCTCCAGGTAACCGGTGATGATGCTGGCGTTGTGGGCGCGGTACCAGGCGGCGGGTGACGGCCTGCGGAGGAACTCGCCCCATAGTCGGACGCTCCGCGTGGACGGCTCGCCGGAGTGGCCGTCGGCGAGCAGCAGGGCTTCGGTCTTGTCGCGCAGGAGGCGGTCGTTGACGGCGCGCCACCATGGGCTGCCCGGCGGGTCGCCGGTGGGCCGGTTCAGCACGCCGCGGGCGATCTCCCAGCGGAGGAAGCTCAGTTCCGCGCGGCCGTAGCGGATCCGGTCGCCGGTGTAGAAGGCGGCGGCGAGCTTGAAGCGTGCCGCGGCGCCGTCCGCGACGCGCCGGACCCGCGTGGCGGCCGTGTGCGCCGCGTCGGTCATCCCTGCCCTCCCGCCTTCGCCCGTGGACGCGTCCCGGCCGCGGGTTCAGCCCCTAAGATGAAAGCCGGGGGTGGTCGACGTGGGCAAGCACAACAAGCCGGCGACGCGAGCCTGCCCCGGCTGCAACGGAACCGGCACGAGCACCGCCAGCGGTGAGAAGTGCAACGTCTGCCGCGGTACGGGACGAATCTGACAGCGTACGTCGCCTGGCGATCAGTGCTCGCGGGCGGGCCGGCCGAACACGTCCGCCGGGTGGTGTGCGGGTGAAGATCGGGAAGCGGGGGGACGGGGACGCCTCCGGGATGGTTGAATCACGTCCCATGTGGCACTCGTCACAACGATCCTCCCCGTGGCGGCAGTGGTATCAACAGGGAATTTCCAGTGAATTGGATATTCCCGACATATCCGTTACGCGGCTTTTGGATGATGCCGCGGAGCGGTATCCGCGGCGGCCCGCGCTCCTCTTCTTCGGCCGCCGGATCTCCTACCGGGAGCTGCGCACGGCCGTGGACCGGTTCGCCGCCGGCCTGCACCGGCTCGGCGTCCAGCCCGGCGACCGGGTCGCGCTGATCCTGCCGAACTGCCCGCAGCAGGTCATCGCCTTCTACGGGGTGCTGCGCCGAGGCGCCATCGCGGTGCAGCACAACCCGCTGTACACCGAAGAGGAGATGCTCCACCAGCTCGCGGACTCCGGCGCCCGCGCCGCCGTCGTGCTGGATCGTTCCTACGCGACGGTGCGCGCGGTGCGGTCCGAACTCCCGCTCGAGCACATCGTCGTGACGTCGCTGGCCGATTATCTGCCGGCGGCCAAGCGGATCGCGCTGCGCATGCCGCTGGCGCGGGCGCGGCGGCGGAGGGCGGACATCACCGCGGACGTGCCGGACGATCCCGGCGTCGTCCCGTTCCGTGAGATGCAGCGGAAGCCGCGGGAGCAGGTGCGGCAACTGGAGATCGAGCCGTCGCGGCAGCTCGCGGCCATCCAGTACACGGGCGGGACGGAAGGGCGCCCCAAGGGCGCGATGCTCACGCACCGGAATCTCGTCGCGAACGCCTGCCAGCAGCACGCGTGGGATCGCGACAGCCGGCCGGGTGAGGACGTGACGCTGGCGGTTCTGCCCCTGTTCCATTCGTTCGGGCTGATGAGCTGCCTTGTCGCGCCGACGATGACCGCGGGGGCCGTTGTGCTGCTTCCGCGTTTTGATGCCGGTCATGTGCTCGGGGCTATTCGCAGGTACCGTCCCACTATTTTTCCCGGGGTGCCTACTCTTTATGAGCAGCTGCTGGACAGTCCGCGGTTTCTGCCTTCGGATCTGAATTCGCTGCGTGTCTTCATCTCTGGGGCGATGGGGCTCGGGCAGGCGACCATCGATCGGCTCGAACGGGTGGGCGCCAAAGGGCTGATCAATTGTTATGGGCTTACGGAGGCGTCTCCTGCCGTCAGCGCCAATCCGCTGGGGGGCGGGGCACGGAATCTGAGCGTCGGGCTGCCGCTGCCCTTGACCGATGCCGTCATCGTCGACCAGGACGAGCCGACGAGGGTTCTGCCGCCCGGCGAGCCAGGGGAACTGGTCGTCCGCGGGCCGCAGGTGTTCGCCGGCTACTGGAACGCGCCGCTCGCCACCGCACAGGCCCTGTCGAAGGGATGGCTCCGCACCGGCGACATCGCCGTCATGGACGAGGACGGCTTCTTCACGATCCTGGAACGCCAGCGCGACATGATCAAGGTCAGCGGGTTCAGCGTCTTCCCCACGGAGGTGGAGAGAATTCTGCGCCGCCACCCGGCCGTGCACGATTGCGCGGTGGTCGGCGTGCCGGACGCGCGGCGCGGGGAACGCATCATCGCGCACGTGGTGGAGCACCCCGCCTACCTTTTCTCGGCGGACGAACTGCGACGGCACTGCGAGCGCTACCTTTCGCATTACAAAGTGCCTGCGGAATTCCGTCCGCGGACGGAACTGCCACGGAACGTCCTGGGGAAGGTCGTCCGGCGGCGGCTCCGCGACGAGATCGTCAACTCGCCCGCATAGGCAGAACCTTCTCTGCATGGGCGTGGCCGGCCCGTGCCGGTGGTTGACTGGTCGGGTGCATAGCGAGACCGTCCAGCCAGGTTTGTTCGCGCGGCTCGTTGAGATCGGGCGCGGGGTCGGGCGTGACTCGGCGGCCGAGGCGGAGCCGGAGACGCTGTACGACCGGCATGGCGTGCTGGTGGTGCGTGTCGGTGACGTGGCGGTTAAGGCGCACCAGGCCGATCGTGAACACGGGGCCCTGTTCCTGGAGCGGATACGGCTGGCGGGCGCCGTTCCCGATGTTCTGGTCGCTCCCCTTGGCGCGCCGATCGATGTTGACGGGCGGACGGTCACGGTCTATCCCTACGGCCGGCCAGTGGATCCGCAGGGGGATCTGCCCTGGGAGGAGGGGGCGCGGCTTCTGGCGGTGCTCCATTCGATGACGGTGTCGGCAGATGCGCCTTCTTGGGGGCGGCCTGCGCGGGTGGCGCGTCGCGTCTCGGAAATGGGGCACGGGCCGGCCGAGGACGTGGTGCGGCGTGCGTTCGCCACTCTGCCCGCCTGGATACGTGGCGACGGCGACGTGCCTTCCGACACCGGGAAGTGCCTCATCCATGGTGACTGGCACCTCGGGCAGATGGTCCGCGCCCAGGACGGGCGGTGGCGGCTCATCGACATCGAAGACCTCGGTACGGGCGACCCCGCCTGGGACCTCGCGCGCCCGGCCGCGCTCTATTCGGCGGGTGTTCTGCACCCCGATGAGTGGAGCCGCTTCCTGGGCGCGTACCAGGGGGCGGGCGGCCCGGCCGTCCCGGCGGAGGGCGACCCCTGGACGGCCCTGGACATTCCCGCGCGAAGTCTTGCGATCCAGATCGCCGCAACGTGCGTCATATCGGCGGAAAGGGAGAACCGGCCCCTCGATGGGCCGGAGCAGGCGATGGTCGACGCCTGCGGAAGAATATCGGCGGCGGGGGACGCGGCATGACGTGGCGCGAAACCTGCCCTACATTTAGCCTCTACCTGGGGATCCATACTGGAAGGAAGAGAAGGCGATGCACTGCCCTAAGTGTCGTGGCGTGATGCGGACCTACACCCGCAGCGGAGTCCACATCGAGCAATGTGACAGCTGTCGGGGCATCTTCCTCGACTACGGCGAACTCGAGGCCCTGGCCCAGATGGAGTCGCAGTACCGGGCGGCGCCGCCGCCCGCCGCGGGCCCGGGATGGTCCGCACCGGCGCCGGCGGCGTCGGTGCACCACCATCACCACGGTCGGCCCCATCACCGCCCCCACGGGGGCAGTGTGTTTCACATGCTCTTCAGCACCTGACCCGCTCGGCGCGAGCCGATCGGCGACGGTTGGGCCCGCCACCTAGGACACCTAGGGGGCGGGCCATGCGTCTATAGGCGCGGGTCCACGGGTTCGGACTCCAACGCCAGGATGGCGAAGACCGCCTGGTGGACGCGCCACAGCGGTTCGCCGGCGGTGAGCCGGTCGAGGGCCTCGACGCCGAGGGCGTGCTCCCGCATCGCCAGCGAACGCTTGCGGCCGAGTGACCTGCCGCGCAGCCGGTCGAGGTTCTCGGGCTCGCTGTAGTCCGGGCCGTAGATGATGCGCAGATATTCGGGGCCGCGGCACTTGACGCCCGGCTGGACGCGCTTGTCGTCCGGGAACGGCCCCAGCGGTTTGACGACCATGCCCTCGCCGCCCGCGGCGGTGAGTTTCTCCCACCATTCGGTGACGTCGGCCTCCGATTCCGGGGAGTACAGGTCGGCGGTCATCGATTCCGTCCGCTGGACGAAGCCGCCCGGGTCATTGTCCGCAAGCCGCCCGGCCATGGTCATGTGCCAGTCGTGGTCGCGTGCGACGGCCCAGGAGCGGCCTTCTCCGGCGAGGATCTGGAACGGCGCGAGCCGCAGGCCGGTGAGGCCGTCGACCGTCCAGCAGTAGCGCGCGTAGGCGTCGCGGAAGCGGGACGCGTTCGCGGCGCGACGGTCGATGTGCTCCCGGAGACCTCCCACGTCGAGGCCGCGTTCTTCCGCGCGCGCGAGCAGGTCGGACGCCATGGGCAGGGCGGCGCGGGCCGCCGCGCCAGTGGCGGCGTACTGCGTGCGGATGAGGTCCATGGCCTTGGCCGACCACGGCAGCAGTTCGCTGTCGATGACGAGCCATCCGGTGTCGAGCTCTTCCCAGAGCCCTGCGGCGCCTATGGCGGAACGGAGCCGGTCCAGGACTTCGGTCGTGCGCGACGGGTCGCGGAAGAAGGGGCGCCCTGTGCGGGTGTAGACGGCACCGGTCGTCCCGTCGTGGACGCCGAAGCGGTCTGCGGCGATCGATGCGTCGCGGCAGACGACGACAACGGCTCGCGAGCCCATGTGCTTCTCTTCGCACACCACGCGGTCGATGCCCTTGTCCCGGTAGGCGGCGAGGGCTTCCGCGGGATGTTCCAGATATCCGGGCAGGGCCGAGGTCTCGGCAGGGGCCATGGTGGGCGGCAGGTAGACGAGCCAGCGCGGGTCCACCGCGAACCGGCTCATCACCTCCAGCGCGGCGAGCGCGTTCTCCTCGCGGACGGAGACCCGGCCCATCAGGCTGGTCTCGACGCCCTGCGCGCCGAGGACGTCCTCGATCTTCAGGACCTCGTCCTCCCGGTGGCCGCCCGCCGTGGTGCCGGACGGCGCGTCCAGCGGACGGCTCGGCTCGTACCAGACCTGGCGGGCCGGGACGGATACCAGCTCACGCTCGGGATAGCGCAGCGCGGTCAGCTTCCCGCCGAACACCGCGCCGGTGTCGATGCAGATGGTGTTGTTGACCCATTCCGCTTCGGGGACGGGTGTGTGCCCGTACACGACCATGGCCTTGCCCCGGTAGTCGCGCGCCCACGGGTACCGCACGGGCAGGCCGTACTCGTCGGTCTCCCCCGTGGTGTCGCCGTAGAGCGCGAACGACCGGACGCGGCCGGACGAACGACCGTGGTACTCCTCCTTCAGCCCGGCGTGGGCCACGACCAGGTCGCCGCCGTCCAGGACGTAGTGGCTGATGAGGTCGTCCATGAAACGCAGTGCGTCCTCGCGGAAATCGTCCGGTTCGGCGGAGAGCTGCTCCAGGGACTCTGCCAGGCCGTGCCCAATGCGCACCTTGCGGCCGCGCAGGGCGCGGACGAGTTTCGCCTCGTGGTTGCCCGAGACGCAGAGCGCGTCGCCGTCGCCGACCATGCCCATCACCAGCCGCAGCACGCCCGGCGAATCCGGTCCGCGGTCGACGAGGTCGCCGACGAAGACGGCCATACGCCCGCCGGGATGGTGCGCGCCGGCGGCGAGCCCCTCCGCGTCCCGGTCGATCTCGTAGCCGAGGTCGGTGAGGAGGTCCTCCAGCTCGGCGCGGCAGCCGTGCACGTCGCCGACGATGTCGAACGGCCCGGTCAGCTCCCGCCTGTCGTTCCACGCCTTCTCGTGGACGACCGTCGCGGCGTCGATCTCCGCGACGCCGGTCAGCACGTGGAAGCGGCGGAACTCGCGCGCCAGCGACCGCATCCCGCGCCGCAGCTCGCGCCGCTGGCGCGGGATCACGTGCGGAGGCAGGTTCCGGTCCAGGCGGGCGGCGTTCCGCTCGGCAGCGACGCTCTCAGGGACGTCCAGCACGATCGCGACCGACATCACGTCATGGTCCTTGGCGATCTTCAGCAGCGACTGCCGTGCCGCGCTCTGCACGTTGGTGGCGTCGACCACGGTCAGCAGGCCGCGCCGCAGCCGCTTGGCGACGATGTAGTGCAGCAGGTCGAACGCGTCGCCAGTCGCGGATTGGTCGTTCTCGTCGTCCGACACGACGCCGCGGCACTCGTCGGACGAGATCACCTGTGTCCGCAGGAAATGCTTGCGCGCGAAGTACGACTTGCCCGAACCGGTCACGCCCACCAGGACGACGAGGCCCATCTCCGGGACCCTGATCTCCGTCATCGCGTGAAAACCCCCATCTGCGTAGGCGCGCCGACCTCGGGATCGTCGTCCCCGACGGGCACGTGCCGGACGCTGTAGCCGTGCGCGCCTGCGACCCGGTCGGCCCATGCGCGGAACTCGGCGCGCGTCCACTCGAAGCGGTGGTCGGGGTGGCGCATCGCACCCGGCGCCAGGCCCTCGTAGCGGACGTTGTGCTCGGAGTTCGGCGTCGTGACCACCACGACGCGCGGCTTGGCATGCGCGAACACGACCCGTTCCACGGCGCTGAGGCGCGGCGGGTCGATGTGCTCGATGACCTCCATGAGCACGGCCGCCTCGTAGTCGCGGAACCGTTCGTCGGCGTAGGTGAGCGCGCCCTGGAAAACGTCCTTGACACGGTCGTTGGAGCGGTCGTTCGCGTGGTGGGGCCGCTGGTCCCAGCGGAGCCGTCGCCAGGCGTGGCTGAGCGCGCGGTGCGACACGTCCGTCCCGGAGATCTCGCTGAAGAAGTCGTCCTTGGCGAGGCGCGAGAGCAGTTTCCCGGAGCCGCAGCCAAGGTCGATGACGCGTCGGGCGTCCTCGTCGTGCAGCGCTTGCACGACCGCCTGGAGACGGTGTTCCGCGAGGGATACGGGCTGCTCCTCCGGCGGCGACCGGTCCTCGCCGTCCTCGATGACGGGCGGCTCCTCCTCCACTTGCGCCGGGTCCAGTGCCTCGTCGGTCGCGTCCTCGGCGTCGGCGAGGCGGCCCAGTGCGGTCCGGACGAGGCCGCGCCGGTTGGCCAGATAGCGGCGGGTGATGGTGCCGCGTTCGGGGTGCGTGGCGAGCCAGCCCTCCCCTGCGCGGATGAGCTTGTCGACCTCGTCCGGCGCCATCCAGTAGTGCTTGGCGTCGTCGAGGACGGGCAGCAGCACGTAGAGCTGGTTGAGCGCGTCGGCGAGCCGTAGCGTCCCGGTCAGCGTGAGCGTCACGTACCGGGAGTCGCCCCAGTCGCCGAACTCCGGATCGAGCGGGACCGGCACGGCCGACACGTCCCAGCCCAGTGGCGCGAAGAACCGTTCCGCCTGCCCGGGACCGCCACGGCATGGGAGCGCGGGCAGGACGACCTCAAGCGGAATCGGCGTCTCCGCCAGTTCGGGACGCTGGTCGCAGCGTCCCCGCATCGCGGTGCGGAACACGTTCGCCATGGCCGAGGCCAGGAGCGACGACGCCGCATACGGACGGTCGTTGACGTACTGGCCCAGAGAGAAGTCCGGTGTGCCTCTGCCGCGCGTGCGGACGAGCTTGACCGGGTCGACGTCCAGCAGGAGCGCCGCCGTGCAATGGGACTCGTCCGCGTCGGGGTAGAAGACGTGCGCCGTGCCGAAGGACTGCTCGAACGCCTGCACCCTCCCGGGGTGCTTGTGCAGGAGGAAGCCCAGGTCGGTCGCCTGGTTCTGGGTGGTGGTGATCGTCAGAAGCACGCCGACAAGTCTGGCGGACCACCGCGAACGCACCCCATTCATTTTCCGGCGTTTTCCAGCATTCTCCGGTCGAACACCGAGAAAGGGTTTGCGGCCACGTTTGCGTTGCCGCCACAATCCGGAGCGTTATGAGCAGACATCCCCGCCGGGAGACGGCGCAGGAGACCGTGAGAATCCTCGACCGCGGCGACTACGTCGCGCCGTCCGGCCGTACGGTCTCGATCGTCGACGGCCTGGCCCGCGCCGTCCGCGGCACCGTTCTGTACCGTCCGGACGAGCTGGACGAGTTGCTGCAACGCCTCCCGCCCGTCTCCGCCGCCCCCGGCAGCACGACGCGCATCGAAGTCACTGACGAGACCACGCTCGCCGCCGCCCTCCGGCTGTCCGGTCAAGGGACCGTTCCGTTCGCGCTGAACTTCGCCTCTGCCAAGAACCCAGGCGGAGGGTTCCTGAACGGAGCGCACGCCCAGGAGGAGGGCCTGGCCCGGTCGTCCGGCCTGTACGCGTCGCTGCGTTCGGCCAGAGAGTTCTACGACTTCCACCGTGCACAGGGCGACCTGCTCTACAGCGACCACATGATCTACTCACCGGACGTGCCCGTGTTCCGCGACGACGCCGGAACGCTGCTGGACGAGCCGTACGACGTCGCGTTCCTGACGTCCCCGGCCCCCAACCGGGGCGCCATCCAAGACCCCGCCCAGGCGGACAGGATCCGCGACGTGCTCCGGCTACGCGCCCGCAAGCTGCTCGCCGTGGCCCAGGACAACGGGCACCGGCGGCTGGTGCTCGGCGCTTGGGGCTGCGGTGTCTTCCGCAACGATCCGCAAGAGGTGGCCGAGGTGTTCGCAGAACTGCTGCGTCCGGGCCAAGAGTTCGCCGGTCGTTTCGAGCACGTCGTCTTCGCGGTGTGGGACACCGCCAAGGGCGCCCCCAGGCACGCCGCCTTCCAGAACGTCTTCGCCTAGAGACCGTCAGAGTTCACGACGTCTCCGGTGCGTCGACGTAGGACGCGATGCCCCGGAGCAGGATGTCGAGACCGAACTCGAAGCGCGCGTCGCCGCCCTCGCTGGTCAGCTCTTGCGCCATCGCGGTGACGTTCGGGTAGCGGTCGGCGGGCAGCGCCTTGAAGAAGTCGCGGATCTCGCCCAGATAGCGGTGGAACTTCTCAATCGCCTCCGCGCCGCCGCTGAGCTTGGCCGAATAGATCGTGCCCTCGATGGCGTCGGCGTCCACGAACATGCCGAGGGTGTCGACGGCGAGCGCGGCGATCTTCGGGGGCACGCCGCCCGCCCGCATGAGCGCGAGCTGCGCCTCCGCGACGGCGAGCAGGTTGGGACCGGTGGGGATCAGCCCGATCGACACCTGGGCGATGTCGCGGTGCGAGGTCAGCACGCGGCGGGTCTCCAGGGCCAGTTCCTTCAGCTGCTCCTGCCACCGCGCGGGGTCGGGCACGGGCAGCCTCACCTCGCCGGCGACGCGGTCGAGCATCAGCTCGCGCAGCTCCTCCCGGCCCGAGACGTGGGCGTAGAGGGAGGCCGCGCCGGTGCCCAGCTCCTGGGCCACCCGGCGCATCGTCGCCGCCTCCAGGCCCTCGGCGTCCAGGACGCGGATCGCGGCGTCCACGATCAGCTCCCGCGTGAGCGGCTGCCTGGCGGCGGCGGCCTTGCGGGGCCTGCGTCCGGGCGGTGTCGGCATGTCCGAGCGTTCGGTGGCCACGGAGAGACCTCGGCTTTCGAGCTACATCTTGGCTTCGACGGGACGCGCTGATCGCCACGTCACGAACAGCGTACTTGACACGAACGCCGTTCGCGTTTAGAATAGTGTTCGCTATCTACGAACGCTGTTCCCGTCTGGAGTGAGTCATGGCCCACACGTTGACGTCCACCACGAAACACGCGGCGGAGGCCGCCTACCGCTGGCGCTGGGCCGCCCTCTTCGTGATCCTCGCCGGCGAGATCATGGACATGCTGGACGCGCTGATCACCAACGTCGCGGCCCCCACGATCCGCGCCGAGCTCGGCGGCTCGGCCGCCACCGTCCAGTGGCTCGCCGCCGGCTACACCCTCGCCATGGCGATCGGGCTCATCACCGGCGGGCGCCTCGGCGACCTGTACGGCCGCAGGCGGATGTTCCTGATCGGCGCGGCCGGGTTCACCGCCGCCTCGCTGCTGTGCGGCATCGCCGTCTCGCCCGGGATGCTCGTCGGCGCCCGCGTCACGCAGGGCCTGTTCGGCGCGCTGATCCTGCCGCAGGGCATCGGGCTGATCAAGCAGATGTTCCCGCCGAAGGAGATGGCCGTCGCGTTCAGCGTGTTCGGGCCGGTCATGGGGCTGGCGTCGGTCGGCGGCCCGGTGCTGGCCGGCTGGCTGATCGACGCCGACCTGTTCGGCACCGGCTGGCGGATGATCTTCCTGATCAACCTGCCGCTGGGCGCCGCCGCCATCCTCGCCGGGCTGAAGTTCCTGCCCTCCGGGCGCTCCGAGCGCGCCACCCGGCTCGACCTCCCCGGCGCGGCGCTCGCCTCCCTCGCCGCCGCGCTGCTGATCTACCCGCTCGTCCAGGGCCGCGAGCACGACTGGCCGGCCTGGACGTTCCTCATGATGGCCGCCTCGCTCGCCGTCTGGGCCGTGTTCGCCTGGTACGAGGCCCGCAAGCACCGCTCTGGCGGCGACCCGCTGATCGTCCCGAGCCTGTTCCGCAAGCGCGGCTTCACCGGCGGCCTGATCGTCGGCCTCGTGTTCTTCGCCGCCATAGCGGGCCTCGGCCTGGTGCTGTCGCTGTTCTTCCAGATGGGGCTCGGCTTCTCGCCGCTCAAGGCCGGCCTCTCGCAGATCCCGTGGTCGGTCGGCACCGTCCTCGGGTTCGGCCTCGTGCAGGCCGTGCAGCGCTTCGGGCGCCGGGTCATCCACGCGGGCGCCCTGATCATGGCCGCCGGGATCGCCGGGTTCCACGCGACGCTGCTGCATGCCGGGATCGACGTCACGCCGTGGCATCTCGTCCCCGCGCTGACCCTGACCGGGCTCGGCATGGGCCTGCTGATGGGGCCGTTCTTCGACACCGCCCTCGCGGGCGTCGAGCCCGAGGAGACCGGCTCGGCGGGCGGCACGCTCACCGCCGTCCAGCAGCTCGGCGCGGCGCTCGGCGCGGCCGTCCTCGGGACGATCTTCTTCGGCCTGCTGGGCGGGCAGGTGACGACCGCGGCGGACGGCGGCGCCGCCGGGCTGCGCAAGGACCTCGCCGCCGCGTCCGTCCCCGCCGCGCTGCAGGACCGGATCGTCGGCGGACTGCGCGACTGCGGCCACGACCGCGCCACCACCGAGGACGCAGCCGCCGTCCCAGCCTCCTGCCGCCGGCTCCAGGCCGACGTCGGGGCCGCGTTCGCCGCCGCGCCGCGGTCGGCGCCCGCCGTCCAGAAGGCGGTCGCGGACGCGGGCGAGCACTCCGCCAAGGTCGGCTTCAGCGAGGCCATGAAGATCACGCTGCGGGTCGAGGCCGGGCTGCTCGGCCTCACCTTCCTGGCGACGTTCCTGCTGCCGAAGCACGCCCGGCCGGAAGCGGAACACGCCTGACCGGACGCGACGGCCGCACGCGGCGACCGGCGCGGCCGCCGGGACGCGCAAGGCCCGCGGTGGGACGCATCCCGCCGCGGGCCTCCGCGTTCCGGACGGTCAGAGCTTGGGCATGACCTCCGCGGCCAGCAGCTCCAGGTGATCCAGATCCTCCAGGTCCAGGACCTGGAGGTACACGCGCTCGGCGCCCAGCTCCGCGAACCGGCCGAGCTTGTCGACGAGCTCGCCCGGCGTGCCGGTCAGGCCGTTGGCCCGCAGCTCCGGCACCTCGCGTCCGATGGCGCCGGCGCGGCGCCGCACCTCCGCCTCGTCCCGGCCGCAGCAGACGACCTGCGCCACCGAGTAGACGAGCGGCTTGGTCCGGCCAGCCTCGGCGCAGGCCGCGCGGACCCGGTCGAACGCGGCGGCCGTGCCCTCCGGCTGCGTGAAGGGGACGTTGTACTCGTCGGCGAAGCGGGCGGCGAGCCGCGGCGTCCGCTTCGCCCCGGTCCCGCCGACGATGACCGGCGGGCCGCCCTGCTGGGCGGGCTTGGGCAGCGCGGGCGAGTCCGCCAGCGTGTAGTGCTCGCCGCTGAAGGAGTAGGTCTCGCCGGACGGCGTCCCCCAGAGCCCGGTCAGGATCTCCAGCTGCTCCTCAAGCCGGGTGAACCGCTCCCCCAGGCCCGGGAACGGGATGCCGTACGCGGCGTGCTCCTGCTCGAACCAGCCCGTCCCGAGACCGAAGTCGACGCGTCCGCCGCTCATCTGGTCGACCTGCGCGACGGAGATCGCCAGCGGGCCGGGATACCGGAACGTCGCGGCCGTCACCAGCGTGCCGAGCCTGATCCGGCTGGTCTCCCTGGCCAGCGCGCCCAGCGTGATCCACGAGTCGGTCGGGCCCGGCTCGCCCGTCACGTCCCCCATCTTGACGTAGTGGTCCGAGCGGAAGAACGCGTCGAACCGGAGGTCTTCCGCCGCCTTCGCGACGGCCAGCTGTGTCTCGTAGCTCGCCCCTTGCTGGGGCTCGGTGAAGATCCGGAATTTCATGGTCCCATCCTGCAATCCCACCGGCCCCGTCCCTGACACGGGGTCAGCGCCGCCGGATGATCCGGGTGCGGGTGACCGTGCCGTTGTTGGACCGGTCGAGGTCGAGGGTCGGGGACGCCGCCGTCCACGACGTCCTCAGCACCGTGCCCGCGCGGACGGCCCCGCGCGGCACCGCCGTGACGCGCAGCGTCCTGGACTCGCCCGCCCGCAGCGGCCCCACCGAGCACAGGTAGGCGCCGCGGCCGGGCACGCACGCCGTGTTCCGCCCGACGAGCCTCACGGGCCCCTCGGACAGGAGCATCACGTTCTGCGCCGTGGCCGGGCCGTTGTTGCGGACCGTCACCCGGTAGGAGATCTTCGCGCCCGCACGTGCCCTCGCCGGGGCGGCCTTGGTGATGGCGAGGTCCGCGGTGGCGGCGACGCGCGAGGCCGGGAACCGCCGGGTGACGCGCGTCCCGCCCCAGGTCACCGCACCGAGCGGGCTGATCCGCCGGCCCGGCTTCGCCCGCTCGACGACGCGGGCCCTGAGCACGCCGCTGACCCGGCCGCCCCGCCGGACGGCGCCCATCCGGCACACGACCTTCCACCCGCTGGACGCGCACTGCCGCTCGCCGGACACGAACGCCAGCGACTTCGGCAGCGTCGTCCAGAACACCGCCTGCCGGGGCCTCGCCCTGCTGGCCTGCAGCTTCCCCGCCTTGCCCTTGCCCGCCTTCGCCTTTCCCTTCTTCGCCTTGACGTGCTTGGGACGCGGCTTCCCGGCCACGCGGATCGTCCACCGCCACTCGTAGGTGCGTCCCGGGATCACGTCCCTCGTGGGACCGGACGTGCGCAGCGCCACGGCCACCTTGGCCTTCGCCTTGGCCTTGGTGTGCGTCTTCGGCTTCGGAGGCGGCTTGAGAAGGCCGTCCAGCCGTATCGGGTCCGCGGTCCGCGGCGAACCGCCCGCGTCCGCTCCGGCCGCGGCGGGCACGACCACCAGCAGCGGCACGGCCGTCAGCAGGACGAGACCGCGCACCTTCCATGTCCGGATCACAATGAGCCCCCCGTGGCCTGCGGTTCTACGTACGGACACGTCCGTTGTAGCGACCGCCGACCCCGCCGCCTAGCGCCACGACGGCGTGTCATCACAGACGGTGACCAAAGTTCTACGGCGGCGGGGCAAGAGTCCGGAAAGACCCGGTAACTCAGCGGCCTTCCGGCTCGCCGTAGAGGGCGCGGAAGAACGCGAGCGCCACCCGCCGCTTCTCGCCGGGGCCGGTGCGCAGGTCGGCGAAATAGGCGTTGAGCTCCGCGAGCTCGCGCGGCGTCTCGTCCCCCTCCGCCGGGTCCTGGCCGCCGAGCGGTTCCCGTCCCTCGGCGATGCGGGCGAGGTCACCGGCGCGCCAGCGCAGCGCGTCCTCGATGGCGCCGCGGGTCCGGGCCTGCGGCCAGCGCTCGCCCGCCTCCAGGTTGTAGACCGTCTTGACCGTCACCCCGGCCCGCTCCGCCAGCTGCTCCTGCGTCAGCCCGAGCGACCCGCGCCTGGCCACCGCGTACTTGGCGACCCGCTCCCGGTCCATGTCCCCGGCCATGCCGCCCAGCATGGCGGAAACACCAGGAAACATCCACCGCCGCGTCCCCCGGCCACCGTTACACGCGCCAGTTCGCCCGGTAGGCGGGGTGGTCGGCGTACGGCGACGCGAGGAGCCGCAGCGTCGTGCAGCCGCCCTCGCGGACGTGCTCGCCGCACGCCTGGCAGACGCCCGTCCCGTTCATCCGCGAGTGCAGTTCGAGCAGGCGCCGCTTCACCTGCACCTCCGCCACGACCCGCGCCGGCGAATGGCGCGCCATGTGCAGCGCGACGCCTTCCTTGACGAACGAGACGTCCAGCACGTGGTGCGGCCCGAAGCCCGGACGGCTCTGCCACGGGTACTCGTTGACGCTCCGCAGCGAGACCGGCCTCTGCAGATGGTCCATCGGCCGCCGCCCCAGCCGGAGCCGCTCCCCCGAATGCGTCTCCACCCACTGCCACCGCTCGTCCCCGGACAGGTCCGGGCCGCCGCTCGGACGGGACCGGTAGTCGGCCGCCCATCGCGCGGTGTCCTCGTCCTCGAAGAGCCTGGCCCGCAGGAACTCCACCAGATCACTCACAGCCGCTCCGTTCCGCCGTCGACGCGCCGACACCGATCCTGCCACCGCAAGATCGTCCGCCGTGCGGCCGCACCCGCCCGGCGGACGCGTCAGAAGTCGTCGGCGATGAACGGCGCCAGGGGGACGGCGAGCGCCGCGTCCAGGCGGGCGGCGGCGGACGGCGTGTGCTCGTCCACCACGCCGGCGCGGACCAGGGCGCGCACGCGGTTGCCGCCCAGATAGACGGCGGCCAGGTCGGCGGCCGAAAAGGTCAGGTCGGGGGCCTCGGTCGTCGGTTCGCAGGCCGGTGCGGGGCCCGTCTTCAGCCGCCAGCGTCCCTCGTTCGCCGGGATGCGGGCGTCGCGGACCTCCAGGACGAACGCGTCATCGGCGGCCCACGAACGTGCCCGCAACGCCGCGGGGACGTCGATCAGCCGGAGCCAGAGCGCGCCGTAGTCGCCCTTGATCTCGACCTGGTCGGGGTCGGCGGCCATGTGCGGGAGCAGGTCGTCCACCGGACGGCCCGGCGCGTGGATGCGTGAGGTGAGGTCGATCGACGCCAGGTACCGCCAGAGCGCCGCCTCGACCTGCGGCGTATCGGCGACGAGGTCGGTGACCCGGACCGTCCGGTCCCCGCCGCCGTGGGTGCGGTAGACGGCGTACCCGGCCGGATGGACGACGGCGAGCGGCGCGGTGTAGCCGGGCGCCTCGCGGTCCACCTCGACGAAGACCGAACGCGACCACCATTCGGCGTCGCGCACCAGGCCACCGGGCCGCGCGGACAGCGCCCGCATGTAGATCGGGTCGAGGATCTCCGGGGCGGACGCGGGGTCGACCAGCCGGAGCGGCGCGGGATCGGGCGTGGTCCGCAGCTCCAGGGGGCGGGAGGTGTCGACGTCCATCGAGATCGCGCGGGTCGCGAGCCCGAACCCGTACCGCCCGTAGATGATGCCCTGCGACGCCCAGAGCGCGGCGAGCGGACGGCCCGCGGCGATCGCGTCCTCGTGCATCCGGTCCATCATGGACGTGAGCACGCCGCGGCGGCGATGAGTGGGCAGCACCCCGACGAACGTGACCGCCGAGCAGTCGAGGAGCGCGCCCGGCACGGCGAGGCGCATCGGGATGGACGCGAGCTGCCCGATCAGGGCGCCGCCGTCATAGGCTCCGACGCGTTCGGCCCGTCGCACCGGCCACGATTCGCGTTCGTAGTCGTCCTCCCCGAAGCGCTGGTGGAACACCAGGCCGGCGAGGTCCACCATGCGGTCGGCGTCGCCCTCCGGGATCTCCCTGATTTCGATCACATCTCCACGGTAATCCGCGGCGCAACCCGTTTTCGCAGGTGGGCCGGTCAGCCGCGGACGAGCGTGGCGAGGCACTCCACATGCTGGGTCATCGGAAACGCGTCGAAGGCGCGGAGGGTCTCCAGCGTCCAGCCGCGCTCGCCGAAGTAGGCGAGGTCGCGGGCCAGGGTCGCGGGGTCGCAGGACACGTAGGCGATCTTGCGACCGGCGAGGCGGGTGATGTGCTCGACGACGTCGCGGCCCGCGCCGGTGCGCGGCGGGTCGAGGACGACGACGTCGGCGCGCCGGAGCCGCTCGCCGCGGTGATGCCCGCCGCCGCGCTTGTTCTGCGTCTTCGCCCCGGCGGACGCGCGGCCGAACTCCAGGTCGGCGACGACCTCCTCGACCGGGCCGCGCTCGATGGACACGTTCGGCAGGTCGCGCAGGTTGAACCGGGCGTCGCGGACGGCCTGCCCGTCGGACTCGACGCCGACGACGAGGCCGTCCCTGCCGATCCGGTCGGCGAGGACGCCCGCGAACAGCCCCACGCCGCAGTACAGGTCGAGGGCGATGTCGCCCGGCTTCGGTTCGAGCGCGTCGACGACCGCGTCGGCGAGCAGCTGCGCGGCGCCCGGGTGGACCTGCCAGAAGCCGCTGCCGCTGACCTGGTAGAGGCGTCCGGACACCTCCTCCCGGACGTAAGGGAGCGATGCACCGGGTTCGGGCTTGCCGCGGACGAGCCGGACCGGGACGTCCAGCCGCGGGACCTTGATCTTGCGGCGGTCACGGCCGCGCAGCACGACGAGGCGGTCGCCGGTGGTCGCGGACACGATGCCCTCGACGCCGGTCGCGCCGGGCCAGCGCTTGCGCTCGATGCCCATCAGCTCGACGCCCGGGTGGGCGATCAGGCATTCGTCGATCGGCTCGATGTCGTGCGAGCGGTGCCGCCGCAGCCCGACGGCGCCGCCGGAGACGGTGAACTGCACGCGCGTGCGCCACCCCAGCCCTGGCGGCGGCACGACGTCCGAATCGACCGGATACGGGACCTCCTCCACGGTGACCGTCCGGTCGATCCCGGCGAGGCGCTTGAGCTGCTCCTCGACGACGGCGGCCTTGAGGGCGCGCTGCGCGGGCAGCGAGGCGTGCTGCCAGTCGCAGCCGCCGCAGCGTCCGGGGCCCGCGAACGGGCACGGCGCCTCGACCCGGTCCGGGGACGCCTCGATGATCTCCACGGCGTCGGCCCGGAGGAAGTTCTTGGCGCGCTCGGTGACGCGCGCCCGCACCCGCTCGCCGGGCAGCGCGTGCCGCACGAACACCACGCGCCCCTCATGCCGGGCGACGCAGAAGCCGCCGTTGGCGACGTTGCCGACCTCCAGTTCGAGGACGTCGGGCAGGGCGTCGGGTTCCAGGTCAGTCACGTTCCGAAACATTACCGGCACCGGGACGCCCCCCGGTCCGCGGCGGCCGCCGGGACGCACCGGGCCCGGGCGGCTCGGCCCGTCCCTTGAGCCGGTCGGACGAGGCGAGCTGCCAGGGAACGCTGACCACCATCACGCCGGGCTGGAACAGCAGCCGGCCCTTGAGGCGCAGCGCGCTCTGGTTGTGCAGCAGGTGCTCCCACCAGTGGCCGACCACGTACTCGGGCAGGAAAACGGTCACCACGTCGCGCGGGCTCCTGCGGCGGACGCCCTTCACGTAGTCGAGGATCGGACGGGTGATCTCGCGGTAGGGCGAGTCGAGGATCTTCAGCGGGGTGGGCAGGTCGAGAGCGTCCCACTCCTGCTGGAGCCGGGCGGACTCGGTGGCGTCCACGGACACGGTGACCGCCTCCAGGGTCGACGGCCGGGTGGCGCGGGCGTAGGCCAGCGCCCGCAGCGTCGGCTTGTGGATCTTGGAGACAAGGACGATGGCGTGGTTGCGGGCGGGCAGCACGATGTCCTCCCCGGAGGGCACCAGCTCCTCGGCGATCCGGTCGTAGTGCCGCCGGATGGCCTTCATCAGCAGGAAGATCAGCGGCATCGCGATGCAGACGATGTACGCGCCGTGGGTGAACTTGGTGATCAGCACCACGACCAGGACGAACCCGGTGGTGGAGCCGCCGATGGCGTTGATCACCCGCGACCGCATCATGTGCCGGCGCCGGGCCGGGTCGGTCTCGGTGGTCAGGTGCCGGTTCCAGTGCCGGACCATGCCGATCTGGCTGAGGGTGAACGACACGAACACGCCGACGATGTAGAGCTGGATGAGCTTGGTCACCTCGGCCTGGAAGGCGTACACGAGCAGGCCGGCCATCGTCGCGAGGATGATGATGCCGTTGCTGTAGGCCAGGCGGTCGCCGCGGGTGTGCAGCTGCCGCGGCAGGTAGCCGTCGCGGGCGAGGATCGAGCCGAGCACCGGGAACCCGTTGTAGGCGGTGTTGGCGGCGAGGAACAGGATGAGGGCCGTGACCGCCGCGATGTAGATGAACGCGATCGAGCCGTCCCCGAACACCGCGGACGCGACCTGGGTGAGGATCGGCTCCTGGACGTAGCCCTCGCCCACCGGCGAGCCATTCCGGACCAGGTCGACCGCCGGGTTCTCGGCGACCCGGACGTCCGAGCTCAGCGCGAGGGCGATCACGCCGCAGAACATGGTGACCGCGATGAGGCCCATCATGAGCAGGGTCGTGGCGGCGTTGCGGCTCTTGGGCCTGCGGAACGCGGGCACGCCGTTGCTGATCGCCTCCACGCCGGTGAGGGCGGCGCAGCCGGACGAGAACGCCCGGAGCAGGAGGAACACCACGGCGAGACCGGCCAGGTCGTGCTGCTCGGCCCGGATCTCCAGGTCGGCGGTGGGCGCGGTGAGATCGTCGCCCATGACGCCGATCCGGAACACGCCGAACACCACCATCGCCAGGACGCCGATCACGAAGGCGTAGGTGGGGACCGCGAAGAACATCCCGGACTCGCGGACGCCGCGCAGGTTCGTCACCGTGAGCAGTGCGATGATCGCGATCGCCGCGATGACCGGGTTCTCCCCGATCCAGGGGATGGCGGAGCCGATGTTCTCAACCCCGGACGAGACCGACACCGCCACGGTGAGCACGTAGTCGACCATGAGGGCGCTGGCCACGGTGAGCCCGGCGTTCGGCCCCAGGTTCACGGTGGCGACCTCGTAGTCGCCGCCCCCGCTGGGATAGGCGTGCACGTTCTGCCGGTACGAGGCGACCACCACGGCCATCAGAAGCACGATGGCCAGCGCGATCCACGGGCCGTACGCGTAGAAGGACGCCCCCGCCACGGCGAGCATCATCAGCAGTTCCTGCGGCGCGTACGCGACGGAGGACAGCGGGTCGCTGGCGAAGATCGGCAGAGCGACGCGCTTGGGGAGCAGTTGCTCGTGCAACTGGGTGCTGCGGAGCGCCCTTCCCAGCAGCAGGCGCTTCACAAGGTCCGGAGCCTTTGACACGAGAGGAGACTCTAGCCCTTGGGCGTGACGTCGCCCTCCCGCCCCCGGCGGCGTCGCCGTCGCCGCCCCGGCCGGGACGCGGGCGCCGGGCCGGGTAGTACTCGTCAGGGCGGATGTGTAGGTTTGCAGCCCGGTAGGGATCATTCACTGGAAACGTTCCTCGGGTGCGGCACGGCATGGGCGGTCGGCGACGAGTGCCGTGGACGGCGCGGGGGGTACAGGGGGAGCGTCCCCCTGGACGGACAGAGGGAACGGCCGTGCATATCGTGATCATGGGATGCGGGCGGGTCGGTTCGACGCTCGCCCACATCCTGGAGGACAAGGGTCACTCGGTGGCCATCATCGACCAGAACCCGGAGGCGTTCCGCCGGCTGCGCAGCGGGTTCCGGGGCCGCCGCATCACCGGGTTCGGGTTCGACCGGGAAGTGATCGCCGAGGCGGGCATCGAGCGCGCGTCCGCGTTCGTGGCCGTCAGCAGCGGCGACAACTCCAACATCATCTCCGCGCGGGTGGCGCGGGAGACGTTCGGCGTCGACAACGTCGTCGCCCGGATCTACGACCCGCGCCGCGCGGAGGTCTACCAGCGCCTCGGCATCCCGACGGTCGCGACCGTCCGGTGGACGGCCGACCAGATCCTGCGGCGGCTGCTGCCCGAGGGCGCCGAGCCGCTGTGGCGCGACCCGACCGGCGCGGTCGTCCTCGCCGAGCTGGACTCCGGGCACCTGTGGGTGGGCGAGAAGGTCGGCGCGCTGGAGGAGCACGCGGGCACGCGGGTGGCGTTCCTGTCGCGGATGGGCGAGGCCCTCGTCCCGGATCGGGACACCGTGATCCAGGACGGAGACATCGTGCACATCATGGCGGGCGCCGACGACGTCGAGCGCGTGAATCTCGCCCTCGCGGCGCGGGACGGGGAGGAGTCCTGATGCGGGTGGCGATCGCCGGTGCGGGCGCGGTGGGCCGGTCCATCGCCCAGGAGCTGCTGGAGAACGGGCACGAGGTCCTCCTGATCGACAAGAGCCCCAAGGCCATCAAGGTGGAGATGGTGCCGCGCGCCGAGTGGCTGCTGGCCGACGCGTGCGAGATCTCCGCGCTGGACGACGCCGCGCTGCAGCGCTGCCAGGTCGTGGTCGCCTCGTCCGGCGACGACAAGGTCAACCTGGTGGTGTCGCTGCTGGCCAAGACCGAGTACGGGGTGCCGCGCGTGGTGGCCCGGATCAACCACCCGAACAACGAGTGGCTGTTCAACGAGTCGTGGGGCGTGGACGTGGCGGTGTCGACGCCGCGGCTGCTGTCCGCGCTGGTGGAGGAGGCGGTCAGCGTCGGCGACCTCGTCCGGCTGATGACGTTCCGGCAGGGCGAGGCGAACCTGGTCGAGCTGACGCTGCCGGAGGACGCGCCGCTCGGCGGGGAGCGGGTCGGGTCGGTGGCCTGGCCGCGCGACACGGCGCTGGTGGCGATCCTGCGCGAGGGCCGGGTGCTCGTCCCGACGGCGGACGACACGCTCGAACCGGGCGACGAGCTGATGTTCGTCGCCAGCCAGGACGTGGAGGACGAGCTCGCCGAGCTCCTGGGCGGTCACTGAGCACACGCCCGGAACCCGTCTGGCCTTCCCGGTTAGGCGGGTTCTTTGCGTTCGATGGGGGTGCGGCCGCGGGCGAGGAGCCAGACCATGGCGGCCAGCGCCGCGACCTGCAGCGGCCAGCCCATCACGATCTTGGCGGCGCCGAGCAGGCCGCTCTGGTCGCCGTCGGCGAGGTAGATCGGGTACTGGACGGCGACGCGCGCCGCGCACGGCAGCACCAGCAGCCAGGTGAGCCTGGAGCAGAGCCGCACGATGCCGGGGTCGCGGCGCCATGCGGTCGGGTCGCCGGTGACGGTGCCGATGATGAAGCCGACGACCGGCCACCGCACCACGATCGAGAAGATCATCGCGGCGGCGTAGCCGGCGTTGAGCAGGATGCCGGGCAGGAACGCGTCCTCGGCCTTGCCCGAGCGCAGCGCGAAGAACGCGGCGACCGCGATGCCGACCAGGCTGTTCAGGACGAACTGCGGGTTGGAGCGCTGCGCGATCCGGACGGCGAGCAGCAGCACGGCCGCGCCGACCCCGGCGGCGACGGCGGGCTTGATCTCGTCGAGCACGACGTAGGTGCCGGTGAACGCGATGGTGGGTACGGCCGCCTCGATCATGCCGCGGACGCCGCCGAGCGCCTTGGTGAGCTGGGCGCGCACGGCCGCCTCGACGGTGTCGTGCGGGTCCTTGCCCTCCCCCGCCGTACCGGGTGCGGCGGTCGCGCCGGATGCGGAGGGGCCCCCGGTCTCGGTGTCCACGCCGTCCTCCCGGCTCGCTTCGACTTCGCTCACGCCGCACTCCCGGTTCCGGCCGCTCGCCGCGGCCTCACGAACCGCCGCGCAGCTCGTATCGCGGATTGAACATGACCTTGCGCCCGTCCTGCGTGCTGACCAGCCCCTCGGCGCGCAGCATGCGCCCCGGGTCGATGCCGGCGATCTTGCGGCGGCCGAGCCAGACCAGGCTGATCACGTCGGTGCCGTCGTACAGCTCGGCCTCCAGGGCCGGGGCGCCGCCCCGCGGACGGAGCGTCACCGTACGTAGCGTACCCGCGACGCAGTGCCGCTTGCGCTCGGCGCACTCGGTGATCGGGGTCGCGCCCTCGACACCGGAGGATTTCTGCAGGTCTTCGGCCTCGAGCTCGGCCCGGCTCGAGGCCATGCGCCGCAGGAAGCGCCGCAGGCCGCCCTTCCCGCGCTCGGCCGATGCCTCGTCCATGTCTCGAAGCGTATGGCATCCCCGGACGAATCGGACCCCTTGCCACGCCCCTCGATCGGTTCGCGCTCGGCAGGAGTTGGAATGAAGCATTCCGTTCTGCTACTATCGGAACAGAGCATTCCGCTCCGACAGGAAGGAAGAGCCGTGACCGCCACGCTCGACACCCCGGTCTCACCATCTGAGAGCCGCCCCGACGCCCCTCAGGAGACCGCCGCCCCTGTTCCTGCGGGGGGACGACCCCCCACACCCCCCGGAACCGCGTCGAGTCCGCGCCGCTGGCTCGGCCTCTCCGCGGTCCTGGCCGCCACCCTGCTGAACCTCCTCGACTCGACGGTCGTGAACGTGGCCGCGCCCGCGATCCGCGCGGACCTCGGCGGGTCCTACTCCGCGCTCCAGTGGATGGCCGCCGGATACACCCTCGCCCTCGCCGTGGCGCTGCTCACCGGCGGGCGGCTCGGCGACATGTTCGGCCGCAAGCCCGTCCTGCTCGTGGGGGCCGCCGGGTTCGTGGCGACCTCGGTGGCCTGCGCGTTCGCCTGGTCGCCCGAGAGCCTGATCGCCGCGCGCGTCGCGCAGGGGCTGTGCGCCGCGGTGATGATCCCGCAGGGCTTCGGGCTGATCCGCGACCTGTTCGGCGCCAAGGACATCGGCAAGGCGTTCGCGCTGTTCGGCCCGGTGATCGGGCTGGCCACGATCCTCGGCCCGGTCGTCGCCGGGCTGCTGGTGGACGCCGACCTGCTCGGCACCGGCTGGCGCGCGATCTTCCTGATCAACATCCCGGTCGGCGCGTACGCGCTGGTCGTCGGCGCGCGGGTGCTGCCCTCCCCCGTCCGGTCACGGGGACACGCCGACCGCTCCGGCGGGCTGGACGTCACCGGCATGCTGCTCGGCGGGCTCGGCATGAGCATGCTCGTCTACCCGCTCGTCCAGGGCCGTGAGCTGGGCTGGCCGGTCTGGTCGCTGGCGATGCTCGCCGGCTCGGTGCCCGTCCTCGCCGCGTTCGCGCTGCACCAGCTGGGCCGCACCCGCCGCGGCCGGACGCCGCTCGTCCGGCTGACCGTGTTCGCCAGCCGCTCCTACAGCTCCGGGGTCCTGTTCGTCGTCGTCTTCTTCGGGCTGATCACCGGGTTCTCGCTGGCCGTCGGGCTGTTCCTGCAGCTCGGGCTCGGCTACACGCCGCTCGCCGCCAGCCTGGCGATGTCGTCCTGGGCGATCGGCGCGTTCGCCGGGTCGGCGTTCTCCGGCATGACGATGAACAGCCTCGGCCGGAAGATCCTGCACATCGGCCTGGGCATGATGCTCGCCGGGCTGGTCGCCCTGTACGCGGTGTTCGAGTCGGCCGGGACGGGCCTCGGCGGCTGGCATCTGGTCGCGCCGCTGCTGCTCTTCGGCGCCGGGATGGGGATGATCTTCGTCCCGCTGTTCGACATCATCGTCGCGGGCATCGCCGACCACGAGGTCGGGTCCGGGTCGGCGGCGCTGGAGTCGATCCAGCAGCTCGGCGCCTCGCTCGGCATCGCGATCCTCGGCACGGTGTTCTTCGGCGCGATCGGCACGCCGGTGGCCGGGCACTTCGACCCGTCCGCCGCGCTGGAGGCCGCGAAGCGGGTCGCCGAGCTGACCCTCGCCCTCACCGCCGTCGCGTTCCTGGTGGCCTTCCTCCTCCCCCGCCGGGCCCGCGCCCACTGACCGGGCCCGTCCCGCCGGACTCGCCGTCCACACCGGACGGCGTTTTCGGCGTTTCGCGGGCCGTCAGGAGCGGCGGAGGCGCGCGGCGGCCATCGCGGTGAAGTAGCCGATCTCGGGGACCTTCATCAGCCGCGCGGTCGCGAAGTACAGCGCCCCGCCGCCGAGACCGCCGACGACCACGGTGAGCAGGGCGGGGAGCCGCTCGCCCGGCAGCCGGCCGAACCCCCAGACGGCCGCCGCACCGAACGCGAGGGCGGGCAGGGCGGCCAGGTGCAGGCGGGTGAGCGCGACGAGGATGCGGCGGCCGTCCATCCCGCCGAGCCGCCTGCGCAGGACGAGCGTCGCGCCCACCGCGCCGGCCAGGTAGAACAGCCCGTACGCGACGGGCAGCCCGAGCACGACCTGCCGCGCCGGGACGAGCCACAGCAGCACGAACGCCGTCACCGCCTGCGCGATCCCGGCCGGGACGGCGATCAGCCCGGGCGTGCGGGTGTCGCCGAGCGCGTAGAAGACGCGCATCAGCAGCTGGTGCAGGGTGAACGGCAGGACCATCACGGCGAAGACCATGAGGACGAGGCCGATGCGGCGCGCCCCGTCCACGCTGAGGCTGCCGTAGGCGAAGAACGTGACCGAGCCGGGGATCGCGAACACCAGCATCCCGAGCCACAGCGGGACGAGCAGCGCGCTGGACAGCCGCAGGCCGCGGGAGAAGTCGTCCCGGACGAGGTCGCGCCGCCCGGCCGCGACGTGCGCGCTCATCCGCGGCAGCAGCGCCGTGATCACCGACACGGCGATGATCGCGTACGGCAGCTGGAACACGACGAGCGCGAACTTGTAGGTGGCGAGCCCGCTTCCCGCGACCGGACGGCCCGCGGCCTCGGCGGCCCGGTCGGCGGCGCGCGTCGCGACGTTCGCGGTCACGAGGACGCCCGCCTGCGCGACGACGATGTACACCAGCATCCACGACGCGGCCCGCACCGCCTCGCCGAGCCCGGAGCCGCGCAGGTCGAGGCGCGGCCGCCAGCGGAACCCGGCGGACCGCAGCGTCCATGCGAGCACGACGCTCTGCACGATCGTCCCCAACGCGGAGCCCAGGCCGAGAAGGGCGAGCTGCCCGTCGGTCACGGTCTCGGTGGTGCGGCCGCGTCCGGCGACCCACAGGAACAGCAGGCCCGCGGCCATCGTGATCAGGTTGTTGACGACCGGCGCCCACATCGGCGCCCCGAACCGGCGCCGGACGTTCAGCAGCGTGCTCGCCAGCCCGCTGACGCCGATGAAGAAGATCTGCACGAGCAGGAGCCGGGTGAGCAGCACGGCCACCTCGCGCTGCCGCCCGTCGAATCCGCTCGCGTACAGGGAGATCAGCCAGTCGGCGGCGAGGATGGCGACGACGGTCAGCACGGCGAGGGCCAGCAGCACGACGCCGAGCAGCCGCCGCTCGGTCGCCGCTCCCCCGTCGTCGTCCCGCATCCGCCGCTTCACCAGGAACGGGACGAACACGCTCGCGAGCAGCCCGCCGAGCAGCAGCTCGTACACCGTGTAGGGGATCATCTCGGCGGCCTGGTAGGCGTCGCCGAGCAGCGCGGTGCCGAGCGCCGCGCCGATCACGACCGTGCGGAGGAAGCCGGTGGCGCGGGAGAAGGCCGTCCCGATCGCCATGACGGCGCTGGAGTGCGCGACACCCGGCGGTGCGGCCTGCGCGGCGCCGCCGATCTCGTCGCGCTCGGAGCCGGGCCGGTCGGCGGTCCCCGGGTCGCCGACGTCGCCGGGATCGCGGAGCGGGACGAGCCCGGTCTCCGGCTCGCCGGGCGGCTCCGCGCGCTCGGCCTCCTCGATGACCGCCGGCATCAGGACGCGCCACGGGCCGCGCTGGTCCTTTATGTCGGGCTCGTCCACGGTCATCACCCCCGGAGGCGCCAGTATGCCGCGTGGGGCGCCCACCCTTCACGGATGAGCACCCCCACGCGGCTTCCCGAGGATCGTCCCGCCTGGTCAGTTGAGCGCCGCCTCGACCGCGGGGACCCGGACGGCCCTGCGCGTCGCGCCGTAGGCCGTGACCCCGGTGAGGACGGCGGCGAGCGCGACCACCGCGAGGTAGGTCCACACGCTTCCGTCCGGGGTGAGCGAGTCGCGGCGGGCGAGGCCGAACGGCACGATCGTGAAGACCGACGCGACCGTCCCGACCAGCACGCCGGTCACCGTCAGCACCGCCGACTCGACCGCCACGCCGCCGAGCACCTGGCCGGGCGTCGCGCCCGCGAGCCGCGCCTGGCCGAACTCGCGGCGGCGGTGCGCGGTCGCCGCGATCAGCGTGTTCACCAGCATGATCGCGGTGAACAGCACCACCATCCCGATGACGACGAAGTTGAGCGTCTCGATGTTCTTCTGCTCGTTGTCCTTGGCGAGTCCGGCGGCGTCCATCGCCGCGTTCTCGGTGGCCTGCAGGAACAGTGTCCCGACCGCCGTCGCGACGAACAGGATGACCGGGGTGACCGCGGAGGCCAGCGCGCCGGTCCGGCGGCGCATGGTGTCGGCCGCCAGACCGCCCGCGGCGCCGCCGAACAGCCGCAGCGGGCCCGCGACCAGCGCCGTCACCCACCGCATGATCGCCGGGGCGAGCAGCGCCAGCCCGATCGCGGCGAAGATGTCGGCCTGCCCGGAGGTCGCCATCGCGTCGCTGCCCTTGCCGTCCATCACGGTGATCGTGATGACCGCCTGCTGCACGGCGATGAGCAGGAAGATCACCGCGAACACGATGCGCTTCTTGCTCAGCTTCCCGGTGTCGACGGCGGCGTCCGCCAGCGACTCCGTCACCCGGACGCGGGTCGTGCGGCGCGCCGTGATCAGCGCGGCGCCGACCGCCGAGACGACCGTGATCCCGATGCCCATGGACAGCGCCACCGGCCCGAAGCTGTACCCGACGTCCGCCGGGACCTGGTCGGTGTCGTGCAGCATGCCGAGCAGCCCGCGGCCGATCAGCATCCCGGGGACGATCCCGAGCAGCGCCGCCACGACGGCCAGGCCCGCGGCCTCACCGACGATCATCCGGCGGAGCTGCGCCGGGGTCGCGCCGACGCTCTTCAGCAGCGCCATCTCCGCGGCCCGCTGCCGGACCGACAGTGTCAGCGTCGAGGTGACCGCGAAGACCACCAGCAGCAGCCCCCAGCCGCCGACCACGTTCGCCATGATCACGAGGGTCTCCCGGGCGGTCCCGGTCGCGCCGCTCGCCTCCGCCGTGTCCAGCATCGACGCGAACGCCATGATGATCGCCGAGCCGAGGAACATCGCGAGGAAGCTCGCGACGAACGCGCCCGTCCGCTTGCGCAGTGAGCTCATCGCCAACTGGAACATCTCGTCACGCCCCCGCCATCGTCCGCTGCCGCTCGACCTCTTCGGCCAGGTGCGTCATCCGCTCCGCGACGGCCTCGGCGGTCGGCGCGGCCTGGTGGCCGACGATCCGCCCGTCCGCCAGGTACAGCACCGCGTTCGCGTAGGACGCGGCGACCGGGTCGTGCGTCACCATCACGACCGTCTGCCCGGACATGTGCACCGACTCCTGCAACAGGCCGAGCACGTCGCGGGCGCTGCGCGTGTCCAGGGCCCCGGTCGGCTCGTCCGCGAACACCACCCGCGGCCGGGTGACCAGCGCCCGCGCGATCGCCACCCGCTGCTGCTGCCCGCCGGACAGCTCCGAGGGCAGATGGTCCAGCCGCTCGCCCAGCCCGACGCGCTGCAGGACGGCCCGCGCCCCCTGCCGGTCGACCTTCCGTCCGGCCAGCTTCAGCGGCAGCACCACGTTCTGCATCACGTTCAGCGTCGGCAGCAGGTTGAACTGCTGGAAGACGAAACCGATCCGCTGCCGGCGGAACTTCGTCAGCGCCGCCTCGCCGTCCCCGGACAGCTCGGCGCCGTCCACGAACACGCGCCCCTCGGTGGGACGGTCGAGGCCCGCCGCGCACTGCAGCAGCGTGCTCTTGCCCGACCCGGACGGGCCCATCACCGCGGTGAACGACCCGGACGGCAGCGACAGCGACACGCCGTCCAGCGCGACCACCCGGTTGCCCTCCGCGCCGTACACCTTGCGCACGTTCTCAAGGCGAAGCGCCTCACCCGGCACCTGGCCCGTGGGACCCGGTCCCTGACGTCCGATCATTGTCTTCCCTCCAGCCCGGCGCTCCTTCCTGGTGCGCCTGCAGGAACGAAATTACGGACGGCGACGGCCGCCGAGGATGGGTCCAGCACGCCGATCGAGGTAGGCAAAACCCCACCATTTCCGGGGCCGCGCGGCCCGGCTTCGACCGGACGCGGCGCGCCGCGTTACAGTCGCTGGCGGTGCGCCGGGAAGTCTGGTCGGCAGGTCCCGTCAGCCCCATGCCGATCAGGAGGCCCCGTGACGGCCATCGCCGCGATCGTGATCTTCGTTTGCGCCTATGTCCTGATCGCCACCGAGAAGGTGCACCGGACGGCGGTGGCGCTCGGCGGCGCGGGCCTGATGCTGCTCCTGCACATCACCGACGCCGAAGGCGCGTTCTTCTCCGAAGAGTCAGGGATCGACTGGAACGTCGTGTTCCTGCTGCTCGGGATGATGGTCATCGTGTCGGTGCTGCGGCAGACCGGCTTGTTCGAGTACGTGGCGATCTGGGCCGCCAAGCGCGCGCGGGGACGTCCCTACCGGCTGATGGTGATGCTGGTCGTCCTCACGGCGGGGGCGTCCGCGCTGCTGGACAACGTCACCACCGTCCTGCTGATCGCGCCCGTCACGTTCCTGGTCTGCGAGCGGCTCGCGCTGAAGGCCGAGGCGTACCTGATCGCCGAGGTCCTGGCGTCCAACATCGGCGGCACCGCGACGCTCGTCGGCGACCCGCCGAACATCATCATCGCGAGCCGCGGGAACCTGTCGTTCAACGACTTCCTCGTGCACCTCGCGCCGCTGGTCGTCGTCCTGCTCGTGGTGTTCTGCCTGCTGTGCCGCTGGCTGTTCCGCGACGCGTTCCACTACGACCCGGACCTCGCGGCCGAGGTCATGGAGCTGGAGGAACGGGACGCGATCACCGACCGGCGGCTCCTCGCGCAGGGGCTCGCCGTCCTCGCGATCGTCGTCGCGGCGTTCGTGCTGCATCCCGTCCTGCACTACGAGCCGTCGGTCGTCGCGCTGCTCGGCGCCGGGCTGCTCGTCGCCGCGACGAAGGTGACCACCGAGGACGCCCTCAGCGAGGTCGAATGGCCGACGCTGGTGTTCTTCGCCGGGCTGTTCGTGATGGTCGGCGGGCTCGTCGAGACCGGCGTCATCGGCGACATCTCCGAGGCCGCCGCCGACGCGACCGGCGGGGATCTCGGCACGGCCGCGATGCTGCTGCTGTGGGCGTCCGCCGCGCTGTCGGCGATCGTGGACAACATCCCGTACGTGGCCACGATGAGCCCGATCGTGTCCGACCTCGTCCAGCAGCACCCGGGCGACGAGGGCGACGTGCTGTGGTGGGCGCTCGCGCTCGGCGCCGACCTCGGCGGCAACGCCACCGCCATCGGCGCCAGCGCCAACGTCGTCGTGCTCGGCATCGCCGCCCGCAACGGCACGCCGATCAGCTTCTGGCGGTTCACCCGCTACGGCCTGGTCGTCACCTTCGTCACGATCCTGCTGGCCACCCCCTACCTCTGGCTCCGCTACCTGTAGTTGTCGGTGCCATGGGCGAGGATGGAGGGATGGACGAGGTACCTGAGGACTGGGACCGGGCGCTGACGATCGTCGCGCACCCCGACGACCTGGAGTACGGGACGTCGGCCGCGGTCGCGAAGTGGACGAGCCAGGGCAAGACGGTGACGGAGGTGGTCGCGACCCGCGGCGAGGCCGGGATCGACTCGATGGACCCCGCGGAGGTCGCCCGGCTCCGCAGCGCGGAGCAGATCGAGGCCGCGCGCATCGTCGGCGTCGAGACGGTGGAGTTCCTCGACTTCCAGGACGGCGTGCTGGAGTACGGCCTGCCGCTGCGGCGGGCGCTCGCCGCGGCGATCCGGCGGCACCGGCCCGAGGTGGTGCTGTCGCTGAACTTCCGGGAGTCCTTCCCCGGCGGCGGGTTCAACATGGCCGACCACCGCGTCCTCGGGCTCGCCGTCGCGGACGCGATCAGGGACGCGGCCAACCGGTGGGTGTTCCGCGACCTCGGCCTCGACCCGTGGCAGGGCGTCCGGTTCGCGCTGTTCGGCGGATCACCGCAGGACACGCACTACGTGGACATCACCGGCCACCTGCGGGCCGGCATCGACTCGCTGCTCGCGCACCACGTGTACTTCTCGAACCTGGGCGCGGAGTTCGACGCGGCGGCGTTCCTCACCGGCAACGCCGAGGAGGTCGGACGGGCCGTCGGCGTCGAGCACGCGCTGACGTTCGAGATGATCGAGAGCTGACCCGGCCCGGCTAGCGGCGGGCGTTGGGCCGCTTGCCCTTGTTGGACTTGCCGCGTTTGCGGGCACGACGTTTGCGCGTCTTCTTCGACATGCCCCGATTGACCACCCGGGCGGCGTCCGGCGCAAGGAATCCGCCGCGCGCGGCCCAGCGAAAACCCGCCGGCCGCACGTCCGAAAACGGCGCGCGGCACGGCGGGCAAGATCAGGCGGAGCAACGGCCCACGGAGCGGACGGCCCACCCGCAGCGGACGGCCCACCGCGTCGGCGGGCCGTGGCGGGCGGGGGTCAGCGGACCTCGGTGATCTCGGGGCCGCGCTCGAAGGGGTCGAAGGTCTCCACGGCCTCGTCGTCCTCCTCCTCGGCGCCCTCGCTGAACTCCTTCGGGATCTGGAGCTCCAGCAGGTCGCGCGGGGGCATCGGGGCATCGCCGCGGACGACGACAACTCCGCGCAGCACGTCCTCCAGGACCTGCCACTGCTCCTCGTTCTCGATCGCCGCGCCCTGCACGACGGCCTGGAGGAACCAGCGGGGGCCGTCCACGCCGAGGAAGCGGATGATCTGCGGCGCCCAGCCCTGCTCGATGAACTCGGCCGGGATCTGCTGCCGGAACTCCTCCGGCATCTCCGCGAGGACCTCCTCGGTCAGCGCCTGGGGGACCATCGCCAGCAGCTCGGGGCCGAACGGGCCGTCGCCCTCCTGGGTCTGGCCCTGCGCCTCCTCGCGGATGTCCTTGGCGGTCTCGCGGCGCACGTCGTCCCAGATGCCGCTGCGCTTCGGAGCCGCGAACGCCTGCAACTGCATGGCGCTCTCCTCGTACTGCACCAGCACGGCGACGGGCCGCCCGTCGAGCGGGTTGCCCTCCTCGTCCACCTGGGTGGCCTCGAAGTTCACCTGGAAGCCGAGGCCCTGGGCGACCGGCACCTGGATGGACCCGAAGTCGAGCCGCTGCATCTCGGGGAAGGAGTCCTCGGAGTCCCACGGGCCGCCCTCGGCCGGCTTCGCCTTGGCGGGGGCCTCTTCGGCGTCTTCTGCGGCGTCCTCGACGGCCTCCGCCGGCTCATCGGTCACCTCGGGACCCTTCTCGGGCTCCTCGGCCTGCCGGCGACGTCCAAAAGCCACGACTCACGCTCCTTCTCGACTGTGCTCATTGCCTGCATTATCCGCGCCCGCGGGCCCTGGCACACCGGGCGCGGGCAGCCCCTCGGGGGCCCGCCCTTCGGGCGCGGGGCCGAATCCGCCGGTGGAGCCGAAGCCGCCGGTTCCGCGCGCCGATCCGGGAAGCTCGGCGACCTCGTGGAACACCGCCTGCTCGACCCGCTGCACGACCAGCTGCGCGATGCGGTCTCCGCGCCGCAGCTCGACGGTGGCGCGGAGGTCGGTGTTCAGCAGGGTCACCTGGATCTCACCCCGATAGCCGGCGTCGACCGTACCGGGTGCGTTGACTATGGTCACCCCCAACCTAGCGCCCAAACCGGACCTCGGGTGAACGAAAGCCGCGTAGCCATCGGGCAGCGCGATCGCCGTCCCGGTCGGGACGACGGCGCGCTCGCCGGGCGGCAGCGTCACGTCCACGGCCGTGACCAGATCGGCGCCCGCGTCGCCCGCGTGCGCGTACCGCGGCAGGGGCAGCCCGGGATCGAGCCGCCGGATCAGCACATCGACCTTGCTCACGCGTTCACCTCACGCTCACCTGCCGGAAAACCTGACGACCCTACCGAGGGCGCGGTGCCGGGCCGGTGCTGAAACGCCGCCGCCGCACGAGTCCGGCAGTTGACCTTACCCGTTCCCGAGTGTGACCACTTCCGGAAGATTCAGCCCCAAAGCGTGGAATTACGCGTAGCGTCGCCTCTGTTACCCGCGGTGCTTCTGCGGGAATTGCGTCCCGCAGGAAAGGGGGCGTCATGGGCACATCCGAACGGGAGATCGTCCACCGCTCGCTGGACGGCGTCAGGGTACGGCTGTCGGGTCCCCATGACCTCGGCCGTCCCTGCACGTCGGTGGCGCGGATCGCCGACGGCGGGCGGCTGCACGAGATCTCCAGCGGCACCCGGGCGGACGCGCTCGCCTGGGCCGAGGACATCGGCGTCGAGCGGTTCGACGAGGAGTTCCGCGTCCAGGACGGGCGGCTGCGGGTCGGCCGGGCCGAGGCGGCGCACGACTCCGGGACCGGGCTGCGCGAGACCGTCCTCGCGGCCGTGTGGGAGGGACGCCGCCACGCAGTGTTCACCCACCTCTACCACGCGCGCCCGGCGGACGCCGTCGCGTTCTTCGACTCGGTGCGGCTCACCGAGCACGCCGACGGGGTCATCGCGATCCCGCGCGGCCGGGCCCGCCGCCCCGAGCCCGCCGAACTGGTCAAGGAGGTCCCGGAGCTCGGGCTCCTGGAGATCACGCCGCTGAACCGGCAGACGCGGCGGCGGCTCCCGTCGTGGCGCGGCGCGCCCGTCGCGGGCGGCGAGCTGTTCCAGGACTCGGTGGAGGGCCAGGGCCTGTATTTCCTGCTGGCCCTTAAGTCGCTGCTGGTGACCGTCCTGCCCGACGAGGACCGGGCGCGCGAGGTCCCGCGCCGGCTCGCGGGGCTGGCGGTCGAGGCGATCCCGTGACCGCGCTGCTGGCGGGCGTCGCGGCGGTCGCGGTGCCGCTCGTCCTGCTGGGGTCGCTGTCCGGGCACGCGAGGCGTCCCGGCATGCTCGCCTCGGCGCTGCGGGCGCACGGGACGATCCCGCGCGCGCTCGCGGGTCCCCTGACGGCGGCCGTGCTCGCCGCTGAGGCGTTGACCGGCGCCGGCAGCACGGCGGCGCTGCTCCTGCGCCTGGACGGGCCGATGCGCACCGCCTTCGCGGCGTCGGCCGCCCTCCTCGCCCTGTACGCCGCCTACGGGACGTACGTGTCGCGCACGCGGCCCGACGTGCCCTGCGGCTGCGCGGGCGAAGGCACACCGATGACGGGCTGGATCGCGGGCCGGGCGGCGGCCCTGTCGGCGCTCGCGCTCATCGGCGCCCTGCACGGGCTCCCGAGCGGCTCGTCCCTGTACGAATCGTTCATCGTCGTCACGGCGGGGCTGGGGTTCGCGGTCCTTCTCTGGACGCTCCCGTCCGCCATGATCGAGAGGAGGTCGGCCGGATGAGCTTCCAGAGCAGCGCGCTGCTGCTGTCGTGGGTGGCGATCCTGCTGCTCGCCCTGGTGGTCGCCGGTCTCGTCCGGCAGGTCCACGCGCTCGGCCAGGGGACGTCCCGGCCGACCGGTCTCGGCCCGGCGCCGGGAACGCCCGCACCGTCCTTCGACCGCCTCGGTCCGGGCCTGCTGCTCTTCCTTGACCGCGACTGCGGCGTCTGCACGGAGGTGCTGGCCGCCGCCGACGGCACCGGCCCGCTCCACGCGATCTTCGCGGGCCCGCCCGCGGACGGCGCGGCCGTGCTCTCCGGGGCGACCGTGCTGTCCGGCGAGCAGGAGGGCCTGTTCGCCGCCTACCGCGTCCCCGCGACCCCGTTCGCCGTGCTCGTCGGCGCGGACGGCCGGGTGCGCGCCGCCGAACCCGTGGGCTCGCCCGAAGCCCTCCGCGCGCTGACCTTGGAGGCGGCCCGATGACCGTAGCGAAGCGAGGATCTTCGGGGCGCCCGCCTCTGGGGTCTGGGGATCGTCCCCCAGAAGAGCAGGGCACGATGATCGACTTGGCGGACGTACCGCCGCTGCGCGGCCCGCGCCCGCCCGGCGCCCGGCGCGCCCGCCGCCGCGTCCCGCCGGAGGCGGCCCCGGTGCGGCCCGTCCGCCGCAGCGTCCTCACGGGCCTCGCCGCCGCGGGCGCGACCGCCGGGCTCAAGGCGCTCGGCGTGTTCCCGCCCGCCCGGGACGCCCTCTCCTCCGGCTTCGAGCTGGTCGGCTACTACGACATCTATCCGCGCTGCCCGTCGTACGCGTCCGGCCACAACTGCTCGCCCGGCTGCGGCCCGAGCCTGGTGTGCGCCTCATGCTGCCGGACGAGCGGAAAGTACAAGGGCTTCCACAAATCCGGGGTCTCGGACCCGGGACGCTACAAACTGCGTCCCAGCGACTGCTACGGCAGCCATTGGGACGGATGGCTGTGGGCCTACTCCAAGGCTTGCGGGAGTTGCAAGAAGGGCATCACCTGGCGCTGCCACGACGGCTGGAAGAAATCGAACGCGGGAAGCTGGTACAAGACCATCTGCCGTAAAGCAACGGCGTGCAAGAACTGACCGCCGGACGGCTGCGGCGCGGCCTCACCGACCCGCTCCTGCCCGTCGCCGCCGTCGCACTGCTCGCGCTATCGGCCGCCGCCCTGGACGCCTCAATTCTGTCCTGGGCGTCGATCGGGGTCCTCGCCGGGTTCTCGCTGTCCGGGAGCGTTTGAACGCGCAACAGCGAATCCGTGCTGTTCTCGCCAGGTTGGCGGGCTCCCGTACGGCAGGGCGAGATCCTGGCCGTCTTCACCGCCGGGCTGCTGCTCGGCGGCACCGTGAGCGCAGCGGTGATCTGGCTGCTCTCGGGCTTCTCCGCACCGCTGCCCGCGTCCGTCCGCACCGCCGTGATCCTGGGCATCGCGGCCCTCGGAACGGCCCGCGAGTTCGGCCTGGTCTCCCTGCCCCTCCCGCAGAACGCCCGCCAGATCCCGCAGGAAGTCCTCCAGACCAATCTGCGCCGGGGCACGCTGCAATTCGGTTTCGAGCTGGGCACCGGCGTCCGGACCTACGTCTCGTCCACCGCCCCTTACGTCCTGGCCGCGGCCCTCCTCCTCAGCCACGAGCCCCTGGCGGTGACCCTCCTGACCGGCTTCGCCTTCGGTACCGGCCGCGCCCTGAGCGCGACCCTCACCTACCTCTCCAGAGACGACCACCGCGCCCCCCTCATCGCCGCGCGCCTGCCCGCCGTCAAAACCACGACCGCCCTGACAACCCTTCTGGCACTCGCCTTCCTCGCCCTGTGACGGATGAGAGACTGAGGTTCATCCGTCCACTCGGAAGGTTCGCTGTGATCTGGTCGCTGGTGGTCTTCGCGGTTCTGCGGGGATTCGCCGTGGCCGAGTGGGCCGGGGACGGGGCGGCGCAGCCGGGCCTGCTGGCGCTGGCCACGGTGGGTGTGGCGGGGTTGCTGGCGCTGGCGGTCGTGCGGGTCTGCGCCGTGCGGCGCGGGCACCGGGCGGCGGGCCGGGTGCGGACGGCGCTGCGAGAGCGGACGCTGCGCACCGCCTTCCTGCCGCAGCGGGATCCGGACGCGGCGGGACGTCCCCGTCCGAGAGCACCCGGAGCGGAGAGCGCGGCCGCCTGAGCGCGGCCGAGACGCCGTCGTTCTCCCCCCCTCCGGAAGGTTCTCCCATGTTCGACATTCCTGTTTCGATCGCCGCCGACCTGGTCGGCGGGCTGGCGGACGTCCTGCAACCGGTCGCCGGGGGCCTGGCGACCGCCCTCGCGATCGTCGTGTTCACCGCCGTCGTGCGGTTGCTGATGGTTCCGCTGGCCGTCGCGGGGGCGCGGGGCGAGCGGACGCGGGCACGGCTGCTGCCCCAGGTCCAGAAACTGCAGAAGAGGCACGCGAAAGATCCGCAGCGGCTCCGCCGCGAGATGGCCGCGCTGTACGAGGCGGAGGGGGCGTCTCCGGTCGCGGGATGCCTGCCGATGCTCGCGCAGATCCCGTTCTTCATGGTCATGTACCGGCTGTTCGTCTCCGCGACGATCGCGGGGCACCAGAATCTGCTGCTCGCGCACACGCTGCTCGCGGCGCCGCTGGGGCAGAACTGGATCGGGGTCGTCGGCGGCGGGCTGTTCTCGCCGCCGTCGCTGGTCTTCCTGGGGCTGTTCGCGCTGCTGGCGGCCGTCGCCGTGTGGTCGTCCCGGCGGGTCACCGCGGAGGGGCCGATGGGGACGGCGGCGCGGCTGGTGCCGTTCGGGACGATCGTCGTGGCGGCGTTCGTGCCGCTGGCGGCGGGGGTTTACCTGCTCACGTCCGGGGTGTGGACCGCCGTGGAACGGGCGGTGCTCCGGCGATGGGTCGTGGCCGCCCCTTGACGGATGTCCGCGCGCTTCGGTTCCATGGAAACCGAATGGCGTTCGGAGCCCCGTGAGGACGGTGTGCGGTGACGGCAGTGCGAGACACCGGCGAGATCGACCTGTCGGACCTGAACTTCTGGTCCCTGCCCCCGGACCAGCGGCTGGCCGCGTTCGCGCGGCTCCGCGAGCGGGACCGGCCCGCGTTCTTCCGCGAGCTCAAGATGCCGTTCATCAGGACCGGACGCGGCTACTACGCGCTGACCAGGCACGCCGACGTGGTGGAGGCCAGCCGGACACCGGAGGTCTTCAGCAGCGAGCCGTCCTCCACCAGCATCGCCGACCTGCCCCGCTACATGGCCCGCTACTTCGGCTCGATGATCAACATGGACGACCCGCGGCACGCGAAGATCCGGCGTATCGTGTCGCGGGCGTTCACCCCGCGCGTCCTCGCGAAGCTGGACGCCGACCTCCAAACGACGGCGACGCGGATCGTGGACGACCTGCGCGGCAAGGGCTCGGCCGACTTCGTCACCGACGTCGCGGCCCGGCTGCCCCTGGAGGTCATCTGCGACATGATGGGCATCCCCCGGCGGCTGCGTCCCATGGTGTTCCAGCGGACGAACATCATCCTGGGCCTCGGCGACCCCGAGTACACCGGCGGCAGGGACCTCTACCGCGGCGACATCACCCGGATCGGCGTCCTGTACGGGCTGCTGCAGGCGATGGCGGCCGGGTACGAGCTGAACCACCTGGCGATGAAGCTGGCCCGGCGGCGCCGCAGGTACCCCGGCGACGACCTGGTGTCGCGGCTCGTGACCGCCAACGTGGACGGCGAGTCGCTGACCGACCAGGAGATCGGGTCGTTCTTCATCCTGCTCGTCGTCGCCGGGAACGAGACCACGCGCAACGCGATGTCGCACGGCCTGAAGCTGCTCACCGACAACCCGGAGCAGCGGGCCCTGCTGATGGAGGACTTCGACGCGCACGCGCCCGGCGCGGTGGAGGAGATCGTCCGGATGGCGACGCCCGTCATCCAGTTCCGCCGGACCGTGACCCGCGACCACGAGATGAACGGCCAGCGATACCTGGCCGGCGACAAGGTCCTGCTCTTCTACAACTCCGCCAACCGCGACGCCGACGTGTTCACCGACCCCGACGTCTTCGACATCACCCGCTCCCCCAACCCGCACCTGGGGTTCGGCGGCCCCGGCCCGCACTTCTGCCTGGGCGCCAACCTCGCCCGGCAGGAGATCACGGTGATGTTCCGTGAACTGCTCACGCGCGTGCCGGACATCCGCGCGAGCGGCGAACCCCGGATGCTCTACTCCAACTTCATCAACGGCATCAAGCACCTGCCCTGCACGTTCTGAGCGGTGCGCGGCGGGTCAGGGGGTCTTGTACGCGGCGGCCTGGGCGGCGGGCGACACGGCCAGGTAGTCGAGCGCGCGCTGCGTCGAGCACTCGCGGGACGGGTGGTAGTCGCGCCGCAGGTACGTGCGGGCTGCGGACACCATGAACCGGTTGCTGGGGAACAGCCCGCGCCGCACGGCCCGCCGGTAGTCCCGGATCCGGGGGCGGACGCCCTTCAGCGTCGGGTCGGCCCGGCACAGGTACGCGGCGCCCGCGTACACCATCAGCGGCAGCGCGAGGACGCCGAGGAAGAACGCGAAGAAACGCGTCCAGTACCGTCCGGCGACGTGCTCGTACACGTCGAACGCGACGGAGCGGTGCTCGACCTCCTCGGCGCCGTGCCAGCGCAGCAGGTCCATCATCGTCGGGTCGGCGCCGGCGTCGTCCAGCTCGCGGGCGTCGAGGATCCACTGGCCGAGGGCGGCGGTGTAGTGCTCGATGCCGGCGATGATCCCGATCCGGACGTCCAGCCACCGCCGCCTGGACATGAGCGGCAGCGGCCGCCGGTCACCGAGCAGCCGCGTGAACATCCACTCGATCCGATCGGTGAGCGGACGCGGGTCGAGGCCCTGCGCGAGCATCTGCCGGTCGAGAACGCCCTGGTGAGAGTAGGCGTGCACGGCCTCCTGGCCCATGAACCCCTTGACCTCCTTGTGAAGGCGCGGGTCGTCGGCCACGAGCGGGAGCGTCTGCTTGTAGACGTGCACGAACCATCGCTCACCGGCGGGCAGGAGCAGGTGCAGGACGTTGATGAAATGCGTGGCGACGGGCTCGTCCGGGATCCAGTGCAGCGGCGTGTCCGCCCAGTCGAACCTGACACGCCGCGGGGCGATGACGGGGTGCCGCTCGTCGATCTCGCTCATCCGCTTCCTCCCGTGCCATGACCACCACGCAATTGGACGAAGCATCCAATATGGCCGGGGCGACGGCCCGCGTCAAGGGGCGGGCAGCCCTGCGGAGGCACCCGCCTCGCAAGCCGTACGAGTTGCCTTAATAGCCCGTCCGCCCTTCAACGGGGTGGTTAATATCGGAGCGGCATTTCGGCGCACGAGACGGCAAAGGCTCCCATGACAGATCATGAGTTCGACCTTGACAAGTTGCTACGCGCCTCCGAGCGCCAGGTGGCCAATGCCGAAGAGATGAAGTCGCGGACGGCCGAACTGCTGGGTCGCGCGGAATCGGACGATGGCCGGATCAAGATCGAGTGGGGCCCTCTCGGTGAGCTGGCCAAACTCCAGATCGATCCCCGCGCGCTACGCACAGGGTCAGAGAACCTCGCCGAGACGATCGTCGAGGTCGCGGCTGCCGCCAAGCAGGACCTTCAGCGTCAGATGGACGACCTCACCAGCGAGATATTCGGCCCCGGAGGCAACCCGGACGAGATCCAGCCCGACCCTGCGGAACTCCAGGAGACGATCGCCGGCATCCAGGACCTGTTCACCGGCGGCCTGCGGGACGCGACCAAGATATTCGACCAGATGCAGAGGAACTTCGGACGATGAGCACACTCTTCGGCACCGGCGAGTTGCTGTTCTCCGACGATGTCTTCACTGATTGGGAAGGCACCGTGCTGGCCAGGGTGAAGCGCCCGCGCCAGACCTGGCGCACGATGTTCACTTCGGGCGGGAATCTCCAGATCGTGCGAGCGGACGAGACACTCCTGTTCGAGATGCCCAACGTCGACACCAGCGGTGTGGACGAACTGCGGGTGGAGACGGTCGACGGTATTCTCCCGGCATCGATCAAGAAAAAGAGGAGGCTGTTGCCCCTGAAGCTGGAGTACACCGTCCAGGACGATACGGGCACGTCCATGGGAACGATCAAAACCAATCCGGCCTGGAGTCCCGTGGAGGCCGAAGAGACGTCCGGCTCGCCGGTGGCCACCGTCCGGCTCAGCGGCGCTCACTCCTGGACGGTTGACCTACAGGCGAACACTTCCACCAGCTGGGACGTGGTGATGCTGGCCATGGTCATCATCGCCGACGAGATGCAGGGCGAGCTCTCCGGAATGGGTTGACCCGTCACGTCGCGGCACTGCGGTTCCGCCATTCCCCCAATCCGTGCGCCTGCACGAGTTCCCGCACCTCTCTGACCCGCTCGGGCGGGAAGGAGTCGCGTTCGTCCATGACCACCGTCAGCACGATCTGACCGGGTGGTTTCTCCCGCCGCCGGATGTTCTTCGGCACCTCAGGCATTCGCGAAGCATCGAACCAGAGGATCAGGTTGGCCCCCACATCCTTGCGGCGCACCAAGCCGACCGCCTCAATGGCTTCCGGCGGAACCACGTCCCGCTTTCCACCCACCTTGTAGACCAACCCCTCAGGTGTCAGCAGCAACATACTCGGCCCCACACGGAGCATGGACTGCGTGATGTAGACCATAAGGGTCAGCAGAAGTCCGGCCACCACAAAAAGGCAGATCCCTACCCAGCCACCGAGCCTTAATCCCAGCCAGGTCGCTCCACCGGCAATGATGATTAAGGAGCCGAAGACCAGCGGAAGCCCCTTGGCGGTGTTCTCGAACACCACTTCCTGCGGCGGCGACGTCAAAGTATTCTCCAGTTCTTACGAGGGAGGAAGTGCATCGGTCCGCTTCACAAAGGAATCGCCGTACTTCTCCCCTAGCCCGGTGACAGGCCGAGTCACAGTCGGTGAACCCCCAGCAGGGATGGTGCCCTCCTTGGCACCGGGGATGCCTACGTCGGCCGTGCCCTTCACGCCACCGCCCCTCTCGAACCAGGACCGCATGTTCTTAGGGATCTTCGCCTGCGGGAACTTGTAGATCGCACCGAGGTCGGCGCCGCCCAGCTTCTTCCCCTTCATGAACTGAGCGGTCAGTTTCTGCTCCAGGAGGGCGAGGTGTCCTTTGGCCACATCGTCCGCGCTGTTCACCGCCGCTTGGGCGAAGTCAGGGTAGGCGGCGGTGTTCCCCGTGAGCATCTGGCCCGTCACATCGATGGCCATCAGCCCTGCCAACGTGGCGGCGGCCCCCTTCCCGAAGGTCTCCAAACCTTTCTCAGCCGACTTCAGAGTCATGTAGAGCTGACCGGTGATCACCTTCGCCTGCGTCTGTACGGCGATGAGCGCGGGCCCGGCCCACACGTTCACGACGGGAAGCCGCGCCATGACCTGCAACGCCAAAATGATCATCGCGTAGATGAAGATGATCGTGGCGAAGGCCCACATCATCATGATGAACATGGCGATGAGCATGGCCATGATCTTCAGGATGACGTGGACGGAGACGGCGAAGGCGTAGGAGAGCCGGATCTGGTTCTGATAGTCGTGCAGCTTCTTGTCGAACGCGTCGCGGTCCTTGCCCGACCAGTCGCGCTCGCTCAGCGACTTGAGCTGCGCGGTGACCTCCTTGTCGGCCGCGACCAGCCGCTGCTTGACCTCGTACCACTCGTCGGCGGCGTCCCAGAGCTGCCCCGGGTTCGACTGCGCCTGGTAGATGATGGCGACCATGGACCAGGCGTTGGGGATGAAGAAGGCCGCGATGGTCGCTTCCCAATAGGCGGCCTTGGCGACGTTCTCGAGGGCGCTCAGGCCGTTGTCGGCCACACCAGTCTCCTACCAGGCAGGGGGCTATTTGCTCTGTGGTGCGCTCTTCTTGTCCGCTTCGCGGAGGATCTCGGCGGTCTTCCTGAGCTTGGCGTCGTAGTCCGTCAGGACCTTCTCTTTGGTGATGAGGTCGACGTCGGCGTACTCGGTGGCCTGGGTGTAGGCGTGAGCCAGCGGAATGCAGAACGTGGTGAACGAGGTGGCCTCCACCGCCCGCGGCGCGCCGTTGAGGTGCTTGCGTGCCGCAGTCAACTCCTGGCCCACCGCTCTGATCAGCTTGCCGCCGAACGCCTCGATCACGGGAGGGTCGAATTCCACGCCACCACCGGCGGCGGTCACCGGCGCATTCCCGAACGGTGAGATCGGCAGCGCCGGCCGCATGGTCGCACCCGGCCCGTTGCCCGGGGTTTCTGGTGGTGCCATGCCGTCCTTTCGACTCGACCGCACCGACCCCGCCACGCGACAGGCCGTAACGACACCGGAAAAGTTCAGCGGCAGCATAGCAGCGCCCAGTGGACCTGTTTTCCTATTGCCCACATTCACCGCACTCGGCCGACTGCGCGAATGGTCACGACCGGCGCATCATTCCTGATGGGACCACTTACTTATGATCAACTTCGAAGGAACGATGGAAAGGACGAGCTAGCCGGACGGGGCGAGGACAACGTCGACGGTCAGGTCGGCCGGGGCGTCCTCCAGTTTCAGGTCGGCGATGCGTCCGGCGGCGGCCAGGTCCGGGCGTGCGATGCGCATCACCTCGGCGCCCCGCACCACCGCGCGGGACACGTCGGCGCGCATCGACGCCTTCGCCTCCGACTTCGCCTTGCGGACCTGCCGGAGCGCCTCCCCCGTCGCCGCCAGGACGCCCGGGTCGCCGCCCGGCGGCAGCTCCGCCACCGCCGGCCACGACGCGGCGTGCACCGACCCCTGCCGCCACCACGACCAGACCTCCTCGGTCACGAACGGCAGGACGGGCGCGAACAACCGCAGCAGAACCGACAGCGCCGTGCGCAGCGCGGCCCGCGCAGACTGGCCCTCCGGCCCGTCGCCGTAGGCGCGTGCCTTGACCAGTTCCAAGTAGTCGTCGCAGAACTCCCAGAAGAACCGCTCGGTGCGCTCCAGAGCACGCGCGTAGTCGTAGCCCTCGAACGCGTCCGTCGCGTCCTGGAGGACCCCGGACAGCGTCGCCAGCATCGCCCGGTCGAGCGGCTCCGTCACCGCCGCGTCCGCGCGCACCTCCCCCAGCCCCAGCACGAACTTCGAGGCGTTGAGGATCTTGATGGCGAGACGGCGCCCGACCTTGATCTGGCCGGTGTCGAACGCCGTGTCGGTGCCCGGACGCCCGCTCGCCGCCCAGTACCGGACGGCGTCGGACCCGAACTCGCGCAGCAGGTCGATCGGCGTGACGACGTTCCCCTTCGACTTCGACATCTTCTTGCGGTCCGGGTCGAGGATCCAGCCGGACAGAGCGGTGCCCTTCCACGGCAGCGACCCGTGCTCCAGATGCGCGCGGACGACCGTGGAGAACAGCCACGTCCGGATGATGTCGTGCGCCTGGGGGCGCAGGTCGTAGGGGAAGACGCGGCCGAACAGTTCGGCGTCGCGCTCCCAGCCGCCCGCGATCTGCGGGGTCAGCGACGACGTCGCCCAGGTGTCCATGACGTCGGGATCGCCGATGAAACCGCCGGGCTCGCCGCGCTGCCCCTCGGTGAACCCGGGCGGGGCATCGGACGACGGGTCGACGGGCAGCGCGCCCTCCGCCGGGACGATCGGCGCGTCGTAGCGCGGCTCGCCCGCCTCGTCCAGCGGATACCAGACGGGGATCGGCACGCCGAAGAACCGCTGCCGGGAGATCAGCCAGTCGCCGTTCAGGCCCTCGACCCAGTTCTCATACCGGGCCCGCATGTAGCCGGGGTGCCATTCCAGCTCGCGGCCCCGCGCGAGGAGCTCCGCCCGGACGCCCTCGTCGCGACCGCCGTTGCGGATGTACCACTGCCGCGTGGTGACGATCTCCAGCGGCTTGCTGCCCTTCTCGTAGAACTTCACCGGCCGCGTGATCTTGCGGGGCTCGCCGTCCAGGTCGCCGGACTCGCGCAGCAGCTCGACGACCCGTTCCTTGGCGGAGAAGACGGTCTTGCCGGTCAGCTCGCCGTACGGGTGCGCGGGGACGCCCTCCGGCGGGTCGGCGGCGAGCCGCCCGTCCCAGCCGATGATCGCGCGCGTGGGCAGGTTCAGCTCGCGCCACCAGGTGACGTCGGTGACGTCGCCGAACGTGCAGATCATCGCGATGCCGGACCCCTTGCCGGGCTCGGCCAGCCGGTGCGCGACGACCGGGACCTCGACGCCGAACAGCGGCGTGCGGACGGTCGTCCCGAACAGCTCCCGGTACCGCTCATCGTCGGGGTGCGCGACCAGCGCGACGCACGCGGGCAGCAGCTCGGGCCGCGTCGTCTCGATGTAGACGGGCCGTTCGTCGCCATGGAACCGGATCCGGTAGAAGGCCCCGGCCTGCTCGCGGTCTTCCAGCTCGGCCTGCGCGACGGCCGTGCGGAACGTGACGTCCCACAGCGTCGGCGCCTCGGACAGGTACGCCTCGCCCCGCGCGAGGTTCCGCAGGAAGGCCCGCTGGGACGCCGTCCGGGACACGTCCCCGATCGTCGTGTACAGGTGCCCCCAGTCGACCGACAGGCCGACACGGCGCCACATCTCCTCGAACGCCTTCTCGTCCACCGCGGTGAGCCGCTCGCACAGCTCGATGAAGTTGCGCCGCGAAACGGGCAGCTGCCGCTTGGGGTCGGGCTTGGCGGGCGGCTCGAAGTCCGGATCGTACGGAAGGGACGGATCGCACCGCACTCCGAAGTGGTTCTGGACGCGCCGCTCCGTGGGCAGGCCGTTATCGTCCCAGCCCATGGGGTAGAAGACCGCCCGACCGCGCATGCGGTGATACCGCGCGACGGTGTCGGTGTGGGTGTAGGAGAAGACGTGGCCGACGTGGAGGGAACCGCTCACGGTGGGCGGCGGGGTGTCGATCGAGAAGACCTCGCCGCGCGGTCGTGTGCGGTCGAAGCGGTAGACGCCGCCGTCCTCCCAGGCGCGTACCCACTTCTCCTCCAGGCCGTCCAGGGAGGGCTTGGAAGGGACGCTCGGGGTACGCGGCTGCTCTGTCATGGATCAATCGTATTGACCGGGCCCCGCATCGCATCCCGATTACCGGCCCGAACGCGACGATCACCGGCGGACGGTTCCGGTAGCGTCGGAACCACAGGGACGACTGGAGGACGATCATGGCGGACAAGGGCGACCTCGGCTGGCGGGTGATGGCCGGCGCCGCGGCCTTCGCGGGCGGCTTCGTCGCGAAGAAGGTCATCACGCTGGCCTGGAAGAAGAGCACCGGGAAGGAGCCGCCGACCAATCCCGAGTCCCCTGAGGTCGCGCTGACCGAGGCGATCGGCTGGGCCGTGGTCATGGGCGTCGGCATGGAGCTCGCCCGCCTGCTCGCGACCCGCGCCGCCGCGAAGCAGTGGGCCAAGGGCACCGGCGAGCTCCCGTCCAACCTCAAGACCGAGGTCTAGGGGGAGGGTTCAGCGCGGCGGACGCGGGCCTGGGAGCGGGGGTGGGGTTCCCAGGTTCTGGCGCAGGTCGTGGCGGATCTTGGCGGCCAGGGCCTTGGTGGCGGAGCGGTTGAGGGCCGCGCCCGCGGCGGCGCCGGTCAGGAACGGGCCCATGGTGCCCAGGCTGCGGCCGAAGGTGCGCAGCATGCGTTTGCGCAGGGCCGACTTGGCCGCCGTGCCCAGGGCGCTGGTGAGGGAACCGGCTTCCAGGGGGTTGATGCCGCGCTGCCGGGCCCAGGACGTGACGAACGCGGCACCGCGGGCCGTTCCGGTGCCCTGGACGGTGATGCCGTACACCTCGTGCAGTTCGGCGATCATCTTGACCTCGATGGCCGCGACGACGAGGGTCTCGGCCGCCAGCTGAGCGGGGGCGGTCAGCAGCAGCGGCGGAGCGGCGAACTGCACGGCGGCGAGCGCGCCGCCGGCGGCGCCGACGGCGGTCGTGCTGTTTCCGGCCACCTTCACGATCTTGTCGGCGAGTTCCTCGCCCATCAGGCCGTGATGGTGGGCCTGCAGCGTCTCGAGGTCGCGGATCGGGATGTGCGGGGCGGCCTCGACGAGCAGGTCGCCGAGCCACCGGCCGCGCGCGACGCCCGCGGCGCCTGCTCTGCGGGTCTTCTGGCCGAGCAGTGCGGCCAGACGGCCGAGCAGGCGGCCGCGGGTCTCGCGGTCCATGTTCTCTTCGGCGGTGAGCCGTCCGACCAGCTCACCGAGTTCGGCGGAGCCGTTCCGGCGGGACGGCTCCCTGTCCTCCTGACGTTCGATCTCTCCCGGCACCCTGCGGCCACTCCCGGTCAGGCGGCGCACTCGCGGCAGATCGGCTGGCCGTTCTTCTCGGTGGCCAGCTGGCTGCGGTGGTGCACCAGGAAGCAGCGCGTGCAGGTGAACTCGTCGGCCTGCCGCGGAACCACCCGGAAGGTGAGCTCCTCGTTCGACAGGTCGGCGCCGGGCAGCTCGGCGACCTCGCCGGCGTCCAGGTCTTCGTCGATGATGCTGGCGGCCTTGTCGGCCCGCCGGGCCTGAAGCTCCTGGAGGCTGTCCTCGCTGAGGTCGTCGTCTGTCTTGCGTGGGCTGTCGTAGTCGGTCGCCATCTTCTGTCTCCATCCCCCTCAGTGCTTTATGCGCCCCGTCGCGCGGAACTAACGCTCGGGGGACCGTTCTTGTGCCCGATCCGGGCGGGAAATTCTGTCACGGTTGGTGACCTGCGACACACAAGGCGCGACCGTTCCCACGAGTGACACCCGTCACCCGCATCTCGTCCCCGAAATGTGTCTTCTGTCACATATCAGTCGGATGTCGTGGTGCGGTGGCGTAATCGAGGCTCCCCGCCGCGGATCGCGCGGCGGTCGGGGATCATATCGGTCCGGGGGACGTTGTGCGCACCGACCTGCCCGGCGCGGCGGGACGGCCGATCGGGCAGGTCGGACATCGAACCAGACTCTGCAGTGAAACGTCTGAACTAACGCGATATCGTGCCCGCTTGAGGTTGGGGGCGGACCCCCTGCGGGGGACTGCCCGGCGATCGCCGGCGGAAGGCCCTCGCTACGGGGTCCGGCGCACACTATCGCGGGACATCACTGCGGGTCACTGGAGGGTCAGATGCCGGATGCCGCTCCGCTGGAGCCGGGCGATCCTAGGGCACTCGGACAGTACGAGGTCGTCGGACGTCTAGGCGCCGGGGGTCAGGGCGCCGTCTTCCTGGGCAGGACGCCGGGAGGCGAGTACGTCGCCGTCAAGCTGCTGCACGCGCAGATGGCGAACGACCCGGCCGCGCGGGCCCGGTTCACCCGTGAGGTGGCGGCGGCGCAGAAGGTCGAGCCCTTCTGCACGGCGCGGGTGCTGGAGGCCGACGTCCACGGCGACCAGCCGTACGTCGTCAGCGAGTTCATCGACGGGCCGTCGCTGCACGACGTCGTCGCGCACGACGGACCGCGGAGCGCCCAGGAGCTGGAGCGCCTCGCGATCGGCACGGTGACGGCGCTCGCCGCCATCCACGAGGCCGGGATCGTCCACCGCGACTTCAAGCCGAACAACGTCATGCTCGCCTCCGACGGCCCGCGCGTCGTCGACTTCGGCATCGCCCGGACGGTCAACTCGCAGGAGAGCGCGGTGACCGCCACCGGCATGGTGGTCGGCACCCCCGGCTACCTCGCCCCCGAGCAGCTGACCGGCGCGCCGCTCACCCCGGCCGTGGACATCTTCGCCTGGGCCGCGACGATGGTGTTCGCCGCGACGGGCCAGTCGCCGTTCGAGGCGGACACGCTGCCGGTCATCATCAACCGGATCCTCAACGAGGACCCCGACCTGTCCGCGCTGCCCGCCGGGCCGCTGCGCGACCTGATCGGACGCTGCCTGTCCAAGGACGCGGGCCTGCGCCCGCCGGCGGCGCAGCTGCTGCTGAACCTGCTCGGGCATGTCGGCGTCGCGCCGGGCTCGCAGGCGGGCGGTCCTGACGACCTGCTCAACCAGGGCACCCGGATCGCCTCGCAGCTCGCGCCGCCGCCCCCGGTGCCGCCCGCGCCGCGCCCGGAGCCGCCGCGGCAGCAGATCACCCCGCCGCCGATGCCGATGCACCAGGCCGGGATGCCGCCGGGGCCGAACACGCCGCCGCCCCAGCCGATCACGCCGCCGCCGATGCCGATGTACCAGGGCGGGCCGACCCCGCCCGGGCCACCGCCGCCGACGCAGCCGCGGATGCCGATGGGGCAGCCGGTCCCGCCGGGGCCGGGGTACGGGCGGCCGAAGCAGTCCGGCGGCGCCGGGCCGATCATCGCGATCGGCTGCGGCGTGCTCGCGCTGATCGTCATCATCGTGATCGTGGCGATCGTGGTCGTCGCCGCCAACAGCGACGATCCCGACCCGGATCCGTACACGCCGCCGACCACCTACACGCCGTCGACCGACACGCCGACCGGTACCTCGACGCGCGGCGGGCTCATCGGCGTGTGGACCGGTGACGGCAACCAGCCGGGCGCCGGGACGGGACGCACGAGCTTCGACGTCCGGTTCACGCTGGTGTACTCCAGCGGCATCGCGACCTACTCCTACCCGTCCGGCGCCCAGGACGACTGCCGGACCCGGCTCACGCACCTGTCCGGGGACAGCGGCAGCTCGCGGATCGAGTACCAGGAGACCCCGTACGCGGGCATGAGCGGGAACGAGTGCGCGCCCGGCTACGTCACGTTCATCCCGTCCGGGTCTGGGACCACCATGCGGTGGGAGTGGCGACAGACACGCTCGGCCGCGACCGCCCAAGCGTTCGGGACCGTGAGCAAGTGACGGACGAGGTCACACCGCTTCGCGCGGGTGACCCGTCCCGGCTCGGCGCGTACACCCTGACCGGCCTCCTCGGGGAGGGCGGTCAGGGCACCGTCTATCTCGGCGAGGACGAGCCGGGCCACCGGGTCGCCGTGAAGCTGCTGCACGCGCGGTTCAGCGGCGACCCGAAGGCCAGGGCCCGGTTCGCGGCCGAGGTCGCGGTCGCCAAGCGGGTCTCGGCGTTCTGCACGGCGCGCGTCCTCGACTCCGACGTCGAGGGCGACCGGCCCTACATCGTGAGCGAGTACATCGACGGCCCGCCGCTGTCGCGGGTGGTGTCCGAGCAGGGCCCGCGGCGCGGCACCGATCTGGACCGGCTGGCGATCGGGACGATGACGGCCCTCGCCGCCATCCACCAGGCGGGCGTCGTGCACCGCGACTTCAAGCCCGCGAACGTGCTGCTCGCGCCGGACGGCCCGCGGGTGATCGACTTCGGTATCGCGCGGGCGCTGGACGCGACGGGCACGATGTCGAGCACGGCCGTCGGCACGCCCGCCTACATGGCCCCCGAGCAGATCTCCGGGGCGCGGGTCGGGCCGGCGGCGGACGTGTTCGCGTGGGGCGCCACGATGGTGCACGCGGCGACGGCGCGTCCCGCTTTCGGGCACGACTCGATTCCGGCGGTCATGCACCGCATCCTCAACCTGCCGCCCGACCTCGGCGACCTGCACGCGCCGCTGCGCCAGATCGTGGCGGACTGCCTGAGCAAGGACCCGGCGCTGCGGCCCGCGTCGCAGCGCGTCCTGGCGCACCTGCTGGAGCTCGCGGGGAGCCGGCCGCGGCAGGGCGCCCGGCCGGACGCCCCCGGCGACGACTCGGTGATCCTCACGCAGGGCGCAGCGACCGCGGCCACCGAATCGGCGCGGCTGCGGACCGTGCAGCCGCCGCCGCCCCGCCCGGCGCCGGCCGGGATGGCGCCGCCCGGTGGGGCGTGGCCGCCTCCGGCTCCGCCGCCCGGCGGGCAGGGATACGCCGCGACCTGGCCGTCCTCCGCCTCCCCTGACATGGGCACCGACGTCCCCCGGCCGCCGAGACGGCGCGGCGTGGGCGTGCTGGCGAGTGCGGGCGGCGCCGCGCTGGTCGCCCTCGTCGTGGCCGGAACCGCGATCGCCGTCAAGCTCGCGGGCGACGGCGACCCCGACCCGACCACGACGTCGGCGGGCGGCCGGACGGGCGGCACCTTCCAGATGGCGACGCGCGGGGTCACCACCAGCGGCGACGAGATCGACCCGTCGCACGCGTTCAGCGGAGCCGAGCGGTTCCTCACCAAGCAGCTGTTCACCGGCCTGACCGAGCTCGCCCCGGACGGCACCGCCCGCAACCGCCTCGCCACCCAGATCACCCCGGACGCGTCCTGCCGCCGGTGGAAGATCCAGATCAAGGACGGGACGACGTTCAGCGACGGCAGGCCCGTCGACGCGCAGGCGTTCGTCCGCGGCTGGGACCGCAGCGCGGCGACGGACGCCGGCGGTGGCGCCTACCTGATGACCGACATCGCCGGCTTCGCCGAGCTCTCGGGCGGCAAGGCCGAGACGATGTCGGGGGTCAGAGTGGTGACCAGCACCATGCTGGAGGTCACGCTCACGTCCCCCAACTGCGATTTCCCCGCGCGGCTTTCCGAGCCCGCGTTCATGCCCGTCCCCGAGGACGCGGGCAGGCCCGACAACGAGGCGTACAACATCAGGCCCGTCGGGAACGGGCCGTTCAAGCTGCAGGAGTACCAGAAGAACAGCCGGGTCTCGCTGGTGCGCAACGACGCCTGGGCGTTCGGCAAGACGAAGCTCGACGGCGTCGACGTCCGCATCAGCGGCGAACCGGCCCTGGGACGCGCGGCCTACGCCGCCGGCGAGGTCGACTGGTACACCGTCGGCACCGACCAAGTCGGCGCCGCCCCGAAGAACGAGCTGATCACACGGCCCGCGCCGTTCACCCGCATGCTCGTCCCGATCACCGCGCGCCCGCCGATGAACTCCAGGGACGCCAGGCTGGCGGTGTCCTACGCGATCGACCGCGAGAAGCTCGTCGCGCTGGCCGGAGGTTCCTACAAGCGGGCTCACGGCATCGTCCCGGCGGGGGTTCCCGGCTTCGGCGGGCCCGGCGCCTGCCCGTCGTGCGACGGGACGGACCCGGCGAAGGCCAAGGAGCACGCGGCGCGGGCGGGCCTCAAGCCAGGGACGGAGATGCGGTTCTACTACCGGGGCTCGACCGCCGACGAGAAGCTGGTCGAGGTCGTCCGGCACTCGCTGGAGTCGGTCCTCGGCTGGAAGATCGACGCGCGGGCGATCCCGATCAGCGAGTACGAGCGCTTCCGCAAGGAACTCGTCAAGGACGACGCCTGCGGCCTGGCCTTCTTCTCGTGGGGCCCCGACTACCCCGGCGCCTACTCGATGCTGTGGCCGCTCCTCGGCGGCACGGTGGTGGCGACCAGCACGAACAGCCACCACAACCTGTCCGGCTGGAAGAACGGCGGCTTCGACAACCTGATCTCCACCGCGCTGCGGACGCAGGACGCGGCGTCCCGCGCGAACCTGTTCCGGCAGGCCGAGAAGGTGGCGCTGGACGACATGGCCCTCATCCCCCTGGTCAACAACGGAGCGGCCGCGGTGCGCAGGAGCGGCAAGTTCGTCGGCCTGGAGATGGACTACGACGGCGACCCGACCGTGGCGACGGCCGCGCTCACGTAGGCCGGCGTAGGAGATCAGCCGCGCAGGGGATCAGCCGGGCGGGAGATCAGCCGGGCGGGAGCCGGACCGTGACGATCAGCCCGCCGCCGGGCCGCGGCGCCGCGTACACGGCGCCCCGGTGCGCCAGCACCACCGACCGGACGATCGACAGCCCGAGCCCGGCGCCCTTGGCCGACTCGACGCGGTCGGCGTTCAGCCGCCGGAACGGCTCGAACAGCCGCTCCACCTCGTAGGCGGGCACGGCCGGGCCGGTGTTCTCGACCTGGATGGTGGCGTAGCCCTCCAGCATGCCGGTGCGGATCCACAGCTCGCCGCCGTCCTCGACGTTGTGCTTGATCGCGTTCTCGACGAGGTTGGACACCAGGTGCTCCAGCAGCACCGGGTCGCCGAGCGCCTCCCCCGACGTCAGCTCTGGATGGACGGCCACGTCGAGGTCGTGGTCGCGGCGCGCCGAGTGCTCCAGCACGGTCGTGGCCACCTCGGCCAGGTCGACCGGGGTGCGGGTGGCGAGCTCCCGCTCGCTGCGGGCGAGCAGCAGCAGGCCCTCGATGAGGCGCTCGTGCCGGGCGTTGGTCGCGAGGAGCGTCCGGCCGACGGCGCGCAGGTCGTCGGAGACGTCCGGGTCGCCGAGCGCGACCTCCAGCAGCGTCCGGTTGATCGCGAGGGGGGTGCGCAGCTCGTGGGAGGCGTTCGCGACGAACCGGCGCTGCGAGTCGAACGCCATCCCGAGCCGTTCGAGCATGGCGTCGAAGGTGTCGGCCAGCTCCTTGATCTCGTCGTCCGGGCCCTCCAGCGCGATCCGCTCGTGCAGCGTGCTCTCCGACAGCCGGCGCGCGGTGGTGGTGACCCGCTGCAGCGGGCTGAGCGCCCGGTCGGCGACGAACCAGCCGAGCACCAGCGTGATCACCCCGACGCCGCCGAGCGCGAGCAGCGACCGGCCGACCAGCTGCCGCATCGTCTGCTCGACGAACTGGCGCTGCAGCGCGGCGGCCTCCTCGTCGGAGATGTTGAAGCCGATCACCTTGACGCCGCCGAGGATGTCGGCCATCAGCACCGACATCACGAACAGCAGCAGCGCGCCCGCCATGAAGAACAGCAGCCCGTACAGGAGGGTGAGGCGCAGCCGTACGCTCATCCGCGGCAGCGCCTTCATGTCGCCGAACGTCCCGCCGCCGTCGCCGCGCCATCCCACGCCCTTGGGCGCCTGGGCGGGCTGCGGGACCTGCTGCGGGCCGGGCCGCCGCCACGGGCCACTGCCGCCGCCGGGCTTGTCCGGGCCGCCCTTGGGCGCGGGTTCGGTGGTCACAGCCGGTACCCCACGCCGGGCACGGTCTCGATCACCGGCGGGTCGCCGAGTTTCTTGCGGAGCGTCATCATCGTGACGCGGACGACGTTGGTGAACGGGTCGATGTGCTCGTCCCAGGCCTTCTCCAGGAGCTGCTCGGAGCTGACGACGGCGCCGTCCGCGCTGAGCAGGACCTCCAGGACGGCGAACTCCTTCCGGGTCAGCTCGACGGGGCGGCCGTCCCGGGCGACCTCGCGGCGGGCCGGGTCGAGGCTGATCCCGGCGCGCTCCAGGACGGGCGGCAGCGGCGCGGCGGCGCGCCGGCCGAGGGCCCGCACCCGGGCGATGAGCTCGGCGAACGCGAACGGCTTGGCGAGGTAGTCGTCGGCGCCGATGGACAGGCCCTCGACCCGGTCGCCGAGCTCGCCCGCGGCGGTCAGCATGATGATCCGCGCCGGGTAGCGCTGCGCGACGAGGTGCTTGCAGACGTCGTCGCCGTGGACCTTGGGAAGGTCGCGGTCCAGGACGATGACGTCGTACTCGTTGACGCCGGCCCGCTCCAGCGCGCCGGCGCCGTCGTAGGCCACGTCCACGGCCAGCGTCTCCCTGCGCAGGCCGGTGGCGATGGCGTCGGCGAGCACCCGCTCGTCCTCGACGACTAGAACACGCACGAGGTCCCCCTCCATGGGCCGGGACGCGGTCCGCCCCGGCCTCCAGGTATGCCACGGGCACCGTAAGACGCCCGTAAACACCTGTTCAGATGATCGTTGAGCGCACCGTGGTGGCAGTGGCGCAAGAATCCGCGAAAATTGCACAGGCGTTCAGGTTTACCTTCAGCCTAGGCCTGGGTAGACATGGGCACGATCCGGGAGGAGGCCTATGGGCGAGTTGTCACGCATGATCCAGCAGCGACTCGATGACGCGTACGCGTCGCTGCGCAGCGCCCATGCAGAGGGTGACACCTACCTGGCGGACATTCGCCAGGAGGAGATCAACGACCTGCGCCGGATCGCAGCGAACAACGACATCGGTGTAGAGCCACCCCGCTGCGACTGAAGCCGCTCGAACGACACCTGAGCCCGGGACCCGCGCGGTCCCGGGCTCTCCGTTCCCGGTCGTGGATCAGTCGCCGAGCGGGTCCAGCGGGGCCAGGAGGTCGTGCAGGGCCTCGAACGTGCCCGGGCCTGCGGCGATGGCGAGTTCGGGGCCGGGCACGGCGCCGTGCAGGCCCTCGACGCGCCCGCCCGCCTCCCGGACGATCAGCCCGCCCGCGGCGATGTCCCACGCCTGGACGCCGCGCTCGTAGTAGGCGTCGACCCGTCCGGCCGCGAGCGAGCACAGGTCGACGCAGCAGGACCCGGCGCGCCGGATGTCGCGGACGTTCGGCAGCACGCCCGTGAGGACCCGCGCCTGCCTGGCCCGCCGCCCCGACGCGTAGCCGAACCCCGTTGCCACCAGCGCCTTGTCGAGCGGCACCCGAGAATTCACGTGGAGTTCGCGCGTGCCGGAAGCGGTGTGCTGGAGCGCGCCCGCGCCGCGCACGGCCGTGTACGCCTCGCCCCGGCGCGGGATCTCCACGACCCCGGCGACGGCGACGCCGTCCACCTCGGCGGCGATGCTGACCGCCCAGTCGGGCAGGTCGTAGAGGTAGTTGACGGTCCCGTCGATGGGGTCGATCACCCAGCGGACGCCGCTGGCGCCGGCCTGGTCGCCGCCCTCCTCGCCGAGGAACGCATCGCCCGGCCGCGCCGCCCTGATCCGCTCGACGATCAGCTGCTCGGCGGCGCGGTCCATCTGGGTGACGACGTCGGTCGGGGACGACTTGGTCTGCACGACGTCCGGGCCGTCCACCGGACGCTTGTCGACCAGCATCCGCCCGGCCTCCCGCGCGGTCGCGACGGCCAGCTCCAGGAGCTCGTCCGGCAGGCTCATGGTGCCTCGGCCAGCAGGTGGCGGGGCAGGGCGGCGAAGCGCGGGTCGGTGCCGGGGGTGGCGGCGCGCGCGAACGCGATGCCGAGGCCGGCGGCGCGTTCGGCGGCCTCGACGTCGAGGTCGAACTTGACCTCCATGTGGTCGGACACGAACCCGATCGGCACGACCGCGACGGCGCGGACGCCCTCCCCGTGCAGCTTCTCCAGATGGTCGGTGATCTGCGGTTCCAGCCATGGCTGGGACGGGGGGCCGCTGCGGCTCTGGTAGACGAGGTCCCACGGCGTGCCAGGGGCCGCCTTCTGCGCGACGGTCCGCGCGGCAGTCTCCAGCTCATCGGCGTACAGGTCCCTGTTGGGCTGGGACAGCGGGACGCTGTGCGCGGTGAAGACCAGCCGTGCGTCTTCGGGGAGACGGCTCATGGCGTCCTTCGCGGCGTCCACGAACGGGTCGATGAAGCCTGGCCTGTCGCAGTAGACGGGGAGCTTGTCGATCTCAGGCGCGTCCGGCACCTCTTCGCGCGCGCGCGCAATGTCGTTGAGGTACTGGTCGTTGGTGGAGTAGCCGCTGTAGGCGGACGTGACGAACGCGGCCGCCCGGCGCACACCGTCGGCCTTCATCTGCCGGACGGTGTCGGCCAGGTACGGGGTCCAGTTCCGGTTGCCCCAGTAGACGGGCAGATCCACGCCGTGGGCGGCGAGGTCGGCCTCGATCGCGGCCTTGAGGTCGCGGCACAGCTGGTTGATGGGGCTGACCCCGCCGAACCGGAAGTAGTGCTCCCCCACCACTTCCAGGCGCTCCCGGGGGATGTTCCGGCCGCGGGTCACGTTCTCCAGGAACGGGATCACGTCCTCGGGCCCCTCCGGCCCCCCGAAGGACAGCAGAAGCAACGCGTCATAGGACGTCATGCCTCCATCCAATCAGCTGAACCTCGTGGCGTACGCGCGGGCCAAGCTGAGGACCTTCTGGACGTACCAGTGCGCATGGTTGTACTGGTACACCGCTCTGTAAAGCTGCTTTCCGCCTCTGCCCGCACCGTTCGCGCACAGGTATTTCGCGGCTCCGGGGATGGCGTCGTAGGGGTTCATGATGTCGGCCCTGCCGTCGCGGTCGCCGTCCACCCCGTACGCCTTCCAGGTCGCGGGCATGAACTGCATCGGGCCGAGCGCGCCCGCGCTGGAGGGGCCCGCGTTGCGGCCGTGGTCGCTCTCGACCTGGCCGATCGCGGCGAGGACCGTCCAGGACAGCCCCCGGCAGGTGGTGGCCGCCTGCTTGTAGAGGTCCAGGTAGCCGCTCGGGCGGCCGCCGTCGCCGGGCGTCTGGTACTCGTGCAGGTTGACGACGTTCGTACCGGGCCCGAGGACCTTGGTCACGGCCTGGACGACCTTGGCCGGGCTCACTCCGGGCGCGTTGACCAGGAGCGCCACGTTCGGGACGAGCCCGATCTGGTTCCCGGAGTTCCCGCTGACGAGCATGTCGATGCCGGGCAGGCCGAGGGCCCCGGCGCCGCCCATCGTGAGGTTCGGCATCGTCCGCCCGATCACCGGGTACCGCATGCCCCGCGCGAGCCCGAGCTGCTCGGCGGCGGCCGGGGACACCACGAACCGGTCGGCGGCCAGCGCCTCCCACAGGGTGTTGTCCTTCGCGGTGCCGGGCGGGGTCCACGAGCGGAACGCGGACGGGTCGACGGCGAAGGTGTTGATCTGGCGGCCCTGGAGCTGGACGGCGCCGCCCGCGACCGCGACGACGTCCCTGACCCGGCCCAGCGACGCGATCTTCTTGATCTTGGCGGCGGGGATCGAGCCGCGGCCGACCGCGAGCACGTCCGGCGGGACCACGCGCCGCAGCGGCGCGACCGCGCCGCCGGTGGCCACGTTGACCGGGTCGCCGGGCGGCACGTTCGGGGGCCGTTGCGGACGCGACGTGCGGGCGGTCTCCGCGCGGTCCGTCGTCAGGGCCGCGATCACGCCGCCGGACGCGGTCGCGACGGCGAGGACCGCGATCGCGGCGATGGCGAGCGGCGTCCTTCCGCGGCGGCGGCCCGTCCCGGGCCCGGTGCGCGATGCTGAAGGAGGAGCCACAACATTTCCCAACGACTGTCGCTTCGGACGGTTCCCCCGCCTTGTCCCTTCCTTCCCACCTGTACCGGGATCATGGGCGAGCCGGTATGCGACCGGATAGTACGGTATCGCCGGATTCCCCCGGGCACTTCCGGCGGAGAACATGAACTTTCCTCATGAACACCCGCCGAGTAGAGTCACCGCATGCCCCCCGTGACTAACCAAAAGTGGCAGAACTGGGCGGGAAACCAGCAGGCCACGCCGCATCGGATCGTGACGCCGCGCACCGCGGGCGAGGTCGCCGCGGCGGTCCGGTCGGCCGCCGCAGACGGCCTCACGGTCCGCATGACGGGCACGGGTCACTCCTTCACCGGCGCGGCCGTCGCGGAGGGCGTCCTGCTGCGGCCTGAGGGACTGACGGCCGTGCGGTCCGTGGACACCGCGTCCGGGCTCGTCACCGTCGAGGCGGGGCTCCCGCTGCACGCGTTCAACCGCCTCCTGGACGATCACGGTCTCGCGCTGGCCAACATGGGGGACATCCAGGAGCAGACCGTCGCCGGCGCCCTGCAGACCGCCACGCACGGCACCGGACGCGACGCCGCCGGGCTGGCCTCCCAGGTCGCCGCGCTCGAACTCGTCCTCGCCGACGGCACCGTCGTGACCTGCTCGCGCAAGGAGCGTCCCGACCTGTTCGACGCGGCGTGCGCGGGCGTCGGCGCGCTCGGCGTCGTCACCGCCATCACCTGGCGGACCGTTCCGTCCTTCCTCCTGCGGGCACAGGAGGAGCCGATGAGGTGGGACGAGGTCCTCGCGCGCCTGGACGAGTTCGACACCGCCAACGAGCACTTCGAGTTCTACTGGTTCCCGCACACCGAGGGATGCCTGACCAAGCGCAACAACCGCGTCGAGGGCCCCGCGGAGCCGCTGTCCAAGGTCAAGCACTGGCTGGACGACCAGTTCCTCTCCAACACGGTCTTCGGCGCCGTGAACCGCCTGACGCACCGGGTCCCCGGCACGACGCGCTTCGTCAACGGCATCTCCGCCAAGGCGCTGGGCGCTCGCACCTACAGCGACACCTCCTACAAGGTCTTCACCAGCCCGCGGACCGTCCGCTTCAAGGAGCAGGAGTACGCGATCCCGCGCGGGGAACTCGTCCCGGCACTGCGTGAGCTTCGCACCCTGTTCGCGCGGCGGGACTGGCGCGTCAGCTTCCCGATCGAGGTCCGGACGCTCCCCCGCGAGGACGCCTGGCTGTCGATGGCCCACGGGCGGCACAGCGCGTTCATCGCCGTGCACGTCTACCACCGCGACGCGCACGAGGACTACTTCCGCGGCGTCGAGGACCTCATGACCGCGCTCGACGGGCGCCCGCACTGGGGCAAGCTCCACACGCGCGACGCCGCGTACCTGGAGAAGGTGTATCCGAGGTTCGGCGACTTCCGCGCCCTGCGCGACGAACTCGACCCCGACCGCCGCTTCGCCAACCCCTACACGGCACGGGTCTTCGGCGACTAGGGCGCGCCGCTGATCAGGGCGATCAGCCGGCGGGCGCCTGCGGGCCCGCGCCGCCCGGCTCCTGGCCGCCGCCGTCCGGCGGGCCCTCCGTGGGCGCCGGGGTGTCAGTCGGCGTCGGGACCGAGGACGTGGGCGGCGTCGGCTGCCCGGTCGGCTGGTCGGTGGGCTGCGTCGTCGGCCCGCCGTCCGGCGTGGTGGGCTGCGTGGTCGGCGCATCGGTCGGCGACTGGCCCGGCGTGGCGCCCGGCTCCGTCGGGGTGACCGACGGGCCCGGCGACGGATCGTCGTCCTGCGGCCCGCCGTCGCCGCCGCCCAGCACCTGCGTGACGGTCAGGCCACCGCCGCCCTTGCCGAGCGCCTGCCCGGTCGTCGCCTCGTAGATCGTGATCCCGGCGATCACGATGGCGAACACCACGCCCGACGACACCGCGAGCATCGCCCAGCGCGCCTTGGCCCACTCGACCGTGTTCTGCCAGGCCGACCGCCGGGCTGCCTGGCGCACCGCGTCCTCACCGGCCGCCCCGGCGAGCGACGCGGCGACCGCGTCCACCGGGTCCAGGCGCGTCGCGTTCGGGTCGTTGCGTCCGGCCGCGCCACCGAGTGAAAGGTCGAGCCGCGTGGCGTTCGGGTCGAGTTGAGCGTTGGGGTCGAGCCGCGTGGCATTCGGATCGCCACCGGACGGCGGGCCGAACCGGCGGGTGGCGTTCGGGTCGCCGGACCAGACCATGGTGCGGGTCGGGTCCGCGCTGGTCGCCTCGCCCACCGCGCCCTCCGCCGCGTCCCGCCGCCGCGCCGCCGTCTGCTGGTGCGTCAGCTCCTTGAGCCGGCCCCGGCCCTGGTCGAGGTAGTGCTTGCCGACCGCCGCGCCGGCCGTCGAGATCACGCTCATCAGCGCCGCGCCGATGATCGTCCCGTAAACGCCCAGGTAGGACGCACCCAAGGCGGCGGCCGCCGTCGCCGCCGCGCTCGCGATCAGCTGCGTCGTGCTGACGTCCGGCAGCTTGCGCGGCATTGCCACTGGTCCCCTTCGTCCATCGCCGTCGAATCCCCGGAACATGAACTAACCGGGACATCCGGGTTGTTCCTATCGAGAACGTGACACTCACTACGCCGAACCGGTGGAGCCGCGCACACCCGTCAGGCACAGTGAGGAAAAAGATGGACAAGAATCAGGCGGGGCGGCGCCCCGCCGGTCGCGTCACCGGCAAGCTTGGTCAGGTGCCCTCTTCGACCTCGTGGAGGGGGCTTCGAGAGCGGCGATGTTCGGACATGCCGGGTACGGTGCTGGCAGCAGGTGTGTCCGAAAGAGAGACTCGGGACCCGGGGGAAAGGGCACGCATGCGCCCTCGGTGGGCATCGGACGGCCGGCCGGTGAGAGCACGGCAGGCCGGGTCCGAGGTCCTCCGTGCCATCAAGACAGGGCAGGAAGGACACGCATGCAGGAGCTGCGCCTCGTCGCGGTCAGCGAGGACGGTACGTACCTCGTCCTGGCCACCGCGGGCCGAGGCACCCGGTTCACCCTGCCCGTCGACGACCGGCTCCGCGCCGCGGTCCGTGGGCACTTCTCCCGCCTCGGCCAGTTCGAGATCGAAGTGGAGAGTCCCTTGCGCCCCAAGGAGATCCAGGCCCGTATCCGCTCCGGCGAGACCGCGGAGGAGATCGCCGAGTCGGCGGGAATCCCGGTCGAACGCATCCGCTGGTTCGAGGGCCCGGTCCTGCAGGAACGCGAATACATGGCCCAGCAGGCGCAACGCGTCGCCGTCCGCAGGCCCGGCGAGTCGTCCCCCGGCCCGCCGCTCGGCGAGACCGTCGAGGAACGCCTCGGCCGCGGCGGCGTCGACCTCGAAGAGGTCGAATGGGACTCCTGGAAGTGCGAGGACAACACCTGGCGCGTCCGCCTCTCCTTCTTCGACAACGGCCGCCCGCACGCCGCCGAGTGGACGTTCGACCCGCGCCGCCGGCTCGTCTCCCCGCTGGACGAGATCGCCGCGCGCCTCACCGCCGTCGACTGGGACGACGAGCCGCTCTCCGACACCGTCACCCCGCTCGTCCCGCGCCGCCCGGCCATGAAGGTCGTCTCCAGCGACCGCGACCCGGCGCTCCGCGGCCTGCCCGCCGAGCCCGAGCAGCCCCTCGCGCACGAGCGGTACACCTCGTACGAGCGGCCCGCCGCGCCGGAGCAGCACGCCGCACCCGAGCCGCTCCGCGCCGCCGAGCCCCGCGCCGCCGAGCCCAGGGCGGCCGAGCCCAGGGCAGCCGAGTCCCGCACCCGGTTCCCGCAGCCGGGTGAGGCCGCCGCCCTGCGCGAGGCCGTCCAGCAGCGCGAATCGGACGACCGCCCCGAACCCGCCACCCGCACGCCCTCCTCGCTCCGCCCGGCCGCCCCCGCCCAGCCCGCGGAGACCGTCGGACGCGGCGACGTGACCGAGCCGGACGAGGCCGATGAGACGGCGGCGGTCGAGGCACAGGCGCCCGAAGCCGCTTCGCCGAGCGAGCCGCGCGAGCCCGTCCAGCCGCAGGAGGCCCACGCCCAGCAGGACGAGGACGACACGCTCGCCGAACAGGACGCAGCGCCCGCAGGCGAGACCGTCCACCCCGAAGAGGCCGACGACCTCGACGCCACCGAGGCGGAGACGGCCGAGGACGAGCACGACGACCAGCCGGACGACGAAGCCGACCTCGATCAGGAGACCCCTGAAGAGGCACCGGCGGAGGAGGCCGCCGACGCGAGCCCGCGGCGCACGACCCCGCCCGCGCGGCCCGCGCAGCCCGAGCCCGCCGCCACCGCCGAGGACGAGAAGCCCGCTCAGGCCAAGAAGCCCGCGGCGGCGCAGCGGCCCGCGCAACGGCAGCCTGCGCGGCCGCCCGCGAAGAAGAAGCCGGCGAGCCGTCCCACCATGCCGGCGGCCGGGCAGGACAAGCCCGCGGCCGGGCAGCAGCAGCCCGCCGCGGCGGCCGCGAACGGTGAGCCGGCGGGCGCGCCGCGTCCGGCACGGCGCCGCAAGTCCAAGGCCAAGCGCGCCTCCGTGCCGTCCTGGGACGAGATCATGTTCGGCGCCCGCCGTCCCGAATAGCGCCCCGTTCGGCGTCAGGGGCGTGCGTCGCCGGGCGGCGGCTCCAGGAACGGCGTCAGCCAGGCGGGCGTGATGCCCGCGGCCAGGGCCACGGCGTCCTCCTCCGCCATGTCCGTGGCGGAGTAGCCGCCCTCGCCCGCGCCGACGGCCGCGAACAGCGTCGCCAGGCCGAGCCTGCGCTGGAAGAGCGTCCGGCGGACGCGCCATCCGATGATGGCGCCGTGCTCGACGACCACCTGGCGGCGCCGCAGCGAGCCCGAGCGGACGCTGAGCCGCTCGCCGTCCGTGGCGTGGCCGAGCTGGCGGTAGCGGTCCAGGCCGAGCGGGACCGCGAGGACGGCGAACGGCGCGCACGCGGCGGCCACCCAGGGCTGCCCGGCGAGCAGGGCGAGGCCCGCGAGGCCGGCCGGCCCCGCCACCGCGCGGACCAGGCGGCGGCCCCGCGCCGCCGGCGGGTGGGCGAGCAGCGGCCCGGGGACGTTCCCGACGACGCGCGCCGCGAGGGACTCGGCGACCGTGCGCGGCGCGGCGGGCAGGAGCCGGCCGCGCTGGACGGCGTCGCCGAGCCCGGTGATGAGCGCGCCGAGCCGGGTCACCCCGGCGGTCCGCTCGAACGGGTTGTCGGCGAGCTCCACCCCGCGCAGCCGCCGCCGTTCGAGGGAGACGCTGCGCCGGGTGAGGATGCCGCGCTCCACGACGACGGAGCCGTCCCGCTCGTGGACGGTGAAGTCCCAGTTGAACAGCGTGAAGACGACCACCGACATGACCGGCATCGCGATCAGGACGAGGATGGCCAGCGCGACGACGAGCGCCGTGGACAGGCCCACCACGTCGTGACCGAAGTCCTCCACCCGTTCCCGCGTGATGAGGCCCAGGTCGTCGCCGAGGTTGTAGACGGTGCCGAGGAGGCTTCCGGCCAGCGCGAACGGCGTGAGCAGGTAGGCGCCGCTGAGCGGCGCGTACACGTACCAGCGGCGCCGCATCCGGGCGAGGACACGGCTCGGCGGGGCGGGCGCGTCCCTGGCCAGGAGGATGCCGCGGAGCCGTTCGGCCTCCAGGCGGGAGACGGCGTTCAGGGACCCCTCGCCGCCGTCCGCGCCCGCGTCGATGTGGACGACCGCCAGGCCGAGCAGCCGGTGCGGGAGGGACGCGCTGATGTCCACGCCCCGGATCCGGTCGCGCGGGATGGTCTTGACCGACCGGCCGATGAGCGCCCGCCGCAGCTCGATGCGGTCGCCGAACAGGACGTAGGTGAACGTCGCCCAGCTCGCCATGTGGAACAGCAGCCCGAACGCCAGCCCGGCGAGGGTGAAGTAGAACGCCGTGGACAGCCCGCCGACGAGGAGCCCCGTCGCACCGGCCGCGACCAGCGCCATGAGCTCCCGGACGGCGCCGACGACGACCGTGAGCGGATGGAGCCGTTGCCCGCGCCCGTCCGCCTCCTGCCGCGTCCGCGTCCCGTTCGACGCGGGCGCGGCGGCCGTGGCGCCGCCGTCGCGATGGCCGTTGGCCCGGTCGTGCGCGGCGCGCTCGCCGCGTTGGGGCGCCTGGTCGCCGTCGCGGACGTTCACGTGGCGTCGTCGCGGAGGTCGTGCGCGCGGTGCGCGAGGTCTTCGGCCAGCCGGGTCGCCACGTCCACCGGAAGGCCCGCGACCTCGGACGACCCGGTGTGCGAGGCCGTGTTCACCTCGATCGTGGCGAGGCCGAGCAGCCGCTCGATCCAGCCCTGCTCGGTGTCGACGGTCTGGATCCGCCCGACGGGGACCAGCATCCATTCGCGGCTGAACCAGCCCGTCCGCGTGTAGACGACGTCGGCGCTGACCTCCCACCGGTGGACGCGGTAGCGCCAGACGGGCGCGACCGTCACCATGAGCAGGCCCGCCGCGCCGACGATGTAGGGCAGCCAGCCGATCCGTCCCGCCAGCCAGCCGGGCATCCCGTCCCATCTGGCGTCGCCGGCCCAGGCGGCCACGCCCAGCGCGAGCCCGAACGCGAGGCCCCACAGAAGCAGATATTCGATCGCCCAATGGGCGATCGCGCGGCGCGACACCCGGTGTTCGGGCGGCCGCAAGCGCGGCGGGTGCGGCCCCCCGCCGTCTTTCTGGTGACTGCGCCGCACCGACGTCACACCGCGAGTTTAGAACGCCGGAGGCGCCCTCCTGTCTTTTCTCGCTGCGCGAACACCCTGGTCCCAGGGGCAGGGAACCCGGTCCCGGGCATGGGAACTCACGGATCGCGGGCACAAATCGCGCGGCCGTCAGTGTTTTGTCAGTGGTCCATGCGATGTTGTGGTCGCGTCCCGCGTCATTGGCCCGGCCCGGCCGGGGCGGCGGAAAAACTGGATGCGCACCACCCCGGACACCACATATTTTTGACTGCCGCTCGGCTGAGGGCGGAGACGTCCGGCGAACGAAGATGAACCTAGGAGATCACATGACGTACGCCATCCAGGCCGACGGCTTGGAGAAGCGGTTCGGTGAGACCCAGGCGCTGGCGGGCGTCTCCCTCACCGCCGAGGCCGGAACGGTGCTCGGCGTGCTGGGTCCGAACGGCGCGGGCAAGACCACCATGACGCGGATCCTCGCCACACTGATCGAACCGACCGGGGGCAACGCCCAGGTCGGCGGGTTCGACGTGATCAAGGACGCGCACAAGGTTCGGCAGCTCATCGGCCTCACCGGGCAGTACGCCGGGGTCGACGAGATGCTCACCGGCACCGAGAACCTCGTGCTGATCGGCCGCCTGCTCGGCATCCCGCGGCGCGACTCCAAGGCGCGGGCCGCCGAGCTGCTGGAGCGCTTCCAGCTCACCGAGGCCGCCGAGCGCGCCGCCAAGACCTACTCGGGCGGGATGCGCCGCCGCCTCGACCTCGCCGCGAGCCTGGTCGGCCGGCCGCAGATCCTGTTCCTCGACGAGCCGACCACCGGCCTCGACCCGCGCAGCCGCAACGGCCTGTGGGACATCGTCCGCGGCCTGACCGACGACGGCGTCACCGTGCTGCTGACCACGCAGTACCTGGAGGAGGCCGACCAGCTGGCCGACGACATCGTCGTCATCGACCGCGGCCAGATCATCGCGCACGGCACGTCCGACACGCTGAAGTCGCAGGTCGGCGGCCAGGTGCTGGAGGTCCGCCCGGTCGACGCCGCCGACCAGGACACGGTGGCGCGGATCGTCGGCGAGCTGGCCGAGTCCGTCCCGGAGGTCCGCGACGGCCTGGTCAGCACGCCGATCACCGACCCGCAGCTGATGCCCGCGGTCGTCCGCCGCCTCGACGACGCCGGCGTCACCGTCGGCGAGCTGTCGCTGCGCAAGTCCAGCCTGGACGAGGTGTTCTTCGCGCTCACCGGCCACCACACCGACGACATCGACGCCGAGGCCGACGAGCTCGCTCAGGCCGCCGACAAGGAAGGGGCGTCCGCATGACCACCGCGACGTTCGCGCCGCAGGAGCTGTCCAGACGGGTCTCCCCCGGCACCGCCGTGCGCAACACGCTCACGCTGGCCTGGCGCAACCTCGTGCAGATCAAGCACAACCCGATGGAGCTGCTGGACCTGTCCATCCAGCCCATCATGTTCGTGCTGCTGTTCTCGTACGTGTTCGGCCCGCCGATGGAGGGCAGCGTCGACGCGTACCTGCCCGTCGTCATCCCCGGCATCATCGCGCAGAACGCGCTGTTCGCCGGGATGAGCACCGGTTTCGGCCTCAACACCGACATCACCAAGGGCGTCTTCGACCGGTTCCGGAGCCTGCCGATCTCGCGCAGCGCCCCGCTCGCCGGGCGGATCATCGCCGACACCGCCAAGCAGGCGTGGTCGATGATGATCCTGCTCGTGGTCGGCTTCGCGATCGGTTTCCGGATCGAGACCAACGTCCTCTCGCTGCTGACCGCGTTCGTCCTCCTGCTGACGTTCGCGATCCTGTTCTCCTGGACGTCGGTCTACATCGCGATGAAGGTCAACGAGCCGGAGAAGGTGCAGATCTTCGGCTTCGTGGTGATCTTCCCGCTGAGCTTCCTGAGCACCGCGTTCATCAAGTCGACCGAGGGCATTCCCGGGCCGGTGGCCTGGGTGATGGACAACAGCCCGGTGACGCACCTGGTGGAGGCGATGCGCGGCCTGCTGGTCGGCGGCCCCGTCTTCGAGCACGCGTGGATCGCCCTGGCCTGGGGCGCCGGAATCGCCCTGATCTTCGCCCCGCTCTCCCTGCGCGCCTTCAAGCAGCGCGCGTGATCTCCCAGGGGGTCGACCCCCTGGAACCCCCGTCACGGCGCAGGGTCGTGCGACCTCCGGCGCTGGGCGCCTACGGCCGCACGACCCGTGACCCCGGCTGAGCCTCATCCAAGGGCGGATCGGTCGAGACGCGAAACGCCCCGGCGGCCGGTGATCGGCTGCCGGGGCGTCTTCGTTGGGCCCGGTCGTCAGGCTGCGTTCTCGGTCGGCTTCGATTCGGTGTGGGCGGATTCGGCGATCTTGGCCTTGGCGCGGGCGTCGTCCAGGGCCGCCAGCTCGAAGTCGGCGCGGGGCTGCTCGACGATGGCGAGCGAGACGGTCTCGCGCTTGAGGAACAGCGCGAGCGTCCAGTCCGCCACGACGCGGATCTTGCGGTTGAACGTCGGGACCATCGCGCCGTGGTAGGTCCGGTGGAAGAACCACGCGGGCCAGCCCTTCAGCTTGAAGCCGAGCGGGTTCGCCACGCCCTTGTGCAGGCCGAGCCCGGCGACGGTGCCGAGGTTGCCGTGGACGTACGGCTTGAGGGTCTTGCCGCGCAGCGACCGGACGATGTTGTCGCCGAGGACCTTGGCCTGCCGGACGGCGTGCTGCGCGTTCGGCGGGCAGAACTCGCCGTCCTGCGTCAGGTCCGGGATGGCGGCGTTGTCGCCCGCGGTGAACGCGCGGACGAGGCCCTCGATGGTCAGGTACTCGGTGCCCTTGACGCGGCCCTTCTCGTCCACGGGCAGGTCGCCGTGCCGGACGACCGGGGACGCCTTGACGCCCGCGTTCCACACCAGCGTCCCGGCCGGGAAGCTGCTGCCGTCCGACAGCTCGATCTGCCCGCCGGCGGCCGACTTCAGGAGGGTGTTCATCTTCACGGCGATGCCGCGGCCGCGGAGCTGCTCGGCGGTCCAGCGGCCCATGTCGGGGCCGACCTCGGGCAGGATGCGGTCGGTGGCCTCGACGAGGATGAACCGCAGGTCCTGCGGGGTGACCTTGCGCATGTACTTGGTGGCGTCGCGGGTCATGTCCTCGAGCTCGGCGACCGCCTCGACGCCGGCGAAGCCGCCGCCGACGAACACGAAGGTCAGCGCCTTGCGGCGCAGCTCCTCGTCGTCGGTCGACTCGGCGATCTCCAGCTGCTCCAGCACGTGGTTGCGCAGGTGGATGGCCTCGCCGACCGTCTTCAGGCTGATGCCGTTCTCGGCGAGCCCGGGGATCGGCAGCAGCCGCGGCACCGCGCCCGCGGCCATGACCAGGTAGTCGTAGGAGATCCGCTCCGGCGGCCCGGCCAGCGGCTGGACGATCGCCCAGCCCTCGTCGTGGTTCAGCTCGGTGACCCGCGCCTTGCGGACGGTGCACTTCGGCAGCACCCGGCGGAGCGGGACGACGACGTGCCGCGGCGAGATGTTCCCGGCGGCGGCCTCGGGAAGGAACGGCTGGTACGTCATGTACGAGTTGGGGTCCACGACGGTGACCTTGACCTCGCCCCGCTTGAGCTCGCGCTTCAGCTTCTTCTGCAGGCGCAGGGCGGTGTACATGCCCACATAGCCGCCACCCACGATGAGGATGTGGGGAGCGCCAGGGGTCCCCTCGGCGGTCCTGGCCATTGCGGCCTCCAATGTCACGGTCGGCTTGTGAAGACATTCACAAGCTACCTGATGATCGTGCCCGGCACCAAGGAGAACCAGGGGAAGAATGGGGAAATTTCCGGTTCCGACAAAGAATGTCCCCGGTGACGCTGTGAAACACGCCACTCCTTCCCGATTTATCGGACAGAGAGGGACAAACCACGCATGACCAACGTCACAGCCCACTCTCCCGGAGAGCCGTCGCGCGGCGGGACGAAAGGCGCGTTCCACTCCCCGCGAAGCCTTATCGTTGGGGCGGACGAGGAAGGGGGCGCCGGCGGCGGGACGCGGGGTGCCGGGAAGCGACGCCGAGATGACGGCGATCCGGCTGCGCGCGGCGTACGATCTCGCCCGGGAGCGATTCGATGATGAGCAGAGACCGGCGTCCGATCACGGCCGCGGCGGGCGCGCTCGCCCTCGCCGGGACCGTGGGCGGCTGCGGGCTGATAGGCCAGCCCCAGAACAAGAGCGCCGAACTGTCGGAATGGTTCACGGTGACCAGCCCCGTCTTCCGCGATGGGCGCGACTTGCCCCCGAGGTACGGCTGCACGACGTACCCTGGCGGACAGGGCAGGACCCCGCCGCTCCGGTGGTCGGGCACTCCGGCCGAGACCAGGTCGTACGCGATCGTGATGGACGACCCGGACGCGTCCGGCGGCGCCTATGTCCACTGGGTGATCGCGGGCATCGACGGGACGGTGAACGAACTCGTCGAGGGAGCAAGTCTCAACAAGACCGTCGAAGGGTTGACCACGGACAAGAAGGCGGGCTACGCACCGCCGTGCCCGCCCAAGGGAGAACGGCATCGGTACCGGTTCACCATCTACGCGCTCGACGATCCGGCACCGTTCCAGAACGGCGCGGCATTGAAGGACTCACTGCCCGCCATCGCCGAACACACGGTGGGACGCGGACGGATCACCGGGAACTTCGGCGGTTGACAGGCGCGTTGACCGTGGAGCCTGAGGGCACCGAGGTCAGGGCGGACCCCACCGGGGGGCTGGAGCCGACAGGGGTGTACCGAGGGGCCGGACTGGCCGCTCGGCACGCGCCGTGTGAGGGTAAATGTGCGCGAAGGGTGTGACAACGGTCATAGCGGTCGGACAGAATCGGAGTAAGCCGCGCCGGCGGGCTCTCGAGGACGTCCGGCAACCGGCGACGGCCGGTGCGGACCCGAGGTCCGCGCCGGGGACTCTCGCCGGGCCAAGGCATTGGGTGGTGGCATGACTTCTTACATCGTGGTCTTCGGCCTCATTGTGGTCGTGGTCCTGGTGGTCGTCCTCGTGGCCCTGGGCCTGCGGGCCAGCAGGGCGGGACGCGACGACGACGACTGGATGGACGACGAGCCGCAGCAGCCGCGGGGCCGCCGTGGAGTCCAGCCGCAGGACGAGATGAGCGCCCCGGACGGCTACGGGTACAACGACGGTTACGAGGCCGGGTACGACAACGGCTACGACCGTCAGGGCAATCCCGAACCCGCCATCGACCGCCGCGTCGCCGGCGGGCCGCTCGCCGCGCCCACCGGCGGCCAGGCCCCGCCTCCGCCCGCTCCGAGCGCCCAGGCGTCGGACGAGATGGAGGACGACGACTACTGGGCGACGATCACCTTCGACAAGCCCAAGTTCCCCTGGCAGCACGACAGCGACGACGCCCGCGGAGGCGTCGACCCGGCCGCCGACCCGCTGAACGCGCAGGGGCCCGCCGAGCAGGCTCCGATGGAGCAGCCGTCCTATGACCAGCCCGGAATGCCCCAGCCGAACCTGACCCAGCCCGTCTCCATGAGCGCCGACGGCCCGATGCTCGGCGGCATGGGCGGCGGCATGGGCAACGGGATGGGCGGCAACGGGATGGGCGGCGGCCAGGGCGGCGGCACCGGCCCCCAGCAGATGCCCGGTTCCGGCGGATACCAGGGCGGCTCCCCGTTCCCCGGGCAGGACCCCGGCTCGACCTCGCTCGACCCGATCCCCGCTGGCATCCCCGGCTCCGGCGGCCCCGGCCCCGGTCCCGGCGGCCTCGCCGGTCCCGGTTCCGGCGGGCCGGGCATGCCGGGCGGTCCCGGCATGCAGCCGCCCTACGGCGGCCAGGAGCCGCAGCCCGCGTACGGGGCGGCCGACCACGGTCCGGGCGAGCCGTCCTACGGCGGGCAGAGCCACGACCCGTACGGCGGAGGCGGCCAGAGCCAGGGCCAGGACCAGTACGGCGGCGGCCACGACTCGGGCTACGGCGACTACGGCTCCGACCCGCTGGGCAACCGCCCCGCCGCGGCCGCGGGCCCGCCGCCCGGTGGCCGCGAGAACGGCTACGACATGGGCCTCGGCTCGTCCACGCCCGGCGGCGGGACGCTCGGCGGCGACCCGCGGGTGTCCGACCCGCTCGGGCTGCCGCTCGGCCGGCCCGACGAGCCGTCCGGCCCGCCCGCTCCCCCGGCCCCGGCCCCGGCCGCGCCCGCGGCGCACACCGGCGGGGGCTCCGGCTCCGACACCGACGGCCACAAGCTCCCGACCGTGGACGAGCTGCTCCAGCGCATCCAGAACGACCGGCAGCGGTCGGCGGGCGGCGCAGGCTCGTCCGACGCGGGCGGCTCCTACGGCGGCGGCTCCCTGAACGACCCGCTCGGCGACCCGCTGAGCACCGGCTCGTTCGGCGCGAGCGGGTCCGGAGGGTCCGGCGGCAACGGCAACACGGGCCCGTGGCCCAAGCCCGGCGGCCAGGGCGGCGGATACGACTCCGGGCTCGGCTCGGGCGTGCCGTCCGGCGCCACCTCGGGGTACGACTCGGGCCTCGGCGCCGCGTCCGGCTACGGGCAGGGCGGCCAGAACGACGGCTACCCGACGGCCCCGGCCTACGGCGACTCCTCCCGCTACGACGACCCGCTGAGCGGCGGCGGGCGCGACGGGTACGGCGCCCTCGGCGGCACGGACAGCGGTTCCGGCGCGCCCCAGAGCGGCGGCGCCGGCGTCTACGGCGACTTCAGCGGCAGCAGCTACAACGGCGGCGGCGACCCGCTCTCCTCGCCCTCGCCGCACGACCCGAACGCCACCCAGGCCTACGACCCCAACGCCACGCAGGCCTACGGGCCGGGCGGCGGCTACTACGGCGGCTCGCAGCAGGGCGGCTACCAGCAGGGCGGCCAGCCGAACGACACCTACGGCACCCGCCAGCCCGCCGACGACTGGGAGAACTACCGCCGCTGACCCGGGCACCGAACGAAACACACGAGGGCCGCCGGATCCGTCCGGCGGCCCTCGTCGTGTTCCCGGGTGAAGCCTCGCCGATACTGGTTACATACGTAGAGTGACTACAAAGCCACTCAGTGTCTCATTCTTGCGGCACGATCTCCTCTCGTCGTTCGTCGTGTTCCTGGTCGCGATCCCGCTGTCGCTGGGCATCGCGGTCGCGTCCGGCGCCCCGGTCGCCGCCGGGCTGATCGCCGCCGTCGTCGGCGGGATCGTCGCCGGGCTGATCGGCGGATCCCCGCTGCAGGTCAGCGGTCCCGCCGCCGGGCTGACCGTGATCGTCGCCGAGCTCGTGCAGACCTACGGCTGGCGCGCCACCTGCACGATCACCCTGCTCGGCGGACTGCTGCAGCTCGCGCTCGGCGCCAGCCGCGTCGCGCGCACCGCGCTCGCGGTGTCCCCCGCCGTCGTGCACGGGATGCTCGCGGGCGTCGGCGCCGTCCTCGTCCTGGCGCAGGTGCACGTGGTGCTCGGCGGCAGCCCGCAGCATTCGGCGATCGACAACCTCCGCGAGCTGCCGGGCCAGCTCGCCGATCCGCGCACGCACCCCGCGCTGCTCGGGGCGCTGACGGTGCTCGTCCTGCTCGTCTGGTCGCGGCTGCCGCGCGACGGATGGCTGCGGCTGGTCCCCGGGCCGCTGCCCGCCATCGCGCTCGCCACCCTCACCGCGTGGTCGCTCGGCTGGAACGCGCAGCGCGTGGAGCTGCCGGAGACGCTCCTCGGCGACTGGCAGGCCCCCGTCCTGCCGGACGGTTCGCTGCCCGCCGTCGTCGGCGCCGTCGTGTCCGTCGGGCTGGTCGCGGCCGTCGAGTCGCTGCTGTGCAGCGTGGCCGTCGACCGCAGGCGCCCCGCCGGGGTCCCGCGCGCCGACCTCGACCGGGACCTGCTCGGGCAGGGCGCGGGCAACGCCGTGTCGGGGTTCCTCGGCGGGCTGCCGATCGCTGGCGTGATCGTCCGGAGCACGGCGAACGTGGACGCCGGTGCCCGCACCCGCGCGTCCGCCGTCCTGCACGGGGTGTGGGTCCTGGTGCTGGCGCTGTCGTGCGGCCCGGTCATCGAGCAGGTGCCGCTGCCCGCGCTCGCCGCGCTGCTGGTCGTGCTCGGCGTCAAGCTGATGGACACCGCCCGCGTCCGTGACCTGCGTCACCATCGCGAGGTGACCGCGTACTACGCCACCTTCGGCGGTGTGGTCGTGCTCGGGCTCGGCGAGGGCGTGCTGGTCGGCATCGGGATCACGGCGGTGCTGGCGCTGCGGCGGCTGACCCGGCTGTCGGTCCGCGTGGAGCATCTCGTCCCGGCGCCGGACGACGGGCCCATGCCGCCCCGCACCCACGTGGTCGTCGAGGGGACGCTGACGTTCCTCGGCGTCCCGAAGGTGACGCGCTTCCTGCAGGACGTCCCGTCAGGCTCCCACGTCGACCTGGACCTCAACGTCGACTTCATGGACCATGCCGCGTTCGACGCCATCCACCAGTGGCGGCTGGCGCACGAACGCCAAGGCGGCAGGGTCGACATCGATGAAGTCCACGAGGCTTGGTATGAAAGAGCTGTGACAGGCGAAATGTCTCAGCCGCGTAAAACGCCCCCTCCGGCCCGGTGGTGGGCTCCCTGGGCGAACCGGCGGCGGCGCTCCGAGGCCGAGCTGGACGCGCCCGAGGTGTCCCCGGCCGCGGTGCTGCTGAACGGCGTCCGCGAGTACCACGGCCGCACCGCCCGCCTCGTCCGGCCGATCATGGCCGAGCTGGCGATGGAGCAGAAACCCCAGCACCTGTTCATCACCTGCGTCGACTCACGCATCGTGCCGAACATCATCACCGCCAGCGGGCCCGGCGACCTGTTCATCAACCGCAACGTCGGCGCCCTCGTCCCGCGGCACGGCTCCCGCACGCCCGACGACTCCGTCGCCGCGACCGTCGAGTACGCCGTCAACGTGCTCGACATCCGGACGATCACCGTCTGCGGCCACTCCAACTGCGGCGCGATGGCCGCGCTCCTCGCCGGCGGCACCGAGGTCGACCATCTGGAGGGCCTGTCCCGCTGGCTCAAGCACGGCAACCACAGCCTCGCCCGCTTCCTCGCCGAGGAGCCGCCCGGCACCGACGAGCCGCCGCTCACCCGCCTCTGCAAGATCAACGTGATGCAGCAGCTCGACAACCTGCTCACCTACCCCTGGCTGCGGGACCGGGTCGCGACCGGCGATATCGAGCTGGTGGGCCTCTACCTGGACCTGCAGACCGCCGAGGTCGCGATGCTGGACCGCGCCGCCGGCACCTTCACCCCGGTCCCGGACGCCCCCGTCCCGGACAAGCCCCCGCACCTGAAGCAGGACATCACCTGAAAACGCAGCGTGGACCGTCCCCCCGCAAGGACGGCCCACGCGTCTCCTGGCGGCCCGGCGCACCGGCCGGCACCCCCGCCGGCCGGAGCCCCGTTCGGCCGGGCCGCAGTCTTCCGGCTCAGCGGCTGAGGAGCTCGCTGTCGTGGCGCGTGTAGTCGCGGACGTACATTCCCGACACCCGGCGCGCCCGCCGCGCGCGGCGGTCGGACGCGGGAAGGAACAGCGCGTCGCGCCGGCTGGCGCGCGAGAAGTCCCACAGGTACACGACACCGGCGAGTCCCCCGGCGAGCACGAGGGCCACGAACACGATGACGATCATCAGCTCTCCTCTCCACGGAACCCAGCACCCGGCTCCGCGTCGTCACCGATCAAGGCGATCAGCTCTTAATTGGACAGTAAGCGCGTTGTTTCATCTCCTCTGTGTCGTGTGACCCGAATCTGTCGGGTCGTATGCCGCTGCGAAGTTGCCTGCACGTCCCGCTCTCGCTGGGCGAATAGGGTGTCTGACAACCGTTGAAGGAGGCTGCGCGTGGCGGACGGACCCGTCTTCGACCCGGACATCGACGATTGGCTCAGACAGCGGCTTCAAGCCCTGGCGGGCGCCGACACGTCCGTCGATGCCTTCCGGACCCATCTCCGTGAGGGCAACGAGCTGACGCTCGGCCGCCTCCCCGACCCACCGGTCCCCGCGGCGGAGCGCGACGTCGTCCTGGAGACCGCAGGCGGCCCCGTGCGCGCCCGCGTGGTCGAGCCCGCGACCCGGCTCACCGACGCCACGATCATGTTCTTCCACGGCGGCGGATGGGCCGCCGGCGACGAGCACACGCACATCCAGTACTCGCGGCGGCTCGCCGTGGAGACCGGCTCGACGGTCGTCGCCGTCGGCTACCGCCTGGCCCCCGAGCACCCGTTCCCGGCGGCCTACGACGACTGCCTGGCCGCTACACTCCACGTGATCGGCGCCACCCCCGGACGCACGGCCGTAGCCGGCGACAGCGCGGGCGGCCAGCTCGCCGCGTCCATCGCCCTCGCCTGCCGCGACCAGGGCGTCCCCCTGGCCGCGCAGCTCCTGCTCTCCCCGGTCACCGACGTCGCGGGCGGCTACGCGGACCCTGAGGTGAACGCGCGCTACCCGTCCCGCACGGACCGGGCGGACGGCTACGGCCTCACCCTCGCGGCCATGGCCTGGTTCGCGGAGCAGTACGTCCCGTCCGGCAACGGCGAGGACTGGCAGGTGTCGCCCCTGCACGCACCCGACCTGACCGGCGTCGCACCGGCGGTCGTCCACACGGCGGGCTTCGACCCGCTACGCGACGAGGGCAACGCCTACGCCGCCGCCCTGCAAGCCGCAGGCGTCCAAGTGATCCACCGCGAGTGGCCGACCCTCAACCACAGCTACTTCGGCTTGGGCGGCATCTCACCAACAGCGGAAAGGGCCGCCCAGCAGGCCGCCTCCGACCTCCGCACCCTGCTGACCACAGCCCAGCCCCCTGCGCCACAAACAGAGGGCGGACGAGTCGGCCTGTAAGCCGGGTTCTGTGCCTGCCGTCCCTTGCGGGGCGGCGGGTGACGGCCATCCATCTCGGGCCGCCGTTGCCGGCGGCCTCCAGCGGTCTACCCGCAGGCTCGGGCGGGCAGCCCTCCGGCACCTGCGCGGAACCTCGCGGCTCCTTCTTGACCTTGCTCCGGGTGGGGTTTACCGAGCCGCCCACGTCACCGTGGGCGCTGGTGAGCTCTTACCTCACCGTTTCACCCTTACCGCCGGCGGACCGGCGGCGGTCTGCTTTCTGTGGCACTGTCCCGCGGGTCGCCCCGGGTCGGCGTTACCGACCACCCTGCCCTGTGGAGCCCGGACTTTCCTCGACGGGGATCGCTCCCCGACGCGGCCGTCCGGCCGGCTCGTCCGCCGTACTTCAAGGTTAGTGGGTGCGTACACCCGCAACGTCACGGGAGAGTCGTCAGGGCCTCGTCGAGGCGGGACTGCGGGAGGGCTTGGTCCGTCATCTCGCCGGAGAGGAAGCGGTCGTAGGCGGCCATGTCCAGGTGGCCGTGGCCGCACAGGGCGGTGAGGATGACCTTGGGTTCGCCGGTCTCGACGCAGCGGCGGGCCTCCTCGACGGCGGCGGCGAGCGCGTGGGTCGGTTCGGGGGCCGGGATGATGCCCTCGGTGCGGGCGAACAGCAGGCCCGCCTCGAAGCATTCGCGCTGCGGCTTCGCCTCGGCCTCGAAGAGGCCCAGCTCGTACATGTGGGAGAGGAGCGGGGCCATGCCGTGGTAGCGGAGGCCGCCCGCGTGGATGGGGTCGGGGACGAAGTCGTGCCCGAGCGTGTGCATCTTGAGCAGCGGGGTCAGGCCCGCGGTGTCGCCGAAGTCGTAGGCGTAGCGGCCGCGGGTGAAGGACGGGCACGCCTCGGGTTCCACGGCGCGGACGACCGGGTCCATGCGTCCGGCCAGCTTCTCGCGGAGGAACGGGAAGAACAGGCCCGCGAAGTTGGAGCCGCCGCCCGTGCAGCCCACGATCAGGTCGGGGACGTCGCCGACGGAGGCGAGCTGTTCGAGGGCCTCCTCGCCGATCACCGTCTGGTGCATCAGGACGTGGTTGAGGACGCTCCCCAGCGCGTACCGGGTGTCCTCGGGCGCGGCGGACTCGACGGCCTCGCTGATCGCGATGCCGAGGGAGCCGGGCGAGTCGGGGTCGTCGGCGAGGATCTTCGCGCCGGACGCGGTGAGCGGTGACGGGCTGGCGTGCACCTTCGCCCCGTACAGCTGCATCATCGAGCGGCGGTACGGCTTCTGGTCGTAGGAGGCGCGGACCATCCAGACCTCGCAGTCGAGCGCGAACTGGGCGCAGGCGAAGGCGAGCGCGCTGCCCCACTGGCCCGCGCCGGTCTCGGTGGTGAGGCGGCGGACGCCCTGCCGCGCGTTGTAGTACGCCTGCGGGACGGCCGTGTTCGGCTTGTGCGACCCGACCGGTGAGACGCCCTCGTACTTGACGTAGATGCGCGCCGGGGTGCCGAGGGCGCGTTCGAGGCGGTGCGCCCGGATGAGCGGCGTGGGGCGCCAGAGCCGGTACACCTCGCGGACGTCCTCGGGGATGTCGACGTACCGTTCGGTGGTGACCTCCTGCTCGATGAGGTCCATGGGGAACAAGGGGGCGAGGTCGGCCGGGCCGAGCGGCTCGCGGGTGGCCGGGTGGAGGGGCGGTGGCGGCGGCGCCGGCAGGTCGGGGACGACGTTGTACCAGCGCCTCGGGAGCCTCGACTCGTCGAGCAGGATCTTCGTGGTCACGGTTCCTCCCCAGGTCACGGTGCTTATCGCGCAGCGTAAGCGGCCGAGGATCAACGGGGGAAGAGCGTTCCGGTCAGGTTTCCGGACGTATGTCAGGTTTCCACGTGGTGGACGTCGTTGAACGTGCGGAGCGTCGCGGGGCCGTCGGCGTACCAGTCGATGGACGACAGCGCCGACACGTCCAGGTGCATCCGGTACAGAGCCGTCATGGGCGCGTCCAGGGCGTCCTTCACCAGGAGTTTGATGGGCGTGACGTGCGAGACCACCAGGACGGTCTGCTCGCGGTAGCGGACCTTCAGCTTGTCCAGGGCCGTCCGGACGCGGCGGGCCACGCTCGCGAAGCTCTCCCCGCCCGGCGGCGCGACCTCCGGGTCGGCGAGCCACGCCTTCAGCTCGTCGGGCCACGCCTTGCCGACCTCGGCGAACGTGAGGCCCTCCCATTCACCGAAGTCGGTCTCGCGGAAGCCGTTCTCGACACGGACGTCCAGCCCGGTGACGACGGCGACCTCGGCGGCGGTGTCGCGGCAGCGGGACAGCGGGGAGGTGACGATCGCGTCGAGCCCGCGGTCCTTGAGCGCGAGGGCGGCGGCGCGGGCCTGGGCGACGCCGTTCGCGGTGAGGGGGATGTCGCCCGTCCCCGCGAAGCGTTTCTCCGTCGACAGCGGCGTCTCGCCGTGCCGGAGCAGGATCGTGGTCGTCGGGGTGCCCGACGGCGGCGTCCACGAGGGCGCGGGGGACGGCGGCGGCTCCGGCTCCCCCGGCGTCTCCTCGACCTTGCGGACCCAGTGCTCGCCGCGGGCGGCGGCGTCCATGGCCTCGTTGGCGAGCCGGTCGGCGTGCGCGTTGCGGTTGCGCGGGATCCAGCCGTAGGACACCGAGCCGAGGCCGGACGCCGCGTCCCGCGCCTGGAGCGCGAGCGGCACCATGTCCGGGTGCTTGATCTTCCAGCGGCCCGACATCTGCTCCACGACGAGCTTGGAGTCCATCCGGACCTCGACGCGGGCGGACGGGTCGATCTGCGCGGCGGCCGTCAGCCCGGCGATCAGCCCCCGGTACTCGGCGACGTTGTTGGTGGCGTGCCCGATCGACTCGGCGACCTCGGCGAGGACCTCCCCGGTGAGCGCGTCGCGGACCAGGGCCCCGTATCCGGCCGGGCCGGGGTTCCCGCGCGACCCGCCGTCCGCCTCGACGACCAGTTTGCGCCCGCTCCTGTCATTGTGGGGGGACGACCCCCCACGCCCCCCGGCAACCGCGTTCACAGGCCCGATTCCGGAGTGCGGATGAGGATGCGGCGGCATTCCTCGCAGCGGACCACCTCGTCCTCGGCGGACGTCCGGATGCGGTTCAGGTCGACGGTGTTGAGCGCCAGATGGCAGCCCTGGCAGGCGCCCCGGAACAGCTTCGCCGCGCCGACGCCGCCGAACTGGCCGCGCAGCTTCTCGTAGAGGGCGAGCAGGTCGTCCGGGACGTCCTTGGCGACGGCGGTGCGCGCGGCGCTGGTCGTCCCGGCCTCCTCGTCGATCTCCCGCAGGGACGCGTCGCGGCGCTCGGTGAGCCCGGACAGCTCGTCCTGCGCGGCGGTCTGGTCGGCGCGGAGCGCGGTGACCCTCCCCTCCGCCTCCTCCGTCCGCTCCATGATCTCCAGCACGACCTCCTCCAGGTCGGACTGGCGGCGCTGCAGCGACTCGATCTCGGTCTGCAGGGTGCCGAGGTCCTTGACGGAGGACACCTGCCCGGAGTCGAGGCGCTTCTGGTCCCGGTCGGCGCGGGTGCGGACCTGGTCGACGTCCTGCTCGGCCTTCTTCTGCTCCCGCTCCAGGTCGCCGACCTCCGTCTCGGCCGTCACGATCGCGTCGCGCAGCTCGGTCAGCCTGCTCTCCAGGCGCTCGATCTCCGCCAGCTCGGGCAGCGTCCGGCGGCGGTGCGCGAGCCGGTCCAGCGAGCTGTCGAGATCTTGCAGGTCGAGCAGTCGAAGCTGGGCTTGCGGTGCGGCTTTCACATTGCTCCTTCGTCGTGGAGGCGCCACGCGTCGGTGACGAGCGTGGACACCCGGGTCTCCAACTTGCCGGCTTCCGGGGAGGACGCGGTCAGGCGCCGTTCGGCGTCGGCGAGCCAGGGCCATTCCGTCGCCCAGTGCGCGGCGTCGACCAGCGCGGGTCCGCCGTGCTCGGCGAACTCCGACGCCGGGTGGTGGCGCAGGTCGGCGGTGAGGTAGACGTCGACACCGGCGGCCCGCGCGGTGTCGAGCAGCGAGTCGCCCGCGCCCCCGCACACGGCGACGGTGCGGACGGGGCGGTCCGGGTCGCCCGCCGCGCGGACGCCCCAGGCCGTGGACGGCAGCCCGGCGGCCACCCGTCCGGTGAACTCCCGCAGCGTGACGGGGGCGTCCAGGTCTCCGATGCGGCCGAGGCCGCGGCCGGGATCGTCGGTGGCGGGGACCATCGGACGCAGCGCTCCGGCGAGGCCGACCGCCCGCGCCAGCGCGTCCGACACGCCGGGGTCGGCGCGGTCGGCGTTGGTGTGCGCGGTGTGCAGCGCCACCCCGTTCGTGATCATCCGGTGGACGAGCCGTCCCTTCGGCGTGGTCGCCGCCACCGAGTGCACGCCGCGCAGCAGCAGCGGATGGTGCGTGACGATCAGATCGGCGTTCCATTCGAGCGCCTCGTCGAGCACCGCGGCCACCGGATCGACGGCGAACAGGACCCTTCCGACCTCCTGGTCGGGATCGCCGCAGACGAGCCCGACGGCGTCCCACGGCTCGGCCCACGCCGGCGGATACAGATCCTCGAGAACCGCGATGACATGGGAAAGGCGCACGTCCCGCAGGCTACCGCGCCGAGCCCCCGCCAACGAGCGTCACTCGTGGGTGCCGGGGTCTGAAACGATGGGCGGGGGCACCCTGACAGAGAGGAGCACGCCATGTCGGCGTCCGGCGCCGCCGCGGAACCGGAGCCCGCAGAGCCCACCGCAGAACGTCCGTACATGCCCGGCTACGGCATCCAAGGGCCGGACCAGGGCAGCGGCCTGCTCCCGTGGTCCTGGGCAGTGGAACGGCTGATGGCCGCGCGCAACTTCTGGCTGTGCACCGTCCGTCCGGACGGGCGCCCGCACGCCATGCCGGTGTGGGGTGCCTGGTCGGGTGAGGCGCTGCTGTTCAGCAGCGCCGTCCCGTCCCGCAAGATGATCAATCTGCGCGCGAACCCACGGGTGACGGTCACGACTGAGGAGGCGGAGAACCCCGTCGTCATCGAAGGGGTCGCGGAGGTGCTCACCGAGAAGAGGGACCTGCAGCGCTTCATCGACCTGGTCAATTCCAAGTACGCCACCAGATATCGTGTGGACTTCCTGGACCCAGAGGTGAACGCGACCGTCGCGGTGCGGCCACAGCAGGTGTTCGGGCTCCGCCAGGGAGACTTCACCGGATCTCCCACCCGGTGGTCGTTCACGACCTGACCGTCCGCCGGGATCATTCTGGAGACTCACCGCGTTGGAGAGTGTGTGAAGCCACCCTTTCGCCGCCGCAAGCGCGTCAAAGGCCGCGCCATGGGCAACCGCCCCGAGCCGGCCGAGCAGGAGATCGTCGAGTGGCCCCGGGACGGCACCGGCAAGTCGTCCATGATGGGCGCCATCCGCGGTGACGGCAAGACCGGCGCGGGCTTCGGCGGCGGCATGTTCGAGGACCTCGCCTCCGTGTTCGAGGGCTCGAAGAAGATCAAGGTCGAGGAGCAGGAGCGGCAGCGGCTGCTCCGCAAGGACGACCACGAGCAGACGGGGTCGGGCAGCTCCCGCGACGACCTGGCCACCGGCAAGATCCGCATCCGCCGCACCCCGCCGCCCGACTGAAACTCGTCTCGAACATTTGTTCGAGTCCGGGTTATCCTGCCGTTGTGAGCACCTACGTTCCGCCCGGCTGGCCCTCGCAGGTGCACCCACCGGGCTCAGACCGATTCGAGGACACCGCGCTGGCCTGGCTGCTCGAGCTCGTCCCGCCCGAGTACCGCCGCTACGGCGTCCTTCGCCGCTACCCCATCGCCCTCGCCCGCATGGCCCGTCACCACGTCGGCGCGTCCGTCGAGGCGGCCCGGGAGGGCTTCCGCAGCGCCCGGGTCGATCTCGGCGAGATCGTCCCGCCGCACGGCATCGAGTCCGTCCTGGACACCTACCGCCGCGAGGGCGCCCGCCTCGTCGCCCTGCTCCAGGGCATCGAGCTCGTCGAGACGGCCCTGCGCGGCCTCGCCGAACCGGACGACCCCGCCCACCGCCGCCCCTTCACTCCAAAGCTGTGACCGTCCCGTTGACGCTGAGTCGCGGCGTGCGCAAGCCTTGACCCCGACGTTTGACGGGAGGCGGGTCCGGTGAGCGCATCACCTGGGTGGTACCCAGATCCGGAGCTGATGGGCCGCGAACGCTACTGGGACGGACAGACCTGGACAGACCAGTCCCGCCGCTACGAGCCCCGCTCCCGCCACCGTCGCCGCAGCACGTCGCCCCCTCCCCCACCCCCGGACCGCCCGTTCGCCCACGCCGACCCCACTCCGCCGCTCCCCGCCCCGACCGGCCCGACCGGCCCGAGCGCGCCCGAGCCTCCCCTACCTCGGTCCGTACCGCGCCCGTCCGCCCCGCCGAACCAGAGCGCCCCGCCCTCCGCGCGTCCTGAGTCCACGTCTGGCCAAGCCACCGCGCCCACTCAGCCAGCACCGCCAATTCCATTCACGCCGCCCCAAGCCCCACCGGCCCAAGCCACACCACCGCCTCAGGCCGCGCCGCCACCTCAGACCACGCCATCGGCCCCGACCACGCCGCCGCCTTATGCCGCGCCGCCACCACGAGCCGCGGAAGCGCATCCCGCGCCGCCGTCTCCGCTCGTGCCGCGTCAGCCCGAGGGGCCGCCTCCTCAGGTCGCGTCATCGCAGCTCGCGCCGCCTCATGGTGCGGCGAGCGGGGTTGGGGCGTATGGGAGTGCGGCACTGCAACCGGTGCCGGGGCAGGCGGTGGTCAATCAGGCCGTACCCGGGGCGGTGCCTCAGGGGCCGCGGTATCTGCCGCCGGGGCGGGCGCAGGTGTTGGACGTGCCGAAGCGCGGGCGGCTAGGGGTCGGCGTCGCGGTCGGGCTGGTCGTGGGCTTGGAGGCCGTTGTCGTATTGGCCGTTGCGGTTGGGATGTATGTCGTGTGGCCGGTGTGGGGTGGGGTTGTACCTGTTGTCTTGTGGACGGTTTCGTTGCTCGCTGCCCTGGGCGCGCCGAAGGCGTACGGGTATCGGGAGCCGGCCGCGGAGGAGCAGGGGCGGCTGGAGCAGCCGTGGCGGGACGTCCAGCGGCGCGCGGGGGTCGACGCGTACCGGCTGGTCGTCATCGAGTCGGACGGGTTGAACGCGTGCACGCCGTTCGGGCGGACGGTCGCCGTCGCGTCCCATGCGGCGCGGTCGCTGCCTCCCGTCCGGCTGGAGGCCGTCCTCGCCCATGAACTGGGGCATGCGCTCGGCCTGCGGGCCGGGGCGGCGTTCGTGCGGGCGCAGGTGGCGGTGCCGAGCCGGGCGTTGGCGTGGGTGTTGCGCACACCGTGGTCCATGGTCGTCTCCATGTGGAAACGGGCGGTCGAGTGGCACCGTCCGATCGGGTTCCTCCTGGCGTTCTTCCTGGCCATCGCCGCGACGGTGATCACGATCGTGGTGGCGCTGCCCGCCGGGGTCGCGTATGCGGCGGCGTCGTCCGGGCGGCTGCTCGCCGGGTGGTCGGAGGCGCGGGCGGACGCGGCGGCGGTCCGGCTTGGGGTGGGCGCCGATCTGCTGGCAGCGGTGGAGCATCGGATCGAAGGCGCGGAGACGATGCCGCTGGCGCTCGTCCGGCGGGCGCAGGGGCTGCGGCGGCGGCTCGGCTGAGCGGTCGCGGTCAGCCCTTGCCGCCGAAGAGGGGCGGCGGGCCGTCTCCGGGGCGATGCGGCATGGGCTCCGGAGTGCGGGGGCCGGTCTGGTGGCCGGGCGGTGGTCCCGGGTCGGTGGAGAGCGGTGCGCGCGGCGGGGGTGGCGCGGGCTGGGCGGCCCACTGCGGCGCCGCCTGGACGGCCCACGGCGCGGGCTGATCGGCCGCCGGGGCCGCGATGGCGGGCTGCTGCGGGACGGGCGGCGGCTCCGGAAGGGGCCCGGTGGTGACGCGGTCCAGCGTGATGATGGACGGGTCGCATTCGACGGGCGTGAGGGTGCGTCCCCCGCCGGGCGCCGACTCGACCAGCAGCAGGGCGTGGTCCGGAAGGTGCTGGAGGGTGACGGGCTCGACGGCGTACTCGTAGACGCGCTGAGTGGTGTCGGCGTCGCTCCAGTTGGTGCCCGCCGCGTACGCGTAGGCGGCGGACCAGTTCCGGGACGTCGAGGTGGCGGTCCCCTCGGTGTCACTGCTGCTGGTGGAGCCGCCCCGGTTGCTACCGCGCTGCCGGGACGTCGAGCGGTCGGGGAACAGCCCGAACATCTCGCCGCCCGAGTAGCTGGTGCCGGACGACCGGCTCGTCCCCCAGTTGCGGGACGTGCCCGTCGTGCGGCTGGTGCTCAGCGTCTCGGAGTCGCCCTCGCCCTCGGTGCCGGTGGATGTGTGCGACTCGTTCCCGCCGATGTTCTTGGTGATCTGCGACAGGACGAAGCGGTGCTCGCGCCCGATGAAGTCGGCGGCGCGGGTCGCGTCCTCGTGGTTGCCGAGCCGCATGAACGCGACGGCGCCGCCGCCGATCATCTCCGCGGACGTCTCGCGCAGCCGCCGGAACAGCAGGGTCAGCGGGACGCCGCGCCGCTCGCACGCGTCCGACAGCCGTTCCAGGTGGCGGCGGGCCAGCTCGTCCGCGCCGGCGACGACGAGGGCGGGCGTCGAGTCCCGCGAGGCGGTGATGCGGTGCGTGACCCACTGCACGATCAGGTCGGTGAGCAGCTCGGACCGGACGTTGCGGGCCTGGCTGTCCAGCGCGATGCAGGTCAGGTACCCGGGGCCGGTCTTGGCCGGCTGGGTGCCGAGGCTTTCCAGCGGGTGCACGTAGGACTCGATCCGCGACAGGTTCGCGTGGGCTTGGCGGCGGTACTCCACGGTGAACAGCTCGCTCGCGATCCGCCGCCGTTCGTCGCGGGTCAGCGCGTCCCCGTCGTCGGGCTCACCCATCAGCGCGCGGAGCGCGGCGGCGATCCGGGCGAGGGTGACGTCGTCGCCGAGGGCGTCGCAGACCTTGGTCAGGATCCGGTCGTCCATGCTGCGTTCGGCGCGGGCGGCGTCGGGCGTGCCGCCGTGCATGGACTCAACGATCGCGTCCACCAGATCCTGCGGCGACAGGTCGGTCATGATGCTGGACGACGCCTGGCGGCTCGGCAGCTGCTGGGCGTCCACGCCCATCCAGGCCTCCTGCGACAGCTCGATCAGCTCCCGGCAGACGACCTCCCGGGACAGGTCGAGCACCAGCAGCGGCTGGACGGCGAGGGTGGACGTCCCGTAGGTGGTGAGCAGCGCCTCCCAGGCCCAGAGCGTCCCGCCGAACACGTCGAGCCGGTGGGCGGGACGCCTGGCCGCGCCCCATTCGGGCAGGCCGTCCAGCCGCGCGCGTTCGGCGGACTCGTGCGCCTGCTTGCGGGCCTGCCACTGGCGGGCCTGGTCGTGGTAGCCGGTCGCGTTCTGGCGCTGGGCCAGCTCGTGGGCCTCGCGGGCGCCCTGCCGCTGCCGCGCGGCCCACGCCGTCAGGACCACGCCCGGCGCCGCGGCCATGGCGGCGAACAGAAGCATCGCGAGCGGGACGGTGTTCGGGACCGACGTCGCGGCGGCCCCGCAGCCGGCGAACAACGCCAGGATCGCGGCGATGCCGAGGCTCATCGGGAGCGTCCGGCTCCGGTGGCGCCGCGCGAGCCGCTCGGTCTCCGCGACGCGGCGGGCCAGGTACTCCGGCAGCGCCCGCCGCTGCGGCGGGACCTCGGCGAACGGCCGCAGGAACCACCAGCGGTCCCGGAACACCCAGCCGAGGCGGGGTTCGGGACTGAAGAGTCGCTCGACGCGCGTCCGCAGCCCTCCGTGATCGACGGGTTCGCCCCTCACGACGCTGAACTCCCGTTCTGCTCGGGTGCCGGGTCGATCGTCACGCGGCTGCGGGGTCATGCGCGGCGATGCGCAAACCACCCAAGCAGATTGACACGGGACTTGTCAGGCCGTCCGTCCGGTTTCGACCTTCCCAACGGCGCTCTTGCTCAATAGCCTGACTCGCCATGACCCTGGATCGGGACGGGACCGCAGGCGAGATCGACCGTCCGGCCGCACCGGCCGACCAGGCCCCTCCCCCGCCGCCGCCCGACCGTCCCGGCGCCGAGGGCACGGCGTCGCGGGCCGCGAGCCGCGCCGCCGCCCGCGCCCCCGACCGTCCCGCCGCACCCGAGCCGACCGGCGATGCCGATGTGGATCTGCCCGAGCCGCGCGAGGCCCCGGACGACGAGCCTCAGGGTGTGGACGGCGAGGCGCGGAAAGCCGCGGAAACGGATGATCCGCCTGACGACGGGCCGCCGCCGGCGGAAAGGCCCGTTCAGGCGGCTGCGCAGGCCGCGCCCGCCAGACCGTTTTCGGAAACGGCGTCATCGCGTCCAGCGGAACAGCGCGAGGAGGCGGTCGAACGGCCCTTGTACCCGGCGGTGACGGACCACTCCGGCTACGCCTTCTCCGAGCGTGAATTCGCGTTCTCCGGCGTCTCCCCGGAACAGGTATGGGACATGCGGACGCAGCGCGCCCCGCTCGGAATGCGTCCCGGGCAGTGGGACGAGTGCGTCGTGGAGCTGCGTGCCGCGCTGGAGTTCGACGGTTTCGGCGATGCCGAGGTCCGGCTTCAGGGGCCGGGTGCGCGGTTCTGCTCGCAGGACCCCAGGAAATGGTTCCCGCAGAACGAGAGCGAATTGCGGGCCAAGGTCATCCAGCGTCATCGTGGCGCGTCGGACGACGAACGCCTGCGGCGGGCGGACAACGCCGTCGCGAAGTATCGGGCGGCCGGGTTCTCCCAGGAGCGGCCCAAGCCGATCACCGCGTTCTTCGACGGCATGTACAAGCTGGACGCCACCGGCGAGCCCGACTGCTACGAGTTCCAGATCGTCGACAGCGGCCGTGACCTGGAGCGGGACTCCCCGGCGCTGCGCGGCTGGGTGCGGCGCTGGGAGGCCGCCACCGGACGCGGCGTGTCGCTGGTGATCGCCGATCGCGGCCACGCGGACGCGGGCCTGCGCGAAGATGACTGGATGGTGATCGAACCGGAGCGCGAGGGGCGCGAGGGGCGCGAGGAGAAATGACACGCGTCGAGACGTATATTTCGGCGGACGTCGAAGCGGACGGCCCCATCCCCGGCCCCTATTCGATGCTCAGTTTCGGTCTCGTGGTCTGCGGGACGTTCGACGGCACCGAGTTCACGGCGTCCGACCCCGCCGAACGCACTTTCTACGCCGAGCTGAAGCCGATCAGCGACGATTTCGTCCCGGAGGCGCTGGCGGTGAGCGGCCTGGACCGCGAGCGGCTCGCCCGCGAGGGGCTCGACCCGGCGCAGGCGATGAGCGACGCGGCCGCATGGGTCAAGAAGGTCGCGGGCGGCACCCTCCCGGTTCTGGTGGCGTATCCGCTGGCCTATGACTGGATGTGGCTCTACTGGTATTGGGTGCGGTTCACGTCCCGCTCCCCGTTCGGCCATTCACGCCACCTCGACATCAAGACCCTCTACGCGGCGAAGGCCAGGGCGATGGTCGCCGAATCGACGAAGCGGCAGATGCCCGGCGCGCTGCTGTCGCGGCGCCCGCACACCCACAACGCGCGGGACGACGCGATGGAGCAGGCCGAACTGTTCCAGAACCTGATGCGCTGGGACGGTTGACATGTGGGACCTCGTCCGCGGCCTGCCGGTCTGCCGCCTGCTGGAGGTCCCCCGTCCGGGCGACGACGCGGACGGCCGCGACGAGTGGCGCGACCAGCGGCTCGCCGCGCTCGTGTCCGCCTACCACGCGGGGCGGGATCCGGTGCTGGTCGGCTGGCGGCGCGCGCGGCCGTTCGGGTCGACGGAGGTGTTCGTCGGCGGCGACGGCCTGCTCGCCGATCATGACGGGCGGTCCGCGACGCTCAGCCTCCCGGCGGGCGGGCGCGGCGCGATGCTCTCGGACGGGATCGCCGAAGACTCCATGCCCCACTGGGTGAGCATCGGCGCGATCTCGGACGGCCTGCTCGTCGACGACGACACGCCAGAAGACCCCGCGAGGCCGTCCCTGGAGGACGGTCTCCTCTCCGTGTGGGTGCAGCCGTTCGCGTGGATGCTGGTCGCCGAGCCCGTGGCCCTGGCCGAGGCCGAGCGGCTCGCCGACGAGCTGGCCGTCCGGCAGCAGCGCGCCCAGTCGATGGCGGAGCTGTCGCCGGAGGAGTCGGTCGCGGCCGTCCGGCTGGAGCGGCGGCATCGCGAGTTGCGGCAGGCCGCGACGTCCGGGCTGTGGCGGGTCCATCTGCTGGCGGGGGCGGAGACGCCGCGGGCCGCCGCCCGCGTCGCGGCGCTGGTGTGCGCGTCGGCCGATCTCAGCAGGCTGCCGTATGCGCTGGTCCCGGGCGCGCCGGGCCCGTTCGAGGCGAGCACGCAGCTGGTGGCGGCGGTCGCGCGCCCGCCCGTCCGGGAGGTCGCCGGGGTCCGGTTCGTGATGCGGCCCGAGTTCGACGTGACGCCCGAGCCGGGCGCCGCCGGTGCCACGGGCGTGGGCCTCGGGCGGGTGCTGGACCGCAACCGCCACGACGTCGGGCCGCTCTCCGTGCCGCTGTCCAGCCTGAACCGGCACACGTTCGTGTGCGGCGCGACCGGCGCGGGCAAGTCGCAGACCGTCCGGTCGCTGCTGGCGGAGGCGTCGCGGGCCGGGCTGCCGTGGCTGGTCGTCGAGCCGGCGAAGGCGGAGTACCGGCTGATGGCCGCGCGGCTCCCGGACGCGGAGGTGATCACGATCCGGCCGGGCGACACCGAGGCGATCGCCGCCGGGATCAACCCGCTCGAACCGGCGCGTGGCCCGGACGGGCGGCCGTTCCCGCTGCAGACCCACGCCGACCTGGTCCGGGCGCTGTTCCTCGCCGCGTTCGACGCCGAGGAGCCGTTCCCGCAGGTGCTGTCGGCGGCGCTGACCCGCTGCTACGAGCGGCTCGGCTGGGATCTGGCGCTCGGCGAGCCGTCCTTACCGGGGGCGTCGCCGCGCTATCCGGCGCTCGCCGATCTGCAGGACGCCGCCGAGCAGGTCGTCACCGAGATCGGCTACGGGCAGGAGATCACCGACAACGTGCGCGGGTTCATCCGGGTGCGGCTGTCCAGCCTGCGGCTCGGCACGACGGGGCGGTTCTTCGAGGGCGGCCATCCGATCGACTTCGGGGAGTTGCTCGCGCGCAACGTCGTCCTGGAGATCGAGGACGTCGGGGACGACCGCGACAAGGCGTTCCTCATGGGGACGGTGCTGGTCAGGCTGGTCGAGCATCTGCGGATGCGGCAGCGCGCGGGCGGCACGCAGGGCCTGCGGCACCTGACCGTGTTCGAGGAGGCGCACCGGCTGCTGTGCCGCAGCGAGCACGCGGGCCCGGCGTCCCACGCGGTCGAGACGTTCGCGAGCCTGCTGGCGGAGATCCGCGCGTACGGGGAGGGGCTGATCGTGGCGGAGCAGATCCCGTCCAAGCTGGTCCCGGACGTGATCAAGAACACCGCGGTGAAGATCGTCCACCGGCTGCCCGCGAAGGACGACCGGGACGCGGTCGGCGCCACCATGAACATCACGGACGCGCAGTCGCAGTTCCTGGTGACGCTCACGCCCGGCGAGGGCGCGGTGTTCACCGACGGCATGGACTACCCGCACCTGATCCGCATGCCGGACGGTTCGCACCTGGAGAAGGCCGCCGCGCCGGTGGCGTCCCCGCGCGCGCTTGTGAGCCCGCGGAGCAGCACCTGCGGGACGGACTGCCGCGAGACCCCGTGCACCCTCCGCGACATGCGGACGGCCCAGCGCGTGGTGGACGACCGTCCCGAGCTCGTCCTGTGGGCGGAGCTGGCCGCGGCGGCCCATCTGACCGGCTGGGGCCCGCCGCGCCTGACCGTCCCGCTGCTGGACGATCTGCCCGCGCGGCTCCGCGACTGCGCCATCTCGCACGCGGTCGACGCCGCCGTCGCGGCCCGTGGCGCCCCGACGCGGCTCGCCGGCCATCTCACGGCCGTCTTTCACGGACGCCACTGCGCGGACGGCGAGACGGAATACTTCGCCGTCCCGTATCGGTGGTGCCTCGTCCTAGAGGAACTGCAGCGAGCGCACCATGCGACGCCTGGCGCGGGCAGGCATCCCCAAAGCGAAGAATGGGCGTCCTTCTACAAGAGGACCATTCCCGGTGACACTCTCGCTGATCAACTCGGCCATGTCACGGCCTGGTGGGACCGCGACCAGCGTGACCTGACCACCCGCAACACCGCCCTTTGGGGAGGGACTCCGTCGGCGATCGAAACCGCTGCGGGCGCGCTTCGTACCGACAGTGACTGGCCCCTGCGTCTGCGTGAGGCGACGTCCGGTCTCGCCAACGTGGACGGACTTCTTCACAACTTCTGCACACCATCCGAGGCCGAAACTCATGCATGATGTAAATCATGGGGGTTTTGGAACAAGTGGCACCGAATCTGGTCGTGGTCCTTCAGCGGGACGCCTGGTGGATGGGCTGGAACACCCTCCTGGCCTGGATCCCGGTGGGCCTGGCCTGGGTGCTCTTCCGCGGCCGGCAGCTCTCCCGCTCACCCTTCTGGTGGGCCGGGCTCATCCTTTTCGTCCTTTTCCTGCCGAATGCGCCGTATGTCGTGACGGATCTGGTCCATCTGCGCGGCGACATCATCCACGCCGACCGCGGTGGACCCGTCGTGACCGTGATCCTTCCCGTCTACGCGCTGCTCATCGGCTCCGGATTCCTGGCCTACTACCTGGCCCTCGGCGCCGCGCTCCGGCACCTCGCGCGCATCGGCCTCGGCGCCTGGCAGGGCCGTGTCACGATCGCCGCGCACGCCGTCTGCGCCATCGGCATCTTCCTCGGCCGCTGGGCCCGGCTCAACAGCTGGGAACCGGTCGTCGACCCGCACGCCACGATCGAGCGGGTCTTCGTCCATCTGACCTGGGCCTGGGCGCCCGTGCTGATCGTCGGCACGTTCATGGTCACCTGGCTGTGCCACTTCATGACCAAGGCCATCGCCGAGGCGTCGTTCGACGCCACCGTGAAGGGCGCCCGCCGCCTCCGCGCGACGTTGCCGTCCTGACCTCCTGAACGACCATCGCCGCCCCTCGGGGTGAGGGGCGGCGGGAGCGGGTCAAGACTGTCCGGACGGCGGGCCGGGTGGCTGCTGCTGGCCCCACTGCTGCTGGCCGGGCTGGGGCGCCGCCTGCTGCGGCGGGGCCGGGTACTGCTGCGCCTGCTGCCCGTAAGCGAACCCCGGGCCCTGCCCCGGAATCTGCGGCGGGGCCGTTTTCCCTCCGGCCGCGAGCTGGAAGCCGAGCCCGACGAGAATCAGCGACAGTCCGGCGAGGGTGTAGTTGAGCATCGTCGCCAGCTGCAGCTGGATCTCGCCCTTGTCGGCATCGGATTCGTCGACCCGCGCGCCCGCAATCGTGCTGAACAAGAGCGCGAGCAGCACGATCAGGAGGCCGGCGGCGAAGAAAAGGACGAAAATAGGGCTGATCTTCTTTCCTGACATGCCGTGCACAATACTGAGAAACCGCCTGTTTCGTGGGTCAGGCCGCGTAATTGCGGACGACACGGAGCGCATCGGCGGCATGCGGCCCCTCGGCGGCGAGCGCGGTCTCCCCGGGCGCCAGCCGGCGGGCGCCGACGCGGCAGAATTCCGAAGCCGAACCGGTGATCTTCGTGGGCGCGGCCGGGTCGCCGAACGTCCAGCGCGTCCCGTCCGGGGCGGCGAGGTCGCAGAAGACGGGGACGTCCGGGAGCCCGTCGAGGGCGAGCGCGTACGGGAGCGTCCGGTGCGCCAGCCACGCCACATGCCGGATCCGGTCGGTGTCGGGGTAGGGGATGCCCAGCGGGACGGCGATGTCCTGCGCGTGGGCCCAGTGTTCGGCGAGCCTGGTCGTCGCCAGCGTGCGCGGCGACAGAGACGTCCGCACCCATGACAGTCGCGTGCCCGCGGGATGGGCGCGCAGGATCTCCGGGGACGCGTGGGCGGCCTTGCGCCAGCGGGCCAGCAGCCCGGCGGGCGGCGCCCCGCGCTCGGCGGCGACCATGTCGCCCACGACCCCGTCCACGGTCTTGTTCCCGTCCTCCGCCAGGAAGGCCGTCCCCTCCCCGATGGCCGGGTCGACGATCACCTCCTCGGTCTGCGCGAGATGCAGGACGACGTCGGAGACACTCCAGCCCTCGGCACCGGACGGCCGCGCCCACTGCTCCGGGGCAAGCGACGCCAGCATGGCGTCGAACTGGCGATACTCAGCGGCGAGATCATCGAATATGTCCACCATTCCGCCACCATACCGAATATCGTTCGGTTTAGAGGTCTTTCGCGCGAGTACCTGACCTTGACGGCGGCCGTCAACGGTCCGGGCCGAACCCGGTCACGCACAGTCATCGCCCGGGGGACGTGTTGTACCGTCCATCGAATACCCCGCGCATCGCTCCCACATCGGCAGAAGGGGACCCTGCCCATGCATGCGCCCATCCGTTTCAAACGTTCCATTCTCGCCGTCGCCGCCGCATTCACGGCGCTGGCCGTCGCGGCGCTGCCCGCGGCCACCGCCGGGGCCGAAGAGGAGGCACCGAAGGCCGCGCCCGCCCTGGCCTCCGGGGCGTACTTCAACCGGCTCGGCCAGGACGACGACAGCCTGGTCGACCATCTCGTCGACCTCATCAACGGCACCCCGGACGGCGAATCGATCGCCGGCACCGCCTACCACTTCGACGAGCCGCGCGTCACCGACGCCCTCATCAAGGCCGCCAAAGAGCGTGACGTGAAGGTCATGCTCATCACCGACTACAACGCCTACGAGAACGAGCCCGAGGTCAAGCGGCTCAAGAACGCGGTCGAAAGCCAGGACGGGGATTCCTGGGTGGTCCGCTGCCCGGCGCGAGGCAGCGGCACCGCCTGCATCGGCACCGGGGCCATGCACAACAAGTTCTTCCTGTTCTCCAAGACCGGCGGCAGCAAATGGGTCGTGTCGACCACGTCGGCGAATCTCAACGAGGGCTCGGGACGGAACCTGTTCAACAGCACCTACACCCACGTCGGTAACGAGGCGCTGTACGACCAGTACGGCTTCTACTTCAACGACCTGGGATTCGCCGTCCAGGACGAGAAGTACTACGAGAACCACCCGCCGGAGATCACCGGCAACACCAAGAGCTACTTCTACCCGCGCGCCGAGGGCGACACCGTCACCAGCACCCTGGAGGAGGTCGCCTGCCCCGGGACGATCCATGTCGGAATGTGGTCCATCAGCCGCAGTTCCCCCACCAAGGAATTGCGCAGGCTCGCCGATGAGGGCTGCAGCGTCCAGATCGTCGCCCACCACATCTACGACCAGGCGTGCGAGAACCTCACCAAGCCCGGAGACGGAAAGGTCACCCTCTACGGCTTCCGGGAGGGCAAGCCGTACATTCACCAGAAGAACATGCTGATCAACGCCACCTACACCGGCGAGCGGCACCAGGTGGTGTTCACGGGCAGCGCCAACCTCAACAACCCGTCGATACGCGAGAACGACGAGAACGTCCTCCGGATCATGGACGAGCCGCGAACCTATGAGGCGTTCGTGGGCAACTTCAACGCCATGGCCAATGAGGCCGACTACAAGGCGACCACCGAGGCCGATTGCAAGAAGCTGTTCAACGGCCAAGAGAGCTGAGCAAGGGGCGCGGGGGGGGCGGAGCCGCCCCCGCCGCGCCTATGCCCGATGCACGCCGATCCCGCTCCCACCTCGCCGAACAGCACCACGCCAGGACGCCCGCTTCTACGGGACGCTTTCCAAGCCGCGAATTTTCTGTCCCGATCCAGGGCCATGCGAAGACGATCGTTTCCCAACATTGAATTTTCCACGCTCCCGACCCTAGGGACACAGGGCCTGAGCTGCGCTTTCCGACCTTATTCGACCGACGTTCAGCAAGGCCGCCCGGCAGCGGCGAAGGCCGGGACGAATTACCCTCCCGAATCAGACATGGGTCGCGCCCGATTCGGAGCAGGACGCGGCCGACGGCTCTGCCGAAGCGAGGCCCCCCGTGAAACGTTCCCGCCGTCTGTCCCTGCTGACCGCCACGGTCGCCCTGTCGGTGCTGCCCGGCCACATGGCCGCCGCCTCCCCCGCACCGAGCGTCCCGGCCGCCGCGCCCTTCTGCTACGGCGAACCCTCGACACCGACCGCCGATATCAGCGATCTCAAATCACGCTTCAGCGCGTCGAACTGGATGCCGACCCTCCAGGAGATGTACAAGCGGCGCTGGCCCAGCGGCGAGAAGCTCGCCATCGCGCAAGCGAACGACCAGTACTGGAAGCAGTTCGTGAACACCCGGAGCTTCGAGGGCTTCGCCGAGTCGATGATGGTGGCGATCCACGAGGAGACCCACATGTGGGACCTCGACCCGTCCCGCACCCGGTGGGACGTGCACATCGCGGCCTGGATCAACGCCTCGCAGCAGGCGTCCGCCGTCCCGCTGCACGGCGGCTTCCCCCGCAAGGAGATCCTCCCGCTGATCACCGACAAGCTCAGCGACAGCATGGACGGCATTTACCTGCGCGACTCCCAGCAGGGCTCCTACAAACTGCAGGGCGTGCTGGCAGAGCAGAACGCAGGGCTGACCGGCCTACCCGCCGTGACCGTCGTGCAGGAGTACATCAAGGGCGTCGGCGCCAGCAACGCCCGCGACATCGCCGCCACGAACCTCCGCTACCTGCTGCTCTACCTGCGCGTCGCGAAGGACAAGCACCCCGACTACTGGGCCAAGATCAAGAATGAGCCGAAGCTGCGCGAGCTCGTCCTGACCCAGTTCCTGCGCACGGCGTACTGGCTGGAGAAGTCGGCCCCCTTCACCGGCAAACTCGGCAGCCCCGACGCCGACAAGATCACCGCGTCGAACTACTCGCCGGCGAACATCGCCATCCTCGAAGAATTCACCGGCGCCACCGTCCGCAAGGACACCGACAAACACTGCACCACCTGACCCCGGGTTCAAGAAGCCGGGGCACTCTCCAGCCACCCGGGAAGCGGTTCGCGGAAATCGAGCCATTCCGACGGGATGCCATCGGTCCCGGTGTGGGCGGCGATGATCCCTCCAACGATCGCGGCGGTGGTGTCCATGTCACCCCCGACCGCGACACACGCCCGAACCCCGGCCGAATAGTCGTCCAGATACCGTGCGGCCGCCCAGAGCGCGAACGGCACGGTGTCTTGGGCGGTGATGCGCGACCCGTTGCCCAGGGTCCGCGCCGCCTGTTCATGCGTCGCCTTCTCCAGGGTGCGAGCGCGTTCGAGCCCTCGCCGGACGTAGGTCCCGGGCACATGGTCAAGCGCTGCCTCGATCATGGTTCCGGCGTCACCGATGGAGGCCGCGACCGCAACGGCGATCGCGCCCGCGATTCCTTCGGCGTGACTGTGGGTGATCTCGGCCTGAAGCATGGCCTCGCCCGCGGCACGTGCCGGGTCTCCCGAGTAGTAGGCCCCCAATGGTGCGACGCGCATGGCGGCGCCATTGCCGAAGGAGCCATTCCCGCCGAAGGATTCGGCCGAGGCGATCCGCCAGGGGTGTCCGTCCCGCACGCGTTCGAGAAGCTCCAGCGCTCCGGCACCGTAGCGGCGGCCGATGTCCATGCGGGTGGCGAAGGAGGTGGCGAGCGCGTCCTGGTCGATGCGTCCGTAACGGTGCAGGCAGTCGACGACCGAGCAGGCCATTTCGGTGTCGTCGCTCCACTCCCACGGCGGCGCGGGAACGTCGGCGGCGGTCAGGTGGCGGTTGGCGTGCAGAAAGAACTGGTCACCGAATGCGTCGCCCACCGACAATCCCACTAGGGAGGCGCGCATGAGCGCGACGGAGCGTTCATTGGCATGTGCGTTTCCGTGACGGTCGTCGACCATGACAAAGCACCCTAAGCGGCCCCGAGACCTCCCGCACCGGATCACAGAACACCTGCGGCAAGAACCTTCCTCAGATAGGTTCGGGCGAATGGATCAAGACGTATTCACCTCCCCGGCATCCGGCACGCGACTCCAGCGCGTTCTCATGAGCCCGCCCGTCGGTGGCTACATCGCGCTGTGGGACGAGAACGACGTCGGGTTTTGGCGTCTTTCCGGCTCACCGCCCAGCATGATGGCTGAAGGCGCGATGATCCGGCTGGATGACGAGGCCGGCAGATACCGCGAGCTCGGCCTCCTCGACCGGGAGACCGATCTGCTGGTACTGCGCGACCGTGAGCCAGGTCCCGGGGGCACGCCCGTGGTCCAACTCATGCCGCTCACACCGGTCACGATGGACGAGGCGAGAACCGAGTCCACGCGCGGCGGAGTCACCGCGGCCGAATGGCTGGGGGATGCGGCCGGCGCCGCCGCCTCCCGTGGCGAGTCGCTGACGGTTCATCCTGGGGGCTGGCAGGGCCCCTTCCTGCCGAGCGTCGGGATCGAGGCGCTGCAGAACAGCGACGGCGCATGGCTGTCCGCGGTGCGCGCGACCCCCGTTCCGATCGGCGCCGAGTACTGGAGTGACCACCCGGCCGCGCCCGAAGCGGAGTATCAGCAGCTTGAGGCACCGGCGAGTTACGAGGCGATAAGGCTCGGCGGAGCTCTGGCCCTCACGGCGTTCATCGAGTGGGGAATTCACCCGCTCATGCTCGGTATGACGTTCGCCCCGAACTCGTACGGATCGTGGTCGTAGCCGGCTGAACGGCGGCGTGGAGGGCACGCGTACAAACAATGCATGACTTTGGGTAGCGACTTTTAGCCCCCGGGTTCACCCGATATTCAAAGATCATGTCTGTATCACGAACTTCGCCCGCCCTAACAAAGTCGTCCCAGACATTCTCTGCGTTTCTCGGCTATCCAGCAGGGGTATCGCCATGGGCGACGTCTGCTCGGGAGGCTGTTATGAAGGCGATCGTCGGCTCGGCAAGGTACCCGCCGAGCGTGGCGACACGACCTCGACGACCGGTTCCCGAATATCCTCACTATCAGTGATGGAACATTCGCCGTCATCGGTGTCGACATCACAGATGAACTTGGGCAGACTCCCCTGGGAGATGCCCGGTGCGCTCCGAACGAACGAATCGTTCAAATCGTGCGTCCCACTCTCATCGCCGCGAAGAAAGATGTCCCGGACGAATGGTGCATCGACCGCCCGAGTGGGTTCTGGACGGCAGCAAGCGGCTCACCCTGGCGGGCTTCCTCGAAGCCTTCGGCGAGTCTTGGGAACGCACCGAGCAGCGCTTCCTCAAGCTGGAGTGCTGGCAGTCGTACCAGGAGGCCGAGGGCGTCCGATCACAGGAGGCGTACCAGCGCGGTGTCTCGCTGGCCCGCCGCCTCCTGGAGGAGGAGGCGATGGGAGGAGTACTTCGACTTCCTGCTGTTCGACTCTCATACCGCTCTCATCCATGACTACGGGCCCGGACCGGTCGGCCATCAGACTGGCGGCTGGCTCATCCGGCACGCGAAAACGCTGCGTGCACTAGCCGAATCGGACATCGGGCAGGCGATCAGCCCGGTCGGCATTCTCTTCGCAGGTGCCGCGTTCCTGGGCACCACCGCCGCGCTCCTGCTGCAAGGCCGCGAACTGCGGAACCAACGTGAAGAGCTGATGCGCAGCAGCGAAGTCGCACTGCGCGAGCTGCACACCGATCTGATCAAGATGGCCAACGGGGCCGGGATTCTGGCCGCACCTGGCCAACCTGGTTTGGGTGGTCGACCTCCGACGGAAAGGGTGGGCTGCACGATTCTGCATCGCGGAAATGTGGAGACGGACATGCCTCTAGAGTTCATAGGGACCGACCCCGGTAGCGAAGAGGGCCAGTCGCCGACCGTGTTCATCGACCGCGCCAAGTGCGAGATCGTGATGCAGTCGTGGACCGCCGACGACGAAACCGTAAAGGCGGTCGAGGAACTGTTCCGGCCGGTGCCTGGTCATGAGACGGTCATCCGCGTGCCGGATCGGATGATCCCCGCGCTCCGGCTGGCGCTGGACGAATTGGAAGGGGGCGACGGAGTTGGAGAAGCTCCCCCCGCTGCTGGACCGTGAGGGCTGGACCGAGCTGTTCGGCTCGGCCGCCACAAGCCTCGACCACCTCGAACTTCGTGACGTCTATAGCGTGGACACCGAGAGCCCGGCATATCTGCACTGGCGCAAGAACCAGGACAAGCCGCGCCCTCCTCGCGAGAGCTACTGGCAGGGTCTCGTCGCCGATACCGTGGGGCGCGGTGTGATCGTTCGACGGCTTCGGGTCGTATCGCTGCCCCCGACCGACTACATCCGGTTCGAACACGCCGGCACTTGGCAGACCGTCGAAGCCGGCGAGGACGTGCGCTGGCTGCCGCGGGAGGATGCCGCGGGCCTGCTCGTGCCGTCGAACGACTTCTGGCTGACCGACCGCAAGCGGATCATGTTCAACCTCTTCGACGGCGACGGACGCCCGAACGGCAGGTTCTTGACCGAGGACATCGACTTGGCCAAGGCCACCAGCGGAGCCTTCAACGCGCTGTGGGAGCTGGCCACACCGCACAAGGAATTCGCGATCTGATCCCGGCCTGACCCCGTCCGCCATGTCGCCCAAGCAGCCCGGTCGCCTTTACCGGCCACGGCCGCCGGCAGATTCGCCCGTCCAGCAAGCCCGCAAAGCGCTCGCCGACGAGCTACGTGAGCTTCTCAAGCGGTCGGGGTCGTCCGGGGCCGAGCTGGCGCGCCGCGCCGGGTGGGATGTCTCCAAGCCCTCGAAGATCCTGACCCTCGTCACGTCGCCGAGTGTGGACGACATCCGCGCCTGGTGCGCCTTCTGCGGAGCGTCGGACCGGGCCGACGACCTCATCGAGAAGATGCTGAACGTCTCCTCGGCGTACGTCGAGTGGCGGCGGCGCGAGAGGGCGGGGTTGCGCAGCGTCCAGGAGTCCTATGTTCCGCTGTGGGAGCGCACCGAACGGTTCCGGATCTACGAGACCGGCGTCATTCCTGGAGTCCTTCAGACCGAGGGCTACGCCACGGCCATGCTGCGGACCGTCATCGCGTTCAAGAAGCTTCGGAACGATCTCCCCGAAGCCGTCGCTGCACGGCTGAAGCGCCGGCGAATCATGCGCTCAGGCGCTCGGACCTTCATCGTCCTCCTCGAAGAGGCGGCTCTCAGGGTCGGCTTCGGAGGCTCCGCCGTGATGCGCGAACAGCTCGCCCACCTGTCCGCCATCACCGAGTGGCCCAACGTTCTGCTGGGCATCATTCCCTTCACCGCGGACCGCACGGGCCGTCTCTGGGTTCCCAAGTCCTTCTGGATCTACGACGCCGAGAGAGTGATCACCGAACTCCTAACCGCCGAGGTGACCATCACCCAGCGGTCCGAAGTCGAGATCTACGAGAGCGCCTTTAACACGCTCGCCGACCTCGCCGTCTACGGCGGTGAAGCGCGCGTGCTGATCCAGGCGGCATCCGAGCACTACTCGTGAAACAGAAAGTGCTGCAAGGTTCTGCACGATGGTGGTCCGTCCGGGTTGCCCTGCGTCAAGGTCGAGTCGGGTGACATAACTCGTCCGCGATGCCTGATCCGGAGGCCCGCCCAGTGCATGAGGTCATCGTCAGCCCCTACATGGGGCGCTACGTCATGGTGAAGCCGGGGAGTAAGGCAGGCGGCACCATGCCTGCTTACCGGTACCGGGAACTCGCCGAGGCCGCCTCGGACGCACCGGCCCCGGAATGGCTGGCCGCCGCTGCGCGGGAGGCGTGGGGTGTCGAGTTGGAGGGCAAGCCGCTCTCGCCGCACGTCCTGGTGCGCGACGATCCCGGCCTCGGGTATGGGCGGGCATCGTGGGAGCTCAACCTGGGCTGCAACTACGAGTGCCCTCACTGCTACCTCGGCCTCAAGAAGTTCGAGGGGCTGGAGTGGACGGACCGCATCAAGCTCCTCCACACTCTGCGAGACGCCGGGGTGCTCTGGCTCCAGATGACGGGCGGCGAGCCCATGGTGGACCGGCTGTTCGCCGAGACCTACACCGCCGCCTACGACCTGGGCATGATGATCACGCTACTCTCCAATGGCTCGCGGCTGTTCCTGCCGGGGATTCTCGATCTGCTGGCGAACCGCCCGCCCGACCGGATCACCCTCAGTGTCTACGGCGGGACCGAAGCGGGCTACGACAAGACGACCGGCCGCAGAGGCGCGTTCCGGCTCTTCTCCAAGGGCCTGACCGCCGCGCACGAGGCTGGGCTGCCCCTCTCGCTGTCGATGATCGTGACCCAGGACAACGCGGGCGAGGCGCACCTGATGCGCGCGATGGCAGAGCAGATCGGCGTACCAATGGACGAGTACACCAACATGGTGCCCACGATCTACGGCGGGGACGAAACGCTCCCGACCCAGTCCGCCGCCCACCTGCGGAAGCGGAAGACCTTCACCGGCTGCAACGCCGGGCACACGTTCTTCCACGTCAACCCGTTCGGCAAGGCGTCCATCTGCAAGGTCGGGCGCGACCCGAACATCGACCTGATCACCGAAGGGGTCGAGGGACTGCGCGGTCTCGGCGCGATCGCCGATTCCCTGCTGCTGCGGCAGGGCGGCTGCACCGGCTGTCAGCTCCAGGGAACCTGCGGTACCTGCATGCCGCTCGTGCAGCTCTACCGCAAGGCCAAGGCCCCCTTGGCAACGTACTGCCAGCACCGAGAGAAGGAGCCAGTATGACCACCGCACCCTTTGCCGTCCCGGCCCTCCCCAAGGCGGTCGAGCCGTCCGCCATGACTCTCGCCGTCCCGGCCGTGCCGGTCGTGGTCGAGCCGCCCGGCATCACCCTGGTCGCCAACGTCGACGACCTGTCGGAGGGCAACCTGTGCTCCTGCGCGGCCGGGGACGACAATCCCTTCTAGCGCCCCCGCCCGACCCTGAAGAGGCCCCGGACCGTTTCGGCGATCCGGGGCCTCGCCATATGGGGCGCTCGCTAACCTTCGGGACATGGGATTCCGCCGTGACTGGCTTGAGCCCGCAATACACGCCCCGTACGTTCCGACGCTCGGCCCGATGCCCCCTGAGACCGTCGGCGCCGACCTCTTCGACGCCGTTCTCGATGTTGCGCACACCGGCCGGTTTCTCCCCTTCGACAAGGACCGCCGGTGGACGGCCACGAAGGACGAACGGGTCCTCCTCAGCGATGTCGTTCACACGGCCGCGGAGACGATCGTCCCCGCGCTGACCACGCGCGGCGACGGCCTGGTGAAGGTCTACTACTACAGCGCCTCGGAGCCCGACCTCCCCGCGCTGATGCACTTGGGCGAGCGGTTGGCGAAGTCCCACCGCGCCGGGGTCGGCAGCAGGGTGATCTGGTTCTCCGACCGTCCGGACGGGGCACGCGGCAGGGTAATGGTCAAGCGCTTCTCCCCCGACGACGAGCGACCGGCACGGAGCGTCCAGCCCCTGACGGAGTGCCCGGTCGCCGACACTTTCGGCGCGTTCGCCGACGAAATCGGGCCGGAAGGATTCCAGTTCCTCTACCAGCGAATGAAGGCCGGGCACCAGGACGGACCCACCCTCGTCAGGGTCGCCGACGATCGGATCATCGGGGCGGTCGGCCCGCTCACGACCGTCGCGGGACCGGATGGCCACGTGATCCAGCAGCCGGCCTACTTCGCCGTCCACCCGGCGTACCGGGGCCGTGGCCACGGCCGGAGCCTCTGGCGGGCTTCGATGGCCTGGGGACGCACCCGTGGCTCCGAGGTCAAGGTGCTCCAGGCGTCGCGGGGCAGCGCCGCCGAAGGACTCTACGTCTCCGAGGGGCTGGAGACACACGGCTACGTCTGCCAGGCGTAGCGCTCGAACAGCCGCTGGCATTGCCGTAGCAGGGACGGCCGATGGCTGCCTTCGATCTGGCCCTTCTACGCAGCTGAGAGCAGTGCCGCGGATATCACGGCGGTGCGCAGGGCCGCGCGGGTCAGCAGGAGGACGGGGCCGTCCGGGTCCTTGCTGTCCCGCACCGCCACCACACCGGACACCCCGGCCAACTCGACGCAGTCGCCGCCGTTGGAGGCGCTGTGGCTGCTCTTGCGCCATTTGAGATTGTTAAAAAGCATGAACCCAGTGTCGGACGCGCGGCTGAGGCTGTCGTTGGGCGCCCGCGCTTGGCGGGGGTTGCTCTTGAGGTAGGTGGACGGGCGCAGGCGTCCGGCCCGTGTGGGGCGGGGTCGTCCGTGCCGGGCCGGGCAGGACGACCGCCGCGACTTAACGAATGGGGTGTCGCCGGGGCGGTTGTTGCTGGACGGTCAGTGCGTGTCGGCAGCGGACTGGACGGCCGTCCGTAGGGCCGCGCGGGTCAGCAGGAGGACGGGGCCGTCCGGGTCCTTGCTGTCCCGCACCGCCACCACACCGGCCGCGTCCGCCACTTCGACGCAATTGCCGCCGTTGGGACCGCTGTAGCTGCTCCTGCGCCACTTGGCGTCTGTCAGCTCCATCTCTCCTCGATGACCTTTCGGATCAGTTCACGCGACATCTCCTGCGTGAGCGCCTGAGAACGGAGCTCGACCATGGTTCTCGCCAGGTTGGACAGATCCGTCGGGTTGTCTGTGGTGATACCTCGTATTGCTGTCTCGATGTACGCGATCTCGCTCCGATCCTCCATCGTCGCAACCACGAACGCGCCGAGGACGCCCTCGTGCTCACCTCTTGACAACACTACTTGAACCGTGACGTTGGGCAACAAACTGAGCTCCAGGAGGTGCTCGAGTTGTTCCCGCATCGTCTCTGGCGTCCCGACGAGGTTGTAGAGCACATGCTCGTCGAGCACAAACAGGACCATCGGTGAGGCCGATTCGTCCTTCGTGAGGACGGCCTGGCGACTGATACGCGCGTCGGCGGCTTCCTGCTTGCCGCGCAGCATCGCCAACGCATAGGCGGGCGTTTGGGCTAGCCCGGGGACTACCGAGTTTTCCCAGCTCACCAGCATCACCGCATCCGATTCGATCTGGGGCCAGTCGAACCAGATCGGGACCGGGTGACCGTCCTTGTTCAGGTCCTCCCACAAGCTGATGAGGGAGCCGCCCGCCTCCAGGTAGTCGTCCACTGCGATCACGAAGGAGCGAGTGGCGCGCTTCTTGCCGTTCTCGATGCGGCTGACCTGGGGGCCGCTCACCTTCGTGATGTGGGCGATGGTCTCTTGCTTGACTCCCTTGGCCTCACGCATCCGGCGCATCTGGCGTCCGAACGCGACGAGGGCGGGCGACTCACGGGGACGTTGTCGTCGCGGGGGCATGGCTCTCTGCCTTTCGCTGGCATCTGTCGGGCTGGGGGGCTCGGCTACCGCTGTCTGCCACCTAACGGAGGTAGGCACATCGTAAACCGAAAGTAGCTCATTGTGTGTTCTAAGCCACAGACGGTGAGGAGTGATCATGGGTGAGGCGGTGCAGAGCGAGATGGTGGTCAAGCGGGATCTGCGGGCGGTGGCGGAGGTGCGGACGTTCGTGCGGCTGGTGGTCGGCGGGTGGGAGGTGGACGACTTCGTCCCGTGCCTGATCGCCAGTGAGCTGGTCACCAACGCGCTGCGGTACGCGACCAAGAGCGACGACGAGGTGATCTTCCGGATCGGGCGCACCGACCGGGGCGTGGTGTGGGTGGAGGTTCAGGACTCGGTCTGTGTCATGCCGCGCATCGTGAGCGCGGACGTGAACGGCGAGTCGGGGCGGGGGCTGTTCGTCGTGGAGCAGTACACCCGGTGCTGGGGTGCCCGGCCGCTGGCCGGGGACGCGGGCAAGGTCGTCTTCGCCGTCCTCGACTCGTGAAGATCACGCGGAGGGGCGGTCGGAGGGGGCCGTCCCTCCGCGGCCTACCGTGCGGTCAGGTAGCGGGGCGGGCGCGGGAGGGTGGGTTGCAGGCGGGCCGTGACCTGCTTGCGGATGGCGGGGACGGCGCTCTCGGGGGCGACGGTCGCGACGCACGTGCCGATCGTCCGGCCGCCGAGGGCTCCGGCGTCCAGGGCCGCGTCCAGGGTCACGTCGTGGAACGGGTCGCCGGGGCGGTGGGCCGCGGTGAGGAGCGGGCCGAGGTCGGACGGGCGGGTCCCGGGAGGGGCGGCGGCTCGTTGCGCGGGGGCGGTGGCCCGGCTGCGGGACCCGATCTCGATCAGCAGGACGCACAGGCCCGTTCCGTCCAGGCCGCGACCGGGCGCCGGGGCCGGGCCACCGGCGCGGCCGTGGAGGTCTTGGAGGGCCAGGGTCGTGGCGGCGACGGTCTCGGCGCCTGTGAGCAGGCCCATTTCCGCGGGCAGTTCGCGGTTCACCAGGATGTGGGTGCCTGGGGAGGCGTGCGCGTCCAAGGCCGTCATGCAGTCGCGGGCCCAGTCTTTCGCGGTGGGCGGCGTGACGACGCCCTGGGCGTAGTGGTTCATGGAGTAAAGGGACGTGGTGCCGTCGGAGGAGTGACCGGCGGCCACCGCGGCGCCCCATGGGAGCGGCACCTCCCAGCCGTCCAGGAGTGGTAGCGCTCCGCAGGCGTGGCGGATCGTCGCCGGTGGTTTGCCGTAGGCCCCTTCGAACAGGCGCGCCATCCATCGGAGCTCGTCCTCGATCACGCGAGTTTCTCCAGCCGGTCGGCGGCCTCGGCGGCGCCGCCCGCCGCGGCGAAGGACTCCCGGACGCGTTCGGCGGCGGCACGGTGCGGGCCGTCCGCGAGGACGGTGGCGAGCGCCGTGCGGAGCTCGTCCGGGCGGACGCGGCCGAACCGGACGCAGACGCCCGCGCCGGCGGCCTCCACCTGGCGGGCGACGACCGAGTTGTCGTGCAGGATCGGGGCCACCACCAGCGGAAGGCCCTGGGACAGGGACTCGGAGACGGTGTTGTGGCCGCCGTGGCAGACGACGGCGGAGACCCGTTCGAGCAGCTTGAGCTGCGGGACGTGCGCGCGGACGAGCACGTTCGGCGGCGGGTCGGCGACGGTCTCCGGCGGCGCCACGAAGATCGCCTGGATGTCCAGCTCGCGGACGGCGTCGGCGGCGGCCCCGAGGAACCGCCGCCCGGACGAGCCGACCAGCGTGCCGAGGGTGACGAGGGCGGCGGGGCGGCCGTCCAGCCAGTCCCAGGGGAAGGGGCCGGTCGCGGGACGGCCGAGGGCGGGGCCGACGAACGCGAACCGGTCGGGGAAGAAGGAGATGTCCCCGACCAGGGCGCCGGTCGAGAAGATCAGGACCAGGTGGTCGGAGAAGCGCAGGTCCAGCAGGTCGTCGATGCCGTGGTCGAGCTGGAAGGCGGCCATCTGGTCGCGGATCCACTGCTCGACCTTCGGCATGCCGGCGAGCGGGCGGGCGAACTCGGAGGACGTCGTCGCCGAAGTCGCCCAGGGGATCTCCCGGTGCCGGGCCGCGACCGGGGCGGCGAGGACGAGCTGGTCAGCGACCACGACGTCCGGGTGGAAACGGTCGATCGCCTTCTCGACGCCCGGCATCATGGCATGGCCGAGCGGGACGGTGAACTCCTCCCAGAGGAAGCGGAGGGCGGCCAGGCCGCGCAGCCCCGACCAGTCGTTCCGGATGTCGGGCAGGCGGCGCCCGAAGTCGCCTTCGGTGGCGTTGAAGATGCGGGAGCCGGAGCGCAGCAGCGGTTCGATGGACGGGCGGTGGCCCGTCCAGGCGACCTGATGGCCGCGGCGGGCCAGCTCGGCCCCGACCGCGACGGTGGGGTTGATGTGCCCGGCCAGCGGCGGGACCGCGAACAGGAAGCGCCGTGGCGATGTCCGCGCGCGCCGGATGCCCGGGTCGTCGAGCAGGGACGGGACGGTGCGGCGGCGGGCACTCATCGGACGGCTCCGGCGGCGGGCGCCCGCGTGCCGGCGTGGTGGGCGAGCCAGGGCAACAGGACCTCCAGGATCTCGGACGTTCCGGCTGGGAGCAGGGAGTGTGCGTAACCGTCCAGGGTGTGCAGCGCGCAGCCGGGTACGTGGCGGGCGAGGAGCGGGCCCGCGTCGGCCACGTCCGAATGCTGGCCGTAGAACGCCAGGACGGGGCAGCGCAGGGTCGCGAGGGCCGCGGGACTGACGGGTTCCAGCGCGGCGAGGTCGTCCACGAGCGTCGTGCCGTTGAGGAGCGCGTCCGCGTGCGCCACCAGCCGTGCCAGGCGGCGTTCGACGGAGGCGAGCTGGTCGGCGGTCCGCTCGTACTCGAACAGGAGCGCCGACCTCGCCAGCGAGTTGTGGAAGTTCCGGGTCCAGTGGGGCCCGTCGGCGGGCCCGTGCGCGTCGATGAGAACGAGCCCGGCCACGCGGCCGGGGTGCGCGAGGGCGGCGTTCAGCGCGACGACTCCGCCGAAGCTGTTGGCGACGAGATGGACGCGATCGTGGCCCAGCGCGTCGAGGACGGCGAAGAGGTCCGCGACCGCGTCGGCCACGCCGTAGCCGGTGGGCGGGCGCTCGGTGCGGCCGTGGCCGCGCAGGTCGTACAGGACGCACCGGGCGCCCGCCTCGGCCACCGGTGGCGCCAGCGAGCAGTAGAAGGTGGACAGGTTGTCGACGGCGAGGCCGTGGACGAACACCACGACGGGCGGGCCCGTCCCGGATTCCTGGACGTGGAACCGGAGACCGCGCGCGGTCACCTCAGGCATGCGCCTGCTCCTGGGCGGCGATGTGGTCCACGAGGTCCCCGATGGTCAGGTTGATGAGCTGGTCGAGGTCCAGGCCCGCGATGAACCCGGGGAAGTCGACGCGGTCGCCGTAGTGCGTGCGGAGCCGGTCGACCAGCACGACGAACTCGATGCTCTCCAGGCCGAGGTCGTCGCCGAACGTGGTCTCGGGGCCGACCTCCACGTCGAGGAGGAAGTCCTCCCCCACCACGTCGATCAGCATCCGGACGACCTCTGACCTGATGTCGTCGCTCATGTGCGGGCCTCCTCCATGTCCGCTCCGCCGGCCGCGACCGTCCAGGCCACGACGTGTCCTTCGATTTCGCGTGTTTCCACGGTCGTGACCGTGCCGTCCGCGGCGATGAGCAGCCGCTCGGCGTCGGCGACGGTCACGACCAGGTCCGATCCGGTGCCGTTCATCGAACGCAGCACCGCCTCCTTGGCCGCGCGGACGCGTGCGTCGTTCTCGTTCCTGGCGAGGCCGATGCCGGTCGGTTCCCGGCCCGGTCTGACCAGGGCCACGCCCAGTTCGGTGGTGGTGGCGATGGAGATGGCGAGCGGCTCGTCGAACGGTCCCGTGACCGTGGGCCCGTCGTGGACGGTGAGTTCCGCGGGGAAGAGGGGGCCGTGGCCGTTGCGCCAGAGGTGGTCGCGGACGGCGTCCTTCGCGGCGATGCGTCCGAGCAGCCAGGGCCCCTGAATGGACGGCGGGAGCGCCTCGTACTGGGCGCGTTCGGGGGCGCACAGGTAATAGCGCATGAGGAGATCGCGCGACGCCGTCCCGTCCCAGCGTTTCCGGGCCAGGCACCAGCCGCTCGGTTGCGGTTCCCCCGTCCCGGAGACTTCGGCGGTGAACCGCATCCGCCAGATGGCTTCGTCGGTGTAGAAGCGGTGGCCCGTCCAGCCGCCGATGCGGGCCCATGGCGTTCCGTCCTCGCGGACCAGTTCGGCCGAGCAGCGCATGGTCGTGTCGGTCAGGGACTGGTTCCAGATGGTCGTCGCCAGGTATTCGCCTTCGGGCGGCTGCGGCCCGTACAGGAAGACCTGCTCGATCCCTATCGGGTACACCATCTGGTTGGTGTCGCCGTACACCTGGATCCAGTGGCCGCATAGCTGGCCCGCACTGTCCAGAAGCGCGCCCGGCGTGGGCAAGGACGTCAGGACGGCGCGCACACCGTCCTCCGCGACGGCCGTGATCTCGGTGATGCCGCGGAAGAGCGGGCCGTGGAACATCCAGCGTTCCTCGTACAGCCGGTCCGCGGTGACTATGGGCGGGCCTTCGATGGTCAGTGGTGTGGTGTCCGGCGCGGGTGGCGCCGGGTAGCGGTCGGCTAGCAGGACCGTCCCGTGTGCGTGGTTCTCGACGACGACCTTCACCCTGCGGAGGCGGTCGCGCTCTTCGACGAGGTGCGCGCGGATCTCGGTGGTGGTCGGCGGGGCGGCCACGATCCAGCGGACGGCGCGGACGTCCTCGAATCCGATGACCACCATGCCGGGCAGGAGTTCCCGGGCCGTGTCGGCCAGGACTTCGAGCAGCGTCGCCAGCGGGACGATCGGAAATCTGTCCGACATGTCGGGCCAGTCCCGGGGCTGCGGGATCACGCAGTGGTCGCTCAGATACGGCATCGCGCCGAGGGAGAAGACACGGGAAACGGCGAGCTCGTCCTGGGGCGGTGCGTTCTCGATCGGCGGGCCGGGCGCCGGTCTGGCGCCGAGGGCCTCGACGACGGTCCGCGCCCCGGCCGACGCGTCGTTGAGCAGCGCCTCCAGCTCGGCGAGGATGGGGTCGTCGGACGGAAGCGACGGCATCTCGGACGTGGCGCCGGACGCGGGGCGCATGGGCTGGACGGCGCCGTCCAGCCTGATCAGCGGCGTGCCGAGGTCGAGCTGGATGCCGGTGCCGGGCCGGGGCGTCGCCGGGGGCGCGCCGTAGCCTTCGGCCCACAGCGCGGCGGCGACGCGGCGGAGCTGGGCCATGCCGTCCCGTTTCGGGGTGTTGACGGCCATCGCGAGGTGCTCGCGGTCCCCGAGCGCGTCGGCGACGAACCCCGTGAGGCTCCCCGGCCCGACCTGGAGGAACACCCGCACGCGGGCCGTGGCGTGGAGTTCCTCGATCAGGTCGCCGAACCTGACGGGTTCGAGCAGGTGCCGGACGACGAGGTCGCGGACATCGGCGGGCGACCTGGGGAACGGCGCGACCGTCGTCGCCGACCACAGCGGAACGCTGGACTCGCGTATCCGCACGGCCTCGAACGACCGCTGCATCAGCTCCTCGTACACGCCGGCCAGCGGCGTGTGGAAGCCCGACCGGAACGGCAGTTCCTGCCCGGGGACCCCTTCGGCCGCCAGCCTCCTTAGGATCTCCCGGACCGCGCCCGGCGGCCCGCAGATCACCGACTGGTGCGGGCAGTTGTCGTGGCTGACGAAAACACCCGGGTGCCCGGCGGCGGCGTCCCGGGCGCGGGCGGCGCCGCAGCCGAGCGCCCCGTACACGGCGTCGGGGACGTCCAGGTCCTCGCCGTCGAGGGTGCGGAGGAACGCCTCGGCCGCGTCGGCGTCGTACCGGCCGGTGGCGATCATCGCCGTCCACTCGCCGAGGCTGTGGCCCGCCGTGACGTCCGGTTCGATGCCGAGTTCGGCGAGCGCGGCGGCCAGCAACCGGCCCACGCCCATGACGTCGGCGGCATGGGCGAACAGGTCGGAGCGGCCGGTGAGCGCGGGCTTCGGGAGCCCGAAGTGGTCGGCGACGTCGTCGACGCGGGGTTCGAAGGCGGGCTCGAACCCGGGGAACAGGAAGGCCAGCCGCCCGCCTTCGGCGAGCAGCGGGCGCGGGGAGAACCACACGTCGCTGCGGCCCCGCCACGGCGTCCCGCGCTGGACGACCGCCCGCGCCAGGTCGAGCCTGCGGGGCGTGGGGGCGACGATTGCGAGGCGGCACGGAAGGTCGGGGGTCTCCACCTCCTCCAGCGCCCGCGCCAAGAGCTTCTCGTCGGGCTCGGCCAGAGCGGTGGCCAGTTCTTCGGGTGTGCCGGCGGCCAGTTTGAGGACGCGTTCGTCCGACTGCGGCGTGTCGAGCCTCCGGCGCCGCCGTGCCCGCCGGACCGCGCTCGACGGGGGCTCCTCCAGGATCACGTGCGCGTTCGCGCCGCCGAACCCGAACGCGTTGACCACGGCGCGCCGGGGCCCGTCGTGGCGTTCCCAGTCGGCGGGCTCCCGGATGAGATGGAGCCTGGTGTTCTCAAGGGCGGGGTGCGGGTCGTCCACGTGCAGCGTCGGCGGCAGGACGGCGTCGCGCAGGGCGCACGCGGCCTTGATCAGCCCGGCGATCCCGGCGGCGGGCATCGCGTGCCCGATCATCGACTTGACGGTGCCGAGCCCGATCGGCGGGCCGCCGGATCCGAAGACGCGGCGGAGCGTCGCCAGCTCCGCCTCGTCGCCCGCCGGGGTCGCCGTGCCGTGCGCCTCGACCAGCCCGACCGCGCCGGGTTCCGCCGGGTCGAGGCCCGCGTCCCGCCAGGCGCGCTCGACCGCGAGGACCTGGCCGTCCGCGAGCGGGCTCATGATGTCCGGCGCGCGGCCGTCGCTGGACGACCCGGCGCCGAGGATGACCGCGTGGATCCGGTCGCCGTCCCGTTCGGCGTCCGACAGCCGCTTGAGCAGGACGATCCCGGTGCCCTCCGCGAGGAGCAGCCCGTCGGCGGCGCGGTCGAACGGCCGGATCGTCCCGCTCCTGCTCAGCGCCCGCGCCTGGTTGAAAACGCTCCAGACGGTGGCGTGGTGGGCGTGGTGCACGGCCCCGGCGAGCATCGCGTCCGCCTGCCCGCCGCGCAGCGCCCGCACCGCGTGCTCGACCGCCAGCAGCGAGGACGCGCACGCCGCGTCCAGCGTGTAGGCCGGGCCGCACAGGTCGAAATGCCCGGCGATGCGGGACGCGGCGAAGCTCGGCACGAGCCCGGACGGCCCGAAGGCGCCGGGGCCGTCCGGAGCGGGCGGGCCCAGGCGCTCGCAGAACGCGCGGCGGATCTCGTCCAGCCGCTGTTCCCCGAGTTCCGGCACAAGCTCGGCGAGGATCCCGGCGACCTGATGGGACGTGCGGACCCGCTGGTCCAAACGCGCGGCGCCCGGCGCGAGGTAGCCGCCGCGCCCGATGACCACGCCGATCCGCGACCGGCCGGGGAGCCGGCCGGCGCCGCCCGCGTCCTCGATCGCGTCGCCCGCCGCGCGCAGCGCGAGCAGCTGGTCGGGCTCCATCCCCGGCACGGCCGCCGCCGGGATCCCGAACCGGGACGGGTCGAAGGTGGCCAGCTCGTCGACGAAGCCGCCCCGCTTGCAGTAGAAGCGGTCGCTCTCCGGTGCGCCGGCGTAGGCGCCCGGGTCGTAGTAGAGCGCGGGGTCCCAGCGTCCGGGCGGCACGTCGGTGATCGCGTCGACCCCGGCCAGGACGTTGCGCCACAGCTCGGCCGCCGATCCCGCGCCAGGGAACACGGCCCCGGCGCCGACGATCGCGATCGGCTCCCGGGCGGGGCTCACCGGACGGCCCCGGTGAACACGACCTGCGTCTCGTCGCCGTGCGCGATCTCGCGCAGCAGGGCCGCCGTGCCCGCGTCCGGCTCGATCAGGCCGGTGCCGCGCCGCGCGTACTCGCGCGCCAGGTCCGGCGACACCATGCCGCCGCCCGCCCACGGGCCCCAGTCGGCGACGAGCACCCGGCCGTGCAGGCGCGTCCGCCAGACGTTCGCGAGCGTGTCGCATGCGTCGTTCGCGGCGGCGTAGTCGGCCTGGCCGCGGTTGCCGTGGACGCCCGCGATGCTGCCGAAGACGACGAAGAACCCGATGTCGGGCTGGACGGCCTGGACGAGGGCGGACGCGCCGTCCACCTTCGTCCGGTACACCCTGGCGAACGACTCAGGGGTCTTGTCGCGGACTAGGCGGTCCTCGATGATCCCGGCACCGTGGACGACGCCGTCGAGGCGGCCGTGCCACGTGTAGACGCTGTCGACCACGTCCTGGACGGCGTCGGGGTCGCGCACGTCGCCCGCGTGGTAGCGGACGGACGCCGCGTGCTCCCGCAGCGCGTCCAGGTTCCGGCGGATCTCCCGTTCGGCGAGGATCGTGCGGATCGCCGCCTCGATCTCCGCCGGTCGCAGCCCGCCGCGCGCGACGAGCGCGCGGCGCAGCCCGGCTTCATCGGGGATGTCCGGGCCGTCCGGGGACGCGGGCTCGGCGTCCGGCTCGGGCGTGCGGCCCATGATCTCGATGTGGCAGCCGCTCGTCCGGGCCAGTTCCAGCGCCACCCGGGCGGTGATCCCCCGCGCGCCGCCGGTGAGGAGCACGACGCCGTCCGGGCCGACGGGGGGCTTCGGGTCGCCGTCCAGCTCCGCCGGGACGACGGCCAGGCCGCGCCGCAGGCCGCCCTCGTGGCCGACGACGATCGGCCCATCGGCGTTCAGCAGCTCGGCGAGGATGCGCTGCGCTATCGCTCTCGGGGTGTCCCTGGTGTCGACGTCGAGCGCGCGGACGAGGACCTCGGGGTGTTCCTCCGCGACCGTCCGGGCCAGGCCGCGCAGCCCCGCGCCCGGTGCCGGGTCTCCGATGCCGCCGTCGAACCGGCGGCCGAACGTCCCGCCGGCCCCGCCCGCGAGGACGAGCCAGCGCAGCCCGCCCGCCAGCGCGTGCCGGATGCCGTCGTACGCCGCGGGCAGCACGCCCCTCGCGCCCGGCCGCAGCGCCGCCAGATGGATCAGCCCGTCGCAGGTGTCGTCGACCTCGCGCGGGGTCCGCACCTGCGCGCCCTGCCGGTCGAGCAGGTCGGCGAGTTCCAGCGCGATGCCGCAGCCGTCGTCCACGATCTGGAAGCGGCGGCCGGTGAACGCCGTCCCCGACTCGGGCGGGACGGGCAGCGCGTCCAGCTCCACGACCCGCAGGACGTGCCGCACTATCCGGCTGCCAGGCGGGGTGCCGTCGGCGCGCCGGCTCGGCGTCCCGTCGCCGATCTGTGGCCAGACCTGCCGGTCGGTGGACGCCGGAGTGAGCGCACCCGTGGCGAACGCGCCCGTTTCCTCGCGGAGCGGCGCCCCGTCTTGCACCGGCACGGCCACAGGAGCCTCCTCGGCCGGACCGGCCTGGGACGGGACGACGGGCTGCGGCGCGGGCCCGGCGAGATGAGCGCGGACGGAGGCGACGAGATCGCCGATGGTGGCGATGTCCGCGAGCCGCTCGGGGGCGGCGAGGCCGAGCCGGTCGGCGAGGTCGCCGAGGATGACCGTGCGCTTGATGGAGTCGATGGAGAGGTCGGCCTCCAGGTTCAGGGACGCCTCCAGCATCGGTTCGGGGTAGCCGGTCCGGGCGCTGATCACCGCGAGGACGGTGGCATGGACGTCGCGCGGCGCCTCGTCCGAGCCCGGGTCCGGGTCCGGGTCCGCATCCGGGACGGTCTCCCCAGGAAGGACTGGACGAGGCGCAGGCACGGGGACGGCAGGCGCCGCTGGCGCAGGCGGCTCGGGGGCGTCCTGCGGGCCCGTCCCTCCGAGGTGGCGGAGGATCACCTCGCGCTGCGCGGCGATCATCTCGCGCCCGGCGCGCAGGTATTCCAGGACGGCGTCCTCCGACCCGCGCCCGCCGGGGCCCGGGACGCGTTCCGGCGGGCGGAGCGCGCCCGCCGGGTAGCCGCCGTCGGCGGTCCGGACGAGGTGCCCGTTGACGACCCAGCCGGGCATGGTGGGAGCGGCGGTGAGCGGGCGGGCGTCGCGTCCGGCGAACAGGGGCAGCGGGTCGACGGGGACTCCGGCGGCGGCGAGCTCGGCGAGGGCGTGCAGCAGGTGGACCAGGCCGTTCTCGCCGGGCGCGTCGCAGCTCACGGCGGTGTGCGGGCGGTCGCCGAGGATGTCGCCGACGAGTCCGGTGAGGACGCGTCCGGGCCCCGCCTCCACGAACGTGCGGGCGCCCGCGTCGTACATGGCCTCGATCTGCTCCACGAAGCGGACGGGCGCGGCGACCTGCCCGGCGAGGGTGGCGGCGAGCTCCGCGGGGTCGGCGTCGTAGGGGGCGGCGGTGGTGTTGGACCAGACGGGGAAGGCGGGCGAGCGCAGGTCGCGGTGGGCGAGGTCGGCGCGCAGCCCGGCGGACGCGGCGGCGACGAGCGGGCTGTGGAACGCGCACGCCACCGGGATGCGCCGGGCGGCGAGGCCCGCGGCGGACAGCACGGGCATGGCGCGTTCCAGCCCGGCGGACGTCCCGGAGATCACGACCTGGCGGGGCGCGTTGTGGTTGGCGATCACGATCCCGGACAGGCCCGAAAGCACCTCGCGGACATCGCGGAGCGACCCGGTGACGGCGGCCATCGCGCCCGGGTCGTCCCCGGCGGCGGCCAGGATCGCGTCGGCGCGCGCGGCGCTCAGCTCGATCATGTCGGCGTCGTCGACGACCCCGGCCGCGCACAGCGCGACGAGCTCGCCGTAGCTGTGCCCGGCGGCGAGGTCGGGGTGGACGCCGAGCGCGGTGAGGAGCCGGTGCACGGCCAGCCCGGCGATGCCGAGCGCGGGCTGCGCGACCCGGGTGTCGGTGATCCCCGCCTGGTGGCGGCGGGTGTCGGCGCGGCCGAACGCGGCGGGCGGGAACATCGCCGGGGCGTAGCGGCCACCGGCCAGGCGGAGCAGGCGCTGGAGGCGCGGGAACGCGACGAACAGGTCGGCGAGCATGTTCGGCCGCTGGCTGCCCTGCCCGGGGAACAGGAACGCGACCTGTCCCGGGTCGCCGCTGGGCAGGAGGACACCGGGCGCCGGGCGGAACTCCGCGGCGAGGTCGAGCTTGCGGCGCAGGTCATCGAGGCCGGTGGCGACGAACGCGACCTGGACGGGCCCGTCGAGCGCGGCGGCCGTCCGGGCGAGGTCGCGGAGCCGCGGCTCGCCCCGGCCCCGGAGCAGGGCGGAGAGGCGGTCGATCCCGGCGCGGGCGGCGTCCCGGCCGTCCGCCCGGATCAGGAACAGCTCGGCGGGCCACTCGGCCAGCCCCGACACCGGTTCCGGTGCCCCGTCGTATCCCGACAGGACGGCGTGGAAGTTCGTCCCGCCGAACCCGAACCCGCTCACCCCCGCGAACCGGTCGCCGGGACGGGCCGCCCAGGGACGCGCGGCACCGCTGAACGCGAACGGCCCGTCGGGCGTCCATTCGGCGTTGGGGCGGACGAGGTGCAGCGTCCCGGGCAGCACGCCCGTGTGCAGCGCGTACGCGGTCTTGATGAGACCGGCGAGCCCGGCCGCGCACTTGGTGTGCCCGATCTGCGACTTCACCGACCCGAGCGCGACGCTGCCCGGCGCGGCACCGGCGAACGCCGCCCGCAGGGTCGCGAGTTCGGTGCGGTCGCCGACCTCGGTGCCGGTGCCGTGCGCTTCGACGAGCCCGACCGACGCGGGCGCGACCCCGGCGCGCTCGTAGGCGCGGTCGAGCGCCCGGCGCTGCCCTTCGGCGCGGGGCGCGGTGAGGCCGAGGGAGCGCCCGTCGCTGGACCCGGCGACCGACTTCACGACGGCGTAGATCCGGTCGCCGTCGCGTTCGGCGTCCGCGAGGCGCTTCAGCACGACGCACGCGACGCCCTCGCCGAGCGCGATGCCGTCCGCGGACGCGTCGAACGCGGCGCAGCGCCCCGACGGCGACAGCGCGCCGACCGACGCGAACAGCAGGTAGTCCTCGATGCCGTTGCTGAGGTCGGCGCCGCCGCACAGCACCATGTCGCTGGTGCCCGCGAGGAGGTCCTTGCAGGCGGCGTCGAGCGCGGCGAGCGACGCGGCGCACGCGGCGTCGACGGTGAAGCTGGCGCCGCCGAGATCGAGGCGGTTGGCGATCCGCCCGGCGATGACGTTGGTGAGGACGCCGGGGAAGGAGTCCTCGGTGGGGCGCGGGAGCTGCTCGTCCAGCCCGGCCGGGACCTCGCCGAAGTAGGACGGCAGCGCGGCGCGCATCCGGTAGGCCGTGTGGAGGTCGTTGCCGCCGTCCGCGCCGAAGTACACCGAGGTGCGGGCGCGGTCGAAGGGCCGGTCGGCGTATCCGGCGTCCTTCAGCGCGCGGGACGCCACCTCCAGCGACAGGAGCTGGACCGGTTCGATGCTGCCGAGCGCGTTGGGCGGGATGCCGTAGGCGAGCGCGTCGAACGGGACGTCCGGCAGGAACCCGCCCCACTTGGACGGCGTCTTCCCCTCCCCGGACGGGTCGTAGTGGATCTCCGGATCCCAGCGGGTGACCTCGGTGATCGAGTCGGTTCCGGCGACGATGTTCGCCCAGTAGGCGTCGGTGTCGCGGGCGCCGGGGAACACGCAGCCGATCCCGATGATCGCGACGTCGGCGGGCCGCGCGGTGCCCTCCGCCGGACGCGCCGCCGCGATGCCCAGCTCCTCGGCACGCGCGGCCAGGAACGCGGACGCACCCGTCGTGACCTGCTCGTGCAGCGCGGCGACGCTGGTCGTGGCCGACCGGAGCGCCGCCACCTGGCCGAGCATGTACATGCCCTCGGCGTGCTGCACCGCGGGCTCCACGGGCACGGAGCGGCGCAGGCCCTTGCTGGCGAGGCGCAGCCGCCCGAGGTTCAGCTTCTCCAGTCGGCGCCACACCTCCTGCCGCGGCGTCCCGGCCTGCTCCAGCTCGCGGCGGGTCTCGGCGAACACCTCGACGTAGGGCGTGCGGGCGCAGCGGGTGGCGTGGCCGGGGGACGTCTCCAGCAGCGCCGTCCCGCCGCAGCCGAGCGCCGTGTCCTGGAAGCCCGGCAGGATCGCGCCCGCCGCCACCGCCTCGGACGTGAACAGGTACGCGGTCCCCATCAGCACGCGGACGTCGGCGCCGCGCTCGGCCAGCGGCCCGGCCAGCGCCGCGACCATGGCCGCGGACCGCTCGTCATGGATACCGCCCGCGAACATCACCGACAGCTCGGACGGGTCGCCGCCGAACGCCGTCAGCCGCTCGACCTGCGCCTCCCAGAGCGGGAAGCTCGCCCGCGGCCCGACGTGCCCGCCGCACTCGCGTCCCTCGAAGACGAACTTCCGGGCGCCCTCGCCGAGGAACCTGTCCAGCAGATCCGGCGACGGGACGTGCAGATAAGTGCTGATCCCGGCGGCCTCCAGCAGCTCGGCCTGCGCCGGAACGCCGCCCGCGATCAGCGCGTAGGGCGGCCCGGCAGCGCACACCGCCGCGAGCTGCGCCTCCCGGACCTCCGGCGGCGCGAACCCGAGGATCCCGACGCCCCAGGGGCGGCCGCCGAGCCGGTCGGCGGTCTCGCGGAGCAGCGCCTCGACGCGGACGCCGTCCATCAGGGCGAGGGCGAGGAAGGGGAGACCGCCGTCCTGCGCGACCGCGCCCGCGAACGCCGAACCGTCGCTGACCTGCGTCATCGGCCCCTGCACCACGGCGGGTTCCGGCCGTGGTGCCAGCGGTTCGGCGCGGACGGCGGCGCGCAGATGCGCCGCGATCTCGTCCCGGACGGCCTGCACCACGCCCCCGGCGGTCTTGTACCTCCCGGCGAGCACCGCCGCCAGCGGGCCGTCCTGCCCCACGGGCAGCAGCCGCGACCGCAGCCCCGTCGCGCCGAGCCGCGCGCCGGCCTCCGCCGGGCCGAGCCCGGCCAGATCGATCTCCGGCAGGTCGGGCCGCGTGTACACGCGATGCCCGTGCACGACCGCGGTCTCGCCGCCGTCCATCGCCGCCAGCGCGGACGCGACATCGGCGGGCAGGTCCATCTCCCGGACCAGCGCGAGCTGCACGTCCAGCACGACCCCTGCCGCGCCGCCCGCCACCGCCGCCGCGGCCGTGTGCGTCCCGATCCCGCCCGCCGCGTACACGGGGACGTCCACGGACGGGTCGGCCATCAGCCGCTGCAGCAGCACGAACGTGGTCAGCTCACCGACGCGCCCGCCCGCCTCCGAGCCCCGCGCGATGAGCCCGACGTCCCCGGCGAACTCGCGCGCGACGGGGATGACGGCGGCGGCCTCCTCGGCGTCCACGACCTCGACCAGCAGGCGGCGGCCCCGCGCGAACCCGGCGACGTCGAGCGAGTCGTCGGACCGCAGCGCGTCGTCGGACCGCAGCGCGGGCGCGTCGACGAGGACGGTCCCCACCGCCTCCGGGAGCTCGGCGGGCCTGACCCGGCACCCGGCCGGGACGCGGACGCCGAACGGGCCCGCCCACCAGCGGCGCACGTCCGCGAGCGCGGCGAGCCCCGGCGCGCGGTCGGCCCCGAGATCGAGCACCCCGACCCCGCCCGCCCGCGCGACCGCCACGGCGAGATGGGGTGCCGGACGCCCGAACGGCGTGACCCCGATGATCTCGGCCCGGAGCCCCTCGCCCCTGTCCGCCGCCATGCACTGCCCCCCCGACATCCCGCTGCGGCTCGCAATAACGCTGCGCCACACTACGGAAAGCGAGCACCTGATTACTCGGACGACACACCACAGCGCGCGGCGATGGCGCACGGCAAAGAACTCCGGACCTTCCCTTGACCTCCCGGAGACGAACGGCGCGCGGCGCTTCTCTCCCCGGATGAACAAAGGGCATAATGGCGATCACATTCCGTAGCGAGCGGCAGGCGAGCCAGGTGGGTGCTATGGCGACGCTCAATCCGGCGAAGGGGCGGTTCAGGTTGCCGCCGCGGCGGCGGGAGGCGTCCGGCGGGCCGGAGTCCGTGCGGGCCGCGCTCGCGCCGCTGCTGGCGGCGCACCGGGCCGCGTATCCGAACGCCGACGAGGCGGAGCTGCTGCGCGGCTACGAGGTCGCGGAGCGGCTGCACCGCGGGCAGCTCCGCAAGTCCGGCGCCCCGTACATCACGCATCCGCTGGCCGTCGCGCTGATCCTCGCCGGGATGGGCCTCGACACGACGACGCTCGTCGCCGCGCTACTGCACGACACCGTCGAGGACACCCCGTACACGCTCGGGGAGCTGCGCGCCGAGTTCGGCGAGGAGGTCGCCGTCCTGGTCGACGGCGTCACCAAGCTCGACGGCGAGCGGTGGGGCGACCGCGCCGAGGCGGAGACCTTCCGGAAGATCGTGCTGGCCGCGGCGGCCGACCTGCGCGTCCTGGTGATCAAGCTGGCCGACCGGCTGCACAACCTGCGCACGCTGGGGTTCCAGCCGCCGCACAAGCGGGCCCGCATCGCCAAGGCGTCCCACGAGCTGCTGGTCCCGTTCGCCGAGCGGCTCGGCATCCACGTCCTCAAGCGGGAGATGGACGACCTGGCGTTCGCGGCCCGGCTCCCGGAGCAGCACGCCGCGACGCGGGAGGCGGTCCGGCAGGCGCTGCGGGACGCCGACCGGGAGTTCGCGCCCGCGATGGCGCTGATCCGCGCGGCGCTGGGCGAGCACGAGGTGGCGGCACGCGTCCAGGTCAGGCCGTCGCACCTGTACGCGGTGCACCAGTCGTTCGGTAGCGACCTCGCCGGGCTGCGGCCCTGCGAGGCGGCGCGGCTCCTGCTGATGGTCGACGGCTCCGAACGCGACTGCTACATCGCCCTAGGCGCCGTGCATGCCGCGCTGCACCCGGTCGCGGGCCAGGTCCGCGACTTCATCGCGATGCCGAAGGACAACATGTACCGGTCGCTGCACACCCGGGTGATCAGCCCGGACGGCGACCCCTTCGAGGTGATCATCCGGACGGAGGAGATGCATCCGGTCGCCGAGCACGGCATCGTCGCGCACATCCGCGACGCGGGCGACGACGCGTCCACCGCCGTAGCCGGGCGCCGCGACCTGGTGTGGCTGAGCCGGCTGCTCGCCTGGCAGTCGGACGCGCCGTCCGCCGAGTTCCTCGACCGGCTGCGCACCGACCTCGCGGCGGGCAACGTCGCCGCGTTCACCACCGAGGGCGACATCGTGGCGCTGCCCGCCGGGGCGACCGCGCTCGACTTCGCGTACGCGCTGAACGCCCGTACCGGCGACCGCTGCATCGGCGCCGTCGTGAACGGGCGGCTGGCGCCGATGTCGGTGCAGGTCCGCAGCGGCAACGTCGTGGAGATCCTCACCGATCCCGCCGGGTGCCCGTCCGAGGACTGGCTGGACATCGCCGTGACCGTCACCGCCCGCGTCCACATCCAGCAGCGCCTGACGCTGCGGCGCGCGGAGGAGTCCGCCGACGCGGGACGGCGCCGCCTCGTCCGGGCACTGGCCCGCCGGGACGTCGACCTGCTCGCCGCCGAGGCGCACGGCGACTCGCTGTCGGTGGCCCGCGAACTCGGCTACTCCGAGATCAACGAGATGTACGCGGCCCTGGACGCCGGGACGCTCGCGCTGGACGACCTGCTGGCCAGGTTCGTCCGCCCCTGAGCGCCCTTCCCGGGGTCACCGCCGGCGCCGGCGCTTGGCCGGACCGGGTCCGTCCTGCGGGAACGCCCGCGATCCCGCCACCACGGCGGACAGCAGCACCACCACGGCGGCCCCGCCGACGAGGTTGATCCCCGCCGTCGCGAGCGCCGCGTCGAACGGCCCCTTCAGCGTCAGCGGCAGGATCGTCAGCAGCACGACCGCGATCGCGCCGATCCACGCGAACGCCCGCACGGGACGCACCGACGACGCCACCAGCAGGTGCATCAGCGCCGTCGCCTGGATCGTTCCCGCCATCACGCACAGCGCGTAGCTGGTCGCGGCGGCCGTCGGGGCGGCGTGCCCGCCCGCGTACACCGGGACCTCCACCCCGAACATCGTGCGCAGGCCGATCACCGCGGCGAACGCGAGCAGGCCTCCGCTCAGCGCGGCGGCGATCCCCGTCCACCACAGTGGCCGCAGCGACGGCCCCGACGCCGCGGCGATCTCCTCGTGCAGCGCGACGAAGTCCTCGTACCGTCGCGCCGGAGCCGCCGGCGGGCGCCGCCGCGCCGTGGCGGGGCACCGGAACGACCGCTCCCAGGGCCGTGGCGCAGGGCGGCCGGCGCGCCTGCCGTGCAGGCCACCGGAGTACCGCCCGAATGACGAATCGGGCATGTCCCCTCCCCCGTGCGAAACGTAGAGGTGGTACCCGGCACTGAACGGGGGAACTCCCCCAAGCGCACCATTTTGCAGATGTTTGCCCGCGTTCCACGGCAAGCCGCCCGTGCCCTGGAGCGCCCCGGACCGGCCTCGGACGGCGCCTCAGCGGCCCCGAACACGGGAAGAACCCCGGGGAGCAGCACTCCCCGGGGCCCTCTCTCCCCCACAACCAGGCGACCCGCAGCCGAGCGGCCCGGCACGACCGGACGACCAGACGGACCGCCGACCGGACGGACCGCCCCGGCCGGGATCAGACCTGGCCGGGATCAGACCTGGCCGGGATCAGACCTGGCCGGGATCAGACCTGGCCGGGATCAGACCTGGCCGGCCTTCTCAAGCGCCGCGCAGCAGGTGCCGGTGATCAGGCGGGCCACCACGTACGGGTCGACGTTGGCGTTCGGGCGCCGGTCCTCGATGTAGCCCTTCTTCTCGACCTCGACCTGCCACGGGATTCGCACGGACGCGCCGCGGTTCGACACGCCGTAGCTGAACTCGCTCCACGGGGACGTCTCGTGCATCCCGGTGAGCCGCCGCTCGATGTCGGCGCCGTATCCGGCCACGTGCTCCGGCGCCTTCTCGGCGAGCGCCTCGCACGCCGTGATGATCGCGTCGTAGCCCTCGCGCATGGCCTTGGTCGAGAAGTTCGTGTGCGCGCCCGCGCCGTTCCAGTCGCCCTCGACCGGCTTGGGGTCGAGGGTGGCGGAGACGTCGAACTCCTCGGCGATGCGGTAGAGCAGCCACCGGGCGACCCACATGTGGTCGCCGACCTCGACGGGCCCCGCCGGGCCGATCTGGAACTCCCACTGGCCGGGCATGACCTCGGCGTTGATGCCGGAGATCTTCAAACCAGCCGCGAGGCAGGCGTCCATGTGCTTCTCGACGATCTCGCGCCCGAACACCTCGTCGGCGCCGACGCCGCAGTAGTAGAAGCCCTGCGGGGCGGGGTAGCCGCGCTCGGGGAAGCCCAGCGGACGCCCGTCCTTGAAGAACGTGTACTCCTGCTCGATGCCGTACCAGGAGTCCTGGTCGGCGTACTGCTCCGCGACGGGGCGCAGCTTGGCCCGGGTGTTGGTCTGGTGGGGCGTCCCGTCCACGAGGTAGACCTCGCAGAGGACCAGCTTGTGGTCGCCGCCGCGGATGGGGTCGGGGCAGGAGAAGACCGGCTTGAGGACGCAGTCGGAGCGGTCGCCGGGGGCCTGGTTGGTGCTGGATCCGTCAAAGCCCCAGTCCGGCAGGTCGGCACCGTCCGCGAGGATCCGCGTCTTCGACCGCAGCCGCGCGGTCGGCTCGGTGCCGTCGATCCAGATGTACTCGGCCTTGTAGCTCAACGTCGGTCCCTTCCAGGCGGTTTCGGCACGTCACAACCTGCCAACCGGGCATTTCGGACCTGTTGCCCAATTGTGAACGTCATGTAAACCGCGTCCGGGTCATCCCGAACCCACGCGTCCGCCATAATCGGCCGACATGTCGCAACAGCTCCGTGAGCACATTCGCGTCCAGCTCGCGCTCGGCACGGCCGACTTCGACACCATCGTCGAGCGCTGCGCCGAGTCCATGGACGACACTCCCGACGTTACCTCCCTCGCCCGCGAGATCGCCGCCGAGGAGTTCGCCGCCTACCTCGCCGACCAGCGCACCTGGCCCGACGTGACCGACTCCGACCGGCTCCTGCGCGCGTTCCGCGACCTCGACATGGCCGGCATCGTGGCCCGCGCCGACTTCTCCTGCTGCCAGAACTGCGGCATCTCCGAGGTCGGCGGCGAGGTGCCGGAGGGCGAGCAGCGGCGCGGCTACGCCTTCTGCCACCGCCAGGACATGGAGACCGCGACCGCGGGCGGCGGCCTCATGCTGGCCTACGGCATCTTCAAGGACGCCGACGAGCCGTCCACCCAGGTGGAGATCGGCCAAGAGATCGCCGAGGCCCTCCACCGCCACGGCCTGACAGTGCACTGGGACGGGGCCCCGTCCCGCCGCATCGAGGTCGACGTCACCTACCGGCGCCGCCGCTCCGGCCACCTGGCCACCTGGCCGGACGGGCCCGCCGCGCCCGTCCCAGAGGCCGACCGCCTGGACGTCACGTACTGCGACTACACGAGGGGCCGCATCGCGGACGCCCCCGTTCCCATGACCCTGGCCGAGGCCCGCGGCCTCCTCCTCGAACTCACCCCCAACCCGGACAACTTCGCCGTCTTCGCGGGCCGCTCGGACCGCGCCGCGCAGGTGATGTGGGAGGCGGGCTCGCGCCTGTGGCTGGAATTCCCGGACCCCGTCGCGCGCCGCTTCCACGGCCGCCACGTGACGATGGCCGAAGCCGAGGAGATCATCTCCGTCCTCGCCATCGAGGACCGCGTGGCCCTGGACCTCCTCCCCGGCCACACCACCGAGAACTGGGACGCCTAGCTTCCGGCGAATTCACCCACCTTCCCAAGACCCCTTTGACTTTTTACCCCCCTCACATCAACGGAATAATGTTTCCGGTTCAAGATGATCGAGGAATTGGTTTGCCGCACGGCGCGGCAAAGCACAGCGAAACGGGGGAAAAGGATGAGGCGGATTATCGCGGCCTCGATCGGCACGGGCGTCGTGCTGGCCGGGCTCGCCACCATCGCGCCCGCCGGCCAGGCGGCCGCCCAGGGCGGACGGACCCATGTCGTCCGGCCGGGACACTCCATTCAGGCGGCCGTCAATCGAGCCAAGCCGGGCGACACCATCCGGCTCAAGGCCGGCCACTACAAGGGCGGCGTCCTGGTCCAGAAGCGCCTCACGATCCGCGGTGAGGGCAACAAGACGATCGTCCGTCCCGGCGGCCGCGACCACTGCGCGCGGGCGAAGGTGCCCGGCATGGGCTTCTGCGTCGTCGGCTGGAAGAACCGCCCGGTCAGGGGGGTGACGATCCAGCAGCTGGTCGTCCGGAACTTCAAGGGCACCGGCGTGTTCGGGTACTACACCGACCGCATGAAGGTCCAGGCCGTCCTCGCCAAGAGGAACGGCGAATACGGCATCGCCCAATACCGGTCCACCCGCGGCTGGTTCGTCTGGAACTGGACCCTCGACAACCGCGACGACGCGGGCCTCTACGTCGGCGACACCGCCAACGCCTACGGCACCGAGATCGCCTGGAACCATTCCAGCGGCAACACGCTCGGTGTCCTGGTCCGGCACGCCCGCCACGTCAAGGTCCACCACAATTCGATCACGAACAACTGCACCGGAATCGCCCTAGTCGACGACAGCCAGGCGACGGGCCAGGGCCACACAAAGGTGTGGAAGAACCGCGTCTCGATGAACAACAAGGTCTGCGAGGCACACGGTCAGGTCCCGGCGCTCAGCGGCACCGGAATCCTGTTCTTCGGCGGCGACCACAACGAGATCGTCAAGAACACCGTGCACCGCAACCGCGGGGAACTGCCCTACTCCGGCGGGATCGTCCTCTTCCGCGGCACACCGCCGCGCAACCGCCCCGCCCACCACAACCTGATCAAGGCCAACAACGTCCGCGGCAACCAGCCGTACGACCTGGTCAACAACAGCGGCAGCAACACCAACCGCTTCCGCGACAACACCTGCGGCACGTCCAACCCGGACGGCCTCTGCTGAAGCCAGAACCCCTGCCCCCAACGCTTGGGGGCAGGGGTTCCCCCGCACACCGATGAGTTATGCGCCCGCCCTTGGTCTAAACCCACAGACACCCAACCGAGGAGGAGCCATGACCGCGCTACCACCCGTCGTCGACACCGAGACCTGGCAGCACCACCTGGACGAGCTCCGCGCCCGCGAGAAGGCCGCGACCCGCGAACTCGACGCGATCGCCGCCCAGCGCCGCCGGATGCCGATGGTCGAGATGCCCGAGTACACCCTGGAAGGCGAGGAAGGCCCGGTCACCCTGGCCGAGATCTTCGACGGCAGGTCCCAGCTCATCATCTACAACCACATGTGGTTCCCCGGCGAAAAATGGCAGTGCCCCGGCTGCACAGGCTTCACCTCCCAGTTCACACGCCTGGAATTCCTGGACCTCTACGACGCCAGATTCGTCATAGTCACCCAGGGCCCAATAGAAGAGGCCCTCGCCTACAAACAGCGCGTAGGCAACAAGATGACCTGGTACTCCACGGAGAACAGCCCGTTCGGCACCGACGTAGGCGCACCCCCAGGCGGCGGCTTCGCCGTCAACGTCTTCCTACGCGACGGCGACACCGTCTACCGCACCTGGCACACCAACGGCCGAGGCACCGAACAACTGAGCCACGCCTTCCCCCTCATAGACCTGCTCCCCTACGGCCGCCAGGAAGAATGGCAGGACTCCCCAGAGGGCTGGCCCCAGTCCCCCACCTACACCCGCTGGCCCGGCTCCGAACAAATAGCCGCCCACTACGGCCAGCCAGAGTAAAAACGCTCACAAGCCGCTCCACCAAAAGGCCCCTCGTCCCCCGGCGCCGGCCACCCAAATCAACCATCTGCTCCCGCACAAGCCTCTCAGGCTTCCCCGAGCCGGAGCCCCGTAGGAGAACAGTAGATGCCGCTACAATCACAGAGTGGACGCGTACGAGGGCCCTGCCTGCCTAGAGTGGTGGGCGAACCCGCTGACGTGCCTCTACTCCATCGACGTCCGGGTGTCCGTGGTCAATGATGACTCGGGATGGCACACCTCCGCCGAATTCGATCCGCCGCTGACCGGCGATCACCGCGAAACCTGGAATTTCTTCATGGACGCGGCCCCCTACTTCACCTTGCGGTTCAAGGACGACGAGACGGCGACGATCGATGTCCACGTGAACAAACAAAGCGAAAACGGGCTAACACTAACCGCCACGGACTAGCCTCAGCGCCAAACGAGCCCACATGGCCACAGAGGTCTCAAGCACATGGTGGCGGGCCATGACCGATCAGGCCAGGCGGGCAACGACTGTCCGGGGCTGTGGTTCGGCCTGGTTGAGCTGACGGGGCCCGAAGACTTCGGATGGCATACCAATGTGGCTGGATGCCGGAATTTTGATCCGGAGGAGGACTCCGTCGAATGGGCAGGCGAGCCTGATTGCTGGCCGGACGGTCGCTACCTGTTCCTAACCGGCCTGAACAAGCCTGCCGGACAAGGCGCCGACGCGATGCTGAGCCACGCGACCGACCTGATCCGCTCCATGATCGTGGCCGGGACCATTGGACGGTGTAGCGGTCGGGTTCGATGACGGTGACTTCACCCTGACCTGGACCACGCAACGGCAACGAGGCACCAGAACACTCACGCTCGACGGCCAATGGCACAGACACTCAGCATGATCACGCGGCACGCTTCCGCAAGTTGCTCAACAAGGACCGGGCTGGACCGTGTCTGGTGGACGCCGCGGAAGAGACAGCATCCTCACTTCCGAGCCCTAGGTGAGCCCACAGAGCGTCCCGCAAAGCGGGCAGAAGGCGCGCTTGGCGGTCGAACAGACCTCTAGCCCGCAGCCGGAACATGCGCCATCTTCGTAAAGCGCTAGCTCCGGCCCGAAGCCGCCGTCGTAGTAATCACGATCGGGCCAGGCAACAACCTCGATGTAGGGCTGCGTCAGGGACGGGTCTCCGTCCGGCAACCGGGAGACTTCAGCGAGAACCAACACCCCGGGCATGGTGCTGTCCCGGTCGGCGTGAGTCGGCAGCACACGGCGGAGGACGTCGACCAATTCAGGAAGACTCAGGCGAAGTAACTCCTGCGCCAAACGATCGCGCTCTTCATCGTCAGTCACGGTCACCAACGTACTCAACTCGGCCGACCCCGTCGTCGGCAGAGGATCGTTCACAGACCTAACAGACCTAATGCACGGACGCCCGGCATGATCACACAGGCTGATCAAGGTTCGGACCTGCCGCGCCTCGTAACTCCCGCGCTCCGGTATGGCACGCAAGTGGCACGGGCTCGGTCGTCCCTCGCTCCGCGCTTCCAGGCCAGGGACGCTCACAACCGTCACGGAGACGCCCCCACTTCCCAGAGTCGGAGTGCCCTCACCGGAGGCTTGTTCTAACCTCAGGCCGCGCGGCATGATGCGCGGATGAACAATTGGCGCTGGTGGCGAGTTCAAGCTTTCTGGCACGACGGGGAGGAACGGCAGAACTACAGCCCAGTTGACCACCGAACGAGGCTGGGCGCCTGGTGGAGCTCTCGCGCCATGAAGCGGACGCTCTCACACTTCCCCGAGCTGGAAGTGCGCATTACTCGGGTCACGGCTGAGACGGTACGGGCTGAGGCACGTGAGACGGCGCGAATACTGGCCGAAGAGACGGCGGCGCGGAACCAGTGACCGCCGGCGGCTGACGGACGGAGCGGCGGGGGCAGATGCGCGACGGTCCGGTGACCGCCGCCCACGCCCCACGCCCAGGCCCTGGAGCGTGCAGTGGCCCAAGCATCGTCGCCCCTTGAAAAGGGCGGGCTGATCACCGAGCCGCCGAGTCACGGGCTGGCCGGGGCGCGACGCTCCGCAACCCGATGCAAGGCGTTCACGATCGTCGCCGATGCCGGACGGCCGGGCAGAGCGTGGGGATGGGGTCGGTGCGAGAGAACCAGGTAGCTGGGACTGTCCGTCCGTCTGGCAGGAGGTGTGTGGCCGCGCCTGCCACGCGGACGAACCCGGCCGACTGGAGCGAGCGGATGCAGGCGGTGTTGGTGGGTTCGGTACCGGCTCTGACCTCGGCATAGCCGAAATGGTGATGCGCAAGCTGGTAGATCGCGGTGAACAGTTCGGCGCCCAAGCCCAAGCCACGATAGTCCGGGCTCAAGCTTCCACCGACCTGGCAGCCGTCCGGCGTGACCTCATGGATCGTGGCCATCCCGGCGTAGGCACGGTTCTGTGGGTCGATCGCCACCAACAAGAGCGGATCACGGACCGGCACCCGGCCCAGCAAGGGACGCCTCAGTCTGGGGCGCCTGTCCAGTAGACGTTCCCGCTGAGGCTCAGGAACCACACTTTCGGGTATCCACCCGAGCCATCGTTGGGCGTCTGCGTCGCTAGCCGCCGCCAGGGCCGCCATGGTGTCGATAATCGTCGGAGAGCGGAACAGCAGCCGCGGAGTTGAGATCACATGGCGGCCGCGCACGCAGCCCCCCGGCAGATCGGTCCGAGGCAACCTTCAGCATTGAGGACGGCACCCTCTTTCAGGTCCTGTGGATCATGTCAGAACCCCCCTGAACGGGCGCACGAAAGATCAAAAGCCATGGTCCAGGCTTCGGACCATGGCTTAGACCTTGGTGGGCGCGGACGGTTTCGAACCGCCGACTCCTCGCTTGTAAGGCGAGTGCTCTACCCCTGAGCTACGCGCCCGGGTTGCCGGGAAAGCGTACCCGGTTCGTGGGGGCGGGCGCGAAACGGTGGGTCAGGGGGTGTCCAGGTGGACCCAGACGCCCTTGATCTCGGTGTAGGCGTCCAGGGCGTAGGGGCCCATTTCGCGGCCCCAGCCGCTGGACTTGTAGCCGCCCCAGGGGGCGGCGGCGTCGGGGATGGGGAGCATGTTGATGAAGACGGCGCCGGCGCGGATGTCGGCGGCCATGCGGTGGGCGGTGGCCAGGTCGCGGGTCCAGATGGACGCGGCCAGGCCGAACTCCGTGTCGTTGGCGCGGGCGGCGAGTTCTTCGGGGTCGTCGTAGGCGAGGACGGGCAGGACGGGGCCGAAGATCTCCTTGCGGGCGATGGTCATGTCGTCGGTGACGCCGCCGAAGACGGTGGGGGTGTAGAAGTTGCCGTTCGAGAGGGCGCCGTCGGCTCGGTGGCCGCCTGTCACCAGGTCGGCGCCTTCGTCTGCGCCTGTGCGGACGTAGGTGTCGACGTTGTTCAGGTGGGCTTCGGAGACCAGGGGGCCTATCTGGGTGTCGGGGGCCAGGCCTGGGCCCAGGCGCAGGTTGGAGGCGGCGGCGGCGAGCTTTTCGGTGAACTCGTCGGCGCGGCGGCGGTCGACGTAGAGGCGGGTGTAGGCGGCGCAGACCTGGCCGCTGTTGAGGAGGGCGCCCTGGAGGTTGCCGGCGACGGCCTTGTCGATGTCGGCGTCGCGGGCGATGATGCTGGGGGCCTTGCCGCCCAGTTCGAGGGTGACTCGCTTGAGGTTGCCCGCGGAACCCTGGACGATCTCGCGTCCGACGGAGCTGGAGCCGGTGAAGGAGACCTTGTCGATGTCCGGGTGCGCGACGAGGGCCTGGCCGACGGCGGGGCCGCCGGTCAGGAGGTTGACCACGCCGGGCGGGAAGCCCGCTTCGGCGCACAGTTCGATCAGGCGGACGGTAGTGAGAGGCGTTTGTTCGGCTGGTTTGATAATGACGGTGTTTCCGCAGGCCAGGGCGGGGGCCAGTTTCCATGCGGCGATCATCAAGGGGAAGTTCCACGGGGTGATCAGCGCGCAGACGCCGACGGGTTCGCGCCGGACGTAGTGCAACGTGTCCGGGAACGAGACCGGCGAGACCGCGCCTTCGATCTTGGTGCACCAGCCGGCGAAGTAGCGGAAGTGCTCGGCGGCGCCGTTGACGCTGACCGAGTGCGCGACGCCGAGCGGCTGGCCCTGGTCGCGGGTCTCCAGCTCGGCGAGGTCGGCCTTGTGCTCCTCGATCAGGTCGGCGACGCGCCAGAGGAGGCGGGCGCGGGCGCTCGGCGGCATGGTGGCCCACGCCGGGTCGTGGAGGGCCGTCCGGGCGGCGGATACGGCGTCATCGACGTCCTTCGGGCCCGCCTCCGCGCAGGTCGCGAGGATGGTGCCGGTGGCGGGATCGGACGTGGTGAACTCCGCGCCGTCCGCTGCCCCGGCCCATTCGCCGTTGATGTAGAGCCGTGTGTTCATGGTGACCTCCCTCGCAGGTGAGGAAAGTCTCGGCGGGAGCGGCACAAGGGGTCTTGTCTGTGGGCGTACGGGAGTTGGCCACGCGTGTAACGATCAGTCGCCCGTGACGGTCACCCGGTACTCGCGGGGGCTGGCGCCGTAGGCGGCCTTGAACAGGCGGCTGAAGCGGGCGGCGTCGACGAAGCCCCAGCGGGCCGCGATGGCGCTGACGGGGCGGTGCAGCTGGAGGGGGTCGCGCAGGTCGCGGCGGCAGTGTTCCAGGCGCCGTTCCTTGATCCACGCGGAGACGGTCGTGCCCTCCTCGCGGAACAGGTTGTACAGGTGGCGCGACGAGACGAAGTGCGCGGCGGCGATGTCGTCCGGGGACAGGTCGGGGTCGTCGAGGTGGCGCTCGATGTAGGCGCGGACGCGGAGCAGCAGCGCGCGGCGGCGGGAGTCGGGCGTCGGCGCGGTCATGTCCAGGCGTTCGGCGAGGAGCGTGACGAGGAGGTCGACGATGTTGTCGCCGAGGCGGACGCTGCCCTGGTCGTCCAGGACGTCGAGCTGCTCGGCGAGCTGGAGGAGGAACGGGGACAGCAGCGCCCCGACGCCCTGGCGGCCGGAGATCCGGGTGGCGGTGAGGCCGGCGACGGCCTCCTCAGGGAGGTGGAGGAGGCGGCGCGGCACCATCAGGACGAGCTGCCGGTACGCGTCGTCGAACGCGAGCGTGTACGGGCGGGTCGTGTCGTAGATCGTGAAGTCGCCGGGGACGAGCGCCGCCTCGCGCCCGTCCTGCGTGAGCAGGCAGTACCCGTTGAGCTGGACGCCGATCTTGTAGTGCCCCGGGTCGGAGCGGGCGATCAGCGCGCCCGTCCGGCGGACGACGGCAGGCGTGGACGCGACGTCCGCGACCGTGAGCGCCCCCAGCTCGCGCCCGCGCATGCGTCCCTCGAAGCGTTCCGGACGGGTCGTTTCGGCGCGCAGCGGCACGAACATGTCCGTCACCGAGCTGCGCCAGAACTCGAACCGCTCGCCGATCGGCAGATCGGCCGTGCGAATGAGTGTCGACATGGGCGTTTCCCCAGTTGAAGCCCCGTTTTCAGATTCTTCGTCATAGTGCACCCTATGTGTGCGCTGGGGAAACGCCCCGTTTCGCTCAGCGAAAACGCCCCGTCCCCTCAGCCCATGGCCTGCCGGACGAGGTGCGTGTCGCAGAACTGCTCGAAGCCCGTGACCGCGCCGTCCTGCACCCGCCACACATGGACGAACCGGACGCGCATCGCCTGCCCCGTCGCGCGGTAGGTGCCGGAGTAGTGGCCGATCGCGACGACGGTCCCGTCACCGCCGTCGATCAGCTCCTCGGCGTCGGCGCGGAAGCCCTTCCAGTCCTGGCCGAGCCGCCCGAACACCCCGGCCTTGATCGCGTCGGTGCCGACGTAGGTGCCCGCGTAGGGGAATCCGGCCATCTCCGTCCAGGCGATGTCGTCGGCGAACGCCTCGACCATGCCGTCCAGGTCGCCGCGGTCGGACGCCGCGTAGTGCGCCTTGATGATGTCGTAAGCCTCGCTCATGTGCTGTCCCTCCCAGTGATCGAAACAAAGTCCAGCGTCTCGTCCGGGCGGGGCGCTTGGCCATGCCCGAACAGTTCTTGTCTTTGGCGGTACGGTCAGGACGCGGGGGTCATCCGGGCCAGGGCGGCGGCGAGCCGGTCGGCGGCGGCCGGGGCGGCGGGGGCCGGGAGGCCGCCGACGATCGTGAGCGCGAACCGCATGAGCGCCGGACGGGACAGGCCGTGCCTGGTGGCCAGGCGCATGATCCTCGGGTCGTCGATGGCGCGGGTGAAGGCGCGGCCGAGGGTGAAGGGTCCGCCGTTCGCATGCTTGATCGCGGACGGATACTTCCGCAGGACCCGCTCCGGGAACGGCGCCGCGGACGCGGCCGTGATCACCTCGGCGGCGATGCGGGCCGCTTCGAGGGCGTAGGCGATGCCTTCCCCGTTGGACGGGTTGACCATGCCGCCCGAGTCGCCGACGAGGAGCAGGCCAGGGAGGTAGTGGGGACGGCGGCTGTAGCCCATCGGCAGCGCGGCGCCGCGGACGGGCCCGACCGCGTTCTCCTCGGTGAACCCCCACGTCGGCGGGAGCGCGGCCAGCCAGCGGGTGAAGAGCCGGTGGTAGTCGGGGTGCTCGCTGCGGAGCAGCGCCACTCCGACGTTGCAGGTGCCGTCGCCCATGCCGAACACCCAGCCGTAACCGGCCGGGGCGAGGTCGAGCCAGCATTCGAGGTGGTCGTCGTCGTGGCGGGGGCTGCGGAAGTAGCGGCGGCCCGCGATGCCGATCGGGCGGTCGCGGCGCGCCCGCAGGCCCAGGGAGACGCAGAACCGGGACGACGCCCCGTCCGCGGCGATGACCAGGCGGGCCCTGTGCTCGGCGCCGTCGGACGTGCGGACGCCGCTCACCCGCCCGTTCGCCTTGATAGGGGCGGTGACCTTGGTGTTCTCGCGGAGTTCGGCTCCGGCGGTGACGGCGGTACGGGCGAGGAGTTCGTCGAGGTCGGCGCGGGTGCGGGTGAGGCCGTGCCCGTCCGGCCAGGGGAGTTCGAGGCGGCGGTCGGCGCCGATGAGGCGGATGCCCTTGTTGGGGAACCAGCCCGGCGCGGTGAGGTCGACGCCGAGCGCGCGCAGCTCGGCGACGGCGCGCGGTGTGAGGCCGTCGCCGCAGACCTTCTCGCGCGGGAAGGACGACTTCTCCAGGACGAGCACGTCCAGGCCGGACCGGGCGAGGTGGCGGGCGGCGGCGGATCCGGCGGGGCCGGCGCCCACGACGATGACGTCGCGCATCACGGACGCCGATTGAACCACCCGGCGCCCGGCGGGGCCAGCATGCTCACCTGTTGGGCGGTTCCGCGCTGATGTCGGCGAGGGCCGAGCGTTCGTCGCGCTGGACGGCGAGATCCCCGATCGACACCATCCCGATCGGGCGGTCGCCGTCCACGACCGGGATACGGCGGACGGCGTGCCGCCGCATGAGCATGACGGCGGCGTCGGCGTCCGCGTCCGGCGCGACGGTGATCATGTTGGTGCTGCAGATGTCGGCGACGGCCGTGGACATGTCCTTCCCGACGCCGACGGCGCGGACGACGATGTCGCGGTCGGTGACCAGGCCGCGGAGCCGCCCCTCGTGGACGACGAGGACGTCGCCGATGCCGTGCTGCCGCATGAGGTCCCCGACCTGCACGAGGGACGCGTCCGGGGGCACCGCCACGGGCACCGGCGTCATCACCTCGTTCACTTTCTGGGCCATGAGCGAGCCTCCCCTCTCGGGGCTCGCCTACCCACCGGTGACCGGGATATGTCCGTCCGCGCCCTGCGTGCTAGCCCTGGGCGTCTGGGCCGTCCTGCTCGGCGAGGAAGCGCTCGAACTGCGCGCCGAGCTCGTCGGCGGTGGGCATGTCCTGCGACTCGGCGAGGAGGCTGTCGCGCTCGGCGGCCCCGGCGAACGCGTCGTACTGCTGTTCCAGGGCCCGGACGACCTTCTCGACCTCGTCGTTGCCGTCCACCTGCTCGGCGATGTCGGCGTCGGTCGCGGCGGCGGCCTCGCGGAGCGGCTCGACGGGCAGCGCCAGCCCGGTGGCGTCGGCGACGGCGTCCAGCGCGGCGACGGCGGCGGCCGGGTACGCGGACTGCGCGAGGTAATGCGGGACGTGGACGGCGAACCCGACGGCGTCCTGCCCCGCCTCACCGAGGCGCAGCTCCAGCAGCCCGGCGACGCTGCCCGGCACCTGGACCTTGTCGAACCACGAGGTCCGGGTGACCAGCTCGGGCCGGGTCGCGTGCGAGGTGATGCCGACCGGGCGGGTGTGCGGGACGCCCATCGGGATGCCGTGGAACCCGATGACCAGCCCGATGCCGAGCCGCTTCACCAGGTGCAGGACGGACGAGGTGAACCCTTCCCAGAGCCGGTCGGGCTCGGGGCCGGACAGCATCAGGAACGGGGTGCCCGCGTCGTCGCGGAGGAGCCGGACCACGAGCTCGGGTGCCTCGTAGGACGCCCAGTGGTCGCGGTCGAACGTCATCGGCGGGCGGCGGGCCCGGTAGTCGATCAGCGAGTCGACGTCGAAGCGGGCGACGACGCGGTGCTCCAGCGCCTCCAGGAGGTGCTCGCGCACGAGCTGCCCGGTGGACCCGGCGTCCACGAAGCCGTCGAGGCTGTGCAGCAGCACCGGACCCGTCATCGGCGGCAGGTCGGTGTCGAGCTCGTACAGGTCCTCAGGGTTCAGCAACTTCTCCCCCACATCTTCATGTCGTCGTCACAACAGTAGGACATGCGGAGGCCAATCCCCGGATCGGCTGTGACCCCGGTCACGCACCGAGCGCTCCGCCGGTCGCCGCAAGGGAATGCGCCGCAGGGACGCTAGGGGATGCTCCACAGGGAGACCGACAGCAGGGCCAGGCTGACGGCGATGAGGAGCGACGCGACGGACTGGCCGCCCCCGTCGCTGGCGGGCACGGTACGGCCGCGGGTCCGCAGGACCACGAACCACGCGAAGAAACCCACGGCGGCGACGTCCATCGCCAAGGCGAGCCCGGTCACGCGATCTCCATCCGCCTCATCCGAGCAACCCTAGACGAGTGCGGTCGCTCACATCTGCGCCTCGGCACGCACATCCGGCGACATTGGATACAGAATCGAGTTCGGGAACCAGGTAGTCCGGAAATCCAGGGAAGGGCATGCGCATGACCGCCGACCGCGCGTACGACATCGTCCTGTTCGGCGCCACCGGCTTCACCGGCGCCCTGACCGCCGAGTACCTCGCCGAGCACGCCGGCACCGGGACGCGCTGGGCCCTCGCCGGACGCAACCGCGCCAAGCTGCGCGCCGTCCGCGACCGGCTGGAGAAGCTGAATCCCGCGTGCGCCGGCCTGCCGCTGCTGCACGCCGACACCACCGACCTCCGCTCGATCGAGGAGATCGCGAACGCGGCACGGGTCGTCGTCACGACGGTCGGCCCGTACAACGAACACGGCGAGCCCCTGGTCGCGGCGTGCGCGCGCGCCGGAACCGACTACGTCGACCTCACCGGCGAGCCCACGTTCGTCGACCGCATGTACGTGAAGTACCACGACGAGGCCGTCCGCAGCGGCGCGCGGATCGTGCACGCCTGCGGGTTCGACTCGATCCCGCACGACCTCGGCGCCTACTTCACGGTGAAGCAGCTGCCCGAGGGCGTCCCGCTGCACGTCGAGGGGTTCGTGCGGGTGCGGGGGGCCGCGTCGGGCGGCACCCTGCACTCGGCGGTCGGGATCTTCGGGGACGCGGCCGGCATGAGGCGCGCCGAACGCGAACGCCGGGAGGTCGAGGAACGTCCCGCGGGGCGGACGGTGCGCGTCTCGCGGCGTCCCACGCCGAAGGCCCGGATCGGGGGCGGCTGGACGCTCCCGCTGCCCACCATCGACCCGCAGATCGTGATCAGGTCGGCGGCGGCGCTCGACCGCTACGGCCCGGACTTCACCTACGGCCACTACGTCGCCGTCAAGCGCCTCACGGGCGCCGCCGGGCTGGTGGCGGGCGCGGGCGCGCTGCTCGTCCTCTCCACGCTGCCGCCCACCCGTAACCTGCTGCTGCGGCTCCGCACGCCGGGCGAGGGGCCGTCCGAGGAGCAGCGCGCACGCCACTGGTTCAGCGTGAAGTTCGTGGGCGAGGGCGGCGGCCGGCGCGTCGTGACGGAGGTCGCGGGCGGCGATCCCGGATACGGCGAGACGGCGAAGATGCTCGGCGAGTCGGCGCTGTGCCTCGTCCACGACGACCTCCCGGACACCGCCGGGCAGGTCACGACCGCCGCCGCGATGGGCGACGCCCTCATCGACCGGCTGGTCAAGGCCGGCATCACCTTCAGGGTCCTGGACGCGAGCGCCTCGGCCTGACCGGCCCCGGCCCCGGCCGGAGGATGACGGCCGGGCGTTCTCGTATCCTCCCGGTTCGCTACAGCTCGTGCCAGGGGATGTCGGGGCGGCACGGCGCCACCACCGCGAGGGACTGGCCGCCCTTGATCCGCTCGTCCGGCTGCGCGGTGAGGCGGAAGCTGGCGTTCGGGCGGTGCGACTCGCCGACCGCCAGGAGGGTGCTGCCGCGGCGCAGGAGGAAGACGGCGACGTCGAGGCGGGACCATTCACCGGCGTCCGCCGGGACGTCCACGCGGTAGAGGGTGCCGTCGGAGTCCAGCGTGCTGGCAAGGTTGTGGTAGATCGCGGCGACGCCCGGGTTCCGGATCGCGACCGCGACGACGGCAGGGTCGTCGATGTCGACCGGCTCGATGTCCGGGCTGACCAGGCCCAGCGCCTCGGTGATCTCCGCACGGCTGCCGCCGTCGTGCACGCCCGCCAGCAGGTGCACCGACGACACGTCCTTGCGCCGCAGGTACGCGGACACGCCCAGCATGACCCGGACGGTCTCGTCGTCGGAGCGGCCGACCACGACGGCCGTGCGGGCGGCCTCCAGGCACGCGCGCTCGTAGGCGGTGTCGTCGAAGGCGACCACGTCGTACAGGCCGGGGTCGGGGTTCTCGCCCGTCAGCTCGCCCGGCCAGAAGATCGTGACCACGGGGGTCTTGGCGTACTCGGGGTCGGCGCGGAGCTGGCCGATGATGGCGCGCAGCCCGTCCCGGTCGTAGCCGATCATCACGATGTGCTGCTTCTTGTGGAGCTGCGCCTGGCCGCTGGCCCTCATGGTCCGTCCTCTTCCCATCCAGAGCGTCAGCTCGGCGAACATCACGAGCCCCGCGGTCAGGCCCGCCACGATGATCAGCACGCCGCCGATCCGGCCGCCGACCGACTCCGGGTACAGGTCGCCGTAGCCGGTGGTGGTGCCGCTGACCAGGAAGTACCAGATGTACTCGTCCGGCCGTTTGATGTCGGCGCCGGGCTCCTCGAACACCGCGATCAGCAGCCAGCCGGTCAGGAAGGCGGCGAGGAGGACGAGCGCGGGCGCCCGCCAGGAGCGCCCGGTGATCCGGTTGACCAGGCGCATCAGCACGATCGGCATCCGCGCAGCGTGCCAGCGGGCGAAATGCTCCGTCAAGCCCCAAATGCCGCGCTCGGCACGACCGGAATTGGTCAGCGCGCGGTTACCGGGCCGGGCCCCGGCGCAGCACGCGGTTCAGGGCGGCGGCCACTTCAGCGGAAAGATCCCCGTCACCGGACGAGCCGGAGGAGCCGGCGGCTCCGGACGAGCCGGACATGCCGCCCGGACCAGAGGCCCCGGGCGGCGCACCGGAATGCACCAGGTCGGAGGGGACGGCGTCACGCGTGTGCCCGCAGTCGCGGCACTCGACCTCGCCGAGGCGGCACACCAGCGCCACCGAGTCGCACGCGGCGCAGCGGTCGAGATCGTCCGCCACGTCGTGCACGGACTGGCAGCCGGGGCAGATCAGGACCTGGCGGTCCGCCCGCACCCCGCGCTTCCACGGGCTCGCGCCCCGCACGGGGTCGGTCTGCCGCGCCCCGCAGCGAAAGCAGGGCATCACACCTCCAGGGGTGCGGGGACCGGTTCCGGCCATCGGACCGGTCCGTTTCGCTCAGAGACCGGCGAGCGCCTTGCGGTACTCGTCGATGTCGCGTGCGTCCGGGATCGCGTTCACGACCTTCCAGCGGACCACGCCCTCGGTGTCGATGACGAAGGTGCCGCGCAGGGCCAGCCCCTTCGTCTCGTCGAACACGCCGTAGCGCTGTGCCGTCCCGCCGTGCGGCCAGAAGTCGGCCAGCAGCGGGAACTGGTACTTCTCCTGGTCGGCCCAGGCGCGCAGCGCGAACATCGAGTCGACCGACACCGCCAGGACCTGGACGTCGTCGGCGTCGCCCAGGGTGGGCAGCTCGTCCCGGATCTGGCACAGCTCGCCCGTGCAGACGCCGCTGAAGGCCAGCGGGTAGAACACCAGGACGACGTTCTTCGCACCGCGGAAGTCCGACAGCTTGACCGGAGTGCCGTGCTGGTCCTTCAGCTCGAAGTCGGGTGCGACGTCGCCTACCTCAACCGCCAATGCCTCTCTCCCAGGATTTCGTGCCCGCCCATGGCGGGGTATGCCCGTCCCCCACGGACGTGGAGGACGGGCCCAGTGTGTCACCCCGCGGCGGCCCGCCGGACCCGGGCCGCCGAACCGGGCATTCCGGCCACCGCGGCCGGATCTGCGCGGCCGGCTACGCGCAGCCGCCCGCGTGGGGCCCGCCGCGCGCAGCCGACTGCCGTAGGGCTCGATGCGCGCAGCGGTTCCCGTGGGCCCCGCTGCGTGCGGCCGGTTGCGTGCGGCCGGTTGCGTGCGGCCGGTTGCGTGGTGCTCGTTGCGTGCGGTCGCCTACTTGCGGACCTTGGGCGCGACGAGACGCGTCCCCGACCACTCCTTCGCGGCGCTGACGCTGCTGGTCTGCGACAGGCCGGCCGTCTGGGCGGCCTCGCCGATGTCGCTCGGCTCCACATGCCCGTCGCGGCCCGCCTTCGGCGTCAGCAGCCAGATGTCGCCGCCGCCGGTGAGCGGGATCATCGCGTCGGTCAGGCCTTCGAACAGGTCGCCGTCCTCCTCGCGCCACCACAGCAGCACGACGTCGACCACGTCGTCGTAGTCCTCGTCGACCAGCTCGTTCCCCGTGACGGCCTCGACGGATTCCCGGAGCTCCTCGTCGACGTCGTCGTCGTAGCCGATCTCCTGCACCACCTGGCCCGCCTTCAGGCCGAGCCGTTCGGCCAGGCTGCGCTCAGACTGCGCCTGACCCGCGGTCGCGCTCACGAAAGTCCTCCCATTGTCGTCGTCCGCACGATGCCGTGCATATCTATTCCGGCCCCCGGGACGGGTGGCCCGCCCGCACCTGTGCGGTGTTTGCGGGACAGTCCACACAAGTGAGGGCCCCTAGCGCAAGTGTCTTCCCGGCTTTTGGTGGCCTCATTGGCCCGATTACGGGGAATCCCGTAACCACGCGTCCACGGAAAGTGACAACCCCCGCGTCACACCCATGCCCCGCGCGGGACGACACTCGGATCGTTTCGCTCATCCTTTAAGGAAAGACAGTCGTACCTGGCGATCCGGGTTGTCCACATTGAGGTCGACCAGGGCGATCGACTGCCACGTTCCCAGCGCGAGCCGTCCGCCGGCGACCGGAATCGTGGCGAACGGCGGGACGATCGCGGGCATGACGTGCGAGCGGCCGTGCCCCCGCGACCCGTGCGCGTGCCGCCAGCGGTCGTCCGCCGGGAGCAGGTCGCCGAGGGCGGCGAGGAGGTCGTCGTCGCTGCCGGAACCCAGTTCGAGGATCGCCACGCCGGCGGTGGCGTGCGGGACGAAGACGTGCAGCAACCCGTCGCCACCCGCCGCCGCGGCGAACCGCTCGCATTCGGCCGTCAGGTCGTGCACGGCCTCGCGCGTGCCTGTGGTCACCCGGACCACGGTGCTTTCCATGGTTCCCGGTCTACCCGATCCGGACGCCCGAACGCATAGGGCCACGCGTCCGGCGGGCAGTGAATCCGGCTAGCACGCTAGCTAGCGCCTCCGGCTAGTGCGCCTGGCTAGTACGACATCTGTTCTCTGGGCTCGATCACCGCGTCCGGCCCTGGGTAGACCAGGGTCTCGTGGCCGTCGTCGAACCTCACCACGTACGGCGGGCCGCCGTCGGGGCCGCGCACTTCCATGATCTCGCCTGACCGGTCCTTCTGGCCCACGACGTTGCCGTGAACGTGCAGCCGGTCTCCGATCTGTCCGTTCATCACTCCCCCAAGCTCGCTGGTCCGCCACCGGGACGGACCGTGCCTGGCATGTGGTGCCGTTGTTCCCAGCCTCATACGTTCCCCGCGCCCCGTCGAGGGGAATCTTTCCCGATCCGGGAAAAACCGGGCGCCGCGACGGTGGGTACCCGGATCCGCCGGGGAGAATGGTTACCGTCTGGTAGAGATGCGTTAGCCATCATTAGCGGCGACGATGGATCAGATACCGAGGCGACGAACAGTCGGCCTGGGACCGGCGGCCCGCCGCACTGCGGCGGCCGGTCCCACCAGCAAAGACGGTAAGGACAGAGGGGACCCCGTGGCTTCCGGACGTCAACGCTTTTCGATCATCAGCGACGGGCTGCCGAGCCAGCTGCCCGACATCAACCCGGACGAGACCCGGGAGTGGCTGGAGTCGCTGGACACGGTCATCAAGACCGAGGGCCGCGGCAGGGCGCGCTACGTGATGCTGCGGCTCCTGGAACGGGCCCGCGAGCTGCAGGTAGGCGTGCCCAGCCTGCGCAGTACCGACTTCATCAACACGATCCCGCCGGAGCACGAGCCCTGGTTCCCCGGCGACGAGCACGTCGAGCGGCGCATCCGCGCCTACATCCGGTGGAACGCCGCGATCATGGTGTCGCGGGCGAACCGGCCCGACATCGGCGTCGGCGGGCACATCGCCACCTACGCCTCCGCCGCCTCCCTCTACGAGGTCGGCTTCAACCACTTCTTCCGCGGCAAGGACCACGGCGAGTCCGGCGACCAGGTGTTCATCCAGGGGCACGCCTCGCCGGGCATCTACGCCCGCGCCTACCTGGAGGGACGGCTCCCGGGCGACAAGCTCGACGGGTTCCGGCAGGAGCACTCGCATCCGGGCGGCGGGCTGTCGTCGTACCCGCACCCGCGCCTCATGCCCGACTTCTGGGAGTTCCCGACCGTCTCGATGGGCCTGACGGCGATCGACTCGGTCTACCAGGCCCGGTTCAACCGCTACCTCTACAACCGCAAGATCAAGGACACGTCGCGGTCGCACGTGTGGGCGTTCCTCGGCGACGGCGAGATGTCCGAGCCGGAGTCGCTGGGCGCGATCGGCCTCGCCGCCCGCGAGGAGCTCGACAACCTCACCTTCGTCGTCAACTGCAACCTCCAGCAGCTGGACGGCCCGGTACGCGGCAACGGGAAGATCATCCAGGAGCTGGAGTCGTTCTTCCGGGGCGCGGGCTGGAACGTCATCAAGGTCATCTGGGGCCGCGACTGGGACCCGCTGCTCGCCCAGGACGTCGACGGCGTCCTCGTCAACCAGATGAACACCACGCCCGACGGCCAGTTCCAGACGTTCAGCGTCGAGTCCGGCGAGTACATCCGGGAGAAGTTCTTCGGCGCCGACCCGCGGCTGCGCAAGATCGTCCAGCATCTGTCGGACGACGAGCTGCGCAAGCTGTCGCGCGGCGGGCACGACTACCGCAAGGTGTACGCGGCGTTCAAGGCGGCCCGCGAGCACGTCGGGCAGCCGACCGTGATCCTCGCGCACACGATCAAGGGCTGGACGCTCGGCTCCGACTTCGAGGCCCGCAACGCCACCCACCAGATGAAGAAGCTCACCAAGGCCGAGCTGAAGGAGTTCCGGGACCGCCTCTACCTGGACATCCCCGACTCCGCCCTGGAAGCGCCCCTCCCGCCCTACTACCACCCGGGCGAGGACTCCGACGAGATCCAGTACATGCGCGAGCGCCGCGCCGCCCTCGGCGGTTTCGTACCTAAACGAGTAGTACGGGCCAAGCCGCTCAAACTCCCCGGCGACCCGGTCTACGCCGAGATGAAGAAGGGCTCCGGCAAGCAGAACGTCGCGACGACGATGGCGTTCGTCCGGCTGCTCAAGGACCTGATCAAGGACGAGAACATCGGCGCCCGGTTCGTCCCGATCGCCCCGGACGAGTACCGCACGTTCGGCATGGACTCGCTGTTCCCCACGTCCAAGATCTACTCGCCGCACGGGCAGACGTACGAGGCCGTCGACCGCAAGCTCCTGCTCTCCTACAAGGAGTCGGAGAGCGGCCAGATGCTGCACGAAGGCATCAGCGAGGCCGGATCCATGGCCTCGACCATCGCCGCGGGCACGGCATACGCCACGCACGGCGAGCACATGATCCCGGTCTACATCTTCTACTCGATGTTCGGGTTCCAGCGGACCGGCGACCAGATGTGGGCGCTCGGCGACCAGATGGGCCGCGGGTTCCTCCTCGGCGCCACCGCCGGACGCACCACCCTCACCGGTGAGGGCCTGCAGCACGCCGACGGGCACTCCCCGCTGCTAGCCGCGACGAACCCGGCATGCGTCCACTACGACCCGACGTGGGCGTTCGAGCTGGCGTACATCGTCCAGGACGCGCTGCGCCGCATGTACGGGACGTCCGAGGACCACCCCAACGGCGAGGACATCTTCTACTACCTCACCATCTACAACGAGCCATACCAGCAGCCGGTGGAGCCGGAAGACCTCGACGTCGACGGCCTCCTCAAGGGCCTGTACCGGTACAAGACCGCCCCGGAGGTCACCTCGGGCAACGGCGAGGCCCCGCGCGCGCAGATCCTCGCGTCCGGCGTCGGCGGCCGCTGGGCGTTGGAGGCGCAGCGCCTCCTCGCCGAAGACTGGGGCGTCGCGGCGGACGTGTGGTCGGCCACCTCGTGGAACGAGCTGGCCCGCGAGGCCCGCGACTGCGACGAGTGGAACATGCTGAACCCGGACTCCGACCAGCGCGTCCCGTACGTCACCCGGAGGCTCGACAACGTCGCCGGGCCGATCGTCGCGGTGTCGGACTTCATGCGGGCCGTCCCCGACCAGATCGCCCCGTGGGTCCACTCGGACTTCACCTCGCTCGGCACGGACGGCTTCGGCTTCTCCGACACCCGCGCCGCCGCCCGCCGGTTCTTCCACGTGGACGCGGCATCGATCGTCCTCGCGGTCCTGACCCGGCTGGCCCGGCACGGCGAGGTCAAGCCGGAGACGCTCCAGCAGGCCATCCAGCGCTACCAGCTCAACGCGGACGTCGGCGACGTCTTCGCGGGCGGCGCCGGAAGCGCCGAGAGCAACACGGGCGGCGACGCCTGAGGTGATCGCGGAGGTGTAGGCCGCGATCACACGCAGAAGGGCCCCGAGGTTTCTCGGGGCCCTTTCCGCGTCCGGGGGTCAGGAGGCGGGTGGCGGCGTGAACACGCCGAACCGGTTGCCCGTGGGGTCCTCCAGGTAGGCGAACTTGAGACCGTTGACCGTGGTCATGGTCGGCTCCGCGACCTTGCCGCCGTTCTTCTCCGTCTGCGCGCACATGGCCTCGACGTCCTCGACCATGACCAGGAACATCGCGTGGTTGCGGGACGCGTCGGGCTCGTGCGAGATCCCGCCGCTCGGCGCGTCTGCGCCCGGGTAGGTGACCAGGTCGTAGCCGTCCGCGTCCGGGTCGAGCGCGAACTTCCAGCCGAACATGTCACCGTAGAAGCGCCTGGCCTCGTCGGGCGCGTGGGTGCCGACCTGGAACCACGTGACGGTGTTGAACGCGGGAACAGTCATCGATTTCCTCCTTCAAACGCTGCTGAGACCAGCGTCTTGGAGGCCCGCGACAACCCCCTGTCGGAGTTTCCGGACGAGTTCTCCCCCACCCGGAATTCCGCCCACACGACGGTGCGGGGCCCGTCCGCCCGGAATCCCCACCTCTCCGTGAGGGCCTCGACGACCCGCAGCCCGCGTCCGCCCTCGGCAAGGGTCTCGGCCTTGAGGTGGGGACGCTTGCCACCCGCACCGTCGTCGGAGACCTCCAGCCGGTAGACGCCCCGCCCGGCCAGCAGGCTGATCGTCACCCGGCCGCCCTTTCCCGAGTCCGTGTGGGTGATCGCGTTGGAGAAGGTCTCGCTCCCGACCGTCACGAGGTCGTCCAGCAGCGGGTGGGCCTGCGGCAGCATGTCCCGGAGGAACCGCCGAGCATGCGCGACGGACCGTCGCACACCCGGAAGCGTGAGCGTCCCGACCACGACAAGCCCACCGCTCATCACACCCACGACACACCCCGCCACCCAACCACCGCCCCGTCCTCGCCGGTCCGGGTCCAACTCATCTCGGGCGCTCCCATTCGGCGCCTCCCTTCGATTCGGAAACGCCCGCCAGATTCGTCGCCCGAAGTGCTCGTGTCCCCCGCCCTGAACGTTCCCCGACTGAACGTTCAATGCATGTACGAGCAACCACACTCGGTGACACCCTGGAGAGATGCCTTCCGGGAACGCCCCCACCGTTCGCCAGCGCCGGATCGGCTCGGCGCTCCGCAAAGCCCGCGACCACCACAACCTGACCGTCGCCACCGCCGCCGGCCGCTTCGGCCGCTCCCAGGGCTGGCTGAGCATGGTCGAAAACGGCCTACAGACCATCGCCCCCGACGAACTCAGCGCCCTCCTCGACTTCTACAACATCGAGAACGGCCCCCTCCGCGAATCCCTCATCCACCTAGCCACCCACAAACTCGGGTCATGGGAACGGGCCTACGAAGACAGAATCTCGGCTGCCGCCCTTGACCTTGCCAGCCTGGAGGAGGACGCCGCCGAGATTCGCACCTTCCAATCCAGCGTCGTCCCAGGACTCCTCCAGATCCCGGACTACGCCCGAAGGATCATCACAATCGGCAACGCCAAACGGCCGCACGCCATCAAGACGCTTGTCGACTTCCGACTATCGCGCCAGCGCGTGCTAAGCCGCTCCGAACCGCCCCATTACACACCGATCATCGCGGAGGCCGTCCTCCACAACCAGGTCGGCGGCGATCCCGCGATCTTGCGGGCACAGGTTCGACGGCTGGCCGAAGCCGCCCGACTCAATCACGTGGAACTCCGCGTTCTGCCCAGCACGGCCAGCGAGTACCTCGGGCTCATTACGCCGTATCACCTTGTGTCTCTGCGCCCACCTGGGCGGCTGACCGTGTCCGTCTACGACCAGCTCACCAAGAGCATCTTCCTGGAGGACGAGGCCGAGGTCGCGACTCATGAGGATATCTTCGGATTGCTGCTCTCAGCATCCCTGAGCAGATCGGCTTCGCTGATCCTCATTGAGGAGATAGCGTCACAATCATGAACGCCCCCAAGCCGTCCCACGCCCGCTGGCGCAAGAGCACCTACAGCGGTGCTCACGAAAACGAATGCGTAGAAGTCGCCGACCTCAACGAGCGCATCGCCATCCGCGATAGCAAAACCCCCGGCGCCGGACACCTCACCCTCAGCCGCCAGGGCTTCGCTGCCCTCCTCGCTCACCTGACGTCGAAGCCATGAACGCCCCAACCCGCTGGAGCAAGAGCAGCCACAGCGGCGGCAACGAAGGCGAGTGCGTCGAGGTCGCCGAGTTGGACGGTCAAATCGGCGTCCGCGACAGCAGGGACCCAACCGCCGTCCATCTCACGCTCACACGCGAGTGCTTCGCCGCCCTTCTCAATCGCCTGGGCCATAGCCTGATGTAGTGAAGTTCCCCCCATTTGGTGTGCTTCTGGGACGGCTGCTCGACCATCGGCAGTCGGATGTCGGTTCGTTGTCGCGGGCCGCCGGTGTCTCCGAGGCTGAGCTGCGAGATGTCATTGGCGGCCTGCGGCCCGGCCCTGAACTGCTCGTGGCGCTGGCTCCGGCGTTGGGCCTGCACGCTGCGGATCTGTTCGCGATGGCGGGCCAGAAGGTGCCGGATTACCTGGCTCCCCTGGACGCGTCCGCAAGATGGTACGTCTCCCACCTGGTGAACTATGCGCTCTGCCTTCCGGCGGACCAGCGAGCCGAGCTGCACCGGCTGGTGCGAGAATTGCCGCACGACCCGCGACGGCAACCATACGTCCCGTACAAATGGTTCGACCCGCGTAAGGCGGGATTCGGAGCCATGGTCGCGAACATGCTGTACGCGAACCGGAACCTGGACGCCGGGGCAGCGGCGAAGGTGCTTGCGCTCTGCTCCAACGGCCGCATGTACGTGTCCGCGGTGACGGTCGTGATGATCGGACAGGCCAGGGTCGAACTGACCCCCGAAAGGCTGGCCGACCTGTCCACTGTGATCGACATACCCGCCGGGGATCTGGCCGCGATCATCGGCATCCCATTGCCGGATGGATCTCCTCCCGAGGACCCGGCTGCAGCCGATGTGGCGGCGCTCGTCTGGGAGGTCCGGCGCCTGTCCGCCCAGCAGTTGTGGCAGGTCTGCGTCCGGGCCGAGGAGATGCGATACGCCCTTCCCCACGACGCCATCGACCGGAAGTTCTACAGCGCAGGCGCCTTCCGAATCTCTCGCCACCCACCGGCAACCCCGGATTCATGATCATCCGCGTCCACGAAATGGGCCTCTACAGGCGCTACTTCGACCTGATCGCGACCGGCCGCAAGGCCACCATGCCCACGGCGAAATGCGCACCACCCCAGCGTCCAGGTCCACATGGAAGGGCGGGTTTTCCGCCGCCTGGTCAGGCCGGCGGATCGTCTCGAAAGAGATCCTCTTTCACACCTCGGCCGCCCCAGCGGGTCGCAACGAGTTCGGGACGAGGGCGGGTCGGCTCGGGCAGCCAGCGGTGTCGTCTGGTGTCGGGCGCGGGGCTATCCCAGTCGGCGATCAGCGCAAAAGGATCCGCGCGCTCAGGCTCATCGTCACACGGCTCCCGGATGACCATCGCTGGGTAAAAGCGCGTCTCCTGAGCGTCCTCGCAGTCATCCGTCCGAGAGGCGACCAAGGAGCCGCAGCTTTCACAAGCCACACACGGGGGCCACCCCACCACGGACCAGCAGCCCGTGTGAACAAGGTCATGGACGAAGCGTGTCCCGCGTACGTCGCCGGGTGAGAGGACGAAGGTGCCGACGACCTGATCAGGGCCATACGCGGCCTCGTCGATCGCATAGGTGCCGGGGTCGAGGCGCGGCGGGTTCACGTGATGGCAATCCAGGAGCGTCCAGTGCGGCCCCGCCGTCAGCTCCACCAACCGGATCGGGATGCTCAGCGTGTTCCCGCACCACGCACACCGAAAGCTTTCCACTGCGACATCATGACATTTCGGGCCAGGCGAAAGCATCCGAGAATATGAGGGAGCAGGCGTTTGCGTGACGGATCATCTCGAAGTGCTCGCCTTCGTGAATGCACTCATCTCGCCACACCCGGAAGCGACCAGGAGCAGCTCACCGTCACCCAAAGTAATTGTTGGGTCATCATCATCGACGGGCGCGGCGTTCTGATCGACTGGGCCTGGCCGACCAGGGGCGCTGGATGGGTGGACCCGGCCTGCCTGATTCTGCGGCTCATGGCCGACGGGCACGGCGCCGCACAGGCCGAAGAGGTCGTGAGCCCGCTCCCGGCATGGTCGGTCGCCCCGCCTGATGCCGTGGCGGCTTTCGCGGCGGCAGTGCAAACCTCTGGACCGAGATCGCCGGGCACGATCAGTCGTCGTGGACCAAGGCCATGGAGTCGGCCGCGCTTGAGTGGGCCGCCTACCGCACGGCACGCACCTTGCGAGCCGGAAACTAGAACCCTTTGTTATCAGCTGTGGTCGTGTGAAGAGCCAAGAATCGGTTCGACGTTGTTGGCCGCGTCGTGTGGGCAGCGCCAGACAGCCATTTCATCGACGGCTTCAGCCATCATTGGATGCTGATGGTTCGGGCAAGCAGGAGCTGGCCGGCCTGAACCAATCTCCATGATGTAATCCTGAATATGCGAAGCCAACGCGACGACCGCGTCAGGCTCTGAAACACCAAGAGGGTACAGAGCGTACCCAATATTCTTTCGGCCGCTTTCGCTGAGCGTGATCCGGACATGGGAGAGTGAGTGCAACTCCAGGATCAAGCGATCGGCGCCGGGCATGTCCTCGGTTCCGTAGGGGGCAACTTCTGTGATGTCGACGTGAGTGCGTGCGTCACTGCCGAGGCGATCGAGAATCGCCTCGGCAGTGTCACGCACATGCGCGAGAGGTTGTTCGTGAACCATGTGGAGGTCGAGACTACGGCCACATCGGCATTCGCGGCAGCAAGGAGCCGTCGTGTCTGGGTTCTAGGTGGAAGGTCGGGCTTTCCAGTCTCCGTATAGCTCGACGTAGGCGCGGCCGGTGGTTCGTTTACCGGCGCTGGTGCCGGTCACTGCGCATTCGGCCTCGTAGAGGCCGCGGGGTTGGCCGGGGTAGGGCACGTCGAGTTCCTGGTCGGTGACGAGCGAGCGGACGTCGAGACGGGTGTTTCGGCCAGGGATTTCGACGCGCCAGCGTGTCGGGTAGGTCTGGCCGGTCACTGGACTTGTCCAGAAGTCGCGGGCGTATTCGGCGAGGGGAACGATCGAAGCGACCGTGTGGTGGCCGTCGGGATCGACGATGGTGGCGTATGCCTGGTCTTCTCCGTCCTGCACCAGGTCCCAGACGTTGAGGCGGTCGCCGTCGTCGAGGTGGACGGCCATCCATGTCCAGCGCTGGATGCTCTCCCAGTGCCAGGTGCCCCATTGCCTGTCGAGCCAGGACGTGCCGTGCACCCGATGCGGGTGGCCGTCGATGGTGAGGGTTCCGCGCGTCGTCAGTGACGGTAGCGAGTAGTAGTGGCTGTGACCGTCCGCGAAGGGAATGAGGCCGGTGCCGCCGGGGTACAGCACCGGGCCGGAATGGCGCAGCGTCATCTCGATGTGCGCGTCGGGCAGGCGCGCGGTGAGGCGCATGGCCCGCATGGGGCCGGACAGGGCGGCCGAACCATCGCCGTCCGGTGGTGACGTGGCCGACGACGTACCACCATTCGTAGGCGGCCTGCGCGTCGGAGGCCTGGTCGGACGGTAGACGCACGTATCGGGGGAAGGTTTGCCGAGTTGGTGAGCGGTCGGCTCGCGCGGCGCGTCCGGGCCCCAGTGGGGTGAGGACGGGCGCGGCTGTGGCGGCCAGGCCGAGGCCGAGGAGGTTTCGCCTGCTGGTCATGAGAGTTGCCCTTCGGACGGTACGGGCGGCTGGGGTCGGCGGGTGCGGGTGGAGGTGATCGCGGTGATCGCGAGGACGCCGACGACGGTCCAGATCGCGGCGGGCATCGCGTCGTGGTCGAACCGGCCGGTCGCCGAGGTGTCGCTGACGCCCGCTTGCAGGACGGCGCCGACGACGACCGCGCCGAGAAGCGTTCCGACCTGGCGCAGGGTGCTGATCACACCGGAGGCGGCACCGGCCATCGCGGGCGGGACGTCGCGCATGGCGAGCGCGTTCGCGGGCGCGAACACCATTCCGGCGCCGACCCCGCAGACGATCATTCCCGGCAGGAGTGCGAGAACGTCGGTGTGCTGGCCGGACGCGGCGAGGAGCAGGACGAAGCCCGTGGCGAACAGCGCGAGGCCGGGCGGGAAGACGAGCCGCGGATCGACGCGGTCGGCGAGGCGTCCCGTGACGGGCGAGATGAGCAGCGTCGCCACGGCCGGTGGCGCGAGTATCAGCCCGGCCTCGGCCGGCGTCAGGTCGCGTGCCGATTGCAGGTAGAGCGTGTATGTGAGCAGCAGCGCGACCGTCGCGAACAAGGCGGCCATCAGCACCGCGTTCATCAGCGCGAAGTTCTGACGGCCGAACAGTTCAAAGGGCAGGAGGGGCGTACCGGCCTGCTTTGCGCGTTGGTGTAGCAAGAAGCCCGCTAGCAGGAGGAGTCCCAGAGCGACGGTTGGTGCCTGCCAGTCGTGGCGTTGTCCTTCGAGGAGGGCGAACACGGTCAGGGATAGTCCGCCTGCCGACAGCAGCATGCCGACGAGGTCGATACCGGTCGCGCGTTCTCGGCGTGGAGCGCGTTCGGGGATGAGGGCGTATCCCGCTGCGAGTGCGATCAGCCCTAGGGGAATGTTGGCGAGGAAGATGGACCGCCACGTGAGCGCGTCCACCAGAAGCCCTCCGGCGGTCGGGCCAGCGATGGTCGCCAGCCCGGCGACACCGCTCCACACGCCGAACGCGAAGCCTCGCCTCTCGGGCGGAAACGTCGTTGTGATGAGCGTCAGCGTTTGAGGCATCAGCACGGCGGCACCGGCGCCCTGCAGAGCGCGTGCCGCGATGAGCTGAGCGGGGTCTTGCGCCAGGCCGCACAACGCGGATGCCAGTGTGAACATCGCCAGGCCGGCGAGGAACACCGTCCGGGGGGTGTATCGGTCACCGAGACGGCCGAAGGGCAGCAGAAGCACCGCGAAGACCAGCGTGTAGCTGTTGACCACCCACAACGCTTGCGACAGGGACGCGTCAAGCCGTTGCTGGACGTCGGGGAGCGCGATGTTGGCGATGGTGGTGTCCAGCATCGTCATGAAGAACGCCACGGACACCGTGGCCAGGACCGGCCCTGACCGATCGCGTGGCGCACGAGGCGCGCTCACGACGGCGGCCTGGGATGGGTCTCGCGATGATGATCGCGGGGTCATGGCGCGGCCGGTTCAGCCGTCCGGATCTGACCCGTCGAGGATGCACGCATGCGGATCAGGACGATGCCGTACCACGCGATCCAGGCGACCCAGAGCAGCCATCCGGCCAGACCGAGGAGGTCGATCGGTCCGGGGTCGTCGAAGGCCAGCGAGAGAAGAACGGCCGATCCGAACTGGAGTCCGGCGGCCGCGAAGCCCAGGACCGCGTGTGATCGGCGGATCAGGCGGGTGCGGAGACCGGCGAGCGAAAGGCCGATCATGGCGGTGGCGAGGAAGGTGCCGTTCAGCGCGAAGAACGCCTCGTTCAACGACCACAGGCCTTTCGTCGCGGACGCGTCCGCCGCGGTGCCGGTCAGTGCGAGGCGGGTCGCGATGACACCGAGGAACGTCGTGTTCTGCAAGAGGAGGCCGGCGAAACCGACGAGCGACCACGCCTCGTCGCGGCGCCGCTCGATCGGCCACAGAGCCGCGGTCGCCGCGGCGCCGAACACGGTCGCAAGGAGCCATACGAACGGGCCGATCGCGCTGGTCAGCCGGACGATCGCGCCTTGGTCGCCGAAGAAGTCGGCGACGTCGTCGTCGGGTGCGCCGATGAGGGGAACGCCTGCCGGGGCGAGGACGAGGTTGCCGCCGACGAGCAGGGCGGCGAAACCGATCGCGGCGAAACCGATCGCGGCCCAGCCGCCGATACGGGAGAAGGTCATGATGCGTGCTCCTTCGCGAGGGTCGTGTCCGTGGGTTGCGGCCGTGATTCGAGGTTCAGCCTCGGCATCCGGCGTGCCAGAGCGGCGGGCATCCACCAGGCCCAGCGGCCCATGAGCTGCATCGCGGCCGGGACGACCAGGCAGCGGATGATGACGGCGTCCACCAGGATCGCGACGGCCATGCCGAACCCGACCTGCTGCAGGAGCCGCTGGTGGCTGAGCATGAACGCGCCGAAGATGAGGATCATGATCAGCCCGGCGGCGGTGATGACGGCGCCGGTGTGCGCGAGGCCCTCCCGTACCGCGCTCTCGTCGCTGCCGGTGCGCTCGCGCTCCTCGTGGATCCGGGAGACGAGGAACACCTCGTAGTCCATCGAGAGCCCGAAGACGATCGAGAACACCAGGACCGGGATGTACGCCTCGATCGGCGCCGGTTCGATGCCGAACAGTCCCTCCTGGAACACCAGGGTCATCGCGCCGAGCGCGGCTCCGATGCTGACGAGGTTCAGCACGGCCGCCTTGATCGGGATCAGCACCGACCGGAACATGACCATCAGGATCAGCAGCGACAGCCCGACGACGACCGCGATGAAGTACGGCATCCGTTGCGCGACCTTGTCGGCGTAGTCCTGCGTGGCCGCGGTGGCACCGCCGACGAAGAAGCCCGCGCCCGTCTGGTCCGACAGCTTGGGGAGGACGTCCTCACGGAGGGTGGTGACGAGTTCGGCGGTCCGCTCGTCCTGCGGCGACGTGTCGGGGATGGCGAGGATGGTGGCGACCTAGCCGTCCTGGCTGACCGTCGGCGGGGTCGTGGCGGCGATGCCCTCGGATTCGGCGAGGGCATGCGCCGCCGCCTGCGCTGGCCGCTCGGCTCCGCGGCCGCCGCGGTCGCCGCCGTCGACCGTGATGAGCAGCGGGCCGTTCACTCCCGGGCCGAAGCCCTCGGCGAGGAGATCGTAAGCCTGACGGCTCGTCGTGCCGGACGGATCGTTGCCCGCGTCGGCGAAGCCCAGCCGCATGTGCAGCGCCGGAGCCGCGAGGCCGCCGAGAACGAGGACGGCCAGCACGATCGCCGGGACGGGACGCCGCTGGACGGCGGTGGCGAGCCGGCGCCACGCCGCCCCCTCGGCCCGGCCCGGCTTCTTCGCGGCCCGCTTGGCCGCACGCGCGGTGAACTGGCGGGCGAAGCGCCCGCCGACCAGGGCGAGGAGGGCGGGCAGCAGCGTCAGCGACGCGATCATGGTCGCGAGCACCGTGAGCGCTAGTGCCAGGGCCGACCCCTGAACCGAGCCCAGTCCGAGGGTGACGAGGCCCAGCAGCGCGACGATCACCGTCGTCCCGGCGAAGAAGACCGTCCGCCCGGCGGAGTCGATCGCCGTGCTCGCGGCCGCTTCCGGCGTCCGGCCGCTGAGGAGTTCGCCGCGGTACCGCGCGAAGATCAGCAAGGCGTAGTCGATGCCGACGCCCAGCCCCACGAGCACCATGAGGTACTGGGTGTAGGACGAGATCGTGAACACGTGAGACGCCAGGACGATCACGCCGACGGCCGAACCCACCGCGAACAGCGCGGTGATGATCGGCAGGCTCGCCGCGACGACCGTGCCGAACATCAGGACCAGGATCACCAGCGCGGCCAGGATCCCGACCGTCTCGGCCGTGCCGGTCTCCCCTTCGGCCAGCAGCCGGGCCGCCGCACCACCCACCTCGACCCGCAGGCCGGCCGTCTCGGCGGACTGTGCGGTGTCGACGACGCGCTGTACCTCGTCGATCGGCATGTCCTCGGACGCGACATCGAGCACGGCCGTCGCATAGCCGACGGTGCCGTCCTGGGAGACCGTGGACGGGCTCCCGTACGGGCTGCTCACACGGCTGATGTGCGGCAGACGATCGACGTCGGTGAGCGCCGACTCGACCCTCTTCCGGACGGCGGGTTCGCCGAGTCCGCCGGTGGAGTGGAAGACGATCTGGAGGGTGTCCCCGGCGCGTCCGAACCCGTGCTCGGTCATCAGGTCGGCCGCGTGCTGCGATTGCGTTCCCGGCAGCGACACGTCGTCGCGGTAGCCGTCGCCGGTCATCGACGCGGCCACCCAGATGCCGGCCAGGACGGCGACCCACGCGCCGAGCGCCGCGAGCTTGCGGCGCTGAGCGAACCGCGCGATCCGGACGAACACCCCGGGGCGCGTCGAGGCACGCGCCGCGCTATCGGCACTCATGGACTCGCTCCAAGACTCGCTCCTGGACGCGCTCCCGGGACCCTGACCTGGCCGCGGCCGTCCGGCACGGCGTCGTGACCGTTGGCGTCGTGACCGCCGGCGTCGTGATCGTCATCCTGCGGGCGGCGCGGGTGGAAGGGTGGTGCGCGAAGCAACAAGGATCTGTCATACGCGTACTCTATTCATTAGAAGACGCGTAAAGTCAAATGGGAGCCGGTCATGCCCGATGAGCCCAAGAAGCGCCGCTACGACTCGCTGCGGCGGGAAACGCAGGCGTTGGAGACCCGCGCCGAGATCGCGCGAGCGGCGCGCAAGCTCTTCGTCGCACAGGGCTGGGCGGTCACGACGGTCCGCGACGTCGCGCGCGAGGCCGGGGTCTCCGCTCCGACAGTCTACGCCACCTACAAGAACAAGACCGGCCTGACCCGCGCGCTCGCCGACGCCGCCGGGCTCTCCGCCGACCCGGCGCAGATGCTCGCCGAACTCGAAGACCCGGCCGCCGACCCCGCGGACCAGCTCGCCGCCATGGCCTCCTTCGACCGCCGCCTCTACGAACGCGCGGGCGACATCATCGCCCTGATCCGCGACGCCGGACGCAGCGAACCCGAGCTCGCCGACATCTACTCCAACGGACGCGAGGCCGCGGACAGGACCAGGCGGCAGGTGTTCGAGTCCTGGCCGCCCGGATCACTGCGCGACGGCCTCGACCTGCAGACCGCGATCGACATCTACGCCGCCATCTGCAACATCGACAGCTACTCCACCTTCATCAACGAACGCCGCTGGACGCCCGACCAGATCGAACAGTGGTGGCGGGAGGCACTCCCCCGCGAACTGCTCAACCCCGAACGCCTACGCCCTCGACCGTGACCGCCCGCCTGACGGCGTTCCGTCGTCCCGCTTGGCGGCGAGCCACCGCCCAACCTGACGGCCACCTGTCGTCCCGCCCTGGGATGAGCCGCCGTCCCGCCCTGGCGGCGAGCCGTCGCCGCAGGCTTCTGGCGTCAGACGAGTTCGAGGGGGCGGACGACGTAGTCGGTCGGCGGACACGTCATCTCGTCGAAGGCGCGTTCGGGGGCGCGTTCGTCCAGGAGGGCGGCGCGGCGGATGCGGTCGATGCGGAAGACGCGGGCGCCGTCGCGGAGGCGGCACCAGCCGATCAGGTACCAGCGCAGCGAGATCGCGGTGAACGCGACCGGTTCGACGTCGCGTTCCGTTTCGATGCCGTCGGCGTCCTCGTAGCGGAGCCGGACGACGCGGCGGGCGGACATCGCCTCTTCCAGGACGGCGGGCACCGAGGTGGGCGCGTACTCGGGATCGGCCGCGTCCGGCGGCGTCATGAACCGGACGCGTTCGGCCAGCTCACGGGCCGATGCGCTGTCGGCCGCCGACATCGCCGCGACGATCTTGTGCAGCGCGGTGCGCGCGGACCTCGAATACGGCGAACCGCCCGCCCGGGACAGGGTGATCGCGACGGCCACGGCCTCGGCGGGCGTGAAGTTCAGCGGCGGCAGCGTCCGGCTCTTGTCGAGGGTGTAGCCGCCGCTGCGGCCCACGTCCGCGAAGATCGGTACCCCGGCCTGCTGCAGCGCGCCGATGTCGCGCTCGATCGTCCGGACGCTGACCTCGTACCGCGCGGCCAGCTCCCGCGCGCTGACCCGGCGCGGCGCGCAGGCCCGCAGCTCCTCCACCAGTGCGTACAAGCGGTCGGTCCGATTCACGCGCCGACCGTACGCCCCGCCTCCGACATTCCGAGGGCCGTCAGAGGACCCTCAGAGGCCGCGCAGGAAGGCGATCAAGGCGTCGTTGACCTCGGCGGGGCGTTCCTGCTGCGTCCAGTGGCCGCATCCGGACAGCCAGACGGTGTCGCGAAGGTTCGGCACGAAATCGTTCAGCGAGCCGATCGCCTTCCGTGCGCCGATGGCGGTGACGTCGCGGTCACCGGCTATGAACAGGGCGGGCGCGCCGATCCGCGCCCGGTGCCATGCGGCGGTGAGCTCCCAGTTGCGATCGAGGTTGCGGTACCAGTTGACGGGTCCGGTGAAGCCGCTGGACGCGTATTCGTCCACGTAGACGGCGATGTCTTCGTCGGTCAGCCAGCCCGAGAGCTTCTCCGGTTCGGCGAGCGTGTCGAGGAAGTCTCCGCCGTCCGGGATGGTCAGCAGGGGCACGGTGGCGTCCCCCGACAGCCCGTGCAGGACGCGTCGGAACGTGGCTTCCCGGTCGCGGTCGAAGGCCGCCTCGGGGGCGTCCGGCTGCTGGAAGTTCACCATGTAGAAGCCGTCCCCGAACAGGCGGCGCATCGCCGCGACCGGCGGCCCGCTGCCGCGCGGGCGATGCGGGACCGACATCCCGATCACCCCGCGCACCTTGTCCGGACGCATCTGCGCGAGCGCCCACGCCACCGGCGCGCCCCAGTCGTGCCCGGCGACGACGGCGCGCTCGGCGCCGAGAGCCGGTATCAAACCGGCCGCATCGCCCACCAGGTGCAGGATCGTGTACTGGTCGGCGTCCACCGGCCCGCCCGTCCGGGCATAGCCGCGCTGGTCCGGGGCGACGGCATGGAACCCGGCCTCGGCGAGCGCGGTGAGCTGGTGCCGCCACGAGTACCAGCATTCGGGGAAGCCGTGCAGGAGCAGCACGAGCGGCCCCTCGCCCGCCTCGGCGACATGCATGCGCAGCCCGCTCTCCGACTGGACGAAGCGATGCGTGATCTCGGTCATCGGTACCCCAGGATCGTCAGAGTTGGGCGCGGGTCCAGGCGAGGAGCTCGTCGGCGGGCAGGGCGTTGACGATCTGGGACTCGGGGACGGCGCAGCGCGCGGCCCGTTCGCAGCCGTAGGGCTGCCAGTCGAGCTGACCGGGGGCGTGGGCGTCGGAGTCGATCGAGAAGCGGCAGCCCGCCTCGACGGCCAGGCGGAGCAGGCGCTTCGGCGGGTCGAGGCGCTCCGGGCGCGAGTTGATCTCGACGGCGACGTCGTAGGCGGCGCACGCATCGAACACGAGAGCCGCGTCGAACTCCGACTCGGGACGCAGGCCGCCGCGCTTGCCACCAGCCTTGACGATGCGTCCGGTGCAGTGGCCGAGGACGTTCACGCGCGGATTCGCAATGGCCGCGACCATGCGCTTGGTCATCGCCACCCGATCCATACGGAGCTTGGAGTGGACGCTGGCGACGACGACGTCCAGCCGATCCAGGAGATCAGGATCCTGATCGAGCGTCCCGTCCTCCAAGATGTCGACCTCGATGCCGGTCAAGATGCGGAACGGTGCAAGCGACTCGTTGAGCTCGGCCACGGCGTCGAGCTGGCGGCGGAGGCGGTCGGCGGACAGGCCGTTGGCGACCTTCAGGCGCGGCGAATGGTCGGTGAGGGCGATGTACTCGTGCCCCAGGCCGCGCGCCGTTTCGGCCATTTCCTTGATGGGTGAACCGCCGTCCGACCAGTCGCTGTGGGTGTGCAGGTCGCCTTTGAGGGCGGCGCGGATGGCGGCGGCGGTCTCGTCCACCGGCTCGCCCTCGGTGGCCTCCAGTCGGCGCAGGTAGACGGGGGTCTCGCCGCGCAGCGCCTCCTCGATCACCAGCGCGGTGACCTTGCCGATGCCGGGCAGGGCGGTCAGCGTGCCCGCACCCGCACGGGCTTCGAGGTCGTCGCGGGACATCCGCTCTACGAGGTCGGCGGCAGTGCGGAAGGCCCGCACGCGGTAGGTCGGCTCGCGGGCGCGCTCCAGCAGGAACGCGATACGGCGCAGCGCTTCGACGGGCTCCACGCATCGCACCGTACCCAGACATCCGCTCTGTTCAAGCCGTCAAGTTCGGCCCGGCTCTGTCTGCTTTGTCACCAGTCTCGCCACTGGTCTGTGAGCGCGGCCGGGTCGATGCCCTGGCGGCGTGCCAGCGCCTTGACGTCGATTCCGGTGTGGGTGAGTGCGTGGTCGATGTATTCGCAGAGTTCTTCGCGGTCGATGGTGTCGAAGCCGTGGTCGTCGGTGCCTTCGATCTGGTTCAGCGCGACGACCACGTGTTCGACGGTGGCCATGATGGCCTGATCGGAGGTGATGTCCAGGGTGGCCAGCTCGGTTTCGAAGGTGAGCAGCGCTTGGTCGACCCGCTCCAGGAGTGAGCCGGGGTGGGTGCCGAGTTGCCGCCAGTTCTCGGTCGGGCGGGTGATCATGCGGGAACCGTAGCGGGTACCTCGGACGTCCGGGCTGCCAGAGCCAGGCGTGCGCCGAAGGCCACGTTCTCGTCGTAGGGGCTGGCCGGTTTGGAGGCAGTGAGTAGAGGCAGCCGGTCATACGGTTGAAGGTGTTGCGGAGCGCGCTGGTGTGTCGTTCGTCTCCGGCCTTGCGGCGGTAGTCGTAGTGGGCTCGGGGGCCTGGTGCGTGCAGGGAGGCGAACGCCCAGACGCAGCCGACGGCGGCCAAGCGCTGGTTCTTCACCTTGCGGTGCTGGACCGCGTAGCTCTCGCCGGAGGTTGGAGTATCGCGCGGGCTTCGCCAGACGTGAGCCCGATGTTCTTGACGTGGAAGGCGGCCAGTGCGGCGGGAGGTACTCCCGCAGAAGTGAATAGAGCTGGTTGGCGATCTGCTGGCGGCTGCAGCGCGCCGACCGGTGCACGGGCCGGTGTGGCACCTGGGTATCCCTCGGCCCGTTGCATAGCCATTGGGTATGACACGTCGTGTCCCACCACGGTGTCATCCGGGCTCGTCCTCGGTTTCTCTAGCCTGGGCTCATGGCCGGGGAGAGCGCTCTGTTGAAGTGGGTCCTGCGGGACGTGCTCCTGGCCGCCGCGGTGACGGGCCGCGCCGACCCCGCGCCGCTCGACCGGCCCTGGCCGTTCCTGCTCAGGTGGACGTGGTACATCGGCATCGGGCGGGCGCGGTTCGGCGTCGTGGTGAACGTGCTCGGGGTCGTGCTGACCGTCGTGATGATCGGCGGGACGATCTCGCTGCTGTCCGACGAGTCCATCCGGCGCGGCACCGAGATGTCCGGCGTGACCGAGCTGTTCATCGCGCTCGCGGTGACGGCGCCCTTCGCGCTGCGCGACCTGCACCCGCTCGCCGCGTGGCGGTGGAGTTTCCTCGGCACGGCGCTGGTCGACGTCGGCGGCTGGCTGAGCACGCCCTACGTTCCGTGGGGCGCGATCACCGCGCTCGCCTGCGTGTGCACTGTCGCGGTGCGCTGCTCCCGAGACGTCACGCTCGGCGTCGCGATCCTCTCCTTCGCCGGAGTGTGGCTCAAGGACACGGAGACGGCGCTCAACGCATCCGTCCTGCTCGTCCCGCCGCTGGCGGTGGGGTACGCGGTCCGGCTCCGGCAGACGTCGCGGCGGCAGCTCGCCGAGCAGCGGCTGCGGCTCGCGTTCGAGGAGCGGCGGCACCAGGACGCCGAGGCGGTGCTGACCGAGCGGCAGCGGATCGCGCGGGAGCTGCACGACGTCGTCGCCCACCACATGTCGATGATCGCGATCCAGGCGGAGGCGGCGCCCTACAAGGTCGAGTCGATTCCGGACGAGACGCGCCGCGACCTCGCCGAGATCCGCTCGACGGCGCTTGACGCCCTAAGGGAACTGCGCCGCGTCCTCGGCGTCCTGCGCTCGGAGAACGGCGCCGAGACCGCACCCCAGCCCGGCCTGGACCGGCTTGACGACCTGGTGAACAACGCGCGAGCAGCTGGCCTCCAGGTGACAACACGCCTGGACGGCGACCTGGTCGGCCTCCCCCCGGGCGTGGGCCTCACCGCGTACCGGATTCTTCAGGAGGCGCTCAGCAACGCGATGCGCCATGCGCCCGGTTCGCAGGTTCACGTCGATGCGTCCCACGCGGACGGCATAGTGTGGCTCGGCGTCGTCAACGGACCGCCCGCGAACGGCCAGCCCCCAGGCCCCGGGCTCCCGGGCGGAGGCCACGGCCTGATCGGAATGCGTGAACGGGCCACCGCACTCGGCGGCGGCCTGACCGCCCGCCCCACACCGGACGGAGGATTCGCGGTGACCGCCAACCTGCCCGTCGAAGCCCCGCCACGCCCGCGAGAAGGGCCTTCGCGGGCCGGCGATGCCACGTGACCATCCGGGTCCTGATCGTCGACGACCAGGGCATGGTGCGGGCCGGGTTCGGTGTGCTGCTGAACGCCCAGCCCGACATCGAGGTCGTCGGCGAGGCCGTGAACGGCGAGGAGGGCCTGCAGCGGGTGGCCGACCTGCGTCCCGACGTCGTGCTCATGGACGTCCGCATGCCGGTCATGGACGGCCTGGAGGCGACCCGCCGCATCCTCGCGGACGCCACCGCGGACGCCCCGAAGATCCTCATGCTCACCACGTTCGACCTCGACGACTACGTGTACGAGGCGCTGCGCGCCGGGGCCAGCGGGTTCCTGCTGAAGGACGCGTCCGCGACGGAGCTGGCGGACGCCGTCCGGATCGTGGCGGCGGGCGACGCGCTGCTGTCGCCGTCGATCACCCGGCGGCTCATCGCGGAGTTCTCCCGGCTCGGCGGGCGGCGGGCGCCGTCCCGCACGCGGCTGGCGGAGCTGACGGAGCGGGAGACCGAGGTCCTGACGCTGGTGGCGCGCGGCCTGTCCAACGGCGAGATCGCGCAGTCGCTCGTCGTCGCCGAGCAGACCGTCAAGACGCATTTCGGGCGGATCCTGATGAAGCTGGACCTCCGGGACCGTCCGCAGGCGATCGTCTACGCCTACGAGGTCGGGCTGGTCCGCCCGGGCGACTGATACCAGGGTCCAACCGGTGCTACCGGAGTCGCACCTCGGAAGACCACACCGCCGGTTGATCCGCGCTACGGCCTCCGATTTCTAACTTCCTGATCAGTGCTTCACCCCCACTGACCAGGAGGGACATTCCGGATGCCCAGCGTTCGCAAGGCCGCGGCCATCATGTCCATCCTGGCGGCGTCCGTGTCGGCGGCCACCGCGACCAGCGACACGGACATGTACGCCACCCCGGCCCCGCCGCCCAGCACGACATCGGCGACCCTCGACCTCCGCTATAAGGCGACAACCCGGGAGATCGAAAGCGCCCTGGCGACCGCCCGCCGCGTCCACGACAGCGACCGAACGAGCGCCCTCACCGCATTACTCGCCACCGGCCATCGACGGTTCCTGGTCTTCGACCCGCGAGGCCGCGGCCGCATCGTCGAGGTCATCGGCGACCTACGGCGCGCCGACCGGATCGCCGTGGTCGTGCCCGGCGCGGACAACTCGCTGACCAACTACGACTCCCCCAAGTTCGCCGGCGGCGGAAGCCGCGCGCTCTACCGGCAGGCCCGCGCCGCCGCACCCGGCACACGACTCGCCGTGATCGCCTGGCTCGGCTACGACTCGCCGCCCTCCCTCAGCACCGCCGTCCTGACCAGCAAGCGGGCCGAGCAGGCCGTCCCCACCCTGCGCCGCCTCCTCACCACCATCCACCGCGTCAACGGGCACGGCCGCATAGCGCTCCTCTGCCACAGCTACGGCTCGGTGGTCTGCGCCAAGGCCGCCCCACATCTCGCCCCACTGCCCGTGGACGAGATCGCCCTCTTCGGCAGCCCCGGCACCACCGCAGACAACATCACAGACCTCCGGACGTCCGCCCGCGTCTGGGCAGGCCGTGCGAAGGGCGACTGGATGCGGCACGTGCCGAACGTCCGCTTCGCCGGACTGGGCTTCGGCCCCGACCCCGTCTCCCCCGGCTTCGGCGCACTCCGCTTCGACGCCGGGACGGGCCCGCACAGCGCCTACCTGAAGTCCGGCTCCCTCGCACTCCGCAACCTCGCCCTGATCGCCCTCGGCCGCGCCACGGAGGTCACCCGTGCTTGAGACCGCACTCGCTCCCCCGCCCGCGGCAACGCGCCCACCCCGTGACCTGGCCATCGACGCCCTGCGCACCTTCGCGATCCTGGGGATAGTCCTCGGCCACTGGCTGGTCACCGCCCTCGTGGCAGACGGCTCCGGAGAGCACCTACGAGTAGCAAGCCCGCTGAAGACGATGCCGTACCTGACCCCGATCACCTGGGTCCTGCAAACACTCGCCGTGTTCTTCCTCGTCGGCGGCTACACCACGGCCAAGGGCCTGCGTCCGGGTGAGCCATGGGTTCCCACGCTGCGGCGACGCCTGATCCGCTTCGCGCGACCGCTCCCCGTCCTGCTCCTCGCATGGCTCCCGGCCGCAGCGGCCCTGCACCACTGGGCAGGCTTCTCGGCGGACGGCGTCCGCACCCTGATCGAACTGGTGATCAGCCCGCTGTGGTTCCTCGGCGTCTACGTGGCCCTCACGGCGGCGGCTCCCTTGATCTCCGCCGTCTGGTCCCGCCTCCGCCTCGGCGGCGCCGTCTTCCTCATCGCCGCGACAGCCATGATCGACATCGGCCGCTTCGCGCTCGACGCGCCCGCCTGGACGGGCTGGGCCACCGTCCTCACCGCCTGGCTCGTGCCCTTCTATCTGGGCGTCGGCTGGGCGAACGGGGCGCTGCGCACCCGCCGGGCCCGGCTCGCCCTTCTCGGCGGCGGCGCGGCGGCGACCGCCGTGCTCATCCTGCTCGCCGGCTACCCGGCGAGCATGGTCGGCGTGCCGGGCGCGGCGGTCTCCAACCTCAGCCCGCCCACGCTCGCGGCGGTGTCCTTCGGCCTCGCCCAGACGGGCCTGGCACTGCTCCTCCACGGCCCGCTCACCCGCTGGACGCGACGCGCCCGAGCACGGGCGGCGATCTCCGCCGCCGGCCGCGCCGCGATGACGATCTACCTCTGGCACCAGACCGCACTGCTGACGGCCACGCTCGGGGCACTGCTCGCCTTCGGTAGCCTGCCAGGGCTGCACACCGCGCCTGACCAGCCGGAATGGGTGGCCGAACGGCTCCCCTGGCTGGCGGTGTTCGCCGTGACACTCGCCACGCTCGGGGCCGCCGTCCACCGCTTCGAACGAGCCCCCACGACACTCGGCCGTGGCGTCCGCCATGACACCCCCCGACGATCTTGGATGGTAGAAAGACGACGATGCCGCCGCCACACAAGACCGTCCCGAAACGACGGCTCCGGAGAGCCCTGGCCTGCGCCATATCCATCACGGCCGTCCTGCTGACGACCGCCGGGACGGGGCACGCCGACCCCTACGCGCCGCCCGTCGCCGTCCCCGCGATGGCGCCCTCCACCCTGGACGTCCGCTACGCGGCCGAACGCCGAGCCATCGAAGACGCCCTAACCACGGCACACGACGTCGGCGACACCGACCGAGCACGGGCCCTCGGCGCGTTCCTTCACCCGAACCGCCGGTTCCTCTACTTCGACCCGCGCGGCAACGGCCAGGCCGTCGAGGTTCTCGGCGACCTCACCAGGGCACAGCGGATCGCGGTCCTGGTCCCCGGCGCCGACACAACCCTGACGACCTTCGACTCACGCGGCAGCAAACCATGGTCGACCCCCGGCGGAGGCGCCCAGGCCCTCTACGCCCAAGCGGCCAGGTCGCAGTCCCCACACCCGAACCTGGCCGTCGTCGCATGGCTCGGCTACGCGGCACCGGAGACGTTCAGTAACGACGTCCTCACCGACGAACGCGCAGGCGAAGGAGGCGAACGACTCCGGCGCTTCCTGAACGGCGTCCACACGGTCAACCCGTCCGCCCGCGTCGGGCTGCTCTGCCACAGCTACGGCTCCGTGGTGTGCGGCCGGGCGGCACTGGACGGCCCCGACAACGCGGCCTGGCGGCAGGTCACCGACATCGCCCTCTACGGCAGCCCCGGAACCACCGCACCAACGGCCGCGAAACTGAGCGACACCGCACGAATCTGGGCCGGGCGCGGCACGACCGACTGGATGGAAGACGTCCCCCACGTCCGCATCTTCGGCCTCGGCCTGGGCCCCGACCCCGTCTCTCCGGCATTCGGCGCGCGAGTGTTCGACGCCGGAACCGGCGGCCACAGCGGCCACCTGCGCCCCGGCTCCACGTCCCTCCGCAACCTCACCGCCATCGCCCTGGGCCGCCCCACCGAAGTAGCCCCTGGTTAACCACCTCGTCGAAGCGGCGGGGTGGAAAGGGTGGCCGCGATGGGGTGGTTGGGGCCGGGTGATGGCACCCTGGGGTGGTGGACACCGCTAATGAGGCCGAGATGCGCGAGCAGACCACCCAGCGGCTGGAGAAGGCCATGGGGACGTTCGGCACTGCGGCGTTGACCCGCATGGAGGAGCAGCTTCCCTGGTTCCGGCGCATGCCCGCCGACCAGCGCTCCTGGATCGGCCTCGTCGCGCAGGCCGGGATCGCCGCGTTCGTCGAATGGTTCAAGAACGAGGAGAAGACCCGCCCTGCCATCGCGGGCGAGGTGTTCGGGACCGCGCCCCGCGAGCTGCTCCGCGCCATCAAGCTGCAGCACACCATCGACATGGTCCGCGTCATCATCGACGTCGTCGAGACCCGCCTGGACGAGCTGTCCGCGCCCGGCGGCGAGGCCCAGCTCCGCGAGGCGATCCTGCGCTACACGCGGGACGTGGCGTTCGGCGCGGCGCAGGTGTACGCGCGCGCCGCCGAGACCCGCGCCGCCTGGGACGCGCGGCTGGAGGCCCTCGTCGTCAACGCGGTGCTGCGCGGCGAGGTCGACGACGGCATGCACTCGTGGGCCGCCGCGCTCGGCTGGACGTCCAAGCCCGTCACCGTCATCGCCGGGTTCACCCCGGAAGACGAAGAGCCCGAGGTCACCATCGACCAGATGCAGCTCGCCGCCCGCCGCGCCCGCGCCGACGTGCTCGCGGGCGTCCAGGGCCACCGCGTCATCGTCATCGTCGGCGGCGACACCGACCCGATGGAGGCGGCCCGCCCGATCGCCGCCAAGTGCGGCCCCGGCCCCGTCGTCGTCGGCCCGCAGGTCCCGGACCTCTACGACTCCACCCGGTCCGCGCAGGCCGCCGTGGCCGGACTCCGCGCCGCCGCCGGCTGGCCGGACGCGCCCCGCCCCGTCCAGGCCAACGAGCTGCTTCCCGAGCGGGCCCTGGACGGCGACGACGACGCGCGCCGCCACCTGGTGGAGAACGTCTACAACCCGATGCTCGCCGCGGGCGCCCCGCTCCTCGACACGCTCACCACCTACCTCGAACAGGGCTCGTCGCTGGAGGCGACCGCGCGGCTGCTGTTCGTCCACCCGAACACCGTCCGTTACCGGCTCCGCCGCGTCACCGAACTCACCGGCCTCGCCCCAACCGACGGCCGCAACGCATTCACGCTCCGCATCGCGCTGGTCCTCGGCCGCTTCCAAAAACGCTGGTGACCCAAAACCGCGCGCACGGGTCATCCGACGGCAGGTCGGACGGGCCAGCGGCACAGGCGGCTGAAGCGTCGCGCGCAAACAGCGCTTGGGCGCGGCAAACCTAACGGCAGTGTGAGATTCGCCTGGGTTATGACCGGGCGTTCTAGGGGTCGCCCCCTAAAAAGACACAGCTTGTAGGGGTCGTACAAAGGGGTCCGACCAAAGTTCGTGCTGTTCCGCATCGTAGAGATAGGGGCATTGGCGGCAGGCTGGTCAGGTGATTCTCCTCGCATCGCCCGGCCAGGGCGCCCAGACCCCAGGCTTCTTGCAGCCATGGCTAGAGATACCCGGAGTCGCCGATCGCCTGGCCTGGTGGTCGGCGGTCACCGGGCTCGACCTGGTCCGCTACGGGACGACCGCGGACGCCGAGGAGATCCGCGACACCGCCGTGGCGCAGCCGCTGCTGGTCGCCGCCGCGCTCGCCGCCTACGAGGCCCTCTACGGTGCCGAGGACGGCCTGCCCGGTGTGGTCGCCGGGCACAGCGTCGGGGAGCTGGCCGCGGGCGCGATCGCCGGAGTCCTGTCGCCCGAAACGGCGCTGGTCCTCGTCCGGGAACGGGGACGGGCGATGGCCGAGGCCGCCGCCGTCACCGAGACCGGGATGACCGCCGTGCTCGGCGGCGACGCCGACGAGGTCCTCGCCTCCATCGACAAGCACGGGCTCACCGCCGCGAACGTCAACGGCGCAGGTCAGGTCGTCGCAGCCGGGACGCTCCAGGCCCTTACCGGGTTCGCCGACGATCCGCCCGCGAAGGCGCGGCTCCGTTCGCTGTCGGTCGCCGGGGCGTTCCACACCGAGCACATGGCGCCCGCCGTGGACGCGCTGCGGGCCATCGCGTCCGGCGCGCCCGTCGCCGGCCCGCGGACGCGGCTGCTGCAGAACCGCGACGGAGCCGTCGTCGAGGACGGGCCCGAGTTCGTCGAACGGCTGGTCGAGCAGGTCAGCGCGCCGGTCCGCTGGGACGCGTGCATGGCCACCATGCGCGACCTCGGCGTCACCGCGATCATCGAGCTGCCGCCCGCCGGGACGCTGACCGGCCTCGCCCGCCGCGAGCTGCCGGACGTCGAGCGGGTCGCCCTCAAGACCCCCGCGGACCTCGACAAGGCCCGCGAGCTGATCAAGGCGCACGCGTCATGACCGGGCTGCGCATCCCCGACGCGGCGGCCGGCGCCCGCATCCTGGCGTTCGGCGACTACCGGCCCGCCAGGATCGTCACCAACGACGAGCTCGCGGAGACCGTCGACACCAACGACGAGTGGATCCGCAGCCGCGTCGGCATCGCCGAACGCCGCATCGCCGGCGACGACGAGGGCATCGTCGAGCTCGGCGCGCACGCGGGCGGGAAGGCGCTCGCGGGCAGCGGGCTCGCCCCGTCCGACATCGACCTGGTGATCCTCGCCACCTGCTCGGCGGAGTCGCCGATGCCGGGCTACGCGCCGCAGGTCGCGCACCGGCTCGGCATCGACGCGCCGGGCGCGTTCGACATCAACGCCGCCTGCGCGGGCTTCTGCTATGCGCTCGCGACGGCAAATGCCGCCGTCCGGGCCGGGAACGCCCGCAACGTGCTTGTCGTAGGCTCGGAGAAGATGTCCCAGTGGATCGACTGGACCGACCGCTCCACCTGCATCATCTTCGCTGACGGTGCCGGCGCCGCGGTCGTCGCGGCCAGCGACTCGCCCGGCATCGGCCCGGTCGTGTGGGGCAGCGCGGGCGACAAGTACGACAAGATCATCATTCCGTCCCGGCACTCGTTCATCACGCAGGAGGGGCAGTCGGTGTTCCGGTGGGCGACCACCGCCATCGCGCCCGTCGCGGTCGAGGCGTGCGAGCGCGCCGGGATCCGGCCGGAGGACCTCGCCGCCATCGTCCCCCACCAGGCCAACCTGCGGATCATCGAGGCCATCGCCCGCAAGGTGAAGGCCAAGGACGCCGTCGTCGCCGACGACATCGTCCAGTCCGGCAACACCTCGGGGGCCTCGATCCCGCTGGCCCTCTCGCGCATGATCGAACGCGGCGACGTGCCGTCCGGTGCCCCGGCCCTGCTGGTCGGGTTCGGCGCCGGGCTGTCCTACGCCGCCCAAGTCATCCAGATCCCGTAGGCCGTCACGCCACAGCAGGCTCTGGACCAACCCATCGAAGGAGAAACGCAGACCATGGCAGAAGTCGCCACCGAACAGCAGATCCTGGACGGCCTCGCGGAGATCATCGACGACATCGTCGGCATCGACAAGACCGAGGTCACCCTCGAGAAGAACTTCATCGACGACCTCGACATCGACTCGCTGTCGATGGTGGAGATCGCCGTGGCCGCCCAGGACCAGTTCGGCGTCGAGATCCCCGACGACGAGCTGCGCAACCTCAAGACGGTGAAGGACGTCGTCAACTTCGTCCAGGGGCACGAGGCCCCGGCCAAGAGCTGAGACGCGGGCGGACGTGCCGCCGTTCCGGACGACCGGGACGGCGGCGTGCCCGCACCCACTCCCTTTCCAGTCCGCAAGGAGCACCAGCCATGAGCAAGAGCCAGACCAGAGTCGTCGTGACGGGTCTCGGTGCAACGACCCCACTTGGCGGAGACCTGCCATCGACCTGGTCCGCCCTGCTCGCCGGAGAATCCGGCGTCCGGCCCCTCGAGTTCGAGGGCGTCGAGGACCTGCCGGTCCGGTTCGCGGCGACGCTGAAGGCCGACCCGGCCGACACGCTGCCGCGGCAGTCGCTGCGCCGCCTCGACCGCAACCAGGCGATCGCGCTGATCGCCGCCCGGGAGGCGTGGACGGACGCCGGTTTCGCCCCGTCCCGCGGCGGCAAGCCGCAGAAGGGCATGGACAAGGCCGGCGTCGACGGCGGGTTCGACGTGGACCTCGACCGGCTCGGCGTCGTGGTGTCCAGCGGCATCGGCGGCCTGCACACCGCCCTCAACAGCTACGACGTGTACCGGGAGAAGGGCTGGGCGCGGGTCTCGCCCTTCACCGTCCCGATGCTGATGCCGAACGGCGCGTCCGGGCACGTCGGCATCGAGTTCGGCGCGACGGCCGGCTCGCACGCCCTGGTCAGCGCCTGCGCGTCCAGCGGCGAGGCCATCGGCTACGCCATCGACATGATCCGCGCGGGCCGCGCCGACGTGATCATCTGCGGCGGCACGGAGGCGTGCATCCACCCGCTGCAGATGGCGTCGTTCGGGTCCATGCGCGCCCTGTCCACCCGTAACGACGAGCCGGAGCGCGCGTCGCGTCCCTACGACAAGAACCGCGACGGGTTCGTCCTCGGCGAGGGCGCCGCGGTGATGATCCTGGAGACGGAGGAGCACGCCCGCGCCCGCGGCGCACAGATCTACGGGATCGCGTCCGGCGCCGGCTACTCCAACGACGCCTACGACATCGTGCTGCCCGAGCCGACCGGCTCCGGGCAGGCCAAGGCGATGCAGCGGGCGCTCGTCGACGCCGGTCTCGAGGCCACCGACATCATCCACATCAACGCGCACGCCACCTCGACGCCGGCCGGCGACGTCGCCGAGCTCGCCTCGATCAAGACGGGCCTGGGCGAGGAGGTCGCCTCCAAGGTCGTCGTCACCGCCACCAAGTCGATGACCGGGCACCTGCTCGGCGGCGCCGGCGCGCTGGAGTCGATCTTCACGATCCTGGCGCTGAAGGAGGGCCTCGTCCCGTTCGTCGCCAACCTGGAGGACCTCGACGACGAGGCCGACTTGGACATCGCGCGCGACGAGCCCCGGAAACTGCCGGACGGCCCCGCCGCCGCACTCAGCAACTCGTTCGGCTTCGGCGGCCACAACGTATCGGTCGCCTTCGAACGCGCCCTCTAAGGGCTTCGAAAGGCCCGGCGGGTTCTCCCCGCCGGGCCTTTCGCGTACCTAAGCCCATCTGTTCCACAGCACCCGACCTGCCATCGAGGTGACGCCCAAGCTGCCAGCCAGTGGGGACTGTGGGCGGTCGGGGCCTGTTCGGGGAGCGTGCGTCGTTCCGGGGAGCGTGCGTCGTTCCGGGGAGCGTGCGTCGTTCCGGGGAGCGTGCGTCGTTCCGGGGAGCGTGCGTCGTTCCGGGGGGCGCGCACGTTGCGGGACGAGAGCGCTCCAGCAGGACGGCGTCAGGTGGCCGCGCGGATTACCCGACGGGTCACACGGCGGCGTGCAGCCAGCGCACGGGGGCGCCGTCGCCGGCCCGGCGGAAGGGCTCCAGCTCGTTGTCCCACGGGGTGCCGAGCAGGCGGTCCAGCTCGATCTCCAGGGTGGTCTTGCCGACCGCGGCGTTCGCCATGACGGAGCGGAGCCGGTCCTCGGGGACCATGATGTCGCCGTTGGCCCCGATCACGCCCGTGAACACCCCGAGGGACGGGGTGAAGCTGAACCGGACACCGTCGGTGCCCGGGGTGGGATCTTCGGTGGCCTCGAACCGGACCAGCTTCCACGTACGCAGCGCGGAGGTGATACCGGCGGCGGTGCCCGGCTTTCCCTCCCAATGAAGTTCGGCGCGCAGCGTTCCCGGTGCGGCCGCCTGATCTGTCCACTCAAGGGAAACGGGCACACCGAGAACACCTGCGGCGGCCCACTCGATGTGCGGGCTCAGCGCAGGCGGCGCGGAGTGGACGTAGAAAACGCCACGTGCGGTCACCGGACCTCCTGGATCTGTACCGAGGCTCGTCTTCCCCTACGGCCTCGTACGTCCCAAGTCGGCGTCCGCGTCCCTCATTGTGCATCATCGGCACGTGTCGCACCACCGTGAGCCCACGGATTATCGAACGCTTGACCACAGGATGCACATCGTTCACGGGCGCTGACGGACCAGGTTAGGGCCTGCGACGCCGCCGCGCGGCGAAAGTTCAAGACGATCGCGTCCGGCTCCGGCCGCGTTCCACTGTCCGTTATCGGTCACGAACCGTCGTCCCGCAGGCACGATGAGTGCTGGGGCCGGGCCGATGCGAGAGCGAGGACGGATGTTCGATCAACAGGCGCGACTGGACCGGGTGCTCGCGCGGCACCGCGACGCGATCGTGGTGGAGCCGGTGCCGGGACGCCCGGCGCTGATCCGCCGTGACGAGATCCTGGTATCCGGTCAGGACGCCGGCGCGGCCGAGAGCCTCGTGCGGCGCTGGTCCGACTCGCGGCACGACGAGCGCGGCGTCACGCGGCTGCGGCTGCGCGCGGCGGCGAAGGTGGACGTGTGCGAGCTCGCGGCCGGGCTCGGTGGCGGCGCCGGCGCCCGGGTCGCGGACGGGCGGCACCACCGGTTGAGCGTGTCGCCGAACCATCTCGTCCACGGGCAGCCGATGTGGTGGAGCGGGCCCGCGGACCTGCCCCGTCCGGCCGCGCCCGTGCCCGCGCCGGAGGCCGCCGCGGCCCGGCGGGACGTGACGGTCGCGATCCTCGACACCGGCCTGTCGCCGCATCCGTGGTACGCGGACGCGCAGTGGTACCGGGAGCAGCGCGCCGAGGTCGAGGAGGTCCTCGACGCCGACCTCGACTACGAGCTGGACGCGCAGGCGGGGCACGGCACGTTCATCGGGGGCGTGGTGCTGCGGCACGCGCCGACGGCCCGGCTCGTGGCGCGCCGCGTCATCGGCGGCGACGGTGTCGGCGACGAGCTGGACGTCATCCGGGCACTGGGGTGGCTCGCGGAGCGCAGACGCCGCGCCGATGTGGTCAACATCTCGCTCGGCTGCCACACCTACGACGACCGCCCGTCCCCAGTGCTGGCGCGGGCGATCGCGGCGCTCGGCCGCCGGACGGTCGTGGTGGCGTGCGCGGGGAACACCGCGACCGACCGCCCGTTCTGGCCGGCGGCGATGAAGCCCGTCGTCGGCGTCGCGGCGCTGGACGGCGAGGTCCGGGCCGCGTTCTCCAACCACGGCTGGTGGGTGGACGCGTGCGCGCAGGGCGTCGACGTGACCAGCACGTTCGTGCGGTTCGACGGGACGCGCCCGCCCGTGCGCGGCATCGACCCCGACCTGTTCGACGGCTACGCGACCTGGAGCGGAACGTCGTTCGCGACGCCCGCGGTGGCGGGGCGGATCGCCGGTCTCGCGGCGGCGGAGGGGCTCGACGCGGTCACCGCGGCGGACCGCGTGCTCGATCCGGCGGCGCACCCCGTCCTCCCGGATCTCGGGGTCGTGGTCGGTTCCGGAGAGCGGCTCGGTCGCGAAGCGGTAACCGCCCACACGGAGTGACACTCTGATGCCATAGGGTTAGCGCTTGCGGGGGGCCTCGGGAGGAGACTTCGGTGGCCCATTGGGACGACAGTACGGACGAGCTGGTGGTCCGGGCGCGCGGCGGCGACGGCGACGCGTGGGCTCGGCTGGTGGATCGGCACAGCAGGTTGCTGTGGTCGATCGCCCGCTCGCACGGGTTGAACGACGCCGATTCCGGTGACGTGGTGCAGACCACGTGGCTGCGGCTGGTGGAGCGCATCGACACGTTGCGCGATCCGGGCGCGACGCCATGCTGGCTGGCGACGACCGCGCGGAACGAGAGCCTGCGGCTGGTGCGGCGGCGTGCCCGCGACCTGCCGCTGGTGCCCGCGCCGCGCGCGCCGGAACCCAGCGTGCGGGAGCCGAGCGTGCCGGAGCCGAGCGCACGGGAGCCCGGTCCCGACCGGGTGGTGCTCGACCGGGAGCGGGTCGGGCAGGTCGGTGCGGCGCTCGACGCGCTGCCGCGGCGCTGCCGGACGCTGCTGCGGCTGTTCGCGCTCGCGCCGACCCAGGCCGAGCTCGCCGCCGCGCTCGGCATCCCCGTCGGCAGCGTCGGCCCGACCCGGGCGCGCTGCCTGGACGCGCTGCGGAGGCTCGTGCCGTGAACGACGACGAACTGCTGGCGGGCATCCGGGACGCGTTCAACGTGCTGGACCCGGTGCCGGACGACGTGCTGGCGGCGGGACGCGCGTCGATCGCGTGGCGGACGCAGGGAGCGACGCTGGCGGAGCTGGCGCGCGACCGGGGCGGCCACTCGGCGGCGGCCGGGCTCCGTGCCGCGACGGGCCGCGTGCTGACGTTCACCTGCCCCGGCGCCGAGGTGGAGATCGAGGTGGCGGAGCACGGCAGGGACCGCGAGCTCACCGGGCGGCTCGTGCCGTCCGCGCCCGCGCTCGTCCAGGTCAGGCACCGGGACCTGCCACCGGACGGGATCACGACGCGCGCCGAGCCCGCCGGGCTGTTCTGCGTGCCGCGCGTCCCGGCGGGCCTGGTGAGCCTGGTCTTCCGGCTGGACGACGGCACATCGATCGTCACGAGCTGGATCCGCCTGTGACCGGGCCGGACGAGCGCGCGCTCCTCCGGCTGGCCGCCACCGACCCGGCCGCCGCGTACGCGCGGGCGCTCACGCTGCTGAACGGCGGCGGAGCGCCCGCGCGGCGGGTGGCCGGGCTCCGCGTGGCCGGGCTCGCCGCCAAAGAGTTGGGACGGCTGGACGAAGGGCTCGCTCTCCTTCATCAGGCCTTGGATCTGGCCGACGACGTCTATACGGCTGCGCAGGTGCGGATGAACCTCGTCGGGCTGCTTACGGCGCGCGGTGACGTCGCTGGAGCGCTGGCCCACGCGGAGGAGGCCGAGAGCGTCCTGGACGGCCCGGACGCAGACCGTCTGGCCGCGAACAAGGCGTGCGCCCTGGCAAGGGCCGGACGCCTTGACGAAGCACACGATGTGGCCGCACGCGCCTTGCCCCGCCTAAGGAGCGGGCACGACCCGGCCGCCCTCAATGGCCTGCTCACGAACCTGGGGCTGGCGCGGGCATTTCGTGGCGACTTCGCTGGAGCGGAATCGGCGCTGGTGGAAGCGGTCGCTGTGGGCGAGACGGCTGGGCTGCGCCATCAGACTGCGATGGCCAAGGGAAACCTCGGCTTCGCCGTGGCGCGGCGTGGGGACATCCCGCGCGCGCTTCGGCTCTACGCAGAGGCCGAACCCGATCTGACCGGGGAGCGCCTTGCGCAATGCCGGTTCGACCAGGCGGAAACGCTGATTCTGGCGGGCTTGCCCAGCGAGGCTCGTCCCGTCCTTCTGGCGGCCTTAGACGAGACCATGGCGAACGGCTACGGGTGTGACGTCGCGGACGGGTTCCTCCTGCTCGCCCACGCCGAACTGGCCGCCGGAGACCCGGAACAGTGCACGGAGGCCGCCGAACGGGCCCGTGCGACGTTCGCCGAGCAGGAACGCGCCGGATGGATGCTTCTGGCCGAGCACGTCCTGCTCAGGGCACGGTGGGCGTCCGGTGAACGGTCGGCCGTACTGCTGCGTTCGGCCGTGGCGACGGCCGAACGGCTGGAGAGCGGCGGCTGGGCCGATGCCGCCGACGAGGCCCGGATCGTCGCCGCGCGTGTGGCGCTGTCCCTGGGCAGACCGGCCGGGCACCTGCTCTCGTCCGTCGGGCGGGCGAGCGGCCCTGCGTCCGCGCAGATCGCCGCCTGGCACGCCGCCGCCCTCGAACGTTCCGCCCGCGCCGACCACAAGGGCGCGGTGGCCGCGGTACGGCTCGGGCTCCAGGTGACCGAAGACCACGCGGAAGCGCTCGGCGCCCTGGATCTGCGGGCCCGCGCGTCGGGGCTGGCCACCGAGCTGGCCGAACTCGGTCTCGGCCTGGCCGGTTCGGCACGGGAGCTCCTGGCGATCGAGGAGCGGCGGCGGGCGATCGCGCGTCCGGCGCGCGTGCGTCCGCCGAAGGATCCGGAGCGGGCGGCGGCCCTCACGGCACTGCGCGCCCTCAGCGTCGAGCGCACGGCCGACACGGCGCGGGCGGGCGCCGTCCCGCCGGTGCTGTCGCGGGAGATGGCGGACCTGGAGGCGAAGGTGCGGGCACGGACGCGCCACCGCCCGAGCGGAGCCTCCCCGCCCCGCTCCGCGGCCATCGCCGAGATCGCCGCCGCGCTCGGTGATCGCGCCCTCGTCGAGCTGCTCGCGATCGGTCCAGACTTGCACGCCGTCACGGTCGTCGACGGCCTGCTCCAACGCCACCACCTGGGGACGCGCGACGCGGTCGCCCATGACACGGGCCTGCTCCGCTACGCCGTCCGCCGCCTCGCCGAGAACGACCACGACCCGCAGGCGCTCGACGCCCTCGCCGACGCGGCCGAGCGCCTCGACGGCCACCTGCTCGACCCGCTGCGCGCCGATCTCGACGGCCGCGAACTCGTCATCGCCCCGACCGGCGTGCTGCACGGCCTGCCCTGGGCGGTGCTGCCGTCCCTGGCCGGGCGGCCGTTCACGATCGTGCCGTCCGCCAGCGCCTGGCTGCACGCCCGCGACTCCGGCCCCGCGGACGGGCACACGGTCTTGGTCGCCGGGCCCGGTCTCCGCCATGCCTCGCGCGAGATCGACGCCCTGCGGCCCCTCTACCCGGACGCCATCGTGCTTGACGGCGAGGACGCACGCGCGGAAACCGTCCGCGACGCCCTGGACGGCGCGTCCGTCGCCCACATCGCGGCCCACGGCGAGTTCCGGCAAGGCAACGCCCTGTTCTCGCGCCTGCGCCTGGCCGACGGGCCGCTGCTGGTCCACGACCTGGACGAGCTGACCGCCCCGCCGCGCGTGATCGTACTGTCCGCGTGCGACATCGGCCGCGCCGACGAGGGCGACGCCGTCCTCGGCATGGCGGGCGTCCTCCTCGCCCTCGGCGCCGGCACGGTGATCGCCAGCATCACACCCGTCCAGGACGCGGCCACACCCGACTTCATGTCCGCGTTCCACACCCGCCTAGCCGCCGGTCAACGCCCATCACGCGCCTTGGCCACCGTGGCCCGCCCACTAGGCGCAGCGGGCCTCCTCTGCATGGGCGCAGGCTAACGGCGGCCTGGCCAAACACGCGCTGACAACACCCCGGCCGGGACGTCGAGCAGCGGCGCGGCGGCCCGGCCGGACGCGGGCTGACGACGGAAAGCGCGAACGCACCTGAACACGTCTCGGCCGGGTGCCGTCCAGAAACGGTTCAGGCGAGCGCGGCGGGCGCACGTTGACGGCGGCCCGGTCGGGCGCGTGGGTTGACCGAGCGGCTGGTCGCGGGCCTGAGGGCGTGGGGCGGGCGGTTAGTGGTCGCCGGTGGCTATCGGGTTGGACGGGTCCGTTACCCAGTTGGACCAGGAGCCCACGTAGAGAGCGGCTGGGATGCCGGCGAGGTTGAGGGCGAGGATCTCGTGGGCGGCCGTCACGCCGGAGCCGCAGTACGCGCCGACGTCGAGCGCGTCGGTCGCGCCGAGCTGGGCGAAGCGTTCGCGGAGCAGCTCGGGAGGCAGGAACCGGCCGTCCACGCCGACGTTCCCGGACGTCGGCGCGTTGCGGGCGCCGGGGATGTGCCCGGCGACCGGATCCACGGGCTCCTGCTCGCCGCGGTACCGCTCGGCGGCGCGGGCGTCGAGGAGGACGCCCGCCGTGGCCAGCTCCGCGGCGCCCTCGGCGTCCAGCACGGGCAGCCGGCCCGGGTTCGCGATGAAGTCGCCCGGCTTGACCTCGGGGTCGTCGGTGCTCACCGGGCGGCCCGCCTCAGTCCACGCCCGGTACCCGCCGTCCAGGACGCGGACCCGGTCGTGCCCGAAGTACCGCAGCGACCACCACACGCGGGCCGCGGACGTGGAGTCGGCGTCGTCGTACACCACGACGAGACCGCCCTGCGAGACCCCGGCGCGGCGCATGGCCGACTCGAAGGCGACGGGCTCGGGAAGGGGATGGCGGCCGCCGGGACCCGGCGGCCCGGCCACGTCCTGATCGAGGTCGACGAACACGGCGCCGGGCAGGTGCCCCCTGCGGTAGGACTCGATTCCCGGCGGCCCCGCCAGATGCCATCGGACGTCCAGCAGGACCACGGGCGTCTGCCGCCGGAGCAGCCGGTCCAGGGCGGGCACTTCGATGAGAGGGTGCACACCGCCAGTTTGACCGCCGTCGCCCCGATTAGGGAGGGGCGTTTCCTTGTTCATCTCACCTACCCGCTGGTTCGGCGGCCGGACGCGGTCAGCGCCCGGACGTGGTCGGTTACCGGACATGATCAGTGACGGGACGTGCTCAGCAACGGGACGAGCTGCTCCGCCGGGACGAGGGAACCGTGCATGCCGACCATCCGGTTCAGCCACGGCTCCCGCTCGGACGCGACGATCGCGAGGTCGGCGTGCGGGACGGCGATCACGTCCCCGATCCGGTCCGTCATCCCAGGGCCGAGCGGGCCGAACCAGCCGTTCGCGACGGCCTCGTCGCGCGGGACGACCCACGCCCGGTCGCCGAGCAGGGCCGTCCAGGCGGCGAGGACGTCGGCGTGCGCGCCGGGCTCGCTGTAGACGTACCGCGCGCGGGCGTCGCCGCCGAGGAGGGCGACGCCGTCCCGCAGCTCGGGGACGGTGTCGGCGTCCACGCGCTCCGCCGGGTCGACCATGCCGTGGTCGGCGGTCACGTAGAGGGCCGCGCCGGGCGGCAGGACGGCCGCGATCTGCTGGGCGAGCACGTCCATGAAGCGGAGCTGGTGCCGCCAGTCGGCGGAGGCCGTCCCGTAGCGGTGGCCGGTCGAGTCGAGGTCGGCGTGGTACACGGTGACGAACGAGCGGTCGCCCTGGCGCAGGGCCAGTTCGGTGCGCCCGACGAGCTGCCCGAGCCCGTCGGCGCCGTGGTAGCGGGCACCGCGGGCGGTGGCGCGGCTGAGCGGGGTGCCGCGGTACTGGCGGAGCGCGACGTAGCCGACTTCGACTCCGGCCGCGGCGGCCCGCTCGTACACGGTCGGGACGGGCTGGAACTCCTCCGGGACGACGGAGTCGTCCTGCCAGCGCAGGCAGTTCAGCAGGCGGCCCGTGCCAGGGATCGCCACCTGCACGCCGAGCAGCCCGTGCGCGCCGGGCGGGGCGCCGGTGGCGAGCGAACCGAGGCTGCTGACCGTCGTCGCCGGGAACCCGGACGTGATCGCGCCGCCGTCCATCGCGTTCAGGAACGGGGCCTCGTCCGGATGGGCCTTGAGCAGCTGCCAGCCGAGCCCGTCGATCAGCAGGACGCAGATGCGCGGCGACGGCGGCAGCCCCAGCACGTTCACCGCGTCCGGGACGCCCAGGGACGCCAGCACCGAAGGCGGAAGATCGGCGAGCGCGCCCGCCCCGTACCGGGGAAGAGGCGGCTCCGGAATGGACGGCCCCGCGCCAGACGGCCCCGCGCCAAGCGGCTCCACGCCAAGCGGGCCCGGGCCTGGCGCGCCCGGAGCAGGCGGAGCAGGCGGCTCCGGGCCGGACGCGCCTGGGGCGGGCGGCTCGGCGCCGGGCGCGGTCACCGGGCGGTCGCGGCGGACAGTGCCTCGGCGAACGCCAGCACGTGGCCGACCGCGTCCGCGCCGTCCGCGGCCTCGCTGACCCGCAGGGACAGGTCGTCGGAGGTGACGCTGCCCGTGTACCCGTGGTCGGCCTCGCAGTTCTCGTCCCCGCACGTCGCGGGCTCGAGGTCGATGTGGGCGATGGCGCCCCAGCCGATGGTCAGCACGACCTCCGTCGGCGGCACCCCCGGGACGTAGGACGCCGGGTCCGGGACGACCCGCGTCACCGCGACCGACTGGACGCGCTCCAGCTTGACGGCCTCGGTCGTGGTGGACGCGTGCGGCTGCGCCATGCCCTCTCCGGGCGGGTGCTCGTCGGTGTGGCACACCAGCAGCCGGCCGGCCGACAGGACCAGCACCGTCACGTGCCGCCGGACCTCCATCGCGGGGTCGAACGTCGCCTCGTGGTGGACGACGTAGGCGACGACGGGCTCGTCCCCGATGGCCGACTCGACCGCGTCCGCGACCAGGTCCGGGTAGTAGCCGCTGCGCTCGATCGCCGTGCGCAGACCGCCGGCGGTCGCTCGGGTTTCCCTCATGGCCCCATCCTGCCCTGTCCGAGGGCGGACGTGCACATGACGCCCGTCCTCCAGCCCTCTCGGCGGCCCGGGGCGCGGTCATCGTCGCGATCGCTGGGTACGGGGACCGCATGGACGAGAAGCCCCTTCCCAAGCCGCCGCCGGTGCCGCCGCCCACCCCGGATCCGGCACCGGCGCCGGAGCCGCTGGTACCGCCCACCGAGCCGCCGCCCGGTCCGCCGCCGGGGCCCGCGCCGCAGCCTCCCGGTCCCGTGCCGCCGGGACCGGCGCCCGAACCCGTCCCGCCGGGCCCGCCGCCGGAGCCGACACCGCCCGGGCCCGCGCCGGAACCGTCCCCGCCGGCGCCCGATCCCGACCCGGTCCCGCCGGGCCCGGAGCCGGACCCCATCCCGCCGACCCCGGAACCGGGCCCGCCCGGTCCTCCTGGGCCGCCCGCGCCGCCGCGCTGAGGGGCGGGCGGACGCGTCAGGACAGCCGGCGAGGCCCCAGCTCGGGCCGCGGGCCCAGCGGGCGGGCCAGGCTCAGCGTCACGTGCCGGACCATGACGCCCGACGCGTCCGCCATGACCGGGCTCAGCTCAAGCCGCGCCACCTCCGGAAGGTCGTAGCCGAGGCGGGACGCGCGCAGCAGCAGTTCCTCCAGGGCGGCCAGGTTCACGGGTTCCGCACCGCGATGGCCGAGCAGCAGCGGCGCGGTGCGGATGGCGCGGATCATCTCCGCCGCGGCGACGTCCGCGAGCGGCGAGAGCCGGTAGGCGCGGTCGTCGAGCAGCGCGGCGGTCTCGTCGGCGATGCCGAACGAGATCACCGCGCCGAACGAATGGTCCTCCCTGATCACGATGCGGGTCGGCACCCCGCCGCCGTCCTCGCCCCCGGCGACGTCGATCCCGTAGCAGGCCAGAAGCTCGGCCGCCCGTCCGGGCGAGACGTCCACCACCTGATCGGACGCATCCCCCGCGCCTGGCTCGCGTGCCGCGTCCGCGGCGGTCAGCCAGTCGGCGACCAGGGCCCGGGCGCGGTCACGGTCCACCCCGTCGAGCTCCGGGATCCGGCCCGCCGGACGCTGCCGCCACTGCGCGTACCGGATCACGTACGCCAGCGCCCGGACGGCGTCCTCCGGCGACGGATAGGACGGCACCGAACCGGCGGCGGGCATCCCGTCCGGCCCGGTCACCCGCAGGTCGGCGGGCATGCCCTCCTTGCCCAGATACGTCGCCACGATCGGCTTCTCCCCGCGGGCCGCCAGCCGCATGATCTTCTTGGGGACGCGCACGTCGTAGCCGCCGATCGTCGGGGGCGTGAACAGCGCCACGACCGCGTCGACCGTCTCGTCCGCCAGCGCCCCGGCGAGCGCCGCCTCGTAGTCGTCGCCGCCCGCCCGGGGGCCGAGGTCGATGCGGGGCCGGACGTCCAGGCCGAGCGCGACGGCCTCGTCCTGCGCCAGCAGCCCCAGCGAGTTCGAGTTGTCGATGATCGCGATACGGTCGCCCGCCGGGAGCGGCTGGTAGGCCAGGACCTGCGCCACGTCGAACAGCTCCGACAGGTCCTCCACGCGGATCACGCCGGCCTGCTCGAACAGCGCGCTGACCGCGTGGTCGGGCAGCGTCAGCGCCCGCGCCGCGTGCCCGATCGGGACGCCCTGCGTGCTGCGTCCGCTCTTGACCGCCACGATCGGCTTGCGGCGGCCCAGCCGCTGGGCGAGCCGCGCGAACTTGCGGGGGTTGCCCAGCGATTCCAGGTAAAGCAGGACGGCCTTCGTCGCCGGGTCTTCCTCCCAGTACTGCATCAGGTCGTTGCCCGACACGTCTGCCCGATTCCCTGCCGAGACGAACGTGGACAGCCCCAGGCCGCGTTCGGCGGTCCGCTGCAGGATCGCGATCCCGAGCGCTCCCGACTGCGAGAAGAAGCCCACCGGCCCGCGTCCCGGCATCGTCGGCGCCAGCGTCGCGTTCAGCCGCACGCCCTCGTCGGTGTTCGCGATGCCCAGGCAGTTGGGCCCGACCACACGCATTCCGTATGCGCGCGCGAGCCGGACCAGCTCCTCCTGCCGGGCGCGCCCGTCGTCCCCTATCTCCCCGAATCCGGACGAAACGACGATGAGCCCGCGCACGCCCTTGCTCGCGCACTCCTCCACCACCTCGTGGACGGCGTCCGCCCGCACGGCCACGACCGCGAGATCGACGTCGTCCGGGATCTCCAGAACCGACGGATACGCGCGGACGCCCGCCACCGCCACCGCCGTCGGATGCACCGGATACACGGGCCCGGTGAAGTCCCCCGCCAGCAGGTTCCGCAGGACGGTCCGCCCGACGCTGTGCTCCGCCCGGCTCGCCCCGATCACCGCCACCGACCCCGGGAACAGCAGCCGCTGGATCGACCGCGACTCCGCCCGGTGCTCGCGCGCCGTCATGACCTCCACCGACGTCTCCGTCGGCTCCAGGTCGAGGACGAGCTCGATCACGCCCTCCTCGAACCGCTGCTCCGCCCGGTATCCCGCCTCCCGGAACACCCGCGTCATCCTGCGGTTGTCGGGCAGGACGCTCGCCACGAACCGGCGCACGCCCCGCTCCCGCGCCGCGGCCGCGATGTGCTCCAGCAGCACGGGTCCGAGCCCGCGCCCCTGGTGCGCGTCCTCCACCAGGAACGCGACCTCCGCCGTCTCCGGCCTGTCGCCGTCGGCCTGGTCGCCATCGGCTTGGCCGCCGTTGACCCGGTCATACCGGACGACCGCCACCATCTCCTCACCGATCGTGGCGATCAGCGCGACCCGCCGGTCGTGGTCCACGCCCGTGAAGTGTTCGACATCACGGTCCGACAGGTACGGGCGCGGCGAGAAGAACCGGTAGTAGATCGACTCGGGCGACAACCGCGCGTAGAAATCGCGCAGCAGCCCCGCGTCGCCGGTCCTGATGGGCCGCAGATGCGCCGTCCCGCCGTCACTGAGGACGACGTCGGCCTCCCACTGGTCCGGGTAACCCTCGGTCACCTACCCGAGGGTAGGCCACTCGCGCCGCCTCTTCCCCGGCACGAAAAAGCGGCCTTCCTCGGTTTCGCTGCGCGTTCGAGACCTAATCGGGGCGCCAGAGCTGTTACGGTCGAGCACACGCTCAGAATTGCCGCTCGCGCGGGCCGTGTTGATCGAGGTGATGACTCCATGACGCGCGTGGTCGTGGTCGGCGATCTCATGACAGACACCGTGGCACGTGCCGCGTTTCCCCTGGCAAAGGGGAGCGACACGCCCGCCGCCGTGACCATCCACGGTGGCGGCTCGGGCGCCAACGTGGCCGCCTGGCTCGCCGTGGAGGGGATCGACGTCGCCTTCGTCGGACGCCGCGGCTCCGACATCGCGGGCCGGAACCGGGACATGGAGTTGATGGGGTACGGCGTCGACGCCCGCCTCGTCATGGACGGGGAGCGCCCCACCGGAACCTGTGTGGTGATGGTCACCCACAAAGGCGACCGGACGCTGCTCTCCGATCCCGGCGCCAACGCCGCGCTCCTCCCCGACGACATCGAGCGCTGCAAGGACCTGTTCACCCAGGGCACCCACCTGCACCTCTCCGGCTACTCGCTGATCAACGAGGGCTCCCGCAAGGCCGCCATCCACACCCTCGACCTGGCCCGCAAGGCGCAGATGTCGGTGTCGGTGGACGGCGGGTCGTCCTCCCCGCTCAAGCGGATGGGCGCCGAGCCCTTCCTGGAGTGGACGCAGGGCGCCCGCCTCCTGGTCGTCAACGCCAAGGAGGCCGAGATCCTCACCGGCCGCGACACGCCCGAGCAGGCCGCCAAGGTGCTCACCGCCTGGTACCCGCAGGTCGTGATCAAGAACGGCGCCGAAGGCGCGCTCTGGTACACCAACGGCCGCCCCGAAGCGGTCACGGTCGCCGCCGAGCCCGTCGAGAAGATCGCGGACGGCACCGGCGCGGGCGACGCGTTCGTCGCGGGCTTCATCCCGCCGTGGCTGGACGGCAAGCAGCCCGCCGACGCCCTGACCGCCGGCTGCCGCCTGGCCGCCCGCGCCATGCAGCACCTGGGCGCCCGCCCCACCCTCGACGTGGTCGACAACCAGATCAAGTAACCGGTCCTCCTGGCGTCCTCGCCAGGAGGACCCAGCCGCGACCTTCCAACCGGGACGCGCCGGCCGCGGCTTCTCGAAAGCGGTCGGCTTTCAGGTGCCGCCGGCTTTCAGGTGCCGCCGGGGGTTCTCAGGAGAGCGACCGCCGCATCAGGAGCAACGCGACGTCGTCGCCGCTCGGCTGCTTGCCGATGAGCGCGCGCATGACCGCGGCGCCGACCGTCTCCGGCGGTCCCGGATACACCGCGTCGCACAGCCGGGTGATCCCGTCGTCGAGATCGTCGTCCCGCCGCTCCACGAGCCCGTCGGTGTAGAAGCACAGCAGGGCGCCCGGCGGGAACTCGACGGTGGTGGTCCGGCGTTCGACGTCGGCGCCGAAGCCGATCAGGACGTCGGGCTTCATGTCGGCCGTGCGCACCGGGCGCCCCGGGACGGCGAGGACCGGCGGCAGGTGGCCCGCCGAGGAGATCCGGACCCGGTCCGGGACGGCGTCGCACACCGCGTACAACACGGTCGCCGTCGCGTCGGGCTCGAAATGCTGGATCTTGCGGTCGAGCCGCCGCAGGACCTCCGCCGGATCGCTGCTCTCCAGCGCGTAGGCCCGCAGCGCGCTGCGCATCCGGCCCATGACGACGGCGGCCGACAGGCCGTGCCCCACCACATCGCCCATGACGATGCCGGTCTCGCCCGACGGGAGGGGGAACACGTCGTACCAGTCCCCGCCGACGTTCTCCTTGCCGGGACGGTAGCGCGCGGACATCTCGAGGCCGGGGATGTCCGGGAGCGCGGACGGCACCAGGCTGCGCTGCAACTCCCGGGCGCCGGCGTGTTCCGCGCGGCTGAGCAGGGCCTGCACCGCCATCGCGGCGCGCTCCGCCGCGAGCTGCAGGATCTCGACCTCGTCCGCGGTGAACCGGCGTTCGGTGAGCGTCCCGACGTGCATGACGCCCACCAGCGCCCCGCCGCAGATCAGCGGAACGCCGAGCAGGGTGCGAAGGCCCCGCTGGACCAGCAGCGGGTTGTACACGTCCGCTGCGGACACATCGATGATGGAGACCGGCCGCCGCTCGTGCGCGATGCGCCCGGCGAAGCCCTCCCCCAATGGCACCCGGACGGCCTGGCTGATCTCCTCTTCCAGGCCATCGGCCGCGGCCGCCACGAGATACCGGGCCTGCCGGTCGAGGAGCAGCACGACGGCCGTGTCCACCTCCATGACCCTGCGGACGCGCGCGAGCAAGGCAGCCAAGAACTCATCGACGTCCATGTGCGCGAACGAATCGTCGATGATCGCCCGGATGTTCGCGAGCTTACGGGTGACGCCCGCCAGAGAGGCGGATGAGTCCTTCACCCAAGCGACTGTATGCGCAGAATCGAACGTTCCACACCGTTGATGCAGGTGAGAGAGGCTATGGAGATGACGTATCCGCAGGTCCCAGGGGGGCGTGGGCGCCGCGGAGGGCTCAGGCGAGCGGGGTGTAGGTGCGGACGTCCTCCTTCACCGCGGCCCACAGGCGGTTGAGCGGGTGGCCCGCGTCGTAGCGTTCGAGGTCGGCGCGGCGCACGAAGGCGCCGGTCATCAGCTCCGCCTTGGGCTCCAGGTCGTCGTGGAGCGCGATCGTACGCAGCGGGACGGCGTCCGGATCGTCCTGGGCGGCCATCCCGCGGCCGATCGAGCCGGTGACGATCATGCAGCCGCGGACGAACCCGGAACGCAGCAGCGACAGCCCGTAGTGCACGTCGTCGATATCGGCGACCACCGTGAGGCGGTCGCGGAAGCCCGCCCCGTACCAGGTGGCGAGCAGATCGGCGACGAGCCCGGCGGGCGGCACCACCAGGGGCACGCCGGCGAGCCGGCTGGTCTCGACCGGCGTGCCGGGCAGCTCGGACTCCGGCAGGTTGGTCAGCAGCAGCGCCTGGCCCCGGGCGTACTCGATGACCTCGTACTCCTGGAGGCGCAGGTCGCCCTCGGGGGTGCTGACGATGCTGCCGCAGATCAGGTCGACCTGCCGGGTCTCCAGCCGCGACCACAGCTCCTTCGTCCGGACGTGGGCGACCTTGAACTCGACCTCGCGCTGCCGGAACTCCTCCGACACCAGGTTCCAGGCCCGTGACACGATCGGCAGCGTGAACTCGGTGGTGCCGACGGTCAGCATCCGGCCGAGGCGGCGGCGGCTCCAATGAATGGACTCCAGCCATTTCTCGAACGTCAGGCGCGCCAGCTCGACCGTGGTCTCCCCGGTCGGCGTGAAGAGGAAGTCCTTGCCGCGCCCCTGGCGGACCGTGAGCACTTCACCGCACAGCGTCTGGCTGTTGCGGTTGAGCGTGTCGAGCTGCTTCTGGACGCTGGACTGCTCGCGTCCCAGAACGCGGGCGGCCCTGAGCGCGGACCCGGTCTCGTGCACGACCAGCAGAGTCCGCATTTGGTCGAACGTCATATCGAGCAGCCCCGACGGGCAGTCCAGTAGTGCGTCGAGCGTCGGTGACACGGTGAGGGACATTACTACCTGTTCCGCGACCCCGCCGAAATGGCCGAACGGTCACCTTGCCGGGAAATGATGACATTTCCCGCTGAACTTATCTCAAGATGTTCTCCTAAACAACTGGACAGAGTTTTCTAACCTCTAGAACACTTTCGTCGGGCCACTTCCCGCCGCCGTCATCCGTCCCACCGAGGACGGCGGCGCTCCCGGGCGTGCGCCCCGGCGGTGCCGGCCGCCGGGGCCACCGCTCGGGGTCCCGACTCCCGTTCGCCGCGGCCCTTCTCCGCCGCGGCGCCGGGGCCGGACGCCGGCCCGTGTGCGGGGCCGCGCGCACGGGCCGGCCCGAACGTCCGCCCGCGCCCACGGGGGCGCGCGGGCGGCACACACCCATGAGCCGTCGCCCCGACCGTTTCACCGCCCATGACGCGCTCAGCGAAAGAACACGCTGCTCACAGAACCAAGGAAGCGAGCAGCACCCACCCACCGGCCAACGCGCCGACGGGTCTGTGGGTCTGTGGGCGGGGGGTCGGCGGACTGGCGGGTCCTACGCGTCAGCGGGTCCGACGGGCCTGCGGGCCAACGGGCCCGCAGGTCCGGCGGGGCAGCGGGTCCGACGGGGCAGCGGGTCCGACGGGGCAGCGGGTCCGACGGGGCAGCGGGTCCTACGTGCCAGCGGGTCCGACGGGCAGGCGGGCCAGCAGGCCGGGGGTCGGCGGGCCGACGGGTCCGACATGCCGACGGGCAGGCGGGTCCGACGGGCAGGCGGGTCCGACGGGCAGGCGGGCCAGCAGGCCGGGGGTCGGCGGGCCGACGGGTCCGACATGCCGACGGGCAGGCGGGTCCGACGGGCAGGCGGGTCCGACGGGCAGGCGGGTCCGACGGGCAGGCGGGTCCGACGGGCAGGCGGGTCCGACGGGCAGGCGGGTCCGACGGGCAGGCGGGTCCGACGGGCAGGCGGGTCGGCGGGCCAGCGGGCCGGGGGTCGGCGAGTCCGACGTGCCGACGGGTCTGCGGGCCGACGGGCCCGTAGGTTCGGCGGGGCAGCGGGTCTGGTGGGGTAGCGGCGGAGGCGGGCGGTCGGGGCGGCGGACGGTGGATGCGGGAACCGGCACTCGGGCTTGGTGGCCAGCCGGGTGGGCCGTTTTTAGGTGGGGGTGGCGAGGACCAGCGGGAGGATGGATTGGGCGCCCTCCTTTCTTAGGAGGCGGGTTGCGACGGTCATCGTCCAGCCGGTTTCTACCCGGTCGTCCACCAGGAGGATGGGGCCCGGGGTGTCGGAGAGGGCTTCGGCGAGGGCGGGCGGGACGGCGAGGGTCTGCCAGACGGAGCGGAGGCGCTGGGCGCTGTTGTGGCGGCGCGGGACGGGGTCGCCGACCGGGGTGAGCTCGCCCAGGTACGCGAGGCGGCCGATCTCGGCGATCCGGCGGCCGAAGGTGGTGACCAGGCGGGGGCGCGAGCGGGAGCCGATGGTGACGACGCCGGTGGGGCGGGCGGGCCAGTCCCAGGCGGCGAGGACCTTGACGACGGCGTCCACCAGGTCGGGGGGAACGTCGGTGTCATCGGCGGCGAACAGTTCGCGGAGGCGGTTGCCCCAGCCGATGTCGGTGAGGCGGCCCAGAGCGCGGCCCGTCTCGGCCTGGAGTTCGATGCGGCCGGAGACGCCCAGGTCGTCCTTGACACCGGCGGGCCACATGCGGCGGGGGGCGATGTCGACGCCCGGGCGGTGCAGGCGGTCGCGGGCCTGGGTGGTGCTCTTCTGGGTGACTTCGGCGGGCCAGTGGCGGCCCGTGCAGTTGTCGCAGCGGCCGCAGGGGGCGGCAGCGGGGTCGTCCAGCTGGCGGCGCAGGTACTCCTCTCGGCAGGTGGGCGTGGATATGTAGTCGAGCATGGCCTGCTGCTCGCGGCGGCGTTCGGCGGTGACGCGTTCGTAGCGTTCGCGGTCGTAGGACCAGGGCTCGCCGGTCGCCGTCCAGCCGCCCTTGACGCGGCGGGCCGCGCCGTCAACGTCGAGGACCTTGAGCATCATCTCCAGGCGGGTGCGGCTGAGGTCGACCTGCGGTTCGAGCGCGCCGGTGGAGAGGGGACGGCCGGCGGTCTCCAGGACTTCGAGGGTCCGGCGGACGACGGGTTCCGGCGGGAAGGCGAGGCTGGCGAAGTAGGCCCAGATGTCGCGGTCTTCCCTGCCGGGGAGGAGGATCACCTCGGCGCGGTCGACGCCGCGGCCCGCGCGCCCGATCTGCTGGTAGTAGGCCACCGGGGACTGCGGGGCGCCCACATGGACGATGAAGCCGAGGTCGGGTTTGTCGAAGCCCATGCCCAGGGCGCTGGTGGCGACGAGGGCCTTGAGCTTGTTGTCCAGCAGGTCTTGTTCGGCTTGGAGGCGTTCGGCCTGTTCCGTCTGGCCCGAGTAGGCGGCGACCTCGTGGCCGCGGTCGCGGAGGTAGCCGGCGATCTCGTGGGCGGCGGCGACGGTGAGGGTGTAGATGATGCCGGAGCCGGTGAGTTCGCCGATGTGCTCGCCCAGCCACGCGATGCGCTGCTCGGCGGTCGGCAGCGTGACGACGGCGAGGTGCAAGGAATCGCGCTCGAGCGGGCCGCGCAGGACGAGGGCCTCGTCGCCCGCGAGCTGCTCGGCGACGTCCTGGGTGACGCGGGCGTTGGCGGTCGCGGTGGTGGCGAGGACCGGGATGCCGGGCGGCAGCTCGGCGAGGAGGGTGCGGAGGCGCCGGTAGTCGGGACGGAAGTCGTGGCCCCAGTCGGAGATGCAGTGCGCCTCGTCCACCACGACGAGCCCGGCCCCGGCGGCCAGCTTCGGCAGGACCAGGTCGCGGAATTCGGGGTTGTTGAGGCGTTCGGGGCTGACCAGCAGGACGTCGACCTCGCCTTCTTCGACCTCGGTGAAGATCTGCTCCCAGTCGCCGGTGTTGGAGGAGTTGATCGTGCGGGCGTGGATGCCCGCGCGCCGGGCGGCGTCGATCTGGTTGCGCATCAGCGCCAGCAGCGGCGACACGATCACGGTGGGGCCGGCGCCGCGGTCGCGGAGCAGCCGGGTGGCGACGAAGTAGACGGCGGACTTGCCCCAGCCGGTGCGCTGGACGACCAGGGCCCGCCGCCGCTCGACGACGAGGGCGCTGATCGCCGTCCACTGGTCGTCGCGGAGCCGCGCGTGCTCGCCCGCGAGGGCGCGCAGGCAGCGCTCGGCATCGTCCCGGAGCAGGTCGGATTCGCTCATGCGTCCTTGGTACCAGCGCCGCCGAGGTCCCCGCACCAGAATCACGTTCTGTGGATAGCGGGGCCGCTGGTTGGGGAGAGGTGAGGCGCGGGTAGCCTGCCAGTCAAGATCGGTTTCGGCGGCGGAAGGAACGCGGGCGGGGAATGGGCGCGGGGGAACGCTTGCGGCGGACGTGGCAGATCCTGATGGATCACACACCCCCCGAACCGCCCGAAGAGGAGCCCGGCGAGGTCGTCGATCCGCGGGCGGTCGACCTCGTCCTGCGTGTGGGCGAGCTTCTCCTGGCCAGCGGTGAGACCACCGAGCGGGTGAACGAGGCCATGCTCGGCCTGGCGGTCGCCTACGAGCTTCCGCGCTGCGAGGTCCAGGTCACGCTGACGAGCATCCTGGTGTCGGCCCATCCGGGGAAGGGCGAACCGCCGGTGACGGGGACGCGCGCCATCCGGCGCCGTACCCCGGCGTACTGGCGGCTCACGGCACTGCACCAGGTGGTGCAGGACGCGTCCATCGGGATGCTGGAACTCGACGACGCGCACAAGAGGCTCGCGGAGATAAAGACGGGCCGTCCCCCATACCCGGCCTGGCTCCTGGTCGTGTCGCTGGGGCTCATCGCGGCCTCGGGCAGTGTGCTGACCGGCGGTGGACCGCTCGTCGCGGCCACGGCCTTCATCGCCACCCTGCTCGGCGACCGCGCCGCCGCCGCGCTGGCACGCCGCGGCATCGCGGAGTTCTTCCAGCTGACGGTGGCCGCCGCGATCGGTGCCGGGGCGGCGGCGATCGTGGTGGCGCTGGGCAGCCCGGGCCAGGCCGCGACGGTCGTCACGGGCGCGATCCTGGCGCTGCTGCCGGGGCGTCCGCTGGTCGCCAGCATCCAGGACGGCATCACCGGCGACCTCGTCAGCGCCGGGGCGCGGGTGCTGGAGGTCTTCTTCATGATCGCGGCGATCGTGTCCGGGCTGGGCGCGGTCGTGTACATCGCGGTCAACCTGGGCGTGAACATCGACGTCCGGCACCTGCCCACCCCGGCGGCGGAGCTCGAACCGCTCGCGGTCCTGGCGGCGGCGGCCATCTCGCTGACGTTCGCGGTGTCGCTCGCCGCGCCCCGGGACGTGCTGACCGCCGCGGCGCTGGGCGGCGGCCTGATCTGGGTGCTGTACGTCCTGGCGCGTGGATGGCACGTTCCACCCGTCCTGGCGGCGGCCCTGGCGGCGACCGTCGTCGGCATCCTGGCGAACTGGCTGGCGCGCAGGCACGGACAGCCCGTCATGCCGTTCGTCGTCCCCGCCATCGGGCCTCTGCTGCCCGGAACCTCGCTCTACAGGGGAATGGTCGAGCTCAACACCGGCTCCCCAGAGTCGGGTGTGCTGAGCCTCATCGGCGCCGTGTCGGTGGCCCTCGCGCTGGGCGCGGGCGTCAACCTCGGTGGGGAGCTCGTCCGGGCGTTCCAGCACGTCGGGTTGAGCGCGTCCGGACGCTGGGCGCGGCCCGCGGCCCGCCGCACGCGCGGCTTCTGACGCCGACTCGCACGCCGGTTCCGGGCGGTCTCGCGGGGCCCGATTTTGTCGGTGGCGGACGTTACGTTCGCAACATGTACCGACAGGGAGACATCCTGATCATGCCCGTGTCCGAGGAGGCGGTCCCGCAGCCCGTCCGCGACCAGCGGCCGGCGCCGCGGGACGGACGGGGACGCATGGTCCTGGCGCTCGGCGAAGCCACCGGGCACGCGCACGCGCTGTCCGCGCCCGGCTCGCTGCTGCGCTCCTCCGACCCGCTCGCCCCGGACCACCTGCACCTGCCGTCCGGCGGACGGCTCGTGCACGAGGAGCACGCGGCGATCACCCTGCCGAGGGGCTGGTACCGGGTGATCCGCCAGCGCGAGTACGTGCCCGGCACCGTCCGCGTCGTGGCCGACTGAGGGGGCGGGATGCTCACGGCAACACGCGAAGCCCACTACGTGGTCGGCGACTGGCAGTCGGCGGCCTTCGGCACCGGCCCCGCCGACCGTGACCGGGCGGAGGCGGGCGTCGCCGCCGCCTACGCGGCCGCCGGTCTGGACGCTCCCGAACGGTACGTCTGGGTGCCCTCCCCCGCGCGCGGCGCCGTGGCGGCGGCCGTCCTGGCCGGGCACGGCGACGCCCTGGCTGCGGCAGGGCTCGGTGAACTGGTCGATCAGGCCAGGGCCGACCTCGGTGACGTTCCAGCGGGAACGAGCGTCCTGGCCGCGGTGAGGACTCGTCCATGGGAGGCCGAACGCGCCGCGGCCTGCTCCGAACAGGGGCCGGAGCAGTGGCCGCAGGTGTGGGCCGAAACGGGCGGTCTGCTGTGGAACCAGGTCCAGGCCCTGGTCACGCGCGTGCGGGGCGCCATCGGCGACCTCGCCGCCCCCGCCGGGGGTGAGGTGACCGACGCCCAGGTGGAGGCGACCGCGTCCCTCCTGCGGGGCGCCACGCTCGACGCCGTCCTCGGCCAGCACGACGCGCCGTGGCTGGCGCTGTTCGAGACGCTGGGTCGGCTCGGCGGCCCGCTCGCGGGCCTCGCGGAGGCCGCCCGCGCCACCGGCTGGTGGTGGCCCTACGAGCGGCTGGTCATCCTGTCGGAGCGGCCCGCCGAACTGCACCGGGACGAGCCCGGACGGCTGCACCGCGGCAACGGCCCGGCCCTCGCCTACCCGGACGGTTTCGCCCTGCACGCCTGGCGCGGCATGCCGATCCCGCCCGATTTCGTCGACTCGCTGACCGGCCTCACGGCGGACCGCATCTCCGCCGAGGCGAACGCCGAGTTGCGCCGGGTGATGCTGGAGATCTTCGGCTACGACCGCTATCTGGCCGAGACGGGCGCGCGTCCTGTCCACAGGGACGAGACGGGCGTCCTGTGGTCGATCGACCTGCCCGGCGACGAGCCCGTGGTCATGGTGGAGGTGGTGAATTCGACACCGGAACCTGACGGAACCCACCGCACGTACTACCTGCGCGTCCCGCCGAGCACGCGCACGGCGCGCGCGGGCGTCGCGTGGACGTTCGGCGTGGACGAGGCCGACTACCACCCCGAGAAGCAGACCTGAGCCTACGGACGGCCGGGTGGTCCCGGCCCCCGGCGGGTGTCCGTTGGTCGCACTTCCCCAGGCACCAACGGACGCCCGCCCCGCTCCCGCCGCTCACGGCGCTGCGGTCTGCGCCCAGGTGACCTTGCCGCCGACGGTGGAGCGCCAGCCCCATGCCCGCGCCAGCGCGCCGACGAGCAGGAGGCCGCGGCCGCCTTCTGCGTGCGGATCGGCGATCGGTACGGCCGGGCCCTCGGGGTTGTCGTCCCACACCTCGACCATGGCGGTCGCGTCATCGGGCAGGGAGACGACGAGCGTGATGGTGGTCGCGTACCGGATCGCGTTCGTGACGAGTTCGCTGGTGATGAGTTCGAGATCGCCGTTGAGGTCCTGCCGGTTCCAGCCCGCCAGGGCGGCGCGCACCGTGTCGCGCGCCGCGCGCACGGCCGCCTCGACCGGGCTGAGCGCGAGGACGAGGTGAGGACGAGGTAAGTGGTCCACGGGTCCGCCTAAGTTCACCGGCTAACGCAAGCATGCGCCCTCTCACGGGCCCGCGCACGGGAACCGCACCTACCGGTTTGTGTCTCGATCGGCCGCGCTGGTGTGCGGGCTGGTCAGGGGCGGGCGAGAAGTGCCGGGATGCGTTCTAGGACGCCTCCCGCGAACGTGTCGTAGAGGCCCAGTGGTTCCAGGTGGACGTAGCCGATATGGCAGTCGCAGGTGTCGAGGGGGCAAGGGCGCGGGGCCAGGGCGTCCCGGAACGAGCCGTCGTAGAGGTTGCCCAGGACGGCGGGGACGAAATGGCAGCGGCGGACGGTGCCGTCGCCGTCCACCGAGACGACGGTGTGGCCCGTCCGGCAGGGGAGGCCGCGGCTGGCGTGCGGTCGGCGGCTCACCGGGAACAGGGGGTCGACGGCGGTCCAGGCGTCGGCCTCGGCGTCGTCGTAGGTGTGTCCTTCGGCGGCGTTGACCCACAGGTACGTGCCGGCGGGCAGGTCGGCGCGTAGGTTCCTCGCGGCGTCGAGGTGTTCGGGCTGGCCGACGATGCCGACGCTGTACCGCACGCCGCGTGCCGTCAGATCGCGGCATTTGCCGAGGAACCGGTCGTACGGCACCTGGCCAGGGTGGTACGTCGCCCAGAGCGCGAGGCGGGAGAGGTCGGCGTCGGACGTCCACGACACGCGGTGGCTCAGGTTCGTCTGGATCGCGACCCGTTCGACATGCGGGAGATGGCTCAGATCGACGAGCGCGCGCCTGTACCAGGAGCGGACGAGGCCCTCGCCCCAAGGTGTGAACAGCACGGAGATGCGGTGTTCCTGTGCGGAGACCCAGGCGGTGAAGCGTTCGAGTGCGGCGCGGTCGGCACGCAGTTGCTCCGGGGTGTCTCGACGCTTGGCGAACGGGCAGTACGGGCAGTCGTAGTCGCAGCTGGCGAGAGGTCCTCGGTAGAGGATGGTCAGGTGGTCCATCAGCGGGCCTCGTAGGCGGCCATCAGCGTCTGCACGTGCGGTGAGAACAGTGCCGGGCCGATGGCGTCGGAGTAGGCGAGCCCTTCCGGAGTCAGCCGGACGGTGTCGTCGGACGTCTCCAGCCAACCGCGGGCTTGAAACGACGTGAGGTCGGCCTGGAAGTCGTCTAGTGGGTCTGTGTTGAAGCGCGAGCGGTAACTGGTTCGGTCGACGCCTGCCGTCTGGAGGAGGGATTGGACGAGGTGCCGGCGGCGGCGTTCGTCGTCGGTCAGTTCGAAGCCGACTCGGGCGGTGGTGAAGTCGTCCTCGCCCACGTAGTCGTCGATGATGGAGCGTACGAGTCGCGTCTCGACCGCGTATTCGAACGAGTAGTGCAAGCGGGACGTGTACGAGCGGGCTCCGCAGCCTAGGCCGACCATGCCGTCCGTCTGGCAGCAGTATTCGGTGCCGTTGGCGGTGGCGGAGGGCAGGCGGAACATCCGCATCGACACTTGCTCGTAGCCTTCGCCCAAGAGGTGGTCGCGGCCTATCCGGTAGAGGGTGGCGCGCTGGTCGTCCCAGTCCTGCATCCGGTGTTCGAGCCCGGTCTTTGGACGGACGTAGAGGGGATAGAGGTAGATCTCCTCGGGGCGCCAGGCCAAGGCGGCGTTCAGGGAGTGCATCCAGGTCGCAGGCGTCTGGCCGTCGATGCCGTAGATGAGGTCGATGTTGAGGGTCGGGAAGCCTACGGCACGTATGCGGTCCAGTGCCGCCTCTACCTCGGCGCGTTTCTGGGGACGGACGGCGGCGCGCGCTTCCTCGTCAAGGAAGCTCTGCACGCCGATGGAGATCCGGGTCGTGCCGCGTTCGGCGAGCACTGTCAGCCGGTCGGTGGTCGCTGTGGCCGGGGACGTCTCCACGCCCAGCGGAATCGTGCCGAATCCGGGGAACCGTATGGCGATGTCGCAGAGACGTTCCAGTTCGGGCGCGGTGAAGTAGGTCGGCGTGCCGCCACCGAAGGCCGCGGTGGCGAATGAGGCTTCGCCGCCCAGGGCGTCCAGGACGGCGGTGGCCTGCCGGTCGAGCGCGTCCAGGTAGGCGCCGGTCAGTTCTTCGGGGGCGCCGGTGCGGGTGAACAGATTGCAGAAGCCGCACCGCATTTCGCAGAAGGGCACGTGCATGTAGAGGAAGAGCGAATCGAGCCGCTCGCCGTCCCATACATCGCGCAGTGCGGGAAGCGGGGCGGGCAGCGGACGGTAGGCGGTCTTGTGCGGGTATGCGTACACGTACGCCTGGTACTGATTCACGACAGAACGAACTCCCCGTAAGGAACGGTCCAGACGACCTCGTGGCCGATGCGGTGCCCGGTGTGGCCGTCCTCGCCGTACGCGGTCCCGTGGTCGGAGCAGACGATGACGAAGCAGGGGCGGCGCATCAGCGAGAACAGGCGGCCGATGTGGGCGTCGACATGCCGGAGCGCGGCGGCATGGCTGGCGCGCGTGTCTCCGGCGGAACGTGTGGCACCGTCCAGGTAGAACCAGTTGGGCTGATGCAAGGACGCGACGTTCAGCAGCAGGAACAAGCGGCGTTCGGCAGGCAGCCGCGTCATGATTTCGGCGACGCGGTCGATCTGGTTGGGCAGCGACTCCGGGTCGGTCACTCCGAACGCGCGCTCCCAGTGGCTCTCGGCGAACAGCGACGGAAGCGCCGACCCGAGTGGTGTCTGCTTGTTGAAGAACCCGACGCCGCCCACGCAGACGGTGTGGTAGCCGGCCGCCGCGAGCCCGGACGGCAGGTCGGCGGTGTCGAACGTCCACGTGCCGTCTGTGGTCGTCTCACTGCCGGGGAACGCCCCGGCGAACGGACGGGGGTGCGGCCCAGGGGACGCGGGCGTCGGCAGGAACCCGGCGAGCATCGCGGTGTGCGCGGCATAGGTGAAGCTGCCCGGCGTGTGGCGCCGTTCCCAGCGGCCCTCTGGGAGAAGCCCGGTCAGCGTGGGTGTTTCACCGGACGCGGCCAGTTCGGCGGCCACGTCGTAGCGCAGCGTGTCGAGGGTCACCAGCAGGACGTCATGGCTGCCGATGATCCGGTTCATGTCGTACATACGGGCAGTGCTGCTCTGATCTGGGCGGTGTAGGTGTCCAGGCCCTCGGCTGGGCCGCCGGGCAGGCCGGTCAGGCCGGGCAGCAGGTCGCCGAACGCGTTGACCTCGCAGACGGCGAGGCGCTTCATCCCCTGCCCGACGAGCAGGTCGACGCCGACCATGAGGCTGCCCGGGAAACAGGCGGCGGCCCGCGCGCACACGTCCAAGGCCCGTTGCCAGCCGTCCGCCCCGAGGGCGCGTTGCACTGTCGACAGGTCGCCTCTGGTGCCGCCCAGGTGCAGGTTCGTCATCGGGTGACGGCTCGTCCGGACGACCGCGTGCGTGGGTTCGCCGCCCACGACGACGACGCGCAGATCGAACACGCGTCCGCCGACCGTGGCCTTCGGCAGCCAACGCTCCACGTGGAGGCCGTCCGGCGCGAGCGCGTCGATGAGGGCGGCCACCTCCGCCTCGGTCTCGTAGGCGCGGACGCGCAGCGAATTGAACAGCCCGTCCTTCGCCATGAACGCCGATGTCACGGCCCGAACCCGGCCCGGCGCGGTCTGCAGCGCGACCACCCCGGACGCGGACGACCCGTGCGCCGGTTTGACGAACACCCGCCGCTCCCCCGCCGCGTCCATCCGCTCACGAAGCGCCGCATACCCGTCCACCTGCGGCAGCGCGGGCGGGACGGGCACTCCGGCGGCCCGGAGGCGGGCATGCGCGAGCCGCTTGTCGAACATGACGGCGATCTCCTCGACGTCGCCGAGCAGCCGCGCTCCGGCCGCCGACGCCGACGCGGACAGCCGCCCCAGCGCCGCCGTGAACGTCCGGTGCCAGCGCGCCCCGCCGCCCACCCGGGACGGTTCGCCGGGGCCGCGCAGCAGGGCGTCGGCCTCCGGGTCCTCGCCGGGCGAGTCGACGCGCAGCAGGTCACCGGGCCTGAGGACGGGCTCGGCGCCGCGCAGCACGTCGGTCCAGGCGGTGAGCCGGGGCTCGGGCAGCCCGGACGACCGGCACGCCGCCGCGAACAGCGCGGGACGCCGGTCGCCGGGCGTGCCGACGACGGCGAACGTCATTCCGGCACCGCGGCGCGGCGTCCGGCGGTGGGGATCTGCGTCATTCGGACACCGCGATGTAGTGCCAGTCGCCGTCCGGCTTCTCCTGCTCGTCCAGGTCGACCTCGACGCCGGGCAGCGCGGCCTTCACCCGCTCCACCATGGCGTCCGACAGGAAGTGGTGGTGCAGGTCGAGCTTGCGCAGGTGGGTGAGCGGCTGGCCGGACAGCAGCGCCTCCGCGCCCTGGTCGGTGAGGATGCCCATCGCGAGGCTGAGCGTCTCCAGCCGCGCCACGATGGGCGCGCCCGCGACCGCCGCCGCGATCTCGTCCTGGATCTCGCTGTCCTCCAGGCCGAGGTGGCGCAGCGCCGGGAACCGCTCGCCGCCGAGGAACGGGCCGAGGTCGGCGACGGTCGAGTCGCCGCCGTAGTTCTCCTCGCCGAGCCACAGGTCGAGGTGCTCCAGGTTCGGCAGCTCGCTCGCCCCCACGGCCTGGACGACATGCCCCGGCAGCCCGCCCGACTCGAACCGCAGCACCTTCAGCCGCTCGTTCTTCACCGGCTCGAGCGTCAGCCCCTGCGAGCCGCGGACCTCGAACCGCTCCAGCTCGGGGAACGCGGTGAACAGCGGCGAGATGTCGGAGAGCTCGATCCAGGAGATCTCCGACTCCTCGCCGGTGATGTCGCCGAGGAACAACGCCTTCAGCTTCGGGAAGGACGCGGCGGCCTCGCACAGCAGCGCGACCGGGTCGGCGACGTCGTCGTCATAGGAGGCGCCCCAGTAGCCGATGATCAGCGCCGTGATCTCGGTGGTGTCGATCGTCCGCAGGAACCGGGCGAAGATGTCCGCGAACGGCTCCTCGCTGAAGGACGTCCCGACGTACCAGGCCGCCTCGGCCGCGGGCGGGAAATCTCCGGCGGGCGCCGCGCCGCGGCCGTCGTCCTCCTCCTCGGCGTCGTCGTCCACCCCCGTCTCCTCGTTGAACGTGGCCACCGGCAGGCCGGCGTACTCCTCGAGGTGCTGGTAAACGCCCATGGGGTCCCCCTTCGCGAGCTAGATCGTCGGCCCTGTCCTATCAGGAGCGACGGACAGTACGCGCGATTTCCCGCGTTTCCCGCCTTTAGGACGCGACGAGCACCGACCCCTTGTACTTGTCCTCGACGAACTTCTTGACCTCGGGGCCCCGCAGCAGTTGGACGAGCTTCTTCACACGCGGGTCGTCCTTGTCCTCCGGCAGGGTGACGACGCCGTTGGCGTACGGGTTGCCCTCGGGCTTCTCGGCGGCGAGCGCGTCCTTGTTCGGCGCGAGACCGGCCTCGATCGCGTAGTTCCCGTTGATGACCGAAAGGTCGACGTCGTCCAGCGAGCGGGGCAGCTGCGCGGCCTTCAGGGGCCTGATCTTCAGGCCCTTCGGGTTGCTCGCGATGTCGCGTTCCGTCGCGGTGGCGGGCGCGTCCGGCTTCAGCGTGATGAGGCCGTTTCCGGCCAGCAGCTTGAGCGCGCGTCCCTCGTTGGCCGGGTCGTTCGGGACGGCGACGGTCGCGCCGCGCGGCACGGCCCGCAGGTTCGTCACCTTCTTCGAGTACACGCCGAGCGGTTCGAGGTGGACGGGCGCGACGAACGACAGCGTCGTCCCGGACTTCTTCTCGAACTCCTCCATGAACGGCACGTGCTGGAAGTAGTTGGCCGTGACCTGCTTCTCCTTCAGCGCGGTGTTCGGCTGCTGGTAGTCGCTGAACGTCACGACGTCGATCTTCAGCCCGGCCTCGGCCGCCAGATTGTCCTTGACGTAGGTCAGGATGTCGCCGTGCGGGACGGGGTTGACCGCGACCTTCAGCGGGGCGTCCGGATCGTCCGACGCCGCCGACGAGCCGCAGGCCGTCAGGCCCGCGAGGAGACCGACGGAGGCCAATGCGACAGTGATCTTGCGTAGCACGACAGGTGCCTTTCTCTGCGTTACCTGTGGGTCAGGCGGCGGGCCACGAGGTCCCCCGCCCACTGGATGATCAGGACCAGGACGATCAGCAGCGCCACGGTGGCGACCATGACCTTGGTCTCGAAGCGCTCGTAGCCGTAGACGACGGCGAGGTTGCCGAGCCCGCCGCCGCCGACCGTCCCGGCCATGGCCGTGTAGCCGATCAGGGCGATCACGGTGACGGTCAGCCCGGACACCAGGCCCGGCCGCGCCTCGCGCAGCAGGACCTTGCCGACGATCTCCCGGCGGGTGGCGCCCATCGCGTCCGCCGCGGCGAGTACGCCCGGGTCCACCTCGCGCAGCGCGATCTCGACGAGCCGCGCGTAGAACGGGATGGCGCCGACGGTCAGCGGGACGATCGCGGCCGCGTTCCCGATGCTGGTGCCGACGATCGTCCGGGTGAACGGGATGATCGCCACCATCAGGATCAGGAACGGCAGCGACCGCCCGATGTTGACGACCACGCCGAGCACCTTGTTGACCGGCGGCGCGGGCAGCAGCCCGCCGCGCTCGGTGACCACCAGCAGCACCCCGAGCAGCAGCCCGAAGACCGCGGTGAACAGCGTCGCCACACCGGTCATGTAGAGGGTGTCGACCGTGGCGGGCCACAGCAGCGGGGTGACCTCGTCCCAGCTCATCGGGCGTCCTCCTCGGCATCGTCACGGGCGGGCCGGGGGTCGGGGGCGGGGGCCGGGGTCTTCACGGTGACGGTCAGGCCGGATTCGCGCAGGTAGGCGAGTTGGGTCGCGTTCAGGGTCGGGTCGCCCGGGAGTTCCAGCTGGAGGCGTCCGACGCGTTCGCCGGCGACGGTCTCGATGGCGCCGCCGAGGATGTTGACGTCCAGGGAGTACTTGCGGGCCAGCGCCGACACGAACGGCTCGTCGGTGGCGCCGCCGACGAACGTGACCTCGATGAGCGTGTGACCGTCACGGGGTTCGGCGGGCGGCAGCGGGAACAGGCCGCGGGCCAGCTCGGAGCCCGAGCGGGCGAGCAGCTCGGTCACCGGGCCCTGTTCGGTGAGGCGGCCGTCCCGCATGACGGCGGCCGAGTCGCAGATGCTCTTGACCACGTCCATCTCGTGGGTGATCAGCAGGATCGTGAGGCCGAGCCGGCGGTTGAGGTCGCGCAGCAGGTCCAGGATCGACGCGGTCGTCTCCGGGTCGAGCGCGGACGTGGCCTCGTCCGACAGCAGCACCTTCGGGCGGCCGGCGAGGGCGCGGGCGATGCCGACGCGCTGCTTCTGCCCGCCGGAGATCCGCGCCGGGTACGCCTTCGCGTGCTCGGTGAGCCCGACGAGGTCCAGCAGCTCGGCGACGCGGCGGGCCCGCTCGGCGCGCGGGACGCCCATGACCTCCAGCGGGAACGCGACGTTGCCGGCGACGGTGCGGCTGCCGAGCAGGCCGAAGTGCTGGTGGATCATGCCGATGCCCTGGCGGGCCCGGCGCAGCTCGCCGCCGCGCAGGGTGCGCAGGTCCCGGCCGTCGATCACCACGCGGCCCGCGTCGGGGCGTTCCAGCAGGTTGACGCAGCGCAGCAGCGTGCTCTTGCCGGCGCCGCTGCGGCCGAGGACGCCGAACACCTCGCCCTGGGCGACGGTCAGGTCGACGCCGTCGACGGCGGTCACCTCGCGGCCGTGGCCGCGGTACACCTTTCGAAGCTTTTCGATCTGAATCACAGGGAATCAATCCATGCGGACGGGAGGCCGCCGGTCAGGGCCGGGCGGCGCGTGAACAGGTCGGGACGCACCAGGGCGCGCCCGGCACACGGTGCCGGGCGTGGGGTGGGCTCAGCTCAGGACAGGCCCGGCGGGTACGGGGCGTGGCTCAGCAGGTGGCGCTCGAAACTCATGCGTGGCTCGCGTGTCGGGATTCGCTCGCTTCGGGGCGCGAGGCTCTCAGGCAGGGGCCCTCAGCGTTCACACATTCGACAGCCGCACATACGCCGCATGGCCCGCGAAGTCTGCGGGCGGTGCTCAAGGCACAGGCGTACGGAGCTCATGTCAGCAGTTAACCCGCTCCACACCCATGACGCAAATCCGGACGGTGTGGCCGCCGTCACTGAACGATGTTCATCCATCCGGCCTTTCCGCCCGGTCCGTGCCCGCGCGGAAAGGCCGGACGAAAACGGTCACTCCTCGTCGCGATAGTCGAGGTAGCTGTCGCCCGAGCCGCTGCGGACGGAGATCTGGCGCGGCGAGCGATCGTCCAGGACGGCCTTGTTGAGGTGGGCCGAGCCCGAGCCCGTCCAGCCGACGACGCGGTACACCGACCCGGGCGGGACGATGATCTTGAGCGTGCCGGAGTCGGCGGCCGTCTCCACCAGGTCCGGCGGCTCGGCGAAGCGCAGGTCGAGGCGGCCGGAGGACACCTCGGCGCGGACCACCGGCGACGCCAGCCCGGTCGCCACGACCGCGCCCGAACGGGCCCGCAGCCACAGCCGTCCGCGCACGTCCGCGGCCCTTACCTCGCCCGAGCCCGTCCGCAGGTCGAGGTCGCCGCTCAGCTCCCGCACGCTGATCCGCCCGGAGCCCGACACGGCCGTCACCCGCGTCCCGCGCGGGACCCGGACGTCGATGTCCGCGCCGCATCCCCGGCCGCTGACCAGGCCGGATCCGTTGCAGCGGAACGCGATCACCAGGACGCCGCCCACCACCTTCTCGGTCATGTCCGGTTTGCGGAGACCCCAGCTGAGCCGCTTGTAGATGCGCGCCTCGCCGTCCGGGCCCGGCCCGACCGACACCTCGGCGCCGCCGGCGTCGAGCCGCAGCTCCTTGATCGCGTGCGTGAAGGCGGTGTCGGACATCGCCGTCTGCCGGATGGCGTGCCCCCACGCCTTGAGACCGGCCGGCACCACCAGGGCGAGCGCGGTCACGATCGCCAGGACGATCCAGATCCCGCGCCGGCGAGGGCGTCCGGGGACCGCTGGGGGCCCGGCCGGGTCTCGCGGCGCGGTCCGGGCGGCCGGTCCGGTGCCGGGGACGGTCACGGCTCACCGTCCAGGAAGCGGAGGACGGCGAGCACGCGGCGATGGTCGCCGTCGGTGTGCGGGAGGTCGAGCTTCGCGAAGATGTTGTTGATGTGCTTGGCGACCGCGCTCTCGCTCACCACCAGCGCCGCCGCGATGCCCGCGTTGGAGCGGCCCTCCGCCATCACCGCCAGGACCTCCCGCTCGCGCGGGGTGAGCCGGTCGAGCGGGTCGCGGTGGCGGCGCAGCAGCAGCTGGGAGACGACCTCGGGATCGAGCGCGGTGCCGCCGGACGCGACCCGCCGCAGCGCGTCCAGGAACACCGACACGTCCGCGACCCGGTCCTTGAGCAGGTAGCCGATGCCGCGGGTGCTGGCGGCCAGCAGGTCCGCCGCGTACCGCTCCTCCACGTACTGGGACAGCAGCAGGACGGCCACCTCCGGCGACTCCTGCCGCATGACCAGCGCCGCCCGGACGCCCTCGTCGGTGAAGCCGGGCGGCATCCGGACGTCCACGATCGCCGCGTCCGGGCTGTGCTCGCGGACGGCGGCGAGCAGCCCCTCGGCCTCGCCGACCGCCGCCGCGACCTCGAACCCGGAGGTCTCCAGCAGCTTGATCAGCCCGGCCCGGAGCAGGACGGAGTCCTCGGCGATCACAACGCGCACGGCAGCTCCACGGTGACGGTCGTCGGTCCCCCGGCGGGGCTGGTGATGCGGAACGTGCCGTCCACGGACCGGACGCGCCGCGCCAGCCCGGCCAGCCCCGTCCCGCCGGACGGGTTCGGGCCGCCGGCCGGGTCGGCGCCGCCCTTGCCGTTGTCGGTGACGCTCACGTGCAGCGTGGCGCCGCGCCGGGTCACGGCGACGTCCACCTCGGTGGCGCGGGCGTGCTTGACCACGTTGGTGAGGGCCTCGGACACGACGAAGTACGCGACGGCCTCGACGGTGGACGAGGCGCGCGGCTCGACCTCGACCCGCAGCCGGACGGGCAGCGGCACCCGCGCGGCGACGCCGGACAGCGCCGCATCGAGCCCGCGGTCCTCCAGGACGGCCGGGTGCAGGCCGCGGATCAGGGTGCGCAGCTCGGTCAGCGCCTCCTTGGCCTCCTCGTGCGCCTCGACGATCACCTGCATGGCCTCGTCCGGGACGCCGCGGAGGGTCTCCCGCGCCAGCCCGAGGTTCAGCGCGAGCGAGACGAGCCGCTGCTGCGCGCCGTCGTGCAGGTCCCGCTCGATGCGGCGGCGTTCGAGGTCGGCGGCGTCCACCACGCTGGCGCGCTTCTCGGCCAGGTCCTCGACGCGCCGCTCCAGCTCCTTCGCGCGGTCGGGGCCGAGCAGCGCGGACGCGGCGCGGGCGTCGAGGCGGCGGACGCCCGCCGCCGCCCACGGCGCCGCCACGAGCAACAGCACACCGACCCCCGTCAGGGCGGCGATCCGCGCCGGATGGGTCGTCGGGTTCAGCGGGCTGGACTCCGGCAGCGCCCACCCGTACACGCCGGAAACGGTGAGGACGGCGCCGCTCGCCCACGTCGCGATGACGCCGATCCCGCCGAGCGCGAGGAGCGGCCCGGCGGCCATGTGGTACTGCAGGACCCGCCACAGCTCGGGCGAGCGCACGTCGCGGAGCGCGTCGCGCAGCAGCCCGTCGTCGAAGCCGGGCATCCGCGGGATGTGCAGGCCCAGCATCGCCCAGCAGCGCTCCCGCTGCCAGGACGTGAGCGGCCGCAGCACGAGCAGCACCAGGACCACCGACGCGCACGCCGTGATCAGGATCTCCACCGAGTTCCCCGGCGACCAGAGCATCCGGATCGAGCCCGCGATCAGCCATCCGGCGACCTGCAGCGGCACCCCGGACGCGACGAACGCGGTGTCGCGCCACGCCGCCGCCGACCACGGAGCGTACACGCGGGCACGCGGCGCGATCAGGGAGGTGGTTGCCATGGAGCAACCGTATTGCCCTGTTTCGCGGGCCACCAGGAACCGAGCCTCACATGCCGTGGTGAACCTAATGCCACCATCGCGCCGGGTATGCGAGGCACTGATGGTGATGTCCGCGTCGCCGGATCGAACGTGTATGAAGGCCCGATGACGGGCGCATGGCAAACCAGGGACGGGAGTGCGCCAGGCAGGTGAAAGCAGACGAGCCGGACCTCTAGAGTGTGTCCGACGTGGGGCCCTCTAGCGCGAGGACCCCTCGCCCCACCTGCACGGACGTCCTCCCAACGCGAACGCCCCGGTCACCCGGCTCACGTGAACGCCCTGCACGATCCAGAGGTCCCCCGACATGAACGACCAAGAGGTGCGCGAGGAGTGCATGCGCCTCCTCAGGGACGGCCTGCCCGACCCTTCCCCCGCCGCCCGCGACGACGGACGGGACTTCCTTCCGCTCGGTCTCGACATGGACGGCGACGTCGCCGTTGTCACGTTCCTGCACCGGTGGGGCGACGCGGCGCCCGGCTTCATCGAGGGCTGGACGTTCCACCGCCGCGACGGCGAGTGGATGGAGCTCGGCGGCGCCGGCGGCTCGGCCCCCGAAGAGCCCCTGGCCCGCCGCTCGTCCGGTGAGATGGGCCGCTACCTGCTGAAGTACGGGTCGGGCCGGACGGTCCGCAACGCGGGCCGGCTGCTTCCGTGGGGCGCGAAGTGGGTGAACGAGGCGCGGCTGCGCGCGTCGGCTGAGGTCGCGCGGATCCGGGTCGGCAAGCGGCTGCTGGACGTCACCGCGCACGGCCACGTCGCCGTCGTGTGGGGAGCGCGCCACGGCCCGCTCGTCGAGGCCCTCGCCGCGGACGGGTCGGTGCTGGACGCCCTGGATCTCGACCGTCCGGCCGTCCCCGCCCGCCCCCGGCTCTGATATTTGACCGATCGTTCCCGATAGGGTTATCGTCCCGGCATGGCACGGACGAAGGAGTTCGACCCGGACGAGGCCCTCGGCCGCGCCCTGGACCTGTTCTGGGAGCGCGGTTACGAGGCGACCTCCATGGCCGATCTCGTGGCACGGCTCGGTGTCGCCCGCGCCAGCATCTACGCGACGTTCGGCGGCAAGCACGAGCTGTACCTGAAGGCGTTCGAGCACTACCTGCGCACGACGGACCCGTCGGTCGCGGAGGCGGTGTCGCAGCCGGGCCCCGTCCTGCCGCAGGTCCGGGCACTGGTCGAGGCCTATGCGGCGGAGTCGTCCCGGGATCGGCCGAGACACGGCTGCTTCGTCGTCAACACGGCGGTGGAACTGGCCGCCCGCGATCCGGAGGCCGCCCGCCTGGTCGAGGCGAGCTGGACGTTCCTGGAGGCGTCGCTCACCTCCGCGCTGACCCGCGCCCGCGCGCAGGGCGAACTGCCCGGCGACCGTGACCCGCGCGCGCTGGCCCGGTTCCTGGTCGTGTTCCTCCAGGGCCTGCGGGTGCTGGGCCGCGCCCCCGCCGACGACGACCGCATCCGCGACGCGACCCGCGAGGCCCTCGCCATCTTCGGCTGATCTTCCCTGCCTTCCCGCAGGGCGGGGCTTTCCGCGCCCTAATTCAAGAACGATCGATCTAGATTCTGAGAGACTGGAGACAGGCCATGACCTTCGACGGCAGGACCGTGCTCATCACCGGCGGCGCGGGCGGCATCGGCCGCGGCATCGCACACGGCTTCGCCCGCGAGGGCGCCACGGTCGTCCTCGCCGGACGCGACGAGACCGCGCTCACCGACGCGGTCAAGGAGATCGGCCCCGAACGCGCCGCCCACATCGTCGCCGACGTGACCGACACCTCCGGCGTCGCCCGGATGGTGGAGACCGTCGCGGCACGCCACGGCGGCCTCCATGTCGCGGTCAACAACGCCGGGATCCTCGGCGCGACCGGGCCGCTCGCCGATGTCGGCGAGGCCGCCTGGGACGACGTCCTCGCGGTGAACCTGACCGGCGTGTTCCTGTCGATGAAGCACGAGATCGCGCACATGCGCGGCAACGGCGGCGGGTCGATCGTCAACGTCGCCTCCAACATCGGCGCGCACGTCCGCCGTCCCGGGCTGGCCGCCTATGCGGCGTCCAAGGCGGCGGTCAGCGCGCTGACCCGCGCGGCGGCCCTCGACCACATCGCCGACGGCGTCCGGATCAACGCCGTCAGCCCAGGCGCCAGCGACACGCCCATGTCGCTGCTCCCCGGCGAGACCCGTGCCGAGCGCGCGGAGCGGATGCGCACGGCCGCCCCGTCCGGACGCGTGGCCGACACGTCGGAGGTCGCCGAGACGGTGCTGTGGCTGGCGTCGGACGCGTCGAGCCACGTGGTGGGGCACGATCTCGTCGTCGACGGCGGCGCCTCCGCCTGACTCCCCGGGGCGGCCCCCGATGTGACCCCCGGTGACGCTTTTCAAAGCGGTCGACAGGGCAGACTCCGTCCATGGCCCTCACACCCGACTACGACTCCGACCCGGAGCGTTTCCGCCTCGCCTCCAGGGTCACCGGGAAGTACCTGATCGGGGCGCGGAGCCTCCATGACCACATCGCCGCGAAGCTGCTGAACGGCGGGCCGTCCCACGTCCTGGACATCGGCTGCGGGGAGGGCGCGCTCAGCGACGCCCTCCCCGACCCGCCGCCGTTCCGGCTGGTGGGGCTGGACGCGTCCGCCGCCCTCCTGCGCGCCCATCCGGCACCGCGCGTCCGGGCCGACGCGCTGCGCCTGCCGTTCCGGGACGGCACCTTCGACGCCGCCGTCGCCGTGAACATGCTCTACCACCTGGACGATCCCGGTCTCGCGCTGCGCGAGGCCCGCCGCGTCCTCGCGCCCGGCGGCATGCTCCTCGTCACCGCGATCTGCCGGACCGACAGCCCCGAACTGTCGCCCGTCTGGCGTCCCGAGCCGACCACGTTCGACGCCGAGGACGCCCCGGCGCGCGTCTGCGAGGTGTTCGGCGAGGTCGAGGTGGAGCGGTGGGACGCGCCGCTGATCACGCTGCCCGACCACGACGCCGTCCGCGACTACCTGGTCGCCCGCCACATGCCCCGGTCGCAGGCGGCCGAGGCGGCGCGGCGGCTCCGGACGCCCCTCCCGGTAACGAAACGCGGAAGCCTCGTCCTGGCCCGCCGCCTCTGACGACCGCCCGTTAGCCGCGTACGAGGATTTCCGGATTCAGTTCGTCCGGACGGGTGAAGCCAGAGAGCGCCAGCGTCAGTTCCAGTTCTGCCTGGAGGCAACGCAGGACGTGCTGTACGCCAGCCTCACCCGCGAGCGCCAGCCCATAGGCGTACGGGCGCGCGACGAGCACCGCCTCGGCGCCGAGCGCGAGCGCCTTGGCGATGTCCGATCCCGTGCGGATTCCGCTGTCGAAGAGCACCGTCGCCTGGTCGCGGACGGCGTCGACCACGCCGGGCAGCGCGTCGAGGGAGGCGACGGCGCCGTCCACCTGCCGTCCGCCGTGGTTGGAGACGATCACGCCGTCCATGCCCGCGTCGACGGCCTGGCGTGCGTCGTCGGGATGCTGGATGCCCTTCAGCGCGATCGGGCCGTCCCAGTGCTCGCGCAGGAAGATCAGGTCGTCCCAGGTCAGGGCGGGGTTCCCGAAGTTGGCGACCCAGTGCAGGATCGCCTGGTCCCGGTTGGCGTCGGTGATCGGGCCGCCGACCATGCCCTGGAACACCGGGTCGCTGACATAGTTCGCGACGCCGATGCCGCGCAGGAACGGCAGGTACGCCTGGTCGAGGTCCCGGGGACGCCACGCCAGCGTGAACGTGTCCAGAGTGACGACGAGCGCCGTGTAACCGGCCGCCTTAGCCCGCTCCAGGAAACTGACGGCGAGATCCCGGTTCTTCGGCCAGTACAGCTGGTACCAGCGCGGCCCGCCGCCGTTCGCCTCCGCCACGTCCTCGATGTTGTGCGAGGACGCCGTGCTCAGCACCATCGGCACGCCCTCCGCAGCCGCCGCCCGCGCGACGGCCAGCTCACCCTCGGGATGGACGATCGACAGAACACCGATGGGCCCGAGCACCACCGGGGATGGCATCGCGGTGCCGAGCACGTCCACCGACAGGTCGCGGTGGGTCACGTCCCTGAGCATCCTCGGCACGATCCGCCAGCGGTCGAACGCCGCGCGGTTGGCCCGCGCGGTCGCCTCGCTGCCCGCCGCGCCCGCCACGTACCCGAACGCCCGCGCCGACAGCGACCCCTCGGCGAGGCCCTCCAGCCTCGTCAGATCGGTCGGCAGCGCCGGGACGACGTCGCCGAGCCCCTGCAGATAGATCGAGTTCTGGAAGTCGGCCAGCGCGCTCAAGGAAGCCTCCACCTGCGATGATCCGAAACCGTCCCGCACCAATGTGCCAGTTCTGCCGAGGTGACGGAACGGCACCGATTCGGCGAACCGGGCGCCACACCGGCTGGGGCGGGCGAAAGATGTCCTTGGGACCGGCCAGAATATGGGCATGGCACGACGCGGATCCCAGGCACCTCCCCCGCCGCCGGACTTCGAAGAGAACATCGTCGACGTCGATGTCTCCGACGAGATGCGCGGCAGTTACCTCGAGTACGCCCTCTCGGTCATCTACCAGCGGGCGCTTCCGGACGTGCGCGACGGGCTGAAGCCCGTCCAGCGCCGGATCCTGTACTCGATGAACGAGATGGGGCTGCGCCCCGACCGCGGGCACGTCAAGTGCGCCCGCGTCGTCGGCGAGGTCATGGGCAAGCTGCACCCGCACGGCGACAGCGCGATCTACGACGCGATGGTGCGGATGGCGCAGTCCTGGGCGATGCGGATGCCGCTGGTCGACGGGCACGGCAACTTCGGCTCGCTCGGCGGCGACGACATGCCCGCCGCCATGCGGTACACCGAGGCGCGCCTGTCCCGCGAGGCGATGCTGATGGTCGCCTCCATCGACGAGGACACCGTCGACTTCCGCCCGAACTACGACGGGCAGGAGCGCGAGCCCGAGGTCCTCCCGGCGGCGTTCCCGAATCTGCTGGTGAACGGCGCGTCCGGCATCGCGGTCGGGATGGCGACGAACATGGCGCCGCACAACCTCGGCGAGGTCATCGCCGCGGCCCGGCACCTGATCGACCACCCGGACGCCACGCTCGACGACCTGATGCGCCACGTCCCCGGCCCCGACCTGCCCACCGGAGGCAAGATCGTCGGCCTGGACGGCATCCGCGACGCCTACGCCAACGGCCGCGGGACGTTCCGCACCCGCGCGACCACGACCATCGAGAACGTCACGCCCCGCCGTAAGGGCATCGTGGTCAGCGAGCTGCCGTACTCCGTCGGCCCGGAGCGCGTCAAGGCCAAGATCAAGGAACTGGTCAACGCGAAGAAGCTCCAGGGCATCGCCGACCTGAAGGACCTCACCGACCGCAACGTCGGCCTCCGCCTCGTCATCGAGGTCAAGAACGGGTTCAACCCCGAGGCCGTCCTCCTGGACCTCTACAAGCTGACGCCGATGGAGGAGACCTTCGGCATCAACAACGTCGCGCTCGTCGACGGCCAGCCGCGCACGCTCGGGCTCCGCGACATGCTGCAGGTGTACGTCGACCACCGCATCGACGTCGTCCGCCGCCGCTCGATGTTCCGCCGCAAGAAGCGCGAGGACCGCCTCCACCTCGTGGACGGCCTGCTCATCGCGCTCCTCAACATCGACGAGGTCATCCAGGTCATCCGGCAGAGCGACGACGCCGCGCAGGCCAAGCAGCGCCTGATGCAGATCTTCGAGCTGTCCGACATCCAGGCCCAGTACATCCTCGACACGCCGCTGCGCCGCCTCACCCGCTACGACCGGCTCGAGCTGGAGAAGGAGAAGGAGCAGCTCGCCAAGGAGATCGCTCAGCTGACCGCGATCCTCGAATCGGAGCGCAAGCTGCGCGGCGTCGTGTCCAAGGAGCTCGGCGAGGTCGCCAAGGAGTTCGCGACCCCGCGCCGGACGATCCTGCTCGAATCGTCCGGGCAGACCGCGGTGTCGGCCGTCCCGCTGGAGGTCGCGGACGACCCGTGCACGGTGCTGCTGTCGTCCACCGGCCTGATGGCCCGCACGCACGAGGCCGGCCCGCTGCCCGACAGCGGCCCGCGTGCCGCGCACGACGTGCTGACGTCCGTCGTCCCCGCCACGGCGCGCGGGCAGGTCGGCGCGGTGACGTCGCACGGCCGCATGATCCGCGTGGACGTTCTCGACCTGCCGACGCTGCCGTCGTCCGCGACGCCGCCGTCCCTCGCGGGCGGCGCGCCGGTCACCGAGTACGTCGACCTCGAACCGGACGAGACGGTCGTGGGCATCGCGGCCGTCACCGACGAGGGCGGCGGCCTCGCCCTCGGCACCGCGCAGGGCGTGGTCAAGCGGGTCGTCCCCGACTTCCCCGCCAACCGCGACGAGTTCGAGGTCATCGGCCTCAAGGACGGCGACCGCGTCGTCGGCGCCGTGCACCTCCCGTCCGACGACCAGCACCTCGTCTTCATCACCTCCGACGCGCAGCTGCTGCACTTCGCGGCCTCGAACGTCCGGCCGCAGGGCCGCGCGGCGGGCGGCATGGCGGGCATCAAGCTCGGCGCGGACGCCCGCGTCCTGTGGTTCGGCGCGATCGACCCGTCCCGCGAGGCCCGCGTCATCACCGTGTCCGGCTCGTCGTCCGCGCTGCCCGGCACCCAGACGGGCGCGATCAAGCTCGCCGACTTCGCCGACTTCCCGTCCAAGGGGCGCGCGACCGGCGGCGTCCGCGCGCACCGCTTCCTCAAGGGCGAGGACGTCCTGCTCCAGGCGTGGGCGGCGCCGACCCCCCTGCGCGCCGCGGCGGCCAACGGCAGACCGGCCATGCTGAACGTGACCCTGGGACGCAGGGACGGCTCGGGCGAGAAACTCGACACCCCGCTCACCGCCATCAGCGGCCCCCTCGGCCCGCCGCCCCCGGAGGAGGACGAGCCCGAGGAATGAGCCCGGGCGGGTGCGTCACAATGGCGGCATGCCGATCGCATCGTTCATGGTTCCGCTCGGGTCCCCGGTTCCGGCGTTCAGCCTTCCGTCCATCGACGGCGGAACGGTGTCGCACGACGACTTCCCTGAGGCGTCCGCCCTGCTGGTGGCGTTCCTGTCCAACCACTGCCCGTACGTGCGGCGCGTCGAGACGGCCGTCGGCGCCCTCACCGCCGAGTACGCGGCCAAGGGCCTCGCGACGGTCGCCGTGGGCAGCAACGACGTCGTCAACTATCCCGACGACGGCGCCGAGCACCTGCGCGAACAGGCCGGACGCGCCGGGTTCACGTTCCCCTACCTGGTGGACGAGTCGCAGGAGACGGCACGGGCGTTCCGCGCCGCCTGCACGCCCGACTTCTTCCTGTACGACCGGGAGCGGCGGCTCGCGTACCGGGGCGAGTTCGACGGTGCCCGCCCCCGCAACGACGTCCCGGCGGACGGCGCGACGCTCAGGGCCGCGCTCGATCTGGTGCTGGCGGGAAAGGCCGTGCCCGAGCCGCACACGCCGAGCCTCGGCTGCGGAATCAAATGGAAGCCGGGAAACGAGCCGGTGTAATACACCCCTCGTAATCACACAGGCCGAATCACACCGCTTGAAATCACAGCGCTTGAATCACACCGTCCGTGTTACGCCGGTGTGGCCTCACCCTCGCGCGGGCGCGGCAGCACGATGGTCTCGACGTTCCTCGGCCGCAGGCAGCGTTCGGCGGCCGCCGCCAGCCCTTCGAGCAGGTCGGACGGCCCGCCGCCGGCATCGTCGTAGTGCCAGAAACGGACCAGTCTCTCGCCCTCGGGACCCGGGTTGAAACAGCCCATGGTGAAGCATCCGGCAACGGCCATACGGACGATGACGCGCGCGCTCTCGTCCAGTTGCATCACGTAGGCGGCGGCGTCGATGAGACCGATCGCGGCACGGGCGTTGCGGCCGTCGTCACAGGGGTCGGGACGGTTGATCCGCCATTGCGCGTACGGGCGCAGGTAGTCCGCGATCATGCAGGTTCTGAGCACGCTCTTCATGGTCCCGGCCGCCCGGACGCGCCCGCTCGGCCCTTGACCGAGATCTTGCACCGCGGTGATCGACGATCAACCGGCGAGGCCGTGCCTGAACGCGTAGGTCACGGCCTGCGCCCGGTCGCGCAGGTTCGCCTTGGCGAACAGGTTGTTGATGTGCGTCTTGACGGTCGCCTCGGAGATGAACAGATCGCCGGCGATCTCGGCGTTGGAGCGTCCCCGCGCGATCAGGGCGAGGACCTCGGCCTCGCGGGGCGTGAGCCCGTCCGGCAGCCCGTCGCGGCCGGCGCGGCGGGGCCGGTCGCCGGTCGCGACGGCCTCCACCAGACGGCGCTGGACGGCCGGATCGAGCTGGGCCGCTCCCCCGCGAACGGCGGCGATGGCCCGTGCGATCTCGTCCGCGCCGGCGTCCTTGGTGAGGTAGCCGCGGGCCCCGGCGCGCAGCGCGGCGAAGATCGACTCGTCGTCGGCGTAGGTGGTCAGGACGACGATCTCCACGTCCGGATGGGCCGCCTTGATCCGGCGGGTCGCCTCTACGCCGTCCATCCGCGGCATCCGCAGGTCCATCAGCACGACGTCCGGGCCCAGCTCCGCGACCATCGCCACGGCCTGCTCGCCGTCCCCGCAGGCCCCGGCCACGTCGAGGCCGGGCAGGAGTTCGAGCAGCAGCACCAGCCCCTCGCGCACGACGGTCTGGTCGTCGACGACCAGGATCCTCGTCTTCTCGCTCACCGCGGCCCCGCCTCCCGTCACACCGGCACCCGGAGGGACACGCGGAATCCGCCGCCGTCCGGGCCGGTCACCAGCGTCCCATCGATCAGTTCGGCGCGCTCCCGCATCCCCACCAGCCCGTACCCGCCGCCGCCCAGTTCCAGGACGGGTTCCGTGGCGCCGCTATCGGTCACTTCGAGCTCGACCCTGTCGCTCAGGTACCGCAGGACAACCTGTGCGTGCGCGCCGGGAGCGTGTTTGCGGACGTTCGTGAGCGCCTCCTGCGCTGTGCGGACCACCGCAAGCCCCGCCTGGGGCGACAGTTCGCGCGGTGCACCCGTCACCTGCACGTCGCAAGGACGGCCCGTGCTCGCGTGGAACTCCTCGGCAAGCTCCGCGATGACCTCCTTGGGCTCCGGGATCTCCCCGCGAAGCGTGGCCAAGGCCCGCCTGGTCTCGTCCAGGCCCGAGCGGGCGAGGTTCCGCGCGCGCTCTACCCGGTCCAGTGCCTGCACACGGTCACCGTCCCGGGACAGCAGCAGGCGCGCCCCCTCCAGATGGACGATCTGCGCCGACAGCGAATGGGCGAGGATGTCGTGGATCTCCCGCGCGATGTGCGACCGTTCGGCGAGCACGGCGTTGGCGGCCTCCGCGCGGCGGGTCGCCTCCTGCGCGGCCATCCCCTGGCTGCTCGCGGCGGCGCCCAGGGTCACGCCCATGAACGCGATCAGCAGCCCGAGATCGGCGCCGTCGTCCCGGAACAGCGCGCCGAGGACGCTCACCGTGAGGACCGTCGCGCCGCTCGCGGCGATGCCCACGAGCAGCGGCAGCCGGAAGAACAGCGCCCAGAGAGCGATCATCGCGACGACGAAGCCGCCGCCGAAGTCGGGCTCGATCCCGTAGAACGTGACCGAGGCCGTCACGGCGCCCACCAGCAGGGCGATCGACGCCGCCCGCCACCGCGACTCCTTCTGCCGGCCGACGCGCACGCCGCCGACCAGCAGGAGGATCATGACGACGTTCAGGACGGTGATGGCCAGGCCGACCCCGTGCAGCGCCGGCGGGTCCTCGGAGTCGAACAGGGCCCGCACGTACGCGACCAGCGCCCATGCCAGCAGGACGGTGACGATGGCCGCCATCGCGTACCGCTCGATCAGCGACGTTCTACACTTCGCGGACTTCACGCTACGAAACTATGGGACGAGGGCGGCGCCGGGGATCGGCGTCAGGCTGGAAACACGCCCTCCACCGCCCTCCACCGCCAGGTGGACACCCCCGGCGCGCGTCGGGGGCGCGCCCGGGGCGGTGTCAGACGTCGATGCGTTCGGCGTCGAGTTCGGACGCGCCCGCGGTGATGAACGCGCGCCGCGGGGCCACGTCGCTGCCCATCAGCAGCTCGAAGATCTTGGCGGCCTCGTCGGCGTCCTCCACGCGGATCCGGCGCAGCATGCGGTGGCGCGGGTCCATGGTGGTCTCCGCGAGCTGGTCGGCGTCCATCTCACCGAGGCCCTTGTAGCGCTGCACCGGCTCCTTCCAGCGCTGGCCCTTGCGCTCGAACTCGACCAGCTTGCGGGTCAGCTCGCCGTCGCTGTAGCAGTAGACGTACTTGTCCTGCCCCTTCTTGGGCTTGACCAGCTCGATGCGGTGCAGCGGCGGGACGGCGGTGTAGACGCGCCCCTCCTCCAGCATCGGCCGCATGTAGCGGTACAGCAGCGTGAGCAGCAGGGTGCGGATGTGGGAGCCGTCGACGTCGGCGTCGGCCATCAGGATGATCCGGCCGTAGCGGGAGGCGTCGATGTCGAACGTGCGGCCCGACCCGGCGCCGATGACCTGGATGATCGCGGCGCACTCGGCGTTCTTGAGCATGTCGGCGACGGACGCCTTCTGCACGTTGAGGATCTTGCCGCGGATCGGCAGCAGCGCCTGGAACTCGGAGTCGCGGGCGAGCTTGGCGGTGCCGAGCGCCGAGTCGCCCTCGACGATGAACAGCTCGCTGCGGTCGTCGGCCGTGCGGCAGTCGACGAGCTTGGCGGGCAGCGCCGAGTTCTCCAGGGCGTTCTTGCGGCGCTGGTTGTCGCGCTGGGTGCGGGCGGCGATGCGGGTCTTGGCGGCGCCCGCGATCTTCTCCAGGACGGCCCGCAGCGGCTGCTTCTGCCCGCGCGGCGGGTTCTCGAAGATCGCGCGCAGTTCCCGCAGGACGACCTGGGACACGATGCGGGTCGCGGCGGACGTGCCGAGGACCTCCTTGGTCTGCCCCTCGAACTGCGGCTCCGGAAGCCGGACGGTCACGACCGCGGTGAGCCCCTCCAGGACGTCTTCCTTCAGGACGTCCTCGTCGCCGTTCTTCAGCAGCTTCGTCGCCCGGAGCTGCTCGTTCAGCACCTTCAGCACGGCGCGGTCGAAGCCGCGGACGTGGGTGCCGCCCTTCGGGGTGGCGATCACGTTGACGAACGACTTGGTGATCGTGTCGTAACCGCTGCCCCAGCGCAGCGCGATGTCGACCTCGAGGTCGCGTTCGACGTCGGTGGGCGTGAGGTGGCCCTGGTCGTCGAGGACGGGGACGGTCTCGGTGAAGTGGCCGCGGCCCTGGAGCCGCAGGACGTCGACGATGGGGGCGTCCTTGGCCAGGTAGGCGCAGAACTCGCTGATGCCGCCGTCGAACCGGAACGTCTCGTCGAGGATCTCCTCGCCGCGCTCGTCGCGGACGTCGATGGTGAGGCCGGGGATGAGGAACGCGGTCTGCCGCATCCGGTCGAGGACGAGGGACTGCTCGACCGTGGCCTCCTTCAGGAAGATCTGCAGGTCGGGCCAGAAGCGGACGCGGGTGCCGGTGACCTTCTTGGCGACCTTGCGGATCTGCCGCAGCCCGGACTTCTTCTTGAACCGGGCGTTCGGGCGGCCGTCGTCGGCGAACTCGCCGGGCAGGCCGCGCCGGAAGCTGATGGCGTGGGTGTGGCCGTCGCGGTCGACCTCGACGTCCAGCCGCGCGGACAGCGCGTTCACCACGGACGCGCCGACGCCGTGCAGCCCGCCCGACGCCGTGTAGGACACCCCGCCGAACTTGCCGCCCGCGTGCAGCCGCGTCATGACCAGCTCGACGCCCGGCAGGCCCGTCTTGGGCTCCAGGTCGACCGGGATGCCGCGGCCGTTGTCGGCCACCTCGAAGGACCCGTCGGCGTGCAGCGTCACGCTGATGTGGGTGCAGTAGCCGGCGAGGGCCTCGTCGACGCAGTTGTCGACGATCTCCCACAGGCAGTGCGCGAGGCCCCGGCTGTCGGTCGACCCGACGTACATGCCGGGTCGCTTGCGCACGGCCTCCAGGCCCTCCAGCACCGAGAGGTGCCGGGCGGAGTAGCCGTGCGGGTCTTCGGTGGTCGCTTCAGCGGTCGCAGCGGTCAACGTGCCTGTGCTCCTCGGGGGTGGGACGGTCGGCAGCAGGGTACCCCCGGTCGCCGACAATCCTCCGAAAGGCTCGCCGCCGCGGACGTTCCGGCACATCCGTGCGGCGGTTCCTGACGGTTCGCCAGGCTACCCGCAACGCCGCCGCCCGGTTCCCCCATCCGATACGTCTCCACTCGCACTCCGATGGACGAACGTCCACCTTTGGTCGGGTGCGTCCGCTACAGGCGGTTGCATATGGTCCTGCGCATGGCGCTAACGATCGAGGTCACGGGCCTCCGCAAGCGGTACGGGGACGTCCGGGCGGTGGACGGGGTGACGTTCGGCGTCGAGGAGGGCGAGTTCTTCGGGATCCTCGGTCCGAACGGCGCCGGCAAGACGACGACCCTGGAGATCATCGAGGGGCTGCGGGAGGCGGACGAGGGCGAGGTGTCGGTGCTCGGCCTGTCCCCGTGGCCGCGCAATCCCAGGCTGCTGTCCCGGATCGGCGTCCAGTTGCAGGCGTCGTCGTTCTTCGAGCGCCTGACGGCGCGCGAGCAGCTGCGCACGTTCGGCTCGCTCTACGGCGTCCGCTCGGACAAGGCCGACGCGATGCTTGAGCTGGTCGGGCTCGGCGACAAGGCGGACGTCCGGGTGGAGAAGCTGTCGGGCGGCCAGGCGCAGCGCCTGTCCATCGCGTGCGCGCTCGTGCACGACCCGGAACTGGTGTTCCTGGACGAGCCCACCGCCGCCCTGGACCCGCAGGCCCGCCGCAACCTCTGGGACGTCCTGCGTGAGATCAGCACAGAAGGCCGCACGATCGTCCTGACCACGCACTACATGGACGAGGCAGAGGTTCTCTGCGACCGCGTGGCCATCATGGACTCGGGCCGCATCCTCAAGCTCGGCCCACCGGCAACCCTGGTGCGCGGCCTGGACGTCCCGGCCAGGATCAGCGTCGCGAGCGGCGTCCTGGGGGTGGAGGACGCACGGAACCTGCCGGAGGCCGACGAGGCCGTCGACGACGGCGTCTCGCTGACCATCTCCACCCGCGACCCGTCCGCCGTGGTCGCGGCCATGGCGGCCAAGGACGCGCTCGACGGCGTCCAGATCCGCGGCGCCACCCTGGAGGACGTCTTCCTGGACCTCACGGGACGGGAGTACCGGGCATGAGCACCTACGAGAGCTTCAAGAGCCTCTCCAGGGCCATGTTCCTCGGCTTCCAGCGGGACCGGACCGCGATGTTCTTCACGGTGCTGTTCCCCTTGATGTTCCTGGTCGTCTTCGGCGGGATCTTCGGTCATCAGACGACGTCCAAGGTGGAGGTACGGGAGATCGGCAGGTCGTCGATCCTGGACCAGGCCGTCGCCCAGGGCGGGGCCGAACTCGGCGAGTTCCTGAAGGTCACCAGGACGTCCGACCGGGCGGGCGCCCTGCGCGACGTGGAGAAGGGCGACACGGACGCGGCGGTCGAGCAGCGCGGCAACGAGCTGATCGTCCACTACTCGGCGGCGGACCAGGTCAAGTCGGGGACCGTCCGGGGGCTGATGAACTCGATCGTCCAGTCGGCGAACATCGACGCCACCGGCCGGGCGCCCGCCTACACGATCTCCGATCAGCGGGTGGAGGACGACTCCCTCGGCGCCATCCAGTTCTTCACGCCCAGCCTGCTGGGCTGGGCGCTCGCGTCGGCGGGCGTCTTCGGGGCCTCGCAGACGCTGGTGTCGTGGCGGACCAAGGGCATCCTGCGCCGCCTCCAGCTCTCCCCCGCACCGATACCCACCGTGTTCGCCGCGCGCGTGGCGGTCAGCCTCGCCATCGCGCTCGTGCAGTTCGCGCTGTTCGTGCTGGTCGCCCAGCTGCCCATGTTCGGGTTGCAGCTAGGGGGCGCCTGGTGGATGGCCATCCCGATGGTGCTGTCCGGAGTGCTCGCCTTCCTGTCGATCGGGATGCTGATCGGCGCGTGGGCCAAGACACAGGAGACGGCCCAGGCGGTGACGCAGCTCGTCGTCCTGCCGATGGCGTTCCTTGGCGGCTCGTTCTTCCCGCTGGACGCCTCGCCGGGCTGGATGAGGGCCGTCTCCTACGTCTTCCCGCTGCGGTACCTCAACGAAGGGATGCTCAACGTGATGGGCCGCGGTCTCGGGCCCGCGTCCGCATTGCCGCACATAGCCGTCCTGCTGGGCGTCGCGGTCGTCGGCGGGCTCATCGCCATGCGGCTGTTCCGCTGGGACGACGCCTAATGTGATGTCGGTCACTTATTGGGCCATTCTGCTGTGGGCGTACGAAGAACCAGGTTGGGAACGTCAGCGTCGGGTTAGATGTTGTCCTAAGTACCGACCCCGAGCATGAGGAAGGTGCCGTGACTGGAGCCCTTGCCCCAACCAAGCCGCTGACCGTCGCCGACCGATGCGACCGATGCGGCGCTCAGGCCTACGTCCGTGCAGTCCTTGTAGGCGGCGGCGACCTTCTGTTCTGCGCCCACCACGGACGCAAGTACGCAGAGGCCCTCCGTGCCAACGGGGCCGACATTCAGGACGAGACCGACCGGCTCATCGAAACCCCGGTCGCCGCTCCGGACGACGAGCGGTGATCCCCACATAGCAGCAACCCTGAACGGCGGCCACCGGAGACGGTGGCCGCCGTTCGCATTCCGCCGTTCGGCTCGCCCCGCCGGCTCTCCCGGAGCACATTCGCCGCCACTCCGCCCGGTAATTAAATGATCGCGTAACGTATCAGATAATGGCCGGTCGAGTGGGGTGGACCACCGGACCGGTCGGATCGTCAGCCGTTCGTGACATTCTTCACGCGGTAGTGATAGCCGCTGACGTGCGCGAACCCCTCCGCCTCGTACATCGCCCGCGCGGGAGCGTTCCGCTCGACGACGACCAGGTAGGCCCGCTCGCAGCCCTGCTCGCGCCCCCAGCCGAGCAGTGCGCGCAGAACGCGCCGCCCCAAACCGCGCCTGCGCGCTTCTGGAGCGACGGCCATCGCGTACACACCGAGCCACTTCCCCTGGGGAACGCCGCGCCCTACGGCGACGCCGTCCAGTGACGCGTAGGCCGCAGGTACTCCGGTGAGGATCTTCTCCGCCATCGGCAGCTGGTGGTCGAAGCGCCCGTCCACCGACCACCACAGGTCCAGCCACTCCCTGGACGGCGCCTGCGCGATCTCCACCCCGTCAGGCTCATAGGGCCCTGCCATGTCCGCCACCATGGCGAGCGTCGGATCCACCAGCTCGTAGCCGCGTCCCTCCAGGAACCCGTCGAGTTCCGCAGGCCTCGCCTGAGCGTCGATGGAGAACACGGTCGGAAGGCCCATGGCGGCGTAGAAGCGCTCCGCCTGATCGACGGCTTGTCCCACGTCCCCTGGATCGTCCAGGGGCAGGACGGAGTTGGCCCGCTTGGTCACCCCTCCGGCGTGCCGCAGCAGCCACCCGCCCATATCCTGGGTGGACGGCGCGGGCCACGCCTCGGCGACCAGCCTGCCGACCTCTGGGAACCGCGTCATCCGTTACCGCTTTCGGGGGGATCGTGCACATCCTGCTGCCACCGTCGGAGAAGAAGGCTACCGATGGAGACGGCCCGCCCCTCGACCTGGGCTCGCTGAGCTTCCCCGGCCTCAACCCGGCGCGCGAACGCGTCCTGAAGGCGCTCATACGCGCGAGCGGGCGCAAGAACGCGGCGAAGGTGCTCGCCCTTCCGCCGGGCCAGGCCGACGAGGCCCTGGCCCGTAACCTGGCCCTGCGTGAGGCGCCGACGCTGCCCGCGGCGCGGCTTTACACGGGCGTCCTGTACGACCACCTGAACCTGGCCGAACTCGACGCGACGGCCGCCGCCGAGCAGATCATCGTCTTCTCGGGGCTGTGGGGCGCGCTGCGGCTCACCGACCAGGTCCCGCCCTACCGGCTGGCCATGGCGGTGTCGCTGCCCCCTGCCGGCCGTCTGGGCACGCTGTGGCGCCCGCCCATGCGCAAGGCCCTGCGACTGGACGACGACCTGATCGTCGACATGCGCTCCGGGCCCTACGCGTCGGTGTGGAAGGCGCCGCCTGAGCGGGCCGTGGCCGTGCGGGTGTTCCGTGAACGCGTCGTCGGCGGGGTGCCGAAGCGGACCGTCGTCAGCCACATGGCGAAGGCGACGCGCGGGCAGATCGCGCACGACCTCCTCAAGGCGGGCGCCGCGCCGCGCACCCCGGACGCGCTGCTGAAGGCCGTCGCCGACCTCGGCCACACCGCCGAACTCAACGGCGCGAACCTCGACATCGTCCTCCCCGACTGACCACACGAAACAGGGCCCCCTGCCGGGGGCCCTGAACGCGTGTTGCAGAAGGATCAGTCGAGGTAGTCGCGCAGGACCTGGGAACGGGACGGGTGGCGCAGCTTCGACATGGTCTTGGACTCGATCTGCCGGATGCGCTCCCGGGTCACCCCGTACACCTTGCCGATCTCGTCCAGCGTCTTCGGCTGGCCGTCGGTGAGGCCGAACCGCATCGACACCACGCCCGCCTCGCGCTCGCTGAGCGTGTCCAGGACGGAGTGCAGCTGCTCCTGCAGGAGCGTGAAGCTGACCGCGTCCGCCGGGACGATGGCCTCGGAGTCTTCGATGAGGTCGCCGAACTCGCTGTCGCCGTCCTCGCCCAGGGGCGTGTGCAGGGAGATGGGCTCGCGGCCGTACTTCTGGACCTCGACGACCTTCTCAGGGGTCATGTCGAGCTCCTTGGCGAGCTCCTCCGGGGTGGGCTCGCGGCCCAGATCCTGGAGCATCTGGCGCTGCACGCGCGCGAGCTTGTTGATGACCTCGACCATGTGCACCGGGATGCGGATGGTGCGGGCCTGGTCGGCCATCGCGCGGGTGATCGCCTGCCGGATCCACCAGGTGGCGTAGGTGGAGAACTTGTAGCCCTTGGTGTAGTCGAACTTCTCGACCGCGCGGATCAGGCCGAGGTTGCCCTCCTGGATCAGGTCCAGGAACAGCATGCCGCGTCCGGTGTAGCGCTTGGCCAGCGACACCACCAGCCGGAGGTTGGCCTCCAGGAGGTGGTTCTTGGCGCGGCGGCCGTCCTCGGCGATCCACTCGAAGTCTTCGAGATCTTCCTCGGTCATCGCGGAACCGGCGACGGCGAGCCGCTCCTCGGCGAAGAGCCCGGCCTCGATGCGCTTGGCGAGCTCGACCTCCTGCTCGGCGTTGAGCAGCGGGACCTTGCCGATCTGCTTGAGGTAGTCCTTGACCGGGTCGGCGGTGGCGCCGGCGGCCGCGATCTGCTGCGCGGGCGCGTCCTCGTCGTCGTCGCCGAGGGTGAAGCCCTCCTCCTCGGCGGGCGGGCCGTCGGCCGGCTTGCCGGCGGCGGCGGGCGCCGCCTTCGCCGCGGGCGCGGCGGCGACCTCGTCCTCCTCGGCCTCGGGGGTCTCCACGGCCTCGGGGGCCGGGTCGTCCTCAAGGTCGACGTCGAGGTCGGCGAGGTCGGCGTCGAGATCGACCTCGACGTCGTCCTCGACGTCCGGGTCGTCGGACGCCTTCTTGGCGGCGGGCTTGGCCGGGCCGGGCTTGGCGGCCTGCGCCGCGCCCTTCTTCGGCTGCGCGGCCTTCTTGGACTTGGCGCCCTTCGCGGGCGCGGCCTTCTTCGGCGGCGCGGGCTTGGGGGCCGCGGGACGCGGCTCGGCCACGATCTCCTCGGCGACCGCCTCGACGGCGTCGTCCCCGACGACCGCGGTCACCGTGTCGGGCTGCTCCTTGGCGGCAGCGGCGGTCTTGGGCCTGCGCACCGGCTGCGACGCGCGCTTGCGCGGACGCTTGGGCGCCGCGGAGTCGGCAGCGCTCACCATGACGGTCACACCCTCCTTGCTGAGGCTCCGCAGAATGCTGGAGGCCGCTGACACGGGGATGTCGGCCTCCTCGAACGTACGTCGTACGTCGTCGGCTTCGAGGCGATTGCCCTGGGACCGTCCACGCTCGATCAGTTGCGCGATGACGTGATCGTGCAGATCTGACGCTTTCGAGGTCGAGCTAGCAGGCGACACAAATACCTCTCGAACGAACGTGTGGCTTGGCTGACCCAAGTGCCCTGACGGGCCCGGCCTCACACTGTGTGGGACCGCACACGGAGCGGACCTCCCGGTGCGGGACCGCAGCGTACCCGCTCTCATTGGGTCAAGCATTCTGGCACTGCTGCGCATTCCGCCTGTGAAGTCCTACCCGGTAACTCTCCACCTTAGAGGGCCCGGGGCGGTCCTTCGTACGTGCTCCGCCGTCATCGCGTCGTCTTCGGCGCGGTTCAGGCGGGCTTGGGCGGGACGTGCAGGGCAAGCACGGTCACATCGTCTACCTGCTCATACCCGGCAAGCATCCGATCGACCAGGAAGTCGACGAGTCTCTCGGGATCTCCTACCACTTCAGGTGGGGCGTCCGCCGCAACGGCGACCAGCTCCTCCAGCCCTGCGTCCACCCCACGCCTACGGTTCTCCACAAGTCCATCGGAATAGAACACCACAGTGTTGCCGGTATCGATGGAAAAACTTGTCTGCTGTCGCTCGCTCGGCCAGCCGAGAGGGGTTCCCGGCTCCCGCGTGCTGACGCGCGCGGGCGTGTCGGGCGAGATCAGGAGGGGCGGCGGATGGCCGGCGTTGCTGAACTCGCCCTGTCCGGTCTCGGGGTCGATCACCACGTAGGCGACGGTGGTGAACTGCTCTTCGTCTTCGGTGGCGCTGAACAGCCGGTCCAGCCCGGCGAGGACGGCGGCGGGGCGCGGGTCGTTCAGCGCGAGGGCGCGCAGGGCGTTGCGGACGCGTCCCATGCCCGCCGCGGCGAGGACGCCCTTGCCCATGACGTCGCCGACGGCCACGGCGAGGCGGCGGTCGGGGAGCCGGAACACGTCGTACCAGTCGCCGCCGACCTGGACGTGCCGTGTCGCGGGGTTGTAGCGGGCGGCCAGGACCATGCCCGGCAGCTGCGGGAGATCGCTGGGCAGGAGGCTGCGCTGGAGTTCCTCCGCCGTCTTGTGCTCGCGTTCGAACAGCAAGGCGCGTTCCACGGCCAGCGCGCACTGACCGGCGAGGGCCTCCAGGAAGACCCGCTCCTCCTCGGTGATCTCCCTGGGCCGGGTGAACGAGAAACGGAGTGCGCCTATGGGCGCGCCTGCGGCGAGCAGCGGAAGCCCCACCCAGGCGCGTTCTTCGGTGTGCTGGGCGAACAGATCCTTCTCACCGTGGCCGAGCTGCAAGCGCAGGCTGTCGGGATGCTCGGCCAGGAACGGACGGCTCTCGCGCACCGCCACCGACATGACGGTCTGGTCGCTGACCTTGATCTCGTCGCGGGAGGCGGGACTGGACTCGCCTTCGGCGCCCGGCTGCGAGGGCGCCACGATGCTGAGGCGGAGCTTGTCGTCGTCCAGAAGCGCCACGGCGGAGTAGTCGGCGCCGATGGCCGACCGTCCGACCTCGGTGATGACCTGGACGACCTGGGACACGGTCAGCGCCTCGGCGAGCATGGAGGTGGCCTGCTGGAGGCGCGCCGTGCGCAGCGCCGCCGCCGACAGCTGCTCGGTCAGCCGCCCGCGCATCTCCTCGGCCTCGCGCTGCCCGGTGACGTCGGTATTGGCACCGACCCACTCGATGACCGCGTCGCCCCGCCAGATGGGCACGGCGCGGACGTCGAAGTGCCGGTAGGTGCCGCTCTTGGTGCGGATCCGGTAGTTGGTCTCGAAGACCCGGTTCTCCTCGACGCACTCGCCCCAGGCGGCCTCGATGCGGGGACGGTCCTCGGGGTGGACCACGGCCAGCCAGCCGCCGACCGCGTAGTCGTCCGGCGCCTGGCCGGTGATCGCACGCCACTCGGGCGCGTCGTCGATGACCCCGCCGTCCGGGGCGGCGACCCAGACCACCTGGGCGCTGGCCTCCACGAGCGAGCGGTAGCGCTGCTCCTTGCGGCGGATGACCTCCTCGGCCCTACGCCGTTCGGTCACGTCCAGCGCGGTCAGGACGACGCCCAGGTAATTGCCGTCGGCGCCCTTGGCGGGCAGCCACGAGCAGGCCAGGATGCGCTCCTCGAACGCCGTCGCCAGGTCTGCCGCGTCACCGGGGGTCACGGGCGGTGCCGGGGCCTCCGTGCCGTCCTGCTCGGCCGTGGCGGGCTCGGCGACGGGGACGACCAGGTCGAGATCGCTCAGCGGACGGTTCTCGTCGATCACCTTGCGGAGCGCCGACTCGAACGCCGTCGCCAGCGCCTCCGGCAGGACCTCACCGGGCCGTCGCTGCTGCAGATCGCCCACGGGCACGCCCAGGAGCGCCGCGAGCGCGTCGTTGGCTCTGCGGCAGCGCAGATCGCGGTCGAAGAACGCGAGGCCCGCGGGGGCCTCGGTGAGCAGCGTCGCGTACAGCGCGGCGTCCGACGCATCCATGGGCTGCCCCTCCACCCCTGAGACGCGGGGATGCGGGACGGACGTCTCGGTGCTCATGGACAACACCTCCGCCCCAGAGGGTCCCGTACCGCGCGGCAAGTTTTCATCACTATGAGTGAATGGGAGCAGGCTAGCGCTCCCGCCTCCATCACAACACCGTTCGGAGTCAGGTATTCATCATCCCGATGGTTCGCCGCGTACGGAAGCCCTGATGAACATCCTTGTCCCCTTCGGCCCCCGGCGAACACGTCGGATTCGGACACCGTCGTGGAGGACACGGGAGGCGGTCCGCCAGGACGGCGAGTAGGAGATGTTACGGCGCCCGGGGGTCACAGGGCGTCAACTCGGCTCGTTCGGCGAGTTCCGGCCAGCGCCTCCCGCCGATACCGGGACGCTCCTATTTCGCGGCCTTGGCCGCCTTCGCCGCGGACTTCTGCTCCTGCTTGAACGCGCGGACCTGGGCGAGCGACTCGGGGCCGGTGATGTCGGCGACGGACCGGTGGGAGCCCTCCTCGCCATAGGCTCCTGCGGCCTCGCGCCACCCCTCCGGCCGGATCCCGTACTGCTTGCCGAGCAGCGCCACGAAGATCTGCGCTTTCTGCTTGCCGTACCCGGGGAGGGCGTTGAGGCGCTTGAACAGTTCCTTGCCGCTGTCCACGCCCTTCCACAGCTTCTCGGCGTCCCCGTCGTAGTTGTCCACGAGGTATTGGCACAGCTGCTGGACCCGCTTGGCCATGGAACCGGGGTACCGGTGGACGGCGGGCTTCTCCGACAGCACCGCCGCGAACCGCTCGGGGTCGTGCGCGGCGATCTCGTGCGCGTCCAGGTCGTCGGAGCCGAGCCGCTGGGCGATGGTGTAGGGGCCGGTGAAGGCCCACTCCATCGGGACCTGCTGGTCGAGCAGCATGCCGACCAGCGCGGCCAGCGGGCTGCGTCCGAGCAGTTCGTCGGCTTCCGGACGCTGGGTGAGATGAACCTTCGTGGCCATGGGCCCAGCTTAGAGCCGGTCCATTTCTGTCAGAAGTCTTACGGGCCTGACCGGAACCTGGCGTGGGACGTGCCCTGGTGCTCGAATGAAAAGGTGAGCGAGGACGAACGGGCCGAGGGGGCTCCCGTGGGTCGGCGGGTGGTTCTCGGGATGCTCGGTCTTGGCGCGGTCGGGGTCGCCGTAGGGGCGTCCGTTCAGGACGGCGTGAGCCGTGCCCTGGCGCCGGTGGGGCCGATCGGAGACATCCTCCCGGCGGCCGGAGGGTTCCGCTACTACTCCGTCACCGGGAGCGTGAAGCGGCGCAGTGCGGACACCCACCGCGTGACCGTCGGTGGCTTTGTCGACAAGCCCCAGTCGTTCGGGATGGCCGATCTGGCGCGGTTCCCCCAGACGGTGCTCGACAAGGATTTCCAATGCGTGACGGGCTGGCGCGTGCCGGACGTGCGCTGGGTGGGCGTGGCCCTTCCCGATCTGCTGGACGCGGTGGGGGTGTCGCGCAAGGCCCGTGCCGTGCGGTTCACGTCGTTCGACGGCGTCTACACGGAGTCGCTGACCCTGCAGCAGGCGCGCCGGCGGGACGTCATCGTGGCGACGCAGATGGAGGGCAAGCCCGTCACGCACGACCACGGCGGGCCGACGCGCCTCTACGTGGCGCCCATGTACGGCTACAAGTCGCTGAAGTGGCTCGGTGGCATCGAACTGACCGACAAGGTCATTCCCGGTTACTGGGAGAACCTCGGCTACGACGTCGATGCCTGGGTGGGTCGGTCGAACGGGCGGGATGATGCGCCGACGTGACACGGCCCCGTCCGAACGCACGTGGTTGTTGCGGTTCACCGTGGCGGAGCGATCGATCCACCATGTGACGGCGTTGCTGATGCTGATCTGCCTGGTGACCGGCGCCTGCCTGTATCTGCCGATGCTGTCGACGTTGGTGGGTCACCGGGAGGTGCTCAAGACCGTCCATGTGTGGTGCGGGTTCGCGTTGCCGGTGCCCATCGTGCTCGGTCTCGCGTCCCGCGCCTTCAGGGCCGACCTGAGACGGCTCAACAGATTCGCTCCGCACGACTGGGAGTGGCTGAAGCGCCGTGACCGCAGGGCCGTGCAGGGCGGTCGCGGAGTCATTCCCGTGGGGAAGTTCAACGCGGGGCAGAAGCTGAACGCGGCGTTCACCGCAGGGGCGATTCTGCTGATGCTCGGCACCGGCGAGATCATGACGTTCCCCGATCCCTGGGGAGACCGGTGGCGGACGGGCGCCACGTTCGTCCACGACTGGCTCTTCCTGATCGTCGTCGTGGTGACGGTGGGGCACCTGTGGGAGGCGTTCCGGGACCGTGGCGCGATGGGCGCGATGCTGACGGGGCGCGTGGAGCCCGATTGGGCGGCACGGCACCACGCGGGCTGGGCGAACGCCGCGGACGACGCCGCAGATGAGGACGCCGCGGATGGGGACGGCTCAGAATTTGCCGGACGGCGTCCTGATATCTATTGACTCTCTCCGCAGAAGCGCTGGAATGGGACATCGAGAGCTACCCCGTGCGCGCGGAGGTGTGCGCTGATGCCTGCACTGGCCGGTCACCGGAGCGAGACCCGCGACGCGCTCGAACGCCGCCTCTGCGAGGAGTTCGCGACCTTCTCCGCGGACACCGTGCGGCGGTGTGTGGGCGACGTCCAGGCCTGCATGTCCCACCTCGGTCTGGAGGCCACGCCCGCCAGCGTCGAGCGGATGGCGCGTGAGCATCTCACCGGCATCCTGAAATCGGAACCGCCCTCCGGACGCGCCCCGGCCGGCGGGCCCGACGGCTGAGCGGCCCCTTCGCAGGTTCCAGGTCACCGCCGTGCCCGTTCGGACGTGTCCTGGACAGCGCCCGCGGCTGATCTGAGAGGCTAGAAGGGTGAATCCCCGCCGCCACCATCGTTCCTCCGGGGAACCGGGCCGAGAGGGATCGACACCCCCCGACGAGGTCACCGCGATCTTCGACGGCATGCTGCAGCATGCCCGCGAGCTGCTGGCCGTCCGCAGCCCCCTCGACGCCGAGCTCATCGTCAGCGAGATCCTCGGCTCGTGGTGGGCGAAGCGGGTGCCGGACGGCGACGTCGAAGAGATCATCGGCGAGGCGCTGGTCGACTACGCGGGGACGGCGGGAACGCCGGCCGCGCTGGCGCTGCTCATCGGAATCGCCTACATGGGCACCCCGCGCCAGGCCGCCAAGGCCGAGCGCGCGGCGCTGGAGCTGATGGGCAAGGGCGTCGCCAGGCCGGGATGGGCCGACCGGGTGGGGATGGTCGCGCCCGAAGAGTGCTTCGTGTCCAGGGACGTCTACGGCGACCAGGACTCCATCGTCTGCACCTACACCTACGGGGGCACAGAACGCCACGCCCTGGTCATCCTGGTCGATCGAAACAAAGCCGGGGCCCTCCCTCAGGCCGGTGACCCGTTCGCCAGGGCCGCGCGTACGACGCGTCCGCCGATGCCCGGGATGGTCAGGGACGCCTGGGTCTCCTCCAAGGTCGACAGGCTCCTGGAGCATTGCCGCCGTGAGGGCCGCGACAACCCGCTGATGCGGTTCGAGACCCTCGACTCGCGGGACGCAAGGGCGCTGCTGCAGAGCGCACTGGATCTCACCGACAACACCGACGAGCCGCCGGTGAACGAGAACTTCGGCACCTATCACGCCTTCGTCCGCGCGCGTGTGGACATCCTGCCGCCCGGTGGGCGCCTCCCCCAGGCACCGGTGTACGGGCGAGACAGGCGCGCGACGATCGCGGCGAGGTTCCTCGCGTCGGACGAGGCCGAGGAACTGTCCGACCGCTCCGCCGCCAGCCGGTGCGTCGACCGCATCATCGAGTACGGCTGCACCCACGACTTCGGGCGGCCACTGCGGGTCAGCCCCGTCAAGTGCGAGATGTTCCTGCTCGATTGGCTGCCCCGGAAGGTTCTGCTGTCCCCCAGCGAACAGGAAGCCGTCCCCCACGTGCTGGCGGCGTGGGTGCGGTGGGCGGGCAAACGCACAGGGCTGCCCGAGGAGGGCATCAGGGCGACGCTGGACGCCCTGTGGGACGCCACCGCGAAATTCGCCGAGGCCTACCGCGACCCGTCCGCATTCGGTCTCGATCGTGACCTGGTCGACCGGCTGCTACCGGACGGCGACCTCGAGGCACTGCCCCGGCGTGCGTTCGCCCTTCCGTTCCTGTCCGGTACCCACCGGCGCTCCGGGCGGCACGGTTACATCAACCTGTCGACCCTGGACCCTGCCGACCCCGACGACCGCCGCGTCATCCTGGAGTTCGAGCACCCCGGCGCGGACGAAGAACACCTGAACGCGCACGAACGCCTTGCCGAACGTCTGTGGGCCGGCGAGCCCCCGCAGCTGTGGGATACCGCACAATCATTGCTCGACATCGGTTACGAACGGCACGAGATCCTGCACAAACTCATCGACGTCCTGGACCGCTGCGGGGCCGATCCAGAGGCGCTGCGCGAGGCCCTGCACGTGCTGCGTCACGAACCCCCACCGGAGTGAACTCCCGGTTTGCACGCGGCGTCCCCGGCGGTAATCATCGGTTCCCGGGCATGGTCTCGCGGGGGCCCGGGGGGCCCGGCCTCCGGTCGTAGGGAGTGATCTTGTTGGAGTGGTCCGAGTTCGCCCGGCGGCTGGGTCGTGAGCTGGCGGGTCTCGAACGGGACACCATCCTCATCGTGCGGGAGCGCGATGAGAGCCGGCACTACGTGCAGGCCATGCGCGAGCCCGACCGGCTCTACGCCGAGGCCGTCAGCAACAACTTCCTCGACGGCCCGCTGCTGCTCACGCTGGCCGACGAGGAGGTCATGAGCGACGCGGGCTGGCGCCCGCCGGCCGAGCCCGCCCCGCGCAACTGGTGGACGGAGCTGCCGGAGTTCGGCACGCCCGGCGGGATGCTGTCGGTGACCGGCCTCGACTTCTCGCGGCTGGCCGACGTCATGGTCACCGCCCTGCGCGACGTCCAGGGCGTCAGGCGGCCGTCCGACCTCGTGTACGAGTCGTTCCACCGGCACGGCACCGGGCTGATAGAGCTCACCGACTTCGGCATCGACGTGGCCGACCCGTCGCGCGTGAACAAGCGCCGCGCCTCGTCCGGCCGAGCGTCCGGCGACCTGCTCGCCGATACGGGCCCGCTTCCCTCCGTGTCGTCGCCTGGGGGGACTCCCTTGGCGCCGGAGGTCCGCCCAAGCACGGACGTCGATCTCCTCGAACCACGCCTGGCCGAGGCCAAGGCGAACGGCGACAACACCGCGTACTTCAGGCTGCTGGCCAATGCCGACCTGGTGCTCCCGGCCACGGCGCCCGCGGTGGAGGATCCCGACCGCGCCGAATTCCCCACGATCACGATCGGCAGCAGCACCTACGTGACGGTGTTCACCTCGCCGGGCGCCCTGGCCCGCACCGGCGACCGGCACCCCGGCCTCTACCGGCGCACCTCGTTCGCCCGGCTGGCGTCCGGCTGGCCGGACCCCACCTGGCGGCTGGCGATCAACTGGGGGCTGCCCAGCGAGGTCCTTCTGGACTCGTCGGTCATCTCCCGCATAGACGCGGGAGCGGGGGCGGCGCCGTCCCTCGCGCCGGACGCGCCCAACCCGTACGGGAAGGTCGACCCCAACGCGCTCGCCGGGCCCAACCCCGTCGCCGGTGGCGCGATCCCGGCGGTCAACGGTTCGGCCCCTGCCGTCGACCGGCCGCACGAAGACTCCCACACCGCCATCGACCCGTACACCACCGCCGATCTGCGGGCCGCCCTAGGGACGGGCACCGGCGAGCCGGAGAGCGCCATGCGGGAGAACTTCCCGCAGGAGCCCGTCGCGCCGAAGCCCGCCGAACCGAAGCCCGCCGAACCGGATCCCGTGGAGGCCGAGAGCGTCCCGGTGGAGAACGCGGCAGCACTTCCTCTGGGTGCCCCGACGAACAAGCAGCCCGCCGCAGGTGCCCCACAGCCGCCTACGGGCGTCCCGTTGCGTCCGTCCCATGGGACCCGCCTCTGGCTCTCGGCCGGTGAGGGCGACCAGACGCCGCTCGCGGTCTACGACGCCGTCGGCGGTGTGTGGGCGCCGGTACAGGCCGATGCCGTCCCGGCACCGCGAACCGACTGACGCGCGTTCGGCTACCGTCTGGTAGGCATTTCCTCCGCCCCCCGGACGCGAGAGTGGATCCTGTGGACTGGAACGACTTCGCCATGCGGCTGACGCTGGAACTGTCGCGCCTGCCCGTCACGTCGTTCGTCATCGTGCAAGGGCCGAGCGGGCTGCCCTACGTCCAGGCGATGAGGTCCGAGGGGCTGTTCGACGCCGAGGCCGTCGGCAGCGCGTTCCTGCCCCGTCCGCTGGCCCCGCGGCAGGAGCGGCGGCTGAGGGCGCTGGGCTGGGAGCCGCCGGACGAGGAGGAGCGCAAGAACTGGTGGCAGCAGTTCATTCTGCGCGACCACCGCGATCGCAGAGGCCGCCGTGACCGCCGTGACCGCCGTGGCCAGCGCGACCGCGACGACCGGGTCACGGCGGAGCATCTGGAGGCGTCCGCCCTCCTCGCCGGGCTGATAGTCGGGGCGTTCCGCGACGCCTACCACATCGAGTCGCCGCTGGAACTCGTCTACCAGGCGAGCCGGTCCGGGCCGGAGGGCGGTCCGCTGGCGCTGCCGGGGCTCGGCATCCCGCTGGCCCTGCCCGAGTCTGAGAACGGCTCCGCCACGCGACCCGACGGCCCGTCTACCTTCGGTCTGGAGACCGCGCTCGCCGAGGCCCGTGAACGCGGCGACCAGCACGGGTACCTGGATCTGCTGGCACGCGCCGTCCTGTATCTGCCCGCCCCAGGGGATGCGGGAGCCGCCGACCACCAGTTCGCCACGGCGCGGTTCGGCGACGGGACGTTCGTGCTGGCGTTCACCTCGCCCGAGGCCATGGACCACTCCCTGCAAGGGCAGGCCGCGCACCACCGGGAGGCGTCCCTGGCGGAGCTGGCGCGCGGCTGGCCGCATCCGGAGTGGCGGCTCGCGATCAACCCGGGCCTGCCGAGCGCGTCCTACCTGGATGCGAGCTCGCTCCTCGAACCCGCCGAGCCCGCCCGAAGCCAGGCCGTCGGAAGCGAGGCCCCATCGGAGCCCTCGCCGGGCGACTCCGGCGCGGTCCTGACGGCTCCCAGGCCGCCGGAGAGCCTCTCGCCGCCACCGGCCGAACCTCGGGTGCCGTCCGGCGTTCCCGAGGCCTCAGAGGCGCTCACAAGCCCGCTCGGTGCTCCAGCGCCGCAGGACGCGGTGCCCACGACACGAGAGCGCCGGCCCGCGAACCGCGCGCCAGAGGTCGTGATCATGCAGAAGGCGGTGCGTCCCGAGCACGTCCGGCACTACCTGGACGGCGGCTACGACCTGGTCGCCGGGCATGTGCACCGGGTCGAGGACGTCGCGGCGATGACCACGCCGGAGGCGCTGGTCAACGGGCTCGGGCTGCTGTACGAGGGCTCGCCGTTCACGCCCGCCGACGAGGAGATCTTCCTGATCCGCTGGCCGGCGGCGAAGCCTGCGCTGTTCCGGCAGTCCCAGGCGCCGGTCGACGGGGCGGGCGTCCCCGGGTTCAGGATCGAGAGCCAGCGGCTGCCGCACGGCGCCGGGCTGTACCGGCTCGCCGCCGGAACGGAGTCGCTGGTGGCGTCCTACGACGCCGATCTGCGCAGGTGGCTCGTGAAGCTGCCAGGAGGATCGGGATGAACGTCCGGCACGGCTTCTACGCGGGCTGGCACGGCGCCGAATACGAGGCCAGCCCAGACGGAGACCTGGTCCGGCTCTACAGCGCACAGCCCGCCGACGGCTTCGGGCGCGTGTCGCCGGACCGGTACGTCCAGGTGGTACCGCTCTCGGACGTGGACCACCTGCGGTACGTCACGACGCACTGCACCTGGCGCGGCGAGCAGTTCGTCGTACTGGGCGAGCACGACGGCTGGCTGCGCGTGGAGTACAGCGGCGACGATGCGCCTGTGGCGGAGCGGCTGGGACTGGAGCTTTTCGACCGGGGTGTGTACCAGGGCTGGGCGTCCAGGCATGAGGTGGAGGACGTGCGCGAGGACATCGTCTGAAGAGGGGACATCGTCTGAAGCGCGGTGATCGGTGGTAGGTCTTTGGCATGGCGGTCATCGACATCAACGCCGACCTGGGCGAGGGGTTCGGCATCTGGGAGCTCGGCGACGACCTGGCGCTGCTCGACGTCATCACGAGCGCGAACGTGGCGTGCGGGTTCCACGCGGGCGATCCGGTCATCATGCGACGGGTGTGCGCGGCGGCCGTCGAACGCGGGGTGACGATCGGCGCGCAGGTCTCGTACCGGGATCTGGCCGGTTTCGGACGCCGCGAGATGGACGTCGCCCCAGCGGAGCTGACCGCCGAGATCCTCTACCAGGTCGCCGCCCTGGACGGCATAGCGCGCGCGGAAGGCGGCCATGTGGCCTACGTGAAACCGCACGGGGCGCTGTACAACCGCGTGGCGCGCGACGCCGTCCAGGCCCGAGCTGTGGCCGACGCGGTACGGGCGTACGACCCTTCGCTTCCACTGCTGACACTGGCCGGTTCCGCTGTTAGTGACGTCGCAGAAGGGCTGACCGTGGTCGCCGAGTGTTTCGCGGACCGGGCCTATACGGCTTCCGGCCGGCTGGTGTCGCGCCGTGAACCGGGAGCCGTGGTGCACGACCGGGATGCCGTCGTCCAGCGTGCCGTCAGGATGGCCGTAGAGGGCACCGTCGTTTCCGTGGAGGGCGGAGAGGTCGTGCTGGACGCCCGTTCCATATGCGTACACGGCGACACTCCCGGCGCAGTCGAGCTGGCCCGGTCGGTACGGTCGGCACTGTCCGACGCGGGGGTCGAGCTGGAGCCGTTCGCGTGAGAGTGCGGCGCGCCGGTGACGCGGCCCTGCTCGTAGAGACCGGCGACCTTGTGACGGCGCACCGCCTGAACGCGGCCCTGCGGGACGATCCGCTGCCAGGCGTGGTGGACGTCGTCCCTGGGGAACAGACCGTGCTGGTCATCGTCGACCCGTCGGCGGACCTGGACCGTCTCGCCTCACGCCTTCCGCAACTGCGCCTCCCTGAGGACGCGGGGGAAGACATGGAGCCGGTGGAGATCCCCGTGGTCTACGACGGGGAGGACCTGGACGAGGTCTCCGCGCTGACCGGGCTGTCCCGCGACGACGTCGTCCACCGGCATGCCGCCGCCTCGTACACGGTCGCCTACCTCGGCTTCTCCCCCGGCTTCGGGTACCTGACGGGCCTCGATCCGGCGCTGCACGTGGCGCGGCGCGAGTCGCCGCGGACCTCGGTGCCCGCGGGCTCGGTGGCGATCGCGGGGCCGTACGCGGCCGTCTACCCGTCCCGGTCGCCGGGCGGCTGGCGGCTGCTCGGACGTTCCGCGCTGCGGCTGTGGGACGTCGACCGCGACCCGCCCTCGCTGCTCAGGCCGGGGACGCGCGTCCGTTTCGTGCCCAGGGAGCCTTCGTGATCGAGGTCGTGCGTTGATCGAGATCGTGCGGCCCGGGCCGCTGGCGACCGTCCAGGACCTCGGACGGCCGGGCCGCGCACATCTGGGCGTGCCGCGTTCCGGGGCCGCGGACGAGCGCGCCTTCCGGCTGGCCAACCGGCTCGTGGGCAACCCCGAAAGCGCGGCTGCCGTGGAGTTCACGCTCGGTGGGGGCGCCCTGCGTTTTCACCGGAGTTCCTGGATCGCGGTCACGGGAGCGCCTGTTCCGCTGTGCATCAATGGCCGCGCATACGGGACGAACGCACCGTGCCATGTCCGGGAGGGCGGGCTGGTCGAGTTCGGTACGCCGCCGTCCGGGTTGCGCAGCTATCTCGCCGTGCGCGGTGGGGTCGTCGTTGACGAGGTCCTTGGGAGCCGTTCCACCGACCTTCTGTCAGGGCTCGGCCCCGCACCGCTCTCGCCCGGCGACCGCCTGCCGGTGGGCTCGGCGAAGGGATTCGATGACATCGCCGTGGACGTCGCGCCCGCGCCGTCCCTGCCTGAGACTCCGGTGCTGCGCATCCTGCCCGGCCCACGCGACGACTGGTTCGCCGAGGACGCGATGGCCACGCTCACGTCCACCGCCTATGTCGTGTCGCCAGACAGCAACCGCGTGGGGGTGCGCCTGGACGGCCCGCCGCTGGTCCGCGTCCGGGAAGGCGAACTCGGCAGCGAGGGCATGGTCACCGGTTCGCTTCAGGTGCCGCCCAGTGGAATGCCCATCATCTTCCTGGCCGACCATCCGACGACCGGCGGCTATCCGGTGGTCGCCGTGCTCGCCTCAGGCGATGTGGCCGACGCCGCTCAGTTGCGTCCAGGCCAGCGGCTCCGGTTCCGCCTGTAGCACCAGGCGCCTACGTCAGGGGCGCGGCCACGGACCAGTCCAGGTGGGAGACGTCGTTGAACCCGCGGACGGACGCCACGTCACCGAGCCTCACCAGGCACGAGATGGACCCGTTGTCGGGGGCGAGGAACGCGAACGGCCTGGACCCGGTCGCGGCGGCGAGCGCCTGGGCGATCACACCGCCGTGGGTGAACACGGCGATCCTGGCACCCGCGTGCGCCGCCGCGAGGCGGGTGAGGCTCGCCTCGACCCGTCCCGCGAACGCCTCGCTGGCCTCCGCCCCAGGGATGACGTCCCAGCGCTCTTCAGCGAACAGGCGCTGCGCCACCGGATCGCCGTCGGCGACCCTCTTGCGAAACAGCCCGCCTTCCCATTCGCCGAGGTGCACCTCGCGTAGGTCGTGTTCGACGCGGGGCTCCAGTCCCAGGCGGCGTGCCAGCGGGGCCGCGGTCTGCGACGTACGACGCAGAGGCGTCACATAGATCGCGTCGAGCTTCACCTCTGCGAGCCGCTCACCGACCCGCTCCGCCTGCTCGCGTCCCTCGGGTGCGAGCCCAGGGTCGCTATGGCCGTTCACGAGCGGGAAAGGCCGGTCCGGACGGGCGGGCTCAGAGGCGCCGTGCCGGATCAGCAGAAGCTCCGCCGCACCGTCCGGAGCCTTGTAGCGCGTCTGCCGGTACACGACCGGTTCTTCTGGCTCGACCGCCTCGCCGTCGCGCCGCCCGGCCGTTTCGTCGCGATCGTCCATGGGCGGCACCCTAGATGAACGTCGGCCACTCGCTTCTACCCGGGTCGTCCGCACCTGTCAGGACAGCAGCGCATCCAGTCGGGCCAGTTCGTCCTGGAGCGGGGCGGCGGGAATGTCCTCGAAAGGCGTGACGGCCACGTCGCCGTCCTTCACCTCCCAGACGCCCGCGACGCGACCCTCGTACAGGACGACGGGAGATATCCAGCCGCCCGCGCGGCTCACGTCCTTGCGGCGCTCCGCAGGCACAAGGTAGGGCGCGCTCGTCCCGGCGCCCAGCACGTACTGGTCGAAGCCCCCGAGGAGCCGGACGGACGTGCTCGGTTCGGTGTTCAGGAGCTCGTCGCGGTGCTCGTCCAGGACGTACATCTGCACGCCCTCAACGTCGACGGTGGAGAGCCCGTCCTCGGCTGCGGCGAACCAGGACTTCACGTCCTTCTTGCGGTTCAGCTTGCGCATCAGCCAGTTGTCGAACATGTCGGGAGTGGCAGGGCCGTGTGCACCGAGGAACGCGTGAATGGCCGTCCGGGCGGCGTCCTCCATGGGCGGCAGGCCCGTCCAGCCCGGCAGCCACCGTTCCGGCGACGTGAACGTCACGCGGGTGCCCTGCGACGGCCCGTGGCAGAGGACGCCCCACCAGGCCAGGGGTTTCAGCAGGGTGCCCCAGCCGGAGGCGAGCGTTTCGGCCAGATGCCCTGAGCCGGTCCTCTCCACAACCTCCGTGGTGAGTTCTTCGCGCGTGAGGACCGCACCGTCGGCCAGCGCGCCGGTGGCGGCTTCCGCGATCGCCTCCAGATCGGCGGGCGTGGCCCCGAAATTCCGCTGCCAGACGGGCTTCTCCCAATTGCGCACGGCGGCGCACAGCACGAGATAGGCGGCGGCCTCGTCCGCGGGCAGCAGATGCAGGGTTCCGCGCATGGCCCACGTCTTGACGAGAGTCCGTTCTTCCAGAAGGGCCCGTTGCACAGCGCCTGATTCCGGAGCCATCTGCCGTACCGCCACGGCGAATTCGGCCGCCGAGGCCACCTGTGCCTGCACTCCCGCCAGCCGACGCGCTATCTGCAAAGCCGACGCGTCACCGGTGGATTCGATGAACTGCCGCCGCATCCGCCAGGCCAGCACCTGCGCCCACGTCACCGAGGTCATGCCCTGATTACAGCGCACGCGCACGACACACGGCGGCACGGCACCCGCGCCTACGGTCAGGTCAGGCGGTGGGTGAGTTCGGCGAACGCGTCGCGGACGTCCTCGGTGGTGAGGACCGTAAGATCTGCGGTGGTCGCGGCGTCACCGAGGCGTGCCGCCCGCAGCGCCCGGCGCGCGCTCGCCTTCTCGTACATGGAGCGGGCGAAGCGGCCGTTGCCCAGCTCGTCGATACGGCCCGACCCGCAGGCGCGCTGGAAGACCAGGGCGAGGTCGTCGAGGGCGCGTTCCTCCCAGCGGTCACCGCCCTCCTCGGCGATGAGCTGGGCGATGCGGAGCAGCTCGTCCGGCCCGTAGGAGGGGAAGTCGACGCGGACGTCGAATCGTGAGGCCAGCCCAGGGTTGGACGACAGGAAACGGTCCATCTCGGCCTCGTATCCCGCAAGGACGACGACGAGACGGTCACGATCGTCCTCGGCGCGCTTGAGGAGCGTCTGCACGGCCTCCGCGCCGAACGCGTCCCCGCCGGTATAGCCCGGGTTGCTCAGCGCGTACGCCTCGTCGACGAACAGCACCCCACCGAGCGCGGAGTCGACCACCTTGTTCGTCTTGAGCGCCGTCCCGCCCAGGTGCTCGCCGACCAGGTCGGCGCGCTGCGCCTCGATCACCTCCGGGCGGGCGAGGAGCCCGGCCGCGGCGAAGATGCGGCCGAGCACGCGCGCGACGGTCGTCTTGCCCGTGCCGGGCGGCCCGGTGAACACGAAATGGCGGGTCGGCGGGCGGGTGACCAGGCCCTGGGCCTGGCGCATCCGCGCGACCTGGAGCTGGGCGGCGATCTCGCGGACCTGCCGCTTCACCGGCTCGAGCCCGATCATCTGATCGAGCGAGCCGAGGGCCTCGTCGAGCGTCGGCGTCTCGGCGTAGCCGCGGTAGCGCTCGGTGACCTCGGCGAACGCGGCCTCGACGTCCTCCGCGCGCAGGGTGACCAGGTCGTCGGCGCTGGGGTTCGCCGAGCCCGTGGACGCGGACACGGCGTCGACCACGCGCACATCCCGCGCGCGCGCCGCCGCCTCCGTCAGGGACCGGACGAACCGCCCGTTGCCCAGCTCGTCGATGATGCCCCGCCGCTCGACCTCCTCGAACCGCACGGCGAGCCGCCGCCGTGCCTCCGCGTCGAGCCGGTCCTCCCGGAGGCCGGTGTGGTAGTCGGCGATCTGGAGCAGTTCGGCAGGACGGTACGACGGGAAATGCACGCGCGTGCCGAACCGTGAGGCCAGCCCAGGGTTGGAGTCGAGGAATTCGGCCATCTGCGCGTCGTATCCCGCAAGGATGATGACGAGGTTGTCGCGGTCGTCCTCCGCGCGCTTGAGGAGCGTCTGCACGGCCTCGTCGCCGAACCGGTCCGGCTGGCCCTCGGCAGAGTTGGCCAGGCTGTACGCCTCATCGATGAACAGCACCCCGCCCAGAGCGGAGTCGACGAGCCGGTTGGTCTTCAACGCCGTGGCACCGAGGAACTCACCGACGAGGTCGGCACGGTGCGCCTCGACTAGGGCGGGCTCTGGCAGCAGCCCGAAGGCGTAGAAGATTTTGGCGAGGACGCGCGCCACGGTGGTCTTGCCCGTCCCGGACGGCCCGACGAACACGAAGTGCCGCATCGGCTTCTCTGTGGGCACCCCGGCGGCGGCACGCATGTGCGCGGCCTCGATGGACGCGGCGATGGAACGGACCTGCCGTTTGACCGGCTCAAGCCCGATCATGCCCTCCAGTTCGGCGAGCGCCTCGGCGACCGATATCTCCGGTGCCCTTTCCTTACGGGTCTCCGTGGGATTCGCGCGCTCCGGGGCACTCGCGCTATCCGCCGCCTGCGCCGCGGCACGCTGCTCATGGCCCGCGTACACGGCCGTCGAAGTGCCGACCTCATCGTCCTCTGGGACGCGCCTATCAGATCTGCCGGGTCGGCTTGGCTTGTCGCCCTTGTCGAGCCTGTCGAACCGTTCGGGCCTGTCGTGTTTGTCCAGCCTGTCTGGGCGTTCGCGTCTGTCGTTGCCGGACGGGTTCCTGCGCGACGCGGACGTGCCGTCCCCTTTGGGGCCGTCCTGTTCCTGGACCCAGCCGGTCTCGTACGCCTCGGCGGGCACGGCGCGACGGGCCTGGTCCCAGCGGTAGGCGAGGAAGGCCAGAGCCGCCGCCCAGCCGGGCGCCACGCTCGCCTCCGGCAGAATCTGCGCGACGGCGGCGGTCGTCACGCCCGCCACGCTCAGCGCGAGGAGCGCGGACCGCCATGGCCTGTAGCCGCGCAGCCGGAACGCCACGAACGCGACCGGGAGCGCAAGCACAGCCAGGAACAGTGCGGGGCTCAAGTACGGCGGGTGCCCCTCGTCCGGGTAGAGGCTTCCCAGAGGGACCGACAGCGCCAGCCAGGCCAGGACAACCGCGACGACCGCCATGCCCGTGGGCGAACGCAACGTCAGGTGGACGACGACGAGCAGGATCACCGAGAACGCCGCCGCGGCGAGGACGGGCCCTTCCCCCACCACCGTGGCGGCCACGACCAACGCGACGAGCAGCACCCCGCCCAGGAACCTCACGCCCGGGGTGACCTGGAAGTAGCGCCATCGCAGGCGCTCGAATAGATCCCGTGCCGCGGCGTCCTTCGCCGGGCGGGAGCGAGACCTGCCGAACAAAGTCATCAGAAGCGAGTAAAGCGCAGGACCGCCCGGAACGGGACTCCCCGCGCGCGGTTGGTTGGCCACGGTGCCCCTGCCTGGTGCGGAACGGGCGAGACCCCGGTCCCGAGACCAGCACATTTGTAGTGTCCAGAAGTGGACGGCCACTGCACGGCCACTGCGATGATGGAGCGCATGCCGACCGACCCCACGGACGCTCTGCCCGGACTGGACGCCGGCCCTGCCGCCACCAAGGAGATCTCGCGCGTCGCGGGCTACGAGATCGAGAACGAACTGCGGGCCATGTCGTCCGGGAGCGCCCGTCCTGTCACGATCGCTGGAGTGGACGAAGTAGGACGTGGCGCCTGGGCGGGGCCAGTCGTGGTGTGCGCGGCGGTCACCGACCTGACCCCGCCGCCCGTCCTCCAGGGGCGCGGCAAGAGGACGGTCGGCCTGACCGACTCCAAGCTCCTCACCGAAGCCCACCGCGAGTCGTTCGCCGAAGTGCTGCCCGGATGGCTCGCAGGACACGCCATCGGCGCGTCCGGCCCCGAGGAGATCGACGAGGTCGGCATGACGGAGGCGCTGCGGCGCGCGGCCGTCCGCGCGCTGGAGGCACTGCCCGTCCCGCCCGACGTGGTCATCCTGGACGGCAAGCACGATTTCCTGAGCCGCCCCTGGCGGGTGCGCTGCGAGGTCAAGGCCGACCAAAGGTCCGTCACCGTCGCGGCCGCCTCCGTCTTGGCGAAGGTCCACCGTGACCGGCTGATGGCAGGGCTCGACACGGAATTCCCCGGATACGGGTTCGCGGACAGTGCGGGCTACCCCTCCCCCACCCACCAGAAGACCCTTGAGGAGTCGGGACCTACACCGCATCACCGGATGTCGTGGTCCTACCTGGACGGCCTCCCCCGCTGGCGGCACCTCAAGAAGCACCGTGACCCGCTCGCAGGAGAAGGACAGCTCAGCCTTCTGTGACCCTGCCCGGAGTCCAGGCGTGAGTCATCCTCGCCGGCTCGGGTAGGGCGGGCGAGGACAGGAGGTACATGCCATGGACACCGTCGTCAAGAAGCTGCTGCACGAGTCCGGCGAGACGTTCGCCGAAGAGGCCGGCATCACGCTGAAGGACCAGCCCGCCGCGCTTTTCAAGCTGCTCGTCCTGGCCAACCTGCTGAGCGCGCGCATCTCGTCCGACATCGCCGTCGCGGCCGCCCGCGAACTGTTCGAGGCGGGCGGCGGGACACCGCGCGGGATGAGCAAGCTGACCTGGCAGGAACGCGTCGACGCGCTCGGCCGCGGCCACTACGTCCGCTACGACGAGAGCACCGCGTCCCGCCTCGGCGACACCGCCGAGATCGTCCAGGAGAAGTACAAGGGCGATCTGCGGCGGCTCGCCATCGAGGCCGGGCGCGACCCGCACAAGGCGGCCGAGCTCCTCCAGGAGTTCCCCGGCATCGGGCCCACCGGGGTGGACATCTTCTGCCGTGAGGCCCAGTCCATCTGGCCCTGGCTGCGGCCCTACGTCGACGGCCAGGTGCGGAAGGGCGCAGAACGGCTCGGCCTGCCCACCGACGCCGACGGGCTCGCGTCCAAGGTGCCCGACAAGGACCTCGCGCGGCTCAGCGCGGCCCTGGTGCGGGTGGCCCGGGACAAGAAGCTCGCCGACGCACTCAAGGCCGCGTGAGCCGCGCAACGGTGGGCCGCGCCGTGCCTCAGCCGGACGGACGCGTCACAGGCGGACGGTGACCTCCTCGACCGGCTTGCGGGTGATGTCCGGCACCATCGCGTCGTCCGCCGGGTAGCCGACCGGGATCACCACGTACGCGCGTTCTTCCAGTGGACGGTCGCACACCTCGTTCAAGAACCTCATGGGGCTCGGCGTGTGCGTGAGCGTCGCCAGACCCGCCTGGTGCAGTCCGGCCAGGAGGAACCCTACGGCGATGCCCACCGACTCCTTCACGTAGTAGGGCCGCGGGGTCTCCGGGCCCTTGTGCACCTCGAAGACGATGATGACCGCGGGAGCGTCCTCCAGGAACGGCTTGCGCCAGTCGGTGCCCAGCGGGGCCAGCGCGTCGAGCCACTCCTGCGAGGCGCGCCGCTCGTAGAACTCCCGCTCCTCCTGCTCCGCGGCCTCCCTGAGCCTGCGCTTGCGCTCGGGGTCGGTGATCACCACGAACCGCCACGGCTGGAGGTTGGCCCCACTCGGGGCGGTCGCCGCCGCACGGATCGCATGCTCGATGACGTCCGGCGGCACCGGACGCTGGGAGAAGTCGCGCACGGTGCGCCGCAACGTCATCGAATCGGCGAACGCCTGCGCGCGCTCGACCGCCTCCTCCTGCGGGACGTCGAAATGGGGTGCCGGGACGACGGGGTACTGCCGCTCAGAGCTCATGCGACGTTCCTACCCTTGCCGCCAGGCCCGGGACAATCGGCAGCATCAGCCAACGTTCCGGGCCCGTGCCAGCACACATGCGCCGATGGGCGCGTTCAGTCCTTGCCGCGTGAGGCGACCCACTCCAGATTCCAGTTGTAGGCCTGGTCGACCGACATCTTCCCCCAGCGCGGACGGCCGGGAGGCGGCAGGACGAACCGGCCCTCCCGCCGGACGACCAGTTCGCCGTTCACGTTCTCGATGAGTGCGAGGACCGCGTCGCGGGACGCGTCGACGCAGTCGTCCATCCGCATGTCGATCGGCGGCGCGCCGACCGGGAACAGCGTGGCGATCGCGTCCAGGCCGCGGAAGTCGTCGGCGCCGTCGTAGATCTCGGCGAACACCAGGATCCGCTTGAAGTCGGCGGTGTGGTCGAGGTTGATGTGAAGATTCTCACCCGCCTCGATCGCCCCGGTCCGGTCGTCCTTGTCGAGCTTGATGAACGGCGCGCGGTCCAGGGCGCCCATGTCGCCGAGCGCGTGGATGATCCCCTTGCGGCCGTCGCGGAGCTCCCAGAGGCAGCACAGGTCCAGGTCGAGGTCGACGCCGCGGCGGCGTTTGCCGAGCCGCCCCTTGGCGACGCCCGCCCGCGCCGTCCAGTTCAGGTTCACCCGCATGTGCCCGCCCGTCGCGCCGTGCTTGGTGAGCGACACCGACGGAGAGTTCTTGGTCAGCGAGATGGCGCCGCCACCAGGCCGAGGCTGCGCCTGCTGGGCCTGCGGCTGAGGCTGGGGCGGTGCCTGCTGCTGGGGCGGCGGAGGCGGCGCGTACTGGCCCCCAGGCGGAGGTGGCGGCGTGTACTGCCCGCCGGGCGGCGGTGGCGGCGCGTACTGGCCGCCGGGCGGAGGGGGCGGGGGCGGGGCGTACTGCCCGCCAGGGGGAGGCGGCGGCGCGGCCTGCGGCTGCGGAGGCGCGGGCGGAGCCGGCGGCGCGGGCGGGGCGGGGGGCGGCGGCGGGGCGGCGGCCTGAGCGGGTTCGTCCACCGAGATCCCGAAATCGGACGCGAGACCGGCGAGCCCCGTGTCGTACCCCTGGCCGACGGCGCGGAACTTCCACGAGCCCTGCCGCCGGTAAAGCTCACCCAGCACGAACGCCGTCTCCGTCGTGGCGCCCTCGCTGTCGAACCGCGCGACCTCCGTCCCGGCCGCCGCGTCGACCACGCGCACGTACAGGCCCTGGAACTTGCCGAAGGTGCCGCCGTCCGAGGACGCCGCGACGACGATCCGGTCGATGGCGGGCTCCACGCGGTCAAGGTCGATCGACAGGACGTCCAGCACGGTCGGCCCCTGCTGCTTCCCGTCGTGGCGGACCGCTCCGGACTGGTGCGCCGGCTGGTTGTAGAAGACGAAATCGTCGTCCGAACGCACCCGTCCCGTATCCGCCAGCAGGAGCGCGGACGCATCCGCGTCGGGCACGCCCGGCCCCCCTTGCCAGCCGAGCTCGACCCGGACCGAGGGAACCGGCACCGCGGTGTTGGCGCCCTTCTGCAACGACATGAACGCTCCTCATCATCGATCGATGTCATCAACCTACGGGCCGACGCACGGCCTCGCGACCTGCAATTGAGGGACGCACCGAATCGCCGGGGAGTTCCGGCCCGGCCACCGACCACCTTTCGGCACTCGATCGGCCAAGCGACTCAGGGCATGAGGGGCGGTCAGGGAACGCGGGCCGTCCACTCCGGCGTGCTGAACTTGTCCGTGACGTACTTGCGGGCGAGGCGCAGCTCGTCCTCGCTCACCTCGTCGCCGGCCAGGCCGTACCGGCCCCGGAAATGCCCGATCATGCGGTCGATGATCTCCTCCCGGGACAGCCCGGTCTGGCGGCGCAGCGGGTCGACGCGCTTGACCGCGCTGGCGATGCCCTTGTCGGAGATCTTCTCCCGGCCGATCCGCAGCACCCGCAGCATCTTCTCCGCGTCGATGTCGTAGGCCATGGTCACGTGGTGCAGCACCGCGCCGGCGGCGAGCCGCTTCTGCGCCGCACCCGCGATCTTGCCCTGGTCGGAGGCGATGTCGTTCAGCGGCTGGTACCACGCCCTGATCCCGAGCTCGCCGAGCGCGCCCAGCACCCAGTCGTCCAGGAACGCGTAGCTCTCCGCGAACGACATGCCCGCCACCAGCGTCTCCGGCGCGTACAGCGAGTAGGTGATCGTGTTGCCCGGCTCGATGAACATCGCGCCGCCGCCGCTGATGCGGCGGACCACCTCCACCCCGTGCCGCCCGGCCGCCTCGGCGTCGACCTCGTTGCGCAGCGACTGGAAGCTGCCGATGACCACCGCGGGCGACGCCCACTCCCAGACCCGCAGCGTCGGCGGACGCCGTCCCGCGCCGACCTCCTCGGCGAGGACCTGGTCGAGGGCCATGTGCAGGGCGGGGCCCTGCGGCGGCTCGTGGATCAGCCGCCAGTCGTGGTCCCGCCAGTCCGACGCACGCGCGACGGCCCGCCGCACCGCGATTCCCACCGCCTCCGCGGTGATTCCCAGCATCACCGTGCCCTGGGGCAGGCCCGCTTCCACGCGCGCGCCGATCGCCTTAGCGTCGAGCCCAGCGGGAAGGCCGTCCAGGACGGCGTTGATGTCCTCCAGTGCCCTGTCGGGTTCCATGAAGAAGTCGCCGCTGATTCTCGGGTTGCGCAACAGACCGTCCACGACGTCCACGTCGGCGACGACGAGCTTGCCACCCGGGACCTTGTACTCACCGTGCATCACATACAGTCGAACCCCGCCGTCCTACTGCGGATTCCGCCGATCGGCTTGGCGGACGGGACACCCGGGCATCGCTACGGGTGGCGGTCACGGGAAGGACGGTGCCGGTGAGCAATCTCGACGTCAGGCCGAAGCCGGTCGAATGCGGTGGACGCGACGACACGCCAGGCCGTCCCGTCCATGAACTGCTGCCCCCGCGGCGCGTGCCGCTCGGTGAGAGCACGGTCGTCCGGCGCCTTCTGCCCAGCCTGGGACGGCGGATGGTCGGCGCGTGGTGCTTCGTCGACCACTACGGCCCAGACGACATCACCGACGAGCCCGGCATGCAGGTACCGCCGCATCCGCACATCGGGCTGCAGACGGTGAGCTGGCTGCACGACGGCGAGGTCCTGCACCGCGACAGCCTGGGCAGCCTCCAGACCGTCCGTCCCAGGGAACTCGGGCTGATGACGGCGGGACGGGCCATCGCGCATTCGGAGGAGTCACCGCGCGACCATCCGGCCATCCTGCATGGGGCCCAGCTCTGGGTCGCGCTACCGGACGCCCACCGGCACACCGATCCCGCGTTCGAGCACCACGCCGACCTGCCCGTCGTGCAGTCGTCCGGGTTCGAAGCCACCGTCATCCTGGGAGAACTGGACGGAGCCGCCTCACCCGGCACGGCCTTCACCCCCATCATGGGCGCGGACATCACCGTGGCGGACGGCGCCGAAGCACGGCTGCCGGTCGAGCCCGACTTCGAGTACGCCGCGCTCACGATGGCGGGCGCGACGGAGATCGACGGATTGCGGGTCGAGCCGGGCTCGATGCTGTACCTCGGATGCGGTCGCCGCGAACTGACGCTCAGGGCGGCCGACGGCGGAAGCAAACTCGTTCTCCTGGGCGGCGAGCCGTTCGCGGAGAAACTCGTGATGTGGTGGAACTTCGTCGGCCGGACGGGCGACGAGATCGCCCGTGCGCGCGAGGACTGGACGACCGGCGACCGTTTCGGCGAGGTCCACGGCTACGACGGCCCGCCCATCCCGGCTCCCGCCCTGCCCACCCTGCCCCTGAAGCCCCGCGGCCGCACCCGCTGACGCCGCCGCCCGCGCCCGCGCCCGCCGACCGGATTCAGGCCGCCGACCGGCAGGTTCTAGAAACTCGGTTCGTGACGAACGGGGAAATTCACCGAGTTCGCGATGAAGCACAACTCGTTCGCCCGGTGATGCAATTCGGCGGCGCGGCCCGCCTGCCCGGGATCGGCGAGCGTCGCCCGTGGGCGGAGAACGACCTCCTCGAACCGTCCGCCGCCGTCCTGAGTCTCGGCCATCGTGCCGAGCGGGCTGTCCTCGTACGCGGTGACCACGATCTTCTCGACCGCGCACAAATGGAGGAACCACAGCATGTGGCATTCCGAGAGGGACGCGACGAGCAGTTCCTCCGGATTCCACCGGGCGGCGTCGCCGCGGAAACTCGGATCGGCGCTGCCCGCGATCGGCGGCTTGCCGTCCGCCCGCACCTCGTGGGCCCGCTCGTAGGCACGGTAGGAACTCGTCCCCGTCCCGGTATTACCAGTCCAGGTAACCGACACCTCGTACTGGTGTTTCTTCACGCGGCTCAATCCCCTCTCAGGCGGCAGGCGGCTAACACCAAGGTAACGACGCTCGCGGCGACCACCGTCCTCGTGGCCACGACCGAACGCTGAGGCGGCGCCCAGAGACGCGTGGCACCCGCTCTCACCTGCGCTGGTCGCCGAATCCGCACGAAGGCCGTCATACTCTCCGATCGAACCGGGCCTCACCGCACCCAAGGAGCGACGGCATGCGTTCTCGACCGCTTTACGACGTCGTGGCGGCCCTCGCGCGGCTCGGCGTGGGCCTCGTGTTCATCGCGCACGGCTGGCAGAAGATCGAGGCGGGCATCACCGCCACCGGCCGCACGTTCGACGACCTCGGCGTCCCGCTCCCGACGGCCGCCGCCGTCTACGCCGCCTTCGCCGAGCTCCTGGGCGGCGCCGCGCTGATCGCCGGGGTCGCCCTGCCGGTCACCGGCCTGGTGCTGTTCTTGGACATGGCCGGCGCGTTCCTGTTCGTCCATGCGGACCGGGGCCTGTTCCTGGTGGACGGCACGAGGGTCGGGAACGGCTACGAACTCGTCCTCGTCCTCGGGCTGGCGAGCCTGCTGTTCGCCGCGGGCGCCGGCGGGCGGCTGACCCTCGACCAGTGGATCGCGACGAAGCGGCTACACCGCACCGATGACGACGAGGACGACGCGGCGAGCTTCGTGAAGTCGCTCCGCCAGGCCGAGACCCAGGCCGAGACCGAAACCCAGCCCGGCACGAAGCCACGGAAGCACCGGGCCCGGCGATCGGCGAAGAAATCGGAGCCCGCCGAGCCCGCCGAACCGCCCGCGGCCACCGACGACTCCGGGGACGCCCTGCTCGTGGCCGGCCCCCGCAAAGCGGCCCGCCGCCACCGCGCCCGCGGCGCCCGGCACGCCGAGACCACACCGGCCCCCGCCGACGAGACCAACGAAACCACCTGACGAACACGACGCCACCTGACGAACACGAACGAATCCCCCGCCCGCCGGGTGCGCGGCGAGCGGGGGATCGGTTCGACAAGGGCGTCGGGCCGCCCAGGGCCGGGCTAACTGCAGCCGCTGGTGGAGCCGCAGCCCTCGCAGACGTAGCAGCTGCCCGCCGGGCGCATCTTCGTCCCGCAGGTGAGGCACAGCGGCGCGTCCGCCGTCCGGCCCTGGCGGGACTCGATGACCTCCATGGACGAGCGCGCCTCACCCGCCGGCGCCGACGCCGCGGGCGCGGGCCGGGCGATCGCGGCGGACTGGGCCAGGGACTCGTGGTCGACCTCGTCCTCGGAGTGCAGGGCGGCGGGGTCCTCCCCGTTGGCCTGCATGGCCCGCTCCCCCGCCGTCAGGATGCCGAGCTCCGCCCGCTCCTCGTAGGGCAGGTGGTCCAGCGCCAGGCGGCGGAAGATGTAATCCATCACCGAGGTCGCCATGCGGATGTCGGGGTCGTCGGTCATCCCGGCGGGCTCGAAGCGCATGTTGGTGAACTTCTCCACCCACGTCTCCAGCGGGACGCCGTACTGCAGGCTGATGGAGATCGCCATGGAGAAGGCGTCCATCACGCCGGCGAGCGTCGAGCCCTGCTTGCCGAGCTTGAGGAACACCTCGCCGACGCCGTCGTCCGGGTAGGACGAGGCGGTCATGTACCCCTCGGCGCCCGCGACGGAGAACCGCGTGACGGTCGCGGGCCGCTGCTTCGGCAGCCGCCGCCGGACCGGAGGCGTCGGCCCCGCGGCCCCGGCCACGGCCTCCTTGGCCTCCTCCTTCTTCCCGGCCGCCGACAGCGGCTGGCCGACCTTGCAGTTGTCGCGGTAGATCGCCAGGGCCTTCAGGCCGAGCCGCCACCCCTCGAAGTACACCTTCTCGATGTCCTCGATCGTGGCCTGCTCCGGCATGTTCACGGTCTTGGAGATCGCGCCCGACAGGAACGGCTGGACGGCCGCCATCATCCGGACGTGCCCCATCGGGCTGATCGCCCGCTCGCCCATCGCGCAGTCGAACACCTCGTAGTGCTCGGTGCGCAGGCCGGGGGCGTCCACGACGTGGCCGTGCTCGGCGATGTACTCGACGATCGCCTCGATCTGCTCCTGCTGGTAGCCGAGCTTCTCCAGCGCGCGCGGCACCGTCTGGTTGACGATCTGCATGGACCCGCCGCCGACGAGCTTCTTGAACTTCATCAGCGCGAGGTCCGGCTCGATGCCGGTGGTGTCGCAGTCCATCATCAGCCCGATGGTCCCGGTGGGGGCGAGCAGCGAGGACTGGGCGTTGCGGTAGCCGTTCTTCTCGCCGATCTTCAGGCACTCCTGCCACTGCTTGGCGGCGGCGGCGTGGATCTCCTTGTCGATCGCGTCCAGCGTGCGGATGCCGTCGTTGGCGGCGGCGTGCTTGCGCATGACGCGCTTGTGCCCCTCGGCGTTGCGCGCGTAGCCCGCGTACGGGCCGACGACGCCCGCCATCTCCGCGGACCGGCGGTAGGCGACGCCCGTCATCAGCGACGTGATCGCGGCGGCGAGCGACCGGCCGCCCTCGGAGTCGTAGGCGTGCCCGGACGCCATCAGCAGCGCGCCGAGGTTGGCGTAGCCGATGCCGAGCTGCCGGTAGTCGCGGGTCGTCTCCGCGATCTTCTCGGTCGGGAAGTCGGCGAAGGTGATCGACACGTCCATCGCTGTGATGATCAGCTCGGTGAGCTTGACGAACCGCTGGACGTCGAACGTCCCCGCCTCGTTGAGGAACTTCAGCAGGTTGATGCTGGCGAGGTTGCAGGACGAGTTGTCCAGGCTCATGTACTCGCTGCACGGGTTGGACGCGGTGATACGGCCGGTCTCGGGGTTGGTGTGCCAGTCGTTGATCGTGTCGTCGTACTGGATGCCGGGGTCGGCGCACTCCCACGCGGCCTTCGCCATCAGCCGGAACAGGTCCTTGGCCTTGACGGTGTCGACGATCTCGCCGGTCATCCGGGCGCGCAGGCCGAACTCGCCGTCCGACTCGACGGCGTGCATGAACTCGTCGGAGACGCGGACGGAGTTGTTGGCGTTCTGGTACTGGACGCTGCCGATGTCCTTGCCGCCGAGGTCCATGTCGAACCCGGCGTCGCGGAGCGCGCGGATCTTGACCTCCTCGCGCGCCTTGGTCTCGATGAACTCCCCGATGTCGGGGTGGTCGACGTCCAGCACGACCATCTTCGCGGCGCGGCGCGTCGCGCCGCCCGACTTGATCGTCCCAGCGGACGCGTCGGCGCCGCGCATGAAGGAGACGGGGCCGCTGGCCGTGCCGCCGGACGACAGCAGTTCCTTGCTGGAGCGGATGCGCGACAGGTTCAGGCCGGCGCCGGAGCCGCCCTTGAAGATGACGCCCTCTTCCTTGTACCAGTCGAGGATCGACTCCATCGTGTCGTCCACCGACAGGATGAAACACGCCGAGACCTGCTGTGGAGACTTGGTGCCGACGTTGAACCAGACCGGGGAGTTGAAGCTGAAGAGCTGGTGGACGAGCGCGTACTTCAGCTCGTGGTCGAAGATCTCCGCGTCCTGCTCGGTGGCGAAATAGCCCTCCTTGAGGGCCGTGTCCGTGTACATGCGGACGACGCGGTCGACCAGCTGCTTCAGGCTCCATTCGCGCTGCGGCGTGCCGACGGCGCCGCGGAAGTACTTGGACGTGACGATGTTGACGGCGTTCAGCGACCAGAAGTCGGGGAACTCGACGCCGCGCTGCTCGAAGTTGACCGAGCCGTCGCGCCAGTTGGTCATGACGACGTCACGACGTTCCCAGCGCAGCTCATCGTATGGATGCACGCCGGGCGTGGTGAAAATGCGCTCGACCTTCAGCCCTTTGCGGCTCCCCTTGCCGCGCCGCGCCGCCGAGCCGCTCACCGTCTCCGTCATGACCTTCCCCCTCTCGGGCCCACCCGCCGGGCCCTGTTCAGGAACAACCCGCCACCGCACGAGGCCATGCCTCGCGCGGAGACGCTCTTACATGTGCTGATGTTTTTCCGGAGCCCGCCTTACCGCGACGGGCCCGACTCCCCCGAGAAGCCGGCCTTCCGCAGTGTTTCGATCTCCTTGGCGAAGTCGTCCAGCGACTCGAAGCTCCGGTAGACCGAGGCGAATCGCAGATAGGCGACCTCATCGAGCTCGCCGAGCGGCCCCAGGATCGCGAGGCCGATCTCGTGCGAGGGGATTTCCGCGGAGCCGGAGGATCTGATCTCCTCTTCGACCCGCTGCCCCAGCTTTGCGAGCGCATCCTCGTCGACCGGACGGCCCTGGCAGGCCCTGCGCACTCCGGCGATGATCTTTTCGCGGGAGAACGGCTCGGTGACGCCGCTGCGCTTGGCCACCATGACGAGCACATTCTCCTGCGTCGTGAATCGCCGGCCGCATTCGGCGCACGAGCGGCGGCGCCGAATAGCGCCCCCGTCGTCGGTCGACCGGCTGTCGATCACTTTGGTGTCAGGGTTGCGGCAGAACGGGCAGTGCACGTTGATCCCCTCCCCTGACAATAACGCTTCACACCGGCGTGCACTTCCATATATGGGTTAAGTACATCGGTGTGACTACTAGATGTTGTGGTCAACGGTACGACTCGGCGCAGGCGTACGCAACCTGATCTCACGCCACATGGATCACATCCGCCGCGTAGGACCAGGTCAGGTCGGTCCGCCGTGATTTCCGCCCGGGCGTGTCGTCACCCGGGGTCGCGGCCGGTGACAGAACGTCAGATCGACCCCCAAATCGGGCGCCCGCCGCGCCGAGCCGGTGCGACCGGACGGACACTCCTACGCCCGACGGTCATGCGGCCGAGCCAGGGGCCAGGCGCGTCGCGCGCGGGCCCGCGGTGGATTCAGGGAGCGGGAAGGCGAAGTTCTTGGCCCGGCTGGACGGTGGGGTCACCGCCCAGACCGTTGAGGTCGATGATGCGCTGGACGACGACGCGCGGATCACTCCCCGGATCGGCGTCAGCCGCGATGTTCCAAAGGGTGTCGCCCCGCTCGACGACGACGGTTCTGGCGGGCTTGGACGGGCCGGTGCCGGTTTCGCCGCCACCGGCCAGAGCACCGGACCCCACGGTCAGCCATAGCCCGATGAGCGTGACGGTCGCGGCGAACAGGACCAGAACGGCACGTCCGCGGCGGGTCAGGCGGATCGGGACACGGTCACTCTGGGGTGAACCCGACATCTCTCCCCTCCTTGACGTCGAATGCATTTTCGATCGAACGCCTGTACGATGTTCTACCAGGAGGCGCCGACAAAAAGCGAGCACCACTTCGAACAATTGTTTGATCATTGGGCTCCGACGCGATAGGTTCCATGACAAGGAGTGACCGATCGAGGCGCCGGGAGGCGACGAGCGATGAGCAAGGTCCGGGAGCTGCCAGACGGCCCCATGGACGAGTCGGGGCTGACGCAACGGCAGCGCATGGTGCTGGAGGTGATCCGCGACTCGGTCCAGCGCCGTGGGTATCCGCCCTCGATGCGCGAGATCGGCGAGGCCGTGGGCCTGACCAGCACCTCCAGCGTGTCGCACCAGCTCCGGGCGCTGCAGCGCAAGGGTTTCCTGCGCCGCGACCCCAACCGGCCGCGCGCGGTCGAGGTGCGGGTCCCCGGCGCCACGCCCGTGCGGACGGACGAGGAGGCCTACGAGGCGGCCGGAGGGCAGCCCTCATCGGCGCAGCCCGCGCCCGCCTACGTGCCGCTGGTCGGGCGGATCGCCGCCGGTGGGCCGATCCTCGCCGAGGAGGCCGTGGAAGACGTGTTCACCCTGCCGAAGCAGCTCGTCGGCGAGGGCACGCACTTCCTGCTGAAGGTCACCGGCGACTCGATGATCGACGCCGCGATCGCGGACGGTGACTGGGTCGTCGTCCGGCAGCAGCCGGTGGCCGAGCAGGGCGACATCGTGGCCGCCATGATCGACAACGAGGCGACGGTGAAGACGTTCAAGCGCCGGGAGGACGGCCACATCTGGCTGATGCCGCAGAACCCCGCGTACGAGCCGATCCCGGGCGACGAGGCGACGGTCCTCGGCCGCGTCGTCGCCGTCCTCCGCAAGATGTGATCCGCGCGCGGCCCCGCACCCCGGGGCCGCGCGCAGCAGAAGCCCGGTCGCAGGCGCGTCCGCCAGGCCCGGTGGTCTGCGGGCCCGGCGGACGGATGCTCAGCGCTTCGGGACGATGTTGACGATCTTCGGCGCGCGCACGATGATCTTGGCGATCTCGGCGCCGGCCAGCGCGTCCTGGATCTTCGTGGACGCCAGCGCCAGCCGCTCCAGATCGGCCTCGGCGATCCCCGGCGCCACCTCCAGGCGGTCGCGGACCTTGCCGGCGACCTGGACGACGCACGTCACCGACTCCTCCACCAGCAGCGCCGGGTCGGCGGACGGCCAGCCCGCCCGGATGACCGGCGCGGTCCGTCCCAGCAGCTCCCACGCCTCGTCGGCGGTGTAGGGCGCGAACAGCGACAGCAGCACCGCCATGGCCTCGGCGGCCTCGCGGACGGCGGGGTCGGCGGCGCCCGGACCCGAGTCGATGGCCTTGCGGGTCGCGGTGACCAGCTCCATGACCCGCGCGATCGCCACGTTGAACCGCTGCGTCTCGACCAGCGTGGTGGCCTCGTGGACCGTCCGTGCGGTGACGCGGCGCAGGGCCGGGTCGCCCGCGGTGACGTCCACGCCCGGCGCGGACGTGACCTCGGCGGCGATGCGGTGCACGCGGGCCAGGAACTTCGACATGCCGCGCGGGGACACGTCCGCCCAGTCGATGTCGTCCTCCGGCGGCCCGGAGAACAGCACCGCCAGCCGGACGACGTCCACCCCGAACTCGGCGATCTGCTCGCCCAGGTCGACGCCGTTGCCCAGCGTCTTCGACATCGCCTTGCCCTGGTTGATCACCTGGCCCTGGTTCAGCAGCCGCCGGAACGGCTCGGTGAACTCGACCATGCCCATGTCGTGCAGCACCTTGGTGAAGAACCGGCTGTACAGCAGGTGCAGGATGGCGTGCTCGACGCCGCCGGTGTACTGGTCGACCGGCATCCACCGGCGGACCTGCTCGACGTCGAACGGGCCGTCCTCGTAGCCGGGCGAGCAGTAGCGGAAGAAGTACCAGGACGAGTCGACGAACGTGTCCATGGTGTCGGTGTCACGCTTGGCGGGGCCGCCGCACTTGGGGCACTCGACGTTGACCCAGTCGGACGCGGTGGCCAGCGGCGACGTGCCCTTCGGGGCCAGGTCGGCGCCGCGCAGGCCCTCGGGCAGCGTCACCGGCAGCTGGTCGTCCGGGACGGGCACCTCGCCGCACGCCTCGCAGTGGATGATCGGGATCGGGCAGCCCCAGAACCGCTGCCGGGACACCAGCCAGTCGCGCAGCCGGAAGTTCACCGCCGCGCGGCCCGTGCCGCGCTCCTCCAGGATCTCGACGATGCGGGCGATCGCGTCGGTCTTCGTCAGCCCGTCGATCGGGCCGGAGTTGACGATCTCGCCGTCGCCGGGCGTGGCGATACCGGTCTCGGCCGGGTCGGGCAGGCCGGTCCGGACGACGACGCGGACGGGCAGGCCGAACTTCAGCGCGAAGTCCAGGTCGCGCTGGTCGTGCGCCGGGACGGCCATGATCGCGCCGTGGCCGTATTCGGCCAGCACGTAGTCGGAGGCCCAGATCGGCAGCCGCTCACCGTTGACCGGGTTGATCGCGTAGCGGCCCAGGAAGACGCCGGTCTTCTCCCGCTCGGTGGACAGCCGCTCGATCTCGCTCTCCCGGGAGACCTCCTCGCGGTAGGCCTCGAACGCGGCCCGCTGGTCGGGCGCGCAGATCTCCTCGGCCAGCGCGGCGTCGGCGGCGACGACCATGAACGTCGCACCGAACAGGGTGTCGGGACGGGTGGTGTAGACGGCGACGGGCTCGTCCCGTCCCTCGATGGCGAAGTCGACGTCGGCGCCGGTGGAGCGGCCGATCCAGTTGCGCTGCATCAGCAGGACGCGCTCGGGCCACTTGCCCTCCAGCTGCTCCATGTCGTCCAGCAGCCGGTCCGCGTAGTCGGTGATCTTGAAGTACCACTGGGTCAGGACGCGCTTTTCGACCAGCGTCCCGCAGCGCTCGCAGTGCCCGCCGACGACCTGCTCGTTGGCCAGGACGGTCTGGTCCTTCGGGCACCAGTTGACGTGGCCGCCCTTGCGGTAGGCCAGGCCCCGGTCGTAGAAGCGCAGGAACAACCACTGCGTCCACCGGTAGTACTCGGGGTCGGAGGTGTGCAGCCGCCGCGACCAGTCGAACGAGGGGGCGTAGCGCTGGAACGACGACGCCTGCGTGTCGATGTTGGCGTAGGTCCATTCGGCGGGGTGCGAGTCGCGCTTGATGGCGGCGTTCTCGGCGGGCAGGCCGAAGGAGTCCCAGCCGATGGGGTGCAGGACGTTGAAGCCGCGCTGGAACCAGTACCGCGCGGGGACGTCCCCGATGGCGAACGCCTCCGCGTGGCCCATGTGCAGGTCGCCGCTGGGGTAGGGGAACATGTCCAGCGCGTAGCGGCGCTCGTCGGCGGTGTTCTTCTCGTCGGCCGCGAACGGTTCGAGCTCCGCCCAGCGGGCCTGCCACTTGTCCTGAACCGCCCGTGGGTCAAAGTGCTCGTCGCTGCTCACGCTTCCGGACTCCGGTTTCTTGCTCGATTCGCTGGCTGCAGATGGTCGTGGGCTGTGCTCTGACATGAAACGACCCCTCGCGCAGGAGGGGCCACCACGTTGACGTCAGTCCGTCAACGTGGTCGTTCAAGAAGCAGCCGTGCCGACATACATCAAAGGGTAGCGCAACCGCAAGCCCGCCCGCGGGCATTACCGGCAGGGGCCGCGGCACGCGAGTGATCATGCCCCGCCCGGCGGGACGGCGGGGGCCGCGAGGCTGGGATGCCCCGGCCTGGGCGCCGGGAGTCCGAAGTGCTGGGACGCCGCGAGCTGCGGGGCAGGGAGGCCGCGCAGCCGGGAGGCTCCGAAGCTTCCGGTCAGTGGCCGGACTCCTGGCGCGCGAGGGAGATGACGCCGGTCACCTGGACGCGGGTGAGCTGGAGGTCGGCGCCGACGGCGGACAGGGTCTCCTCCTCGGAGACGCTGAGCGGGCCGTCCACCAGCGCGATCTCGGCGGCGGCGCGCAGGATGCTCTCGCGCGCCTCGGGCGCGAGCGCCGAGGCGGCGTGGCCCATCTCGACGCGGACCTCCTCGAACGGGCGGCCGAGGTCGGCGTTCAGCGCGGCCTCCTCGTAGGCGGGCTCCCCGGCCTGCCGGACGACGGCGACGGCACGCGAGCGGGCGGCCGCGTGGGTGTAGTCGCCCGAGCGCAGGACCTGGGCGATCGCCATGCGCAGGAGCATCGCCGGCATCTGGGCGAGCTGCGCGGTGGTCGGCACGTCGAGGACGGCCGGGTTCCAGCGCCCGTGGCAGGTGTCGCACTCGATGAACTCGCCGCCCGCCTTCGTCAGCGGGATGACGGGGATGAAGAAGAGGGTGAAGAAGTTGCGGCCCTGCCGGCGCCGGTAGTCGCGGTCGCCGCCACAGCCGGGACAGTGGAAGATTCCCCTGGTCAGGGTGAAGAACACCACCCGCCAGCCGAAGATGATCAAGATCGCCCGCCTTTCTCGGTGAAGCCGCACATCGTAACGGCGCCGGGCCCGCGATGTGGGAAGACTTCAGAGCGTTCCGAAAGGCGGTCGGGACCGTGAAAATTCGGGGGGTTGACGCGGCGGGCGTCCATCCATCATCCTCAATCTAATAGGAAGGTTTCCTATAAGAACACCTTCCGTCTCCCACCGTAACACCGTCCGTCAGTCCGCCCACCCCCATCCGTCCACTCGTGGCTACCGCTCCGATCAAGGTCGCCTCCACCCCCGCCAGGAGACCGAGTATGCCCGCCAAGTTCCGACCTCCCCGAAAACGGACGCTCGCCCTCGCGGCCGTGGCGTCCGCCGGGCTCACCGTGCTGACCGCCGCACCGGCGTCGTCCCACGGCTACACCACCTCCCCCACCAGCCGCGCACTGTTCTGCCAGCAGGGTGCCGCCAAGAACTGCGGCCAGATCCAGTGGGAGCCGATGAGCGTCGAGGGCCCCAAGGGGTTCCCCGCCCGCGGCCCCCAGGACGGCACGATCTGCGCCGGAGGTGTCGGCCGCTTCAGCGAGCTGGACCAGCCGCGCGGCGGCCAATGGCCCGCCAACAAGCTCACGAGCGGCCAGTCGTTCACCTTCACCTGGCGCCACAGCGTCCCCCACGCCACCACCTCGTGGCACTACTACATCACCAAGGACGGCTGGGACCCCACGCAGCCGCTCACCCGCGCCGCCCTGGAGCCCGAGCCGCTCGCGAACGTCAGCGGCGGCGGCCGGCGCCCGCCGAGCACCGTCTCCCACCAGGCCGTGCTGCCCGCCAAGCAGGGCCGGCACCTGATCCTGGCCGTCTGGGACATCGCCGACACCGGCAACGCCTTCTACCAGTGCTCGGACGTGGACTTCGGCTAACAGACCACCCTCCGCGGGCCGCGTCGCTCTCCGTCGCCCGCACCTGAGGGACCGGGCGGGACCGCGCTCCCGCCCGGTCCCTCCTTCTTTTTCTCCCCGGGCCCTTCCCGCTTCTCCGCCCCTCCCCCGCCGGCCGCCTTTCTTTCCCGGCTCTTCTCGCATTTCCCCAGCGCAGGGGATGGCGCGGGCGGACGCCGATGCAGCAGGATGTGCGAAACGGTTTGTACACTCACCGGTAACTAACCGGCCGGTCACCATTCCGCGCGAGGAGTGCCATGCTCAACCTGTCCGTGCTGCTGGAGGACGCCGCCAGGGAGACGCCCGATCGCGACGCGGTCGTGTTCGGCGACATCCGGCTCTCCTACTCGTTCATCGACTCGGTCGCGAACCAGGTCGCGAACCTGCTGCGGTCGTGCGGCATCCGGCCGGGCGACAAGGTGGCCCTGTCCTGCCCGAACCTCCCGTACTTCCCGATGGTGTACTTCGGGGCGCTCAAGGCCGGCGCGGTGGTCGTCCCGCTGAACGTCCTGCTCAAGCCGCGCGAGATCGCCTACCACCTGGACGACTCCGACGCGAAGGCGCTGTTCTGCTTCGAGGGGACGCCGGAGCTGCCGCTCGGCCAGATGGGGCACGCCGGGTTCGAGCAGGCGCCGAACTGCGAGCACCTCTTCCTGCTGCCGGCGAGCCTGGCGGCGACGGAGTCGCCCATCGAGGGGGCGGAACTCTTCTGGGCGGCGCTCGCCGGGCAGCCGAACACGTTCGAGACCGAGCAGACCGAGCCGAACGACACCGCCGTCATCATCTACACCAGCGGGACCACCGGCCGGCCGAAGGGCGCCGAGCTCACGCACAGCAACCTGCTGGCGAACGCCATGGTGGACGACACGCTGTTCTACCGGACACTGCACGACACGTCCCTCGTGACGCTGCCGCTGTTCCACATCTTCGGGCAGACGTGCGTGATGAACGTCGGGCTCTACCGCCGCGCGACGCTCGTCATGCAGGCCAGGTTCGACGCCAAGCAGGCCGTCGAGCTGATGGTCAAGGAGAAGGTGAACATCTTCGCGGGCGTCCCGACGATGTACTGGGGGCTGCTGACCGACGACACCTCCGAGGAGGACATCGCGACGATCCGGGAGAACCTGCGGGTCGCGGTGTCGGGCGGCTCGGCGCTGCCCATGGAGGTCCTCAAGGGGATCAAGCAGAAGTTCGACGTGGACATCCTGGAGGGGTACGGCCTGTCGGAGACGTCGCCGGTGGCCTCGTTCAACCGGCCGGACCGTCCGACCAAGCCCGGCTCGATCGGCCTGCCCGTGTGGGGCGTGGAGATGAAGCTGATCGACGACGAGTGGAAGGAGATCGAGGGCGAGGGGCCCGGGGAGATCGCCATCCGCGGGCACAACATCATGAAGGGCTACTACGGCCGCCCGGACGCGACCGAGGCCGCGATCCAGGACGGCTGGTTCCGCACCGGCGATGTGGCCCGCCGCGACGACGAGGGCTACTACTACATCATCGACCGCTCCAAGGACATGATCATCCGCGGTGGGTACAACGTGTACCCGCGGGAGATCGAAGAGATCCTGATGACGCACCCGGACGTGTCGCTCGCGGCGGTGGTGGGCGTCCAGCACCCGTCGCACGGTGAGGAGATCAAGGCGTACGTGATCCGGAAGCCGGACGCCGCCGTCACCGAGGACGAGCTGGTCGAGTGGGGCAAGGAGCAGTTCGCCGCCTACAAGTACCCGCGGATCGTGGAGTTCCGGGACGAGCTGCCGATGACCGCCACCGGCAAGATCCTCAAGCGCGAGCTGCGCTGACCCGCCTCCGCCTGGCCGGGCGGCGCCGCCGCCGCCCGGCCCCGCCGACCGGTCAGAGCGTGTAGGGCAAGTGCTTGATGCCGTTGATGAAGTGCGACTCCAGGTAGTCGGGCTCGCCGGACGCGCGGATGCCGGGAGCCCGGCGCAGCAGCTCGCGGAACAGCACCGTGATCTCACGCCTGGCCAGGTGCGCGCCGAGGCAGAAATGCGGCCCGGGTCCGCCGAACCCGACGTGCGGGTTCGGGTCGCGGAGGATGTCGAACTTCTCGGGCTCGGTGAACACGGACTCGTCGCGGTTGGCCGACCAGTAGTACAGGAGCAGCTTGTCGCCCTCCTTGATCTCGTGCTCGTTGAGCATGGTGTCGCGGGTGGCGGTGCGCCGCATCCAGATGACGGGCGAGACGTACCGGACGATCTCCTCGACCGCGCCGGGGATGCCGGCCTCGAAGTCTTCGGTGAGCAGGGCCCGCTGTGCGGGGTCGCGGGTGAACAGGTCGAGGGCGTGCGCGATCGCGTTGCGGGTGGTCTCGTTGCCGGCGACGACCAGCAGGATGAAGAACGAGCCGAGCTCCTGGTCGGTCAGCGACTCGCCGTCGATGTTGGCGTTGACGAGCGCCGAGACCAGATCGTCGGCCGGGTCCTTGCGGCGCTGCCGTCCGAGCTCCTCGACCAGGTTCTTGAGGGTCTCGCCCGCGTGGAGCAGCGCCATCGCGATCTCTTCCGGGTCCTCGGACGGGAGGTACTCGGTGTCGTTGCCAGCGAGGACGACGTTGGTGGCGTCGAAGACCGTCCCGTAGTGCTCCTCGGCGATGCCCATCATGTCGCAGATGATCTTCAGCGGCAGCCGGGCGGCGATGTCGGCGACGAAGTCACCGGTGCCGCCGCCGGCCGTCACGTTCTCGACGATCTGGGCGGCGACGGCCTCGACCTGGTCCTCGAACCGCTGGATCATGCGCGGGGAGAACGCCCGGGACACGATCCGCCTGATCTTGGCGTGCCGGGGATCGTCCATGCTGATCATCGAGCCGAAGTACTCGTGCAGGTCGCCGGGCATGTCCCAGATGCTGGTGGCGCCCTTGCCGGAGCAGAAGTCCTCCGGCCGCCGGGACGCCTCGACGAGGTCGGCGTACCGGGTCACGGCGTAGTAGCCGGGACCCTGCGGCACGAAGACGACGTCGGGTTCCTCGAACCGCACTAACTCGGGCTGCCGGCGCAGGGTCTTGAACGCCTCGCGCCGGTGCTCGTGCGGACGCCGCCAGAACTCCCAGTCGGTCAGGTCGATGTCGTTGACCCTGAGCACCTGCCCACCACCTCGTCACTTCCGATTTCGGCTCGGTTACGGGCAGCCTCTCAAAAGCAAAGCACCCCGCGCACCACGCCAACTCGCGTGACCCACCTCACATTCCCTCCCACCACACCCCCAGCCCACGCCGCCGCGGGGCCGGGCCCGGGCGCACCTACAGGTCCAGGGCAACGCGGAGACGCACCCCGCCCACCGCCGCGGGGACACGCCCCGGCGCGACGCATGGCGAGACCGCGCACCCGTGACGAGGACACGGCCCGGACCAAGCAACGACGGAGGCCACGCGCCGTCGCGCGGACGGGACTCGGGCTCCCCTCGCGGAGACAGGTCCGCGTGCCCGTCACGGAACAGAGCCCCGACCAACACGGGCCCAGGCCCCGCCCGCGTTCGGGGCAATCGACCGTGCAACGCGCGGACGGGACCCGGGCTCCCCTCGCGGAGACAGGTCCGCGTGCCCGTCACGGAGCGGAGCCCCGACCAACACGGGCCCAGGCCCCGCCCGCATTCGGGGGAACGGACCGGGCAACGCGCGGACGGGTCCGCGCTTGTTGCGGGCAGGAGCCCGCGGCGTCGTTGGGGGGGTCTCTGTTGTCGTGGTGTCCGGGGGTGGCGGGGTAGCGTACCGGGCGGTTCTAGGAGGCGACATGGGCGACGTCACGGCCGGGTCGGTCAGGGCGAACGGGCTGGAGTTCGGGTACCTCACGGCAGGCCCGGCCGAGGGGCCGTTGGTGCTGCTCCTGCACGGCTTCCCCGACTCGGCGTACACCTGGCGGCACCTCATGCCGGAGCTGGCCGGCGCCGGGTACCGCGCCGTGGCGCCGTTCATGCGCGGATATGCGCCGACGTCCATTCCGGGGGACGGCGCCTACCAGACCGGCGCGCTCGCGGCCGACGCCGTCGCCCTGCACGAGGCCCTCGGCGGCGGCCCCGACGCCGTCGTCATCGGGCACGACTGGGGTGCGTTCGCCGCCTACGGCGCAGCGAGCATCGCCCCCGGACGGTGGCGCAAGGCCGTCGCGATGTCCGTCCCTCCCCTTTCCGTGATGGCCGGTGCGTTCTTCGAGTACGAGCAGCTCAAGCGCTCGTTCTACATGTTCGTGTTCCAGACTCCTCTCGCCGAGGCGGTCCTGGGACGTGCCTTCATCGAGGGTCTCTGGCGCGACTGGTCCCCGTCCGGCGAAGGCGAACATGTGGATAACGTCGACCGCGCAATGGAGTGCCTGGCCACGCCGGAGAACGTGACCGCCGCGCTCGGCTACTACCGGGCGATGTTCGACACGTCGCGGCACTCCGACCGCTACGCGGCGGAGCAGCAGGCCATCTCGGACCCAGGCTGGGTTCCCGTCCTCTACCTGCACGGTTCCGAGGACGGTTGCGTGGGCGCGGACGCGGTCGCGCCCGGCGGCGATCTCGGCGGCGTCCTGGCGGCCCTCCCCACCGGCTCCAGCGCCGCGCTGGTGCCGGGGGGCGGGCATTTCCTTCAGCTCGACCGTCCCGCCGACGTGAACGACCGCATCCTCGCCTGGCTGCCCTGACGGCTCGGCGGCGCGCCGGCACGAACCCGATCGGGAGCTCAAGCGCGGTGCGCCCCCACAAGCACCGACGCGACGCGCGAGGCCCCAGTGGGGCGCGCCCTCATCACCCCAGGCGCGCCCTTACAGACCCTCTGCCGTGGGTTTCCTTACGAGCCCCAGTCGGGACGTAGGGGCATGTGGGAGGTGCCGTGGTCTCCCAGCTTCACGCCTAGGGTCTGGTGGAGCTGGATCCAGTTCTGGTTGAAGCCGAGCACGCAGCCCGCCATGTAGACGCGCCACACGCGGGCGGTGCCCTCGCCGACCTCGGCGACTGCCTCGTCCCAGTGGTCTTCGAGGTTGTCGCACCAGCCGGTCAGCGTACGGGCGTAGTGCTCGCGCAGGTTCTCCTGGTGGCGGATCTCGAAACCGGCGTCGTTCATCTGCATCTGGATGTAGCCGGGGCCCTCCAGCTCGCCGTCCGGGAACACGTACCGGTTGATGAACCCGTTCTCCTTGCGCGGCGGCGTGAGGTTGTCCGGGCGGGTGATGGTGTGGTTGAGCATCCGCCCGCCCTTGCGCAGCTTCCCGTACAGGAACGAGAAGTAGGACGGCAGGTTCTTCTTGCCGATGTGCTCCGTGAGGCCGATGGAGCTGATCGCGTCGAAACCGGTCTCGGTCACGTCCCGGTAGTCCAGGTGGCGGACCTCGGCCAGGTCGGACAGGCCACGGTCGGCGATGGCCTTCTGCGCCCACTCGGCCTGCTGCTTCGACAGCGTGACGCCGAGCGCCTTGACGCCGTACTCCTTCGCGGCGTGCATCACCATGCCACCCCAGCCGCAGCCGACGTCCAGCAGCCGCATGCCCGGCTTCAGCGCGATCTTCTTCGCGACGAGGTCGTGCTTGTTGAACTGGGCCTCTTCCAGCGTCGCGTCCTCTCGGGGGTAGCACGCGCACGTGTAGGCCATGGATGGGCCGAGCACCCATTCGTAGAACGTGTTGGACACGTCGTAGTGGTGCGAGATGGCCCTCGCGTCACGCCTCTTGGAATGCCGCAGCCACGCGGGGATCCGGCTGAACGGCGCCTCCTGCGGCGGCGGGTCCAGCCGGCGCGTGATCGCGCCGCGCAGCAGCGGGTCGCGCACGACCGCGCCGGCGATCCGCGCCTTGTCGCGCGCCGTCACCTCGCCCATCACCTGCTGCATCGTCGTCAGCGCCGCGATCATGTCGCCGTTGATGTCGAGCATGCCGGTGACGTAGGCGCGGGCGAGCCCCAGCGCGCCCGGCGAGTGCAGCAGGTACGACACCGCGTACGGCGAGCGGACGTCGACCTGGATGTCCGCGCCCGGCACCCCGGCCCGCGAGCCGTCGTACGCCGTGAACTCCACTGGCGCCTCAGCCCCGGCGAGTCGCTCGAAGACCCTGGCCAGCGTCATGGTGATCCCTCCTGTCTCTCCGCCCCGGTCAGGGCGGCGAACCCCGCCGTCCCCGCCGGGGCTCTCCCCCGAAGCGGACGCCTGGTCAGCGCCCGCGCACGCACTTGTCGTAGAGGTCCAGCAGCCGTCCGCGGGGGTCGTAGGTCCCCTTGAGCCGCCGGTAGGTCTCCCCGTCGTAGTACCGCCAGAAATCGTCCCTGCTGTAAAAAGCAGTCGAGTAGAGGGACTTGTGGCCGTCAAGGGCCGCGACCCTACGCTCGATGAGCCGGTTGTGGTACTCGGGGATCTGCCCCGGCGGGAGCCGGACCGTCCCCCAGAAGCCGACGTTCACATACGTCCTGCCCTCGTCGAGCGGGTACAGCGGCCACCGTTCCTTCGCGCGGAGCGGGCACACCCAGACGGGGGCCATGCCGACCTTCTCATGGAAGAACTCCAGGAACTCGGGCAGCCGCTCGACCGGCACCTCGATGTCCTGGATGACGTCCTCGCGCGGCCGGAGCCCCCGCCACCGCTCCGCCCGCGCGACGAAGTGGTACCGCCGGTCGTAGGCGACGAGCTTGCGGTACACGTCGGAGCGCTTGTACCTGTCGGGCCACAGCCGCCGGACGGCCGGGTTCTGGACGCCGAACGCGCCCGAGCACCAGAACCAGTCGGTGTCCCAGCGCCACAGGTAGTCGCGGACGGTCAGGAAGTCGACCGACCGCTCGCGGATCGACTTGTAGTAGATCTTCTGGCCGGTGTAGTCGGAGGTGTACGGCGCCGAGCCGGCGAAGAACCCGAGCGTGACGTACTGCTCGGTGGGGCCGAAGACGGTGCCGTCCATGAAGTCGACGGACTCGTCTTCGAACGTTCCCGTCTCGGTGATCTCGGCCATCACGCGGGACAGTTCGGCCGCGTCGTCGAACCGCAGGTGCCGCAGCCGGACGTACGGGCTGACGGGCCTGAGCTCGATCTTCAGGCGCAGCGTGTAGCCGAGCGTCCCGTAGGAGTTGGGGAAGCCGTAGAACAGGTCGGAGTGCTCGTTGTCCTTCGTCGCGGTGACGATCTGCCCGTCGCCGGTGAGGACCTCCATCTCCAGGACGGCCTCGTGCGGGAGCCCGTCGCGGAACGACGTCGACTCGATGCCGAGCCCGGTCACCGCCCCGCCCAGAGTGATCGTCTTCAGCTGCGGGACGACCGTCGGCATCAGCCCGTACGGGAGCGTCGCGTCGACGAGGTCCTCGTAGGTGGTCATGCCCTGGACCTGGGCGGTCCGCGCTTCCGCGTCGACGCTCAGGACCTGGTCGAACCCGGACACGTCCAGGCCGGGCGCGGCCGAGGGGTCGCGCCAGCGGAACAGGTTGGAGGTCCGCTTCGCCAGCCGCACCGGCGTACCGACCGGGATCGCCTCGTAGGACCTCCTGAGCGCCTCCACCGCCCGCTCGTGGCCACCCTTGATCGCAAGCTCCGTCATCTACCCCTCCCGGACACAGTTAATCGATCATCCCATGCACGGTCCATATGACTCGGACGTTACGGGCGTCACAGGATGGAAGGGGAATAAAGCCACAGGCGCATACATGGGCGTCGTTTCATCTCCTGGAGGCGACAGAACCGCAACAGCGCGGCCACGTCAACCTTTCCCCGAAGCCCCATACCGACAAACCATGAACACCTGTGCGGCGCGCCGCGGCTACCGTACGAAGCGCAGGGTCCACGGGTAGCGGAACGGCCGGCCGGTGAGCGCGTAGACTGCCGCGACGGCCGACACGATCCACGCCACCGCGTACACCACGCCACCGACCCCGAACGTGACGATCGTGAGCAGCAGCAGCGTGAGCTGGAAGTTCAGGGCCTGCGCCGCGTGCTCCCGGACGTACGCGGACCGCTTGCCGCTCACCAGCATCAACACCAGCGGCGCGACGAACAGCGTCGGGGCCCCGAGAGCATGCGCGGCGGCCGCGAGCATGCGGTCCTCACCCGTGGGCGCCTCTCCATACTTTGGCTGGAGCGGCGCCTGCCGGGACGCGGGAACCAGATCGCGGGTCACCGCGCCCAGGTCGTTCCGAGTCTTGGCGGTCATCGCCAGGTGCACGCGCATATCGAATTCGTCGTGGTCGAGCCTGCCCTCCGCGTACGCGTCCTGAAGGCGCTCGATGACCGGCTCGCGTTCGGCGTCCGAGACCCTCAGATCCCCCACCGCGTAAGTGCTGTCCATACCTTTCATGGTCGGCGGCGCCGCGGCGCCCGGATATCAGGGAAGACCCTGAGGCTCCCCTGAATTCCGCTGGACGTACTCCTTCCCAGGCGTGAGCCGCCCGCCGAACAACTCCGACACGGTCACGAACTCGTATCCCTGTGCCGCCAGCCGGTCGATGATCTTCGGGACGGCCCGCACGGTCGTCCGGTGGATGTCGTGCATCAGCACGATGTAGCCCGGCTTCGCCGCCGCCAGCACCTGGCGCTCCACGTCCTCGGTGTCGCGGCTGTCCCAGTCCTGCGGGTCGACGGTCCACAGGACCTGCGCCAGGCCCATCTCCCGCGTGACCTCGGCCAGCCGCCTGGACGTCGACCCGTACGGCGGGCGCAGCATCGTCGGCGTGACCCCCGACGCCCGCCGGATCGCGTCCTGCGTCCTGGTCAGCTCTGAGCGGATCTTCTTCTTGGACGCCCTCCCGAGGTTCGCGTGCGAGTAGCTGTGGTCGGCGATCTCGTGCCCGGCCGCATGCTCGCGCCGGACGAGCTCCGGGTACTCGGCGACGTTCTTCCCGATCAGGAAGAACGTCGCCTTCACCCGGCGGGCGGCGAGGATGTCCAGCAGTTCGCCGGTACTCGCCGCCGGGCCGTCGTCGAACGTCAGCGCGACGCATTTCGCACGGGTGCAGTCGGGAGGCGGCGGCTCGGGCGCCCGCGCCGGTTCGGGCGGCGAAGACCGCTGCGCCACGGCGAACTGGACCCGCCCGGCGGACGGCCCCAGGGTGCTGAGCCCTCCGCAGACCGCGATCGCGAGAACGGCGGCCGCCCCTCGCCGGACCAGGTTCGGCCCGTCCATCAACACCCCCGTTGACAATCCCCGGAGCCGCCAGTCTAGGGCTCGCCCCCCTTCCCACCGGGGACGACGCCGCCGTGTCGGAAACCCGCCGCTGTGTCGGGAACCCGTGGACGCCGAAGCATCGTTATCGTCGTACATCACAACCGGCCCGGAGCGGTTCCGGGACGGCCACCAGACGACGGGGCAGTGCAATGAGGTTCCGGGACCGATTCGGGATCCGCAAGAACCGCGGACAAACGGTGACGAGATTCGACCGCGAGGCGACCGACGCCGACATCGAGGCGCTGATCGCGTTCGCCCGCTCCCGCCGCGGCGTCGAGTTCTTCGTCGAGCCGGAGACCTTCGCCACCGACACCACCGCCGTCGCCGTGGCCCACGACGGCGAGTGGACCCGCCGCCGCGTCGGCTCCCCCAAGGTCATCGGCAAGGTGGCCCGCGACCTCGGCCTCCCGGTCTACGACGTCCAGATCGTCGGCTACCCGCCCCGGATGCGCGCCTGGAACGAGCGCAACCCCGACCGCCGCATAGACCCCGGAACCCCCGGCGAAGCCGTGGCCCCATAACCCGCACCTCCCGGCAACACGCACCCTGACGCCCCGCCGCCACGCGCTCAGGACACCCGTGCGGTCGGTTGGGATGAGAGAGTTCAGCCTGCTCTTCTTTGCTGGTTGTAGTAGGCGGTGGCCAGTTGGTCTGGGGTCATGCGCAGGCGGAGTTTCGACGGCGGGATACCTGCGTTGATCACCTCGCGGAGGATCACGGCCATGGAGTAGGCGGGGTCGGCGTCCAGGGCTCGTTCGATGGCGACGTTGGCCAGGCCGCCGTCGCCTGCGGAGTAGGCGGCGAAGGCCAGGAGGGACGCCGGGGCGGGGACGTAAGGCTCCCCCACGCGGCGGACGATGTCGCGCCAGAAGGCGATGTCGGCCGCCGGGGCGTCCTCGTCGATGTGGATCCAGGCCTCGTCGCGGAAGCGCAGGTCGGTGAGGAGGACGCCGAGCCAGGCCACCTCGTCGTCGGTCGGCGGGGCGCCGGTGCGGGCGAGAAGGGCGTGGATGAAGGCGACGCTCTCTTCCGGCTCTTCCGGGTCGTCGGGGCGTGAGAGAAGGCGCGTCTCGGCGCGTTCGGTGGCCTCGCGCATCGCGGCACGGACGGGACCGTCCAGCGGCTGGACGGACCGGACGAGTTCGGCGCGGTCGGCGAGGACCACCTGACCGTCGAACGTCGCCTGCGCGGCGACGACGCTGGCGGAGCTGTCGTAGGGAACGCCTTCGGCCGGGCAGCAGTTCTCAGTACAGGTGAGCGACCACCAGCGCCCGTCGGCGACGCGGACGGCCTCGGCGACCGGGACGCCCGAGGAGTCGAGGGCGGCGCGCATGGCGGCGGCGGATTCGCGGACCTCGTCGTCCGGGCCGTAGCCGAGCAGCAGGGAGCGGCGGAAACCGTTGCCGGCGAGGAGTGCCGCCACTCGTTCCGCGGCCTCCAGCGACGGTAAATCGAGCCGGATCGCGCATGTGCCGCTGGCCGCGCTCTCGAAGCCGATCACGACGAGGCTGCGGGACGGGTGGAATCCGAGCAGGTACGGGACGGCTGCGATGGCGTCTTGTGCGGAGCGGATCACCAGGGCTGTCATGCCATCGACCCTCGCAGCCGACCGGCCACGGCGATGCCGCGCCCGAAATTGTGGATAACCCGGCCCGGGACGCGAGTGTCCGCGGCGGGCGGTAGCGTTGGGCGGCGTGCCCGCCCCTGATCTGCTGAACGCCAGCGATACCCGCATTCCCGACATGGCGACGCTGCTCGCCGCGGCCGTGACCTCCATCGGAGGAGCCGAGCGTCCGGGCCAGGTGACGATGGCGCAGGCGGTCGAGAAGGCGATCGAGTCCGGCGAGCACGTCGCCGCGCAGGCCGGGACCGGCACCGGCAAGTCGCTGGCCTATCTCGTTCCCGCGATCCGGCACGCGGTGGAGAAGGAGACGACGGTGGTCGTCTCCACGGCGACGATCGCGCTGCAGCGCCAGCTCGTCGACCGTGACCTTCCGCGGCTTGCGGAGGCCCTGGGCCCGCTGCTCGGCACTGAGCTGAGGTTCGCGATCCTGAAAGGGCGCCGCAACTACCTGTGCCTGCATCGGGTGCAGACGGGCGTTCCGGAGGAGGACGAAGGGCCGAGCCTGTTCGACCCGCAGCAGCTGTCCAACCTTGGACGGCAGGTGAAGCGGCTGAACGAGTGGGCCGAGGAGACCAAGACCGGCGACCGCGACGAGCTGGTGCCGGGGGTCAGCGAGCAGGCGTGGCGGCAGGTCGCGGTCACCGCGAGGGAGTGCCTGGGCGCGCAGCGCTGCCCGCACGGCACCCAGTGCTTCTCCGAGCTGGCCAGGGCGGAGGCCGGCGAGGCGCACATCGTGGTCACCAACCACGCGCTGCTGGCGATCGACGCGCTGGAGGAGTTCCAGGTCCTGCCCGAGCACGACGTGGTGATCGTGGACGAGGCGCACGAGCTGGTCGACCGGGTCACGTCCGTCGCGACGGGCGATCTCAGCGCGGCGGCGGTCGAGACGGCGGCGCGCCGGTGCGGGCGGCTCATCGAGGAGGCCACCGCCGACCGGTTGAAGGAGGCGGCGGAAGGTCTCGGCCTGCTGCTGGAGGATCTGCAAGCTGGACGTATGGACGTCCTGCCACCGGCCCTGGGGAACACGCTCGCGGTCGTCAGGGACGCCGCGCACGCCTGCATCACGGCGCTCGGGCCGGAGAGGAAGGACGCCGAGCCCGGCGACATGGCGGCGCGGAAGGCGGCGCGGTCGTCGCTGGACGAGCTGCATGACGCGGCCGCGCGGGTGCTGGAGGCGTTCCAGCCGGAGATCGCCGAGCGGTTCGACGTGGTGTGGCTGGAGAAGCCGTTCGTCCAGGACGGGCGGCCGAGGCGTCCACCGGCCCTGCACGTCGCGCCGATCGGCGTCGGCGGGCTGCTGCGGACGACGCTGTTCGAGCAGCGCACCGCGATCCTCACGTCGGCGACGCTGACGCTCGGCGGATCGTTCGAGCCGCTCGCCCGCCAATGGGGCCTGCCCCCGCTCAATGACGGCGCCTCGAAGGACGCGAAAACGGCGGCCGAGGGCCTCGCCCAGACCGCGACGCAGAAGCGCGAAGAGACGGAGGTCGTCTGGTCGGGGCTCGACGTTGGGTCGCCGTTCGACCATCCGAAGGCGGGCATCCTGTACGTCGCCCGGCATCTGCCGCAGCCCGGACGGGACGGTCTCGCCGACGCCTACCTGACGGAGATCACCGAGCTGATCGAGTCGGCGGGCGGCCGTACCCTCGGGCTGTTCTCGTCCATGCGGGCGGCCCGGCAGGCCACCGACGAGCTGAAGGACCACCTGTCCCATCCGCTGCTGTGCCAGGGCGACGACTCGACGTCCCTGCTGGTCAAGCAGTTCGCCGAGGACGAGCGGACCTGCCTGTTCGGCACCCTGTCGCTCTGGCAGGGCGTGGACGTGCCCGGCCCGTCCCTGCAGCTCGTGATCATGGACCGCATCCCGTTCCCGCGTCCGGACGACCCGGTCTCGTCGGCGCGGTCGCGGGCGGTCGCGGCGCGCGGCGGCAACGGGTTCATGGCGGTCGCCGCGACGCACGCCGCGCTGCTGCTCGCGCAGGGCGCCGGGCGGCTGCTGCGCTCGATGGACGACCGGGGCGTCGTCGCCGTCCTCGACCCGCGCCTCGCCACGGCCCGCTACGGCGGCTTCCTGAAGAACACGCTTCCGCCGTTCTGGGCCACCACCGACCCGGACGTCGTCCGCGGCGCGCTCCGCCGTCTCGACGCCGCCGCCGCAAGCCAGTCCTGAAACGCCGAACGCGCGGGTCAGCGGCGGTAGGTGCTGAGGAACTCGCCTATGCGGCCCACCGCGTCTTCCAGGTCGTCGGCGTACTGGAGTGTGACGACGCGGAAGTGGTCGGTCTGCGGCCAGTTGAACCCGGTCCCCTGGACGACGAGGAGTTTCTGCTGTTCGAGCAGGTCGAGGGCGAAGCGCATGTCGTCCTCGATCGGATACATCTCGGGGTCCAGGCGCGGGAAGACGTACAGCGCCCCCATGGGACGGACGCACGACACGCCCGGCAGGTCGTTCAGCAGCTTCCAGGCGCGGTCGCGCTGCTCGCCGAGCCGTCCCGTCGGCAGGACGAGCTCGTCGATGCTCTGGTAGCCGCCGAGCGCCGCCTGGATGGCGTGCTGGCCGGGGACGTTGGGGCAGAGCCTCATGTTGGCGAGGATGTCCAGGCCCTCGATGTAGGAGTCGGCGTGCTCCTTGGGCCCGGTCAGCACGACCCACCCGGCGCGGAACCCGGCGACGCGGTAGTTCTTGGACAGCCCGCCGAAGGTCAGGCACAGCAGGTCGGGCGCCAGTGACGCGATGGGGATGTGCTCGGCGTCGTCGTACAGGATCCGGTCGTAGATCTCGTCCGCGAAGATGATCAGGTTGTGCCGGCGGGCGAGCTCGACGATGCCGGTGAGGACCTCGCGCGGGTAGACGGCGCCGGTCGGGTTGTTCGGGTTGATCAGCACCAGCGCCCGGGTCCGGTCGGTGATCCTGGCCTCGATGTCGTCCAGGCCGGGCGCCCAGTCGGCGGACTCGTCGCACAGGTAGTGGACGGGCGTCCCGCCGCACAGCGACACCGCGGCCGTCCACAGCGGGTAGTCGGGCGCGGGGATGAGCACCTCGTCGCCGTCGTTGAGCAGCGCCTGCAGCGTCATGACGATCAGCTCGGAGACGCCGTTGCCGAGGTAGACGTCCTCGACGTCGACGCCGGTGACGCCGTCGTCCTCCAGGCGCTGCACGATGGCGCGGCGGGCGGGCAGGATGCCCTTGGAGTCGCTGTATCCGTGCGCGTCCGGCAGATTGCGGACCATGTCCTGAAGCAGCTCAGGCGGGGCCTCGAACCCGAAGGGGGCCGGGTTGCCGATGTGCAGCTTGAGGATGTTGTTGCCCTCGGCCTCCAGCTGCTTCGCGCGCTTGAGCACCGGCCCGCGGATGTCGTAACAGACGTTGGTCAGCTTGCCCGACTGGTTGACCTGCATGGACTCACCATAGCCACGGCCGCCCGGCGGCGTCCCGTCCATCCGCCAAGGTTCGGCCCTGGCAGGGGGACGGGACGCCGCCGTCACGGAAGGCCGCCGTCACGCTGAGTCGCCGTCACGGGGCGGAGATCGCGGACAGGATCGCCAGCCGTGCCGCGCGCCGGGCCGGGCGGATCGCGGCGAGCGCCCCCGCCACCGCGCCGACCAGCGCGACGATCACCAGCGTGAGGACGGGCGGCGCGAACGGGTTGCCGAGCGCGCTGCCGAGCCCCCAGCCGAGGAACACGCCGAGCCCGATCCCGCCGCCGGTGCCGAACAGCGCGACGATCACCGACTCCCAGCGGACCATCGACCTGATCTGCGGGCGCGTCGCGCCGACCGCGCGCAGCAGCCCGAGCTCCCGGGTCCGCTCGTGGACCGCCAGCGACAGCGTGTTCGCGATGCCGAGCAGCGCGATCACGATCGCGAGGATCAGCATCCCGTAGACGACGGTGATGAATCCCTGCTGCTCCTCGGTCTGCGCGGACACGAAGGCGTCGCGCGTCTGGACCTCCGGCGCCCCGTACGGCTTGGCGAGCGCGGTGAGCGCCTGCTCCGCCTCCGCGACGGACGCGCCCGGCTTGAGGACGACGAACGCCCGCGTGTCGAGCGGCTGCCGGGTGTGCGCGTCCCACACTGTCCGAGGGACGACGTAGTCTCCGGTCAGGTCGGTGTTCTCGTAGACGGCACCCACGGCCAGCCGCTGCGACGCGCCGTCCGCGAACGTGACCGGGATCTGCGAGCCGGGCTTCCAGCCCTTGTCGTCGGCGACGCTCTTGGAGACCGCGAGCGTGCCCGCGTCCGACATGGCGCCCTGCGTGACGTCCAGGTCGAGGACGCGCCCGAGGGCCGCGGGGTCGGCGACGCTCACGGTGGAGGCGTCGCCGTCCACCCGCATGCTGCCGGTTCCGGCGCCCGCGACGCGCTCGACCTGCGGCAGCTTCGCCGCGTCCCGGACGAGGCCCGTCCCGAACCCGCCGGTCTCGTTGTTCCCGGCGTTCACGACGAGCGGGCCCTTGAACGACCCGGCGACGCTGTTCTCCAGCGACGCGCCGAGCGACCCGATGAACACCGTCATCAGCGTGACGACGCCGACGCCGATCATCAGCGCGGTCGCGGCCCCGGCGGTGCGCTTCGGGCTGCGGGCGGCGTTGTCGCGGGCCAGCGCCCCGGGCACGCCGCGCGTCCGCGCCGCGGGCCCGCCGATCAGCGCGGCGACCGGACGCGCCGCGACCGGCCCGAGCGCGACCATCGCCACGACGCACAGGATCGCGCCCGCGCCCGCCATCGCCATCTGCTCGGTGACCGCGCCGAACACGACGGTCCCGGCGGCGACGGCCGCGAGCACGCCGCCGACGATCACGCGCGTGTCGGTCGGGCGGGCCGACTCGGCGGCGACCTCGCGCAGCGCGGCCAGCGGCGCCACCCGGGACGCCTTCGCCGCCGGGCCGAGCGCGGCGACCAGCGTCACCAGCAGCCCGACCGGCACCGCGATCAGGAGCGAGGTGGCGGAGACCGTCAGGCCCTCCATCGCGATCCCGATGCGGAACTGGGTGAACAGCCACCGGAGCAGCGCCGCGAACCCCATCCCGCCGGCGAGCCCGGCGGCGGTCGCGGCGGCGCCGATGACCAGCGCCTCGAACCCGACGATCGTCATGACCTGGCGGCGGCCCGCGCCGAGCGCGCGCAGCAGCGCCGACTCCCGGGTCCGCTGCGCCATCGTGATGGCGAACGTGTTGTGGATGCTGAACGCGGCGACGAGCAGCGCCACCCCGCCGAACGCGGCGAGGACGGTCCGGAAGATCTGCAGGAACCCGGACTCGACCTTCGACATGCCCTCCTCGACCTGCGCCTTGTTCGTGATGGCCTCCGTCCCGGCGGGCAGGACGGGCTTGATCCGGGACGCCAGTTCGTTCTGGCTGACGCCGTCTTCCGCGCGGACGTAGACGCCGCTGATCCGGTCGGGCGACTTCGCCACGTGCCGGCGCGCGCCCTCCAGGCTGAACGCCGTGAACGACGTCTCTCCGAACGCCTCCTCATCGCCGAACATGCTGATCCCGACGACCGTCACCGGGACCTTCTCCGGTGTGAGGACGGCCGTCCGGTCGCCGACCTTCAGGTTGCCCTCGGTGGCGAACATCTTGTTGATGACGACCTCGTCCGGCGCGCGCGGCGCCCGGCCCTCGGCGAGCCGGTACGGGTTCAGCTTCGGGTCGGCCAGCCAGTTCCCGGCGGTCCGCGGCCCGCGCGACTCGACGATCGCGCCGTCCTTGCCGAGCAGCTGCCCCGACCCCTGGATGACGGGTTCGGCGTTCGCGACGCCGTTCACCTGGCGGACCTTGTCGAGCGCGGACGCGTCGATCTGGCCGCGGGACCCCCACGGCTCGTCGCTGACACTGGTCGAGTTGCGGACGCTGACGTCGGTCTTGCCGAACGACTGCGAGTAGTACCCGTCGATGCTTCCGGCGAGGGTGTCGCCGAGCACGAGCGTTCCCGTCAGGAACGAGACGCCGAGGAAGACGGCAACCAGGGAGCCGGCCATCCGGCGCTTGCGTCCCCACAGTTCCTTGAAGACGAGGCCGATCATCGGTGGTCCCCCAGCCCGCGCATGCGGTCCAGCACCCGGTCGGGCGTGGGCGCGTCCATGACGTCGACGACGCGGCCGTCGGCGAGGAACACCACCCAGTCGGCGTACCCCGCGGCGACCGGGTCGTGGGTGACCATCGCGACGGTCTGGCCCAGGTCGTCCACCGCGTTGCGGAGGAGCGTCAGCACCTCGCCGCCGGTGCGGGAGTCGAGGTTGCCGGTGGGCTCGTCCGCGAACACGATCTGCGGGCGGGTGACCAGGGCGCGCGCCAGCGCCACCCGCTGCTGCTGCCCGCCCGACATCTCGGACGGACGGTGCGACAGCCGGTCCCCCAGCTTCAGGACGCGCACGACCGTGTCCAGCCATTCCTGATCGGGGCTCGTGCCCGCGAGCGTCATCGGCAGGAGGATGTTGTCGCGGGCGGTCAGCGTCGGGAGCAGGTTGAACGCCTGGAACACGAACCCGATGCGCTCGCGCCGGAGCCTGGTCAGCCGCCGGTCCGACAGCGCGCCGAGCTCCTGGTCGCCGACGTAGACCTTGCCGGACGTCGCCTCCTCCAGCCCCGCCACGCAGTGCATCAGCGTGGACTTCCCGGCACCGGACGGCCCCATGATCGCGGTGAACCGCCGCTCCGGGAGCACCACGCTGACGTCGTCGAGCGCGCGCACCGCCATGTCGCCGGTCCCGTACACCTTCGTGAGATGAACCGTCCGGGCGCCGCCGTTCCCGGGCGCCGCACCCGTCGGATCCTGGATCGATCGCCTTGCTTCTGCTGCGTTTTCCATGCCGAGGATCGTGGCGTCGCGGTCCGCCGCCCGTCGTCGGGTGAGGAGAGGCACCACGCCTGCTCCCGGCGAAGCACCCGGCCGCCCCCGGCTACGTCCGCTGCGGTACGACACCAGGAAAGATCAATAAGACACAATGTCCAATTGTGATGCGCACAACATACATGCAGGCTTGCTTGCTTGTATGTCGGCTCGTACGGTCGGAGGCGTGACAGTAAGCAGCCGCCGACGCCACCGGCACGTCCCGTCCCGCCGCCGGACGCAGGAAGAACGCCGGTCGCACACGCAGGCCAGGCTCCTGGAGGCCACCATGGAATGCCTGGTGGACCTCGGCTGGTCCGGGACCTCCACCACGGAGGTGGCCCGCCGCGCGGGCGTGTCGCGCGGGGCGCAGCAGCACCACTACCCCACCAAGATGGTGCTGGTCGCGGCGGCGCTGGAGCATCTGCTGGAGGCGCAGCGGCTGGCGTACGAGACCGCGTTCGCGGCGCTGCCGCCCGAGCGGCGCGACGTCTCCGGCGCGCTCGACCTGCTGTGGGAGGTGTTCCGCGGACGTCCGGCCAAGGCCCTCACGGAACTGGCCGTCGCCGCCCGCACCGACGACGAACTGCGCCCGCTGTGCCGCGACCTGAACGAGCGGATCCTCCAGGTCATCCTGGAGGTGTTCGAGCGGCTGTTCCCGGAGAACACGCTGCCCCCCGACTTCGTCCCGACGATGCTGCGCGGCGTGTTCGCGATGTTCGTCGGACTGTCCATACAGAACGCGCTGGACGACGACGCCGACGGCCACCAGGCCGCCGTGCTGCGCCAGGTCAAGGACGTCGCACGGCTGATCGTCCCGGGCCCCGGAACGCCCCCGGCCCCGCCCCCGGCCCCGCCGTCCGAGCACCCCGAAAGCCTCGAACACCTCGACCGAACCTCCTGAACACCCCGTCGGCCGCGGCCGACCGCACCACCCCCGAGGGAGCGCCCGACATGCCGAAAGCCCCCACCGAACTCGCCGAAGAAGTCCGCGAGCAGGTCAAGGACAAGAAGTCCTATCTCGGCGTCATCGACCGCCTGAACAAGGCGTCGGTGGACAAGCACTGGGAGGCCTACGCCGACATCCCGTGGGACGACCCCGAGTTCACCGTCGACAAGAACGACCCTCGCTGGGTGCTGCCGCCGTTCGACCGGCTCGGCCAGACGGCCTGGTACCAGGCGCAGCCGCCGGAGATCCAGGCGCAGATCGGGCTCTGGCGCGTCGCGACCGCGATGAAGATCGGCCTGCAGTTCGAGAACCTGCTGAAGCGCGGACTGCTGAACTACGCCTACCGGCTGCCGAACGGCCGCCCCGAATTCCGGTACGTCTACCACGAGACGACCGAGGAATGTCACCACGGGATGATGTTCCAGGAGTTCGTGAACCGGACGAAGATGCCGATCCGCGGCATGCCGCGCTCGCTCAGCTTCATCGCGCAGGCCGCGCCGTGGATCCCGCTGGTCAGCACCGAGATGTTCTTCATCTTCGTGCTCGGCGGCGAGGACCCGATCGACTACGTCCAGCGCAAGTCGCTCAAGGGCGGGCACATCAAGCACCCGCTCGAAGAGACCATCATGAAGATCCACATCGCGGAGGAGGCCCGGCACATCTCGTTCGCCCGGCACTACCTCAAGCACCGGGTGCCGAACATGAACCCGCTGCGCCGCCGGATCCTCGGCGTCGCGACGCCGGTCGTCCTCGGCGTGATGGCACGGATCATGCTGTCGCCGCCCGGGCCGATGGTCCGGCACTTCGGCATCCCGAAGGACGTCGTCCGGCAGGCGTACAAGAGCGAGGCGTCGATGGCGGAGATCTCCAACTCGGTCGGCAAGATCCGCGACCTGATGGCCGAGCTCGGCGTGGTCAGCCCGGTCGGCAAGCAGGTGTGGCGGGCGTTCGGAATCTGGGACGAGCCGAAGCAGCGCCGCGCCGTCGAGGCCGGGTGACGATGACCGCCCCGGCAGCTTCGCCCGCCCCGGCTGCCCCGCCCGCGCCAGCCGCCCCTGAGGAGAGGCCAGCCGTGGTGACGCCCGCGGCCGGGCCGGGCGGCCCGTACAAGGTCGTCGTCATCGGGACGGGCTTCTCCGGCCTCGGCATGGCGATCGGGCTGAAGAAGTCCGGTATCCACGACTTCGTCATCCTGGAGAAGGCGGACGACGTCGGCGGGACGTGGCGGGAGAACACCTATCCCGGCTGCGCGTGCGACATCATGTCGCTGCTGTACTCCTACTCCTTCGAGCCCAACACCGGCTGGTCGCGGATGTTCCCGCAGCAGCGGGAGCTGCTCCAGTACATCAAGGACATCGTCGACAAGTACGACCTGGCGCAGCACATCCTGTTCAACACGGAAGTGACCGGGACGGAGTACGACGACGCCACCGACACCTGGCAGGTGTTCACGGCGGGCGGCGACGTCGTCCGGGGGCGGGCGCTGGTCTCGGGCATGGGCCCGCTGCACCGGCCGAGCATCCCCGACCTGCCCGGCCTGGCCTCGTTCGAGGGGACGACGTTCCACTCCGCCGAGTGGGACCACTCCTACGACCTGACGGGCAAGCGCGTCGCGGTGATCGGGACGGGCGCGTCCGCGATCCAGTTCGTCCCGCAGATCGCGAAGCGGACCGCGCATCTCACGGTGTTCCAGCGGACGCCGCCATGGATCATCCCGAAGCCCGACCGCCGCGTCACCGGGCTGGAGCGGACGCTGTTCCGCCGCGTCCCGCTCGTCCAGCGCGGGTACCGCAACGGCGTCTACCTGATGCAGGAGAGCTTCGTCCTAGGGTTCAAGAACCCGAAACTGCTGAAGGCGGCCGGCACACTCGCCCGCCTGCACCTGACGCGCCAGGTCCCCGACCGCACCCTGCGCCGCAAGCTCACGCCCGACTACACGATGGGCTGCAAGCGGACGCTCGTGTCCAGCGACTACTACCCGGCGCTGATGCGGCCGGACGTGGAGCTGACCACCGAGGCCATCGCCGAGGTCCGGGCGCATTCGATCATCACCCGGGACGGACGCGAGCACGCGGTCGACGCGATCATCTTCGGCACCGGCTTCCACGTCACGGACGCGTTCGATGACGCCCGCATCGTCGGCCGCCACGGCCTGAAGATCCAGGACGCGTGGCGGGACGGCATCGAGGCGCATCTCGGCGTCACGGTCGCGGGCTTCCCGAACCTGTTCCTGCTGCTCGGCCCGAACTCCGGCCTCGGCCACAACTCGATGATCTTCATCATCGAGGCGCAGGTGCGGTACGTCCTGCAATGCCTGGCGATGCTGGACGGGGCGGGCGGGGCGCGGATCTCCGTCCGGCCGTCCGTCCAGGACAGGTTCAACACCTGGGTGCAGCGCAAGTCGGAAGGCGCCGTGTGGGTGGCCGGCGGCTGCGACAGCTGGTACCTGGACCGGAACGGCGTCAACCGCGCGGCGTGGCCGGCGTCCACGGTCAGCTTCTGGCTGCGAACCCGCAAGCTCAACCCACGCGACTTCCAGATAGAGCCGGCGACCTCCTAACCCGCCGCCCCACCCCTGCCCAAGAATCCATTCAGCCGCCGCAAACCGTGGCCCGCAACCGGGCCGTTGCCACGTCCCTGCGTGCCTGCGGTTTGCGGCGTCCGACATCGAGCGGAGCCCCCCATGAGCATCGCGATCGTGACCGGAGGCGCGTCCGGCATCGGCCGCGCGATCGCCACGTCCCTGGTGACGCGCGGCGACACCGTCGTGGTGACCGACATCAACGCCGACGGCGCCGCCCACGTCGCCGAGAAGCTGAACACCCTCGGCAAGGGCAAGGCGACGTCCGCCCCGCTCGACGTCACCGACCCCGACGCGGTAACCGGCCTCTACAAGGACATCCGCGCCGACCACGGTCGGCTCGACCTGGTGTTCAACAACGCCGGCATCGCCATCGGCGGCCTCGCCGAGGAACTCACCCTCGACCACTGGAACCGCGCGATCGACATCAACCTCAAGGGCGTCGTGCACGGCGTCCACGCCGCCTACCCGATCATGCTGGAGCAGGGCCGCGGCCACATCGTCAACACCGCGTCGCTCGCCGGGCTCGTCCCGATGCCGATCGGCATCCCCTACACCGCGACCAAGCACGCGGTCGTCGGCCTGTCCCTCGGCCTGCGCGCAGAGGCCGCCGGACGCGGCGTCAAGGTCAGCGTCGTCTGCCCGAGCTTCGTCGACACACCACTGCTCTACAACGTCAACCCGGACCTGCCAGAGACGCCGATGAGCGGCGACGCCACCGGCGACATCGCCAAGGCGTCCCCGCGCCTCTACACGGCCGAGAAGCTGGCCCGCGACATCATGCGCGGCATCGCCAAGAACCAGGCACTGATCGTCGCCCCCGCGCACGGCCGCCTCGCCTGGCGCGGCGCCCGCCTCAACCCCGGCGCCGCCGTCCGCGTGGCACAGATCGCCGTGAGCCGCATCCGCAAATAGCCCGGCCTGGGATGGCGCAGGTTGAATGTCGGGCGTCCGCCGCGGCTCCGAGCGCCGAATGCCGCGCCCACGCCCGCGCATAGGCTGGAGGACGTGGAACGCATCCTGGTCAGCTCCTGCCTTGTGGGACGGCCCGTCCGCTACGACGGCGCCGCCAAACCGGTGGGCGACGACCTCTTCGAACGCTGGCGCGCCGAGGGCCGCCTCGTCCCGTTCTGCCCCGAGGTATCAGGCGGCCTGGCCGTCCCGCGCCCACCGGCCGAGATCGTCGGCGGCGACGGTCACGCCGTCCTCGACGGCACCGCCCAGGTCCGCACGGACACGGGCGAGGACGTCACCGCCCAATTCCTCCACGGCGCCCACCAGGCCCTCGCCACGGCCCGCCGCACCGGCGCCCGCTTCGCCCTGCTCAAGGAGGGCAGCCCGTCCTGCGGCAGCCACCGAATCTACGACGGCACCTTCACAGGCACATCGAGCCCCGGGGACGGCGTCACAACAGCCCTCCTAGAACGCGAAGGCATCCAGGTCTTCAGCGAGGACGACCTCCCCGCTCTGGACACCCTCCTCCAAACCCTGGACCCGAAACCCGAGCCCACAGCCGCAGAAGCACCAGAGAGACCCGAAACGCCCTGATCAGGCGACTCGTAACGTGTTAAACGACGCCGCGTTCACTCACGGCCTGGCCTGGAGACAAGCACCTACTCCCAGCCGCATCACTGAACTCTCGGACTCGCCCGCAAGGTGATCAGTCTTTAGAAACGACGTCACCCAGGACGGCCTCGCCTCACATGGTCGCCGGAGCCACTGAGGCTCCTAAATGACGAGACACCAGGACGACGACCCTCACAATGGTTAGCGCGTGCCGTCCTCAAGGTCGGGCGCGATGGCGATGGCCTCGATCTCCAAGAGCCAGCCCTCATCGTAGATGCCGGTGATGATGATGGTGATCGCAGGACGATGCTCGCCGAGCACCTCATGCCGGATCCGGGAGTTGAGCTCGCGGTACCGCCGGTCGGACAGGTAAACGGTGACCTTGGCCAGGTTGTCGACAGTCATATCGGCATCGGCGAGGACCGTCTTCACGTTGTCCCAAGCAAGGCGGCATTGCGCACCGAAGTCAGCGGGAACGTCGCCCTTGGTGGTCCAGGGCGGCTGGCCACTGATGAACAAGGTCCGGTGCCCACCGCGCACAAGCGTTCCGTGCGTGTAGGCCGGCGAGGACTCGGGCAAGTCGGCAGGATCAATGGGTTCGATCGCGAAGGTCATCGCAGTCCTCGTCGCACAGAGATAAGCGGGCAATCGGCTCTCAACGCCGCAAAGCCTTGGACGATCAAAAGGCTCGCCCACTCTTAGGCGGTGGTCAAGCCCTGCCGATAAGTAAATGGCCGCTGCCGACCGAACTCCCCCTGCTTGGACGCGGCGGAGTGGTTCTCGTACGCCGACCCTCCCGAGCCTCGGAAGCCAGGTCACAAACGAAGGAGGCCCCGCCGTTGTCGGCGGGGCCTCCCTGTAAGAAATGTCCGGCGGTGTCCTACTCTCCCACACAGTCTCCCATGCAGTACCATCGGCGCTGAAGGGCTTAACTTCCGGGTTCGGGATGGGACCGGGTGTTTCCCCTTCGCCAAAACCACCGAACGCCC
>NZ_JBIRAX010000040.1:0-660 GCF_044326375.1 Actinomadura sp. 3N508
GGTTGCCGACTCCCCGAGGCATATCGCAGGCTCCCACGTCCTTCATCGGCTCCTGATGCCAAGGCATCCACCGTATGCCCTAAAAAACTTGAACACACAAAACGATCAAAACAAATCGCAGATAAACGAACAAAACCCCGGAACAACTCCCACCCCCCAACATGGAGGGGCGGCCGTCACCGAGATCCCGTCGTTCACCAGAGATGCTCGCGTCCACTGTGCAGTTCTCAAAAAACAACCGGGCCCACCAGCACCCCACCCCCTATAGCTAGGGATGGGGCGGCTGGTCCCGCGATCCGAGGTCACCGGGCGAAAGCCCGTTTCCTCAGGACCCAACAGCGTGCCCAGCCCCCCACACGCCCGACGCCGTCGTTCCCACTCCCACTGGACCGAGGTCCAGAAGGCGGTACTTGCCGGCTCACACGTGTGGTGAGCTGAATAGCCAGTGCTCCACATCTATGAGCAGCCACCTGACGGACATTCGCCGTCAACGGCGGCCACCGACCACGACCCCCACCCCGAAGGATGAGCGACCTTGGCCAGCTGGTGCTCCTTAGAAAGGAGGTGATCCAGCCGCACCTTCCGGTACGGCTACCTTGTTACGACTTCGTCCCAATCGCCGGCCCCACCTTCGACCGCTCCCCCCACACAAGGTGGTTG
>NZ_JBIRAX010000041.1:0-646 GCF_044326375.1 Actinomadura sp. 3N508
GAAGCCCGTGGCCCAACCACCTTGTGTGGGGGGAGCGGTCGAAGGTGGGGCCGGCGATTGGGACGAAGTCGTAACAAGGTAGCCGTACCGGAAGGTGCGGCTGGATCACCTCCTTTCTAAGGAGCACACAACTGGCCGAGCTGCCCCCTTGCGGGGAGAGCCCGGTCGGTGGCCGCCGTTGACGGCGAATGTCCGTCAGGTGGCTGCTCATAGATGTGGAGCACTGGCTATTCAGCTCACCACGCGTGTGAGCCGGCAAGTACCGCCTTCTGGACCTCGGTCCAGTGGGGAGTGGGAACGACGGCCTCGGGCGTGTGGGGGGCTGGGCACGCTGTTGGGTCCTGAGGAAACGGGCTTCGCCCGGTGACCTCGGATTGCGGGACCAGACGCCCCATCCTCTGACCGGGGGTGGGGTGCTGGTGGGCCCGGTTGTTTTTTGAGAACTGCACAGTGGACGCGAGCATCTCTGGTGAGGGCTTGATGCTCTGCTCCTTTTCGGAGGGGTGGGGTTGATGGTTCTTATCTGCGATTTGTTTTGATCGTTTTGTGTGTTCAAGTTTTTTAGGGCATACGGTGGATGCCTTGGCATCAGGAGCCGATGAAGGACGTGGGAGCCTGCGATATGCCTCGGGGAGTCGGCAACCAG
>NZ_JBIRAX010000042.1:0-639 GCF_044326375.1 Actinomadura sp. 3N508
GGTTGCCGACTCCCCGAGGCATATCGCAGGCTCCCACGTCCTTCATCGGCTCCTGATGCCAAGGCATCCACCGTATGCCCTAAAAAACTTGAACACACAAAACGATCAAAACAAATCGCAGATAAACAAACAAAACCCCGGAACAACACCCACCCCCAAAAGGGGCGGCCGTCACCGAGATCCCGTCGTTCACCAGAGATGCTCGCGTCCACTGTGCAGTTCTCAAAAAACAACCGGGCCCACCAGCACCCCACCCCCGGTCAGAGGATGGGGCGTCTGGTCCCGCGATCCAGAGGTCACCAGGCTCGCGCCCGTTTCCTCAGGACCCAACAGCGTGCCCAGCCCCCCACACGCCCGAGGCCGTCGTTCCCACTCCTGGAGGTCGCCCTCCAGACGGTACTTGCCGGCTCACACGCGTGGTGAGCTGAATAGCCAGTGCTCCACATCTATGAGCAGCCACCTGACGGACATTCGCCGTCAACGGCGGCCACCGACCGGGCTCTCCCCGCAAGGGGGGCAGCTCGGCCAGTTGTGTGCTCCTTAGAAAGGAGGTGATCCAGCCGCACCTTCCGGTACGGCTACCTTGTTACGACTTCGTCCCAATCGCCGGCCCCACCTTCGACCGCTCCCCCCACACAA
>NZ_JBIRAX010000043.1:0-514 GCF_044326375.1 Actinomadura sp. 3N508
CAACCACCTTGTGTGGGGGGAGCGGTCGAAGGTGGGGCCGGCGATTGGGACGAAGTCGTAACAAGGTAGCCGTACCGGAAGGTGCGGCTGGATCACCTCCTTTCTAAGGAGCACCAGCTGGCCAAGGCCGCTTCGCTCTCCCTGCACGGGGAGGGACGTGGGGTCGTGGTCGGTGGCCGCCGTTGACGGCGAATGTCCGTCAGGTGGCTGCTCATAGATGTGGAGCACTGGCTATTCAGCTCACCACACGTGTGAGCCGGCAAGTACCGTCTGGAGGGCGACCTCCAGGAGTGGGAACGGCGGCCTCGGGCGGGTGGGGGGCTGGGCACGCTGTTGGGTCCTGAGGAAACGGGCTTCGCCCGGTGACCTCTGGACTGCGGGACCAGCCGCCCCATCCTCTGACCGGGGGTGGGGTGCTGGTGGGCCCGGTTGTTTTTTGAGAACTGCACAGTGGACGCGAGCATCTCTGGTGAGGGCTTGATGCTCTGCTCCTTTTCGGAGGGGTGGGGTTGAT